>NZ_CP110136.1:3600000-4200000 GCF_025979705.1 Hymenobacter sp. YIM 151858-1
GTGGCTAAGTAGGCGCATTGCCTGCCACTCATAAGCAGGAAGCCCGGCTAACCGTAATGGTAGCCGGGCTTCTGCGTTGCATGAGGTGCATGTTTGCCACCTAGGGCAGCTTACATTTTCATGTTGCTGTGCTCCTTCGAGGTGTCGAGGTGCTTCTGAATCACGGGCGTGGTTTTGGTGATGAAGCCCTTAATATCCGCATCCTGCGTCATCTGCAGGTGGGCCTGCATGGTGTTCAGGGTTTTCTGGTGGTCGGTTACCATCTGCTGCATAAAGCGTTGGGCCAGCTGTTCGCCGCCCAGCTTGCGCATCTCGTCGGCAATGGCTTTGTGCTCGGCGTCCATGTCGGTGGGCAAGGTTACGCCCTTTTTCTTGGCAATGGCCTTCAGTTCCGTTGTCGACTTGGTGTGGTCGGTAATCATCATGTTGGCGTGGTCCTTGGCCATGCCCGTCACGCCTTTTTCCAGCACCAGGCGGCTCAACTGAATTTCGTTCTGGTCGCTGTGCGCCGCCGATTTCATGAAATCCGCGTCGTCTTTGTGCGGCATGGTTTCGCCCGAGTTGTTGGCGTTCATACCCATGGGGGCCGTGCGGCTGTCGGCCGACATGCCCGCGCCCTGGCCGGTGGTGTCGCCATCGTTCGAGGCGTTGGCCGTGCCATCGGTGCCGTTGCCCATGTAGTTATCGTCGGCGTTGTTGTTGGCCGTGGCGGTTTCGTCGGCCTGGCCGCCTTTGTTGTCGGTACAGGCGGCGGTGCTGGCCAGCAGCGCTGCGCTGAGCAGCGCCGGCAGAAATAGCTTTTTCATGGCTGGGTATGGGTGTTGTGGTTGGGTAGGGAAAAACGATTACTGGTTGTTGGCAGCCCCGGAGGTGTCGCCGGCCGCGCCGGCTTGTGCCGCGCTATCGGCATCGGCCGAAACGGTAGGGCCGGCGTTGTTATCAATCACCACCGCGTCGGACTGCACTCCGCCTTCATCGGCGG
Source organism: Hymenobacter sp. YIM 151858-1 (assembly GCF_025979705.1). Lineage (NCBI taxonomy): Bacteria > Pseudomonadati > Bacteroidota > Cytophagia > Cytophagales > Hymenobacteraceae > Hymenobacter > Hymenobacter latericius. Next base: position 3,600,983 of record NZ_CP110136.1, read on the forward strand.
CTTTGTCCATGTCGGAAACCGCCTCGCCGGCAGTGCCATCGGTACGTTGGTTGTCGTTGCCGGAGCAGGCGGTACCTAGGGTAAGCGAGCCAGCCAACAAGGCCAGCCACAGGGTTGAGCGTTTCATGAGGTACGAAGTGTAAGTGAAAGAAAGCCAGGGGCCACCTAGGGCTTCAGCAGGTCTTCTACCTGCTCGGCCTGCTTGCGGTGCTCTTCGAGCACGGGCGCGTATTTGGCGGCAAACGCGCGGATGTCGCCATCGTACGCCTCGTCGGCCATGTCTTCAAAGGCGTCCTCGGCGTTGTTGTGCGCATCCACAATTTCCTCTACGTATTGGCGGTCGAATTCGGCGCCCGTCAGCCCTGCCAACTCCTTGTACACATCCTGCTGATCACCACCTAGGGCATCGGGCACGGCAAGGTTCTTCTGGCCGGCTAGGCTGCGCAAGGAGGCGTTGATGCCCGTATGGCCGCGCATGAGCTGTTGGGCCAGGTTGCGAACCTCGGGGCGGGTGGCCTTCGACTGCGCCAGCTTGCTGAGCTCCACTTCCAGTAAGCCATTGGTAGCAGCTTCCACCAGAAACTCGGCGTCCTGCTCCTGGCGCTTGGTTATGTCCTCGTTGCCGATGCGTTGCTCGTTCTGAAACTTAGCATCGGCCACCGGGTCGCGGTTGCCGGAGTTGCAGGCTAACAGACTACCCAGGAGGCACAACGGCAGGTATCGTTTCAGCAGGGGCATGATTTGGTGTATTGACGCCGGCCCACGTCCGGCATCTGGGCTATACGAACCCCTGCCAAAGCGGTTCGGCGCGATTAGTTCCACGTTCGATAAATTTTTTCGCTAAGCCGTTAAACCCCGGTGGTATAGTACCTTCTAAGCCGTTGCTAATCCACTCAACTGCTGGTATTTTACACCCCTCTCCACAACTCCGCCATGAAACGTAACACCTACCGCGCCGCCCTCGCCGTGCTCCTGAGCGCCGGCCTGATGACGAGCCTCGCCAGCTGCTCCAAGGACGACCTGGGCGTGGCCACCACCACCTCGGCCGAAGATCAGGCCGACGCCGAAGGCTCCGATGCCGCTACCCTGGAGTACATCGACGCCAACGCGCCGGCCGACGTAAACCAAGCCGCTGCCGGCACCTATGCCTCCGCCGACGACTTGCGCTCGGTGTGCGGCACCTGCGTTACGCGCACCTACGATGCCGCCACCCGCACCCTCACGCTCACGTTCGATGCCAACGGCTGCGTGGGCCGCGACGGACGCGTGCGCCGCGGCCAAATTGTGGCCGTGTTCAGCGGGCAGCACCGGCAGGCCGGCTCATCGGTAGTGGTTACCCTCGTGAACTACTCCGTAAACGGCAACCCGCACAAAGGCACCCGCACCATTACCTACGCCGGCAACGGTACCTACACGCTTAAGGTGCAGGATGCCAGCATCACCACCCCCACCGGCACTGCCAGCTGGAACTCGGAGCGCACCTACACCCAAACCGCCGGCCTGGCCACCCGTAGCCTCCTCGACGACGAGTTTAGTGTTACGGGCGGGGTAAGCGGTACCAACCGCAAAGGCGTATCGTTTGTGGCCACCATTCAGCAACCGCTGAAAAAGGTATTCCAGCGCGGTTGCGCCCGGTTCTTCACGGCGGGTACAGTCGAAATCAAGACGAGCAAAGAGCAGACCCTGCTGCTCAACTACGACCCCGCCGGCACCGCCGCCTGCGACAACATTGCCTCCGTTACCATTAACGGCCGCACGCGCACTATTCAGTTGCGCTAATGGCATCTGCATCCTCAAAACGACGCAGGCCCCGGTAGTTACCGGGGCCTGCGTCGTTTTGAGGTGCTACTGTGTAGGTTTTGTTACTGATCGTTGCTAGGCACGGTTCCCGACCCGGGATTCTGGCAGCTGGGGCCTTGCACTTGGCCTTCCTGGCAGTTGTTGCCAAACTTCACCCACGAGGGAGCCGTGCCCACGTAGTAAGTGCCGTTCAGGGTAAACGTGAAAGTGTGGGCCGCGCCATCCGACACGCCCGAGGGCAGATTGTCGAATTTCAGAATGTTAGCCCCCACAGCGTTGGTGCAGCCTGCGCCGCGGCCTTCGCTGCCAGCCAGGTTGGTGTAGGCTTTGCCATCGAGGGTGGCGCCCACTACGCTCCGGAAGGTAACGGCCTGTGTGCACCCGTTCGGGAGGGACACAATCCAGTGGCTGAGTCCGTTGGCTTTGGCCGGGCCGGTACGGCGGATAGAGTAAGTGTAGGTGGTGGTATTGTTGCCGTAGCTTACGCCCTGAAAAGCAACATCGTAAGCGCCAATGGTAACATTTTGTACCCCGCTGGCGCTGGCGCTCAGTGCCTCAGCGGTAGGGCGTACCGATTCGTCCTTGCTGCACGCAGCGGATAGTATCAGACCAAGCAGCAGGCTGCCCTGGCCAAGCAAAGTAGAGAACGTCATCTGGTGGAGAGATATGTGGTGATGGATGTTGGCAGGTAAATATATCTCAAATTTTAATTGTAGTAAGTGGTTGTTAATTAATTATCTGGAGAGCGAAGCGCCTATGAATGTATAGTTCAGCTTGGCCTTAATATTGCTGCTGTCGAGGTTTCGCCAGCCGGGCTTACCTAGGGCTTGGCGGTGAGCACCGTGGAGCCCATCAGTTTGTCTTTGCGGTAGGTTTCGGAGCGTACCGCGCCCACGCCGGGTGCGTACCACTCCACGGAGCGCATAGTTACCGGAATGCTCATGCCGCCAATGCCAGTTTCCATGCGCAAATCCTGCGACACCTTTACGCAACGAAAGGAGCCGGCGGGCGTGGTAACCGGGGCATCAACCGCCTCCACCTTGCGGTTGCTTACCAACATGCGCATGTTGCCGAGGCGCGTGCCGCTTTTCTTGTCGCTCATCTGCAGGTTCAGGGTGCCATCGGGTAGGGTGCTGCCGGCTTTGGGCGCGGCGGGCAGCTCCAGAAAGTCGCCGGTGGCGGTTAGCTCCATGTCTTTGTAGCCCTGCATCTGCTCGGGGTTCAGCATCGAGCGCATATCAATGCGTACCAAGCCGGCTTGGCATTCAACGCCAAATTCGCTTTCGCTTACGGGTTGATTTTGCTTATCGAGCACTTGCTGGTGCACCGAGGCTTGTGTGCGGCCGCCGCTGGTTTTCACGTTGCGCACTTGCTGGCGCACGCGGCCGGTGAGCTGCTGCTTGGCATCGTAGGTGCTCAGCTCGTAAACACCGGTTTTGCGCAGGTCGCGGTACAGGCCGCAGTCCTGGGCGGCGGCAGGTAGGCCGAGGCTGGCCAGCAGGCCCAGCGCGAGTAGGGTTGTTTTCATAGAAAAGTGGCTGATGATGAACGATGTATCAAGATAACCTTGACGCCCGCGGAATGCTACTGCCCATGTACACATCGGCAAAACCCGGCAACAAAAAACGGCCCCGCCCTAGGTGGGCGGGGCCGTTTATACTCGGCAGTGTGAAACGGGCAAGGCTTATTCGAACACCTTCACCACGAACACGAAGTCCTGCAGCTTGCGCAGCTGTTGCGGGCGCGATTGGCCGGCCAGCTGGTTTTGGCGCGGCACGTTGTAGCCCGGCGCAGCGCCCGCGGCCGAAAGCGAGTCGACCAGGCGCATGAGGTACGACGACTTGGTGGCAAACGCGGCGCTTTGCACGTCCATCTGCCGCCCGCTAATTACGCCGATTAGGTTGCCGCGGTCATCGAGCACGGGGCCGCCCGAGTTGCCGGGGTTCACCGGAATACTGATCTGGTAAAAGCCCGAGTCGCCCTCGAAGCCGCTGCGGGCGCTCAGCGAACCTTCGCCGTACACCACGTCTTCGCGCGGGTAGCCCAGGGTGTATACCCGCTCGCCTAGGTCGGCCTGGCGGCGCTTAAAGGCATAGGGCAGGCGGCCAAAGCCCGTGAAGCGTGCATCGGTGATGCGCAGGATGGCCAGGTCGTGGGCCACATCGGTAAACACGGGCTGGGCGCGGTAGCGCTGCCGGTCGCGGCTTTCGATCAGCAGCGAGTCGGCCCCCTGAATCACGTGGTAGCTCGTCACGAGGTAGCCATCCGAGGTAAGGGCGAAGCCCGTACCGCTGAACTTACCCAGGTTGGGCTGCTCCGAGCCGGAGCGGGCGCCAATTTGGGTAATAGCCTGGTTCATGGTGCGCTGGTTTTTCTTGATGCGGTCTACCTCGCGGCGCAAGGTAGCGTAACCGTACACCGAGGGCTGCTGGCGGGCTTTCCACCATTCCAAACCTAGGAGCGTGCTGAACACGGCCAGCACCGCCACGGCCGCCGCTACAGCCATGGTAGCGCGGTGGCCGTGCCAAAAATCGCGCAGCCACTGCTCGGTGCGCGAAATGTGCAGCACGGGCATTTCGGGCTTGCCCATATCCAGGGTGGTTTCCTGCTCGGCGTCGATTTCGGCCTGCAGCCCGCGCAGCCGCTCGCTTAGGTGCAGCCGCTGCCCGTAGGCCTGCAGCGTGCCCGTAAGCTGCCGGAACTCGGCCAGGCGGCCTGCCAGCACTGGGTCGGCCGCAAGGCGCTGCTCCAGCTCGGCACGCGCCGGGGCCGGGAGCTCATTGCTGAGGTAGCTCTCGAACAGGGCGTAATAATCTGCTTCGGTCTTCATAACGGTAGGGCGGGCGTTGCTCCCGCCAGGAGGGAGAGAAAGAGGAGGTGCGTTTGCTTAGGAGAGCGGTTCTTCTTTGTACTGCTGAAAAAACAACTTCTTCAAACGCACGAGGCATTTGTACTTCTGATTCTTGGCGTTGTCGGCGTTGGTGTAGCCGTGTTCTGCCGTGAGTTCCTGCATGGACTTGTCGAGGAGGTAAAAGCCCTCCAGCAACGAGCGGCACGGCTCACCTAGGCGCAGCAGCGCTTCGCTCATCACGGCGAATTGCTGATCGCGCTGTTCGGCTTCGGCCAAATCGGCCTCGGCCCCCGTTTCGAGGTACGGCTCGTGGTCGTCGAGGCGGCCGCCGTAGCGACCCTTCTCGGCCAACCGCTTCAGCCACAACCGGCGGCACACGGCGTAGAGGTACGTCTTGATCTGGCAGCTCAGCTCGAGCGTGCCCTCGCGTACTTTCTCGTAAAACACCATCACGCCCTCCTGGTAAATGTCCTTGGCCTCGTCCTCGGTTCCGCTGTTTTGCATCACCAGGTGAATGACCATCGGCAGGTAGAGGCGGTACAGGTGTGCCAGTGCCCGGTCGTCGCCGCGGCGGATACCCGCCACCAGCTCCTCGTCGGTAATAGAAGGCTGTGCCTTGCCCATGCGCAGTTACTCGTTCTTAATACTTTGCCTCCGCTGCGGTAACCCAACAAATAAATTTTTTCTACCGACGGGTTACCTCTCTTGATCTACGGTATGAAGGGCGTTTTTCAGACCCAACATTTTCAAACTTACCACACAGATGAAAAATCTGCTCAAAGTTGCCGCTCTGTTCGCTGTAGTAAGCCTCGCTTCGTGCGGTGGCGAGAAGGCTGCTGAGACCACCGAAGCTACCACCACCACCGAAACCACCACGGCTGAGACCACGGCTCCGGCTGCTGACGCTACGGCTGCTCCGGCTGATTCGGCTGCTGCTACCACCGAGGCTGGCGCTGCTGCCACGACCGAAGCTGGTGCTGCTGGTGCTGCTGGTGCTACCACCACTACCACCGAAGCTACCACCACCACTACCCAGCAGTAGTGAGGCCGGCCAGCCTGGCGCTGGCCTTGTGGCTTTCGGGCGGCCCGAGTTTCTTCGCAAAGAAACTCGGGCCGCTTTTTTAGTGAAAGTGCTCAGCCTCAATGGTCGAGCTTAGCATATCTCAAGTTGTTGTGTATCTTGCCGCCGAGCACACTGCAACGATTATTTATGTCTGATCTGGTTAGAGTACCAACAGAGCCGAGCAATGCGCTGGCCAACCCACACCACACCTGCTGCCCCATTTTGGCCGATGCCCCGGAGCACGCCGAAGAGCCACAAGTGCTGGCCACCGCCAACGTGCTGCAAATAGGCAGCTACCTGGTAGGCGAGGCCCACGACCCCAAACTGGGCGGGCACCCTTACATTAAGTACTAATACCGCTGCGGTACCCCTAGCGTTTTTCATCGAGCCACAGAAAAGCTGCGGCTACCAGAAACAAACCGAAGAACCAGCCCGCGGGCCAAGACTCGTGGCGCTCGAGTGGGAGAGAAGAAGACGCTGCACCGGCGCGCCATTGTTGCGCTGCCGCGTAGCGGTCGGCGGCTTGCGGCGCAAGCCAATCGTGCGAATTGTACACAAAAAATGCACCGGCGGCCTGCCCCTGTGCCTCCACGGTATGCCAGCCCGTGCCGCTGGGCCAGTAGCTGCCCTGCCACACGCCGGGCCGGCCGGGGTGCTGGCCTAGGGCCAGCTGCACTGCCTTGCCCTCGGCATCGAGCACGCGCGTGCGGGCGGGGCGAGGGGCTGCGTAAGTAGTTAGCTGAAGCTCGGCAGGGTGGTGCGGTTGCGGCCAGGGCGCTGCCGCCCATTCAGCCGACATTTCGGTGGGGCGGGCAGCGGCCGTTAGCAGGCGACTCCAGTACCCATCGTAGGTGGCAGGGGTGCCGGCGAGCTGCCAGCGGTAGGTGTTGGAGGCGGTGCTTACTACCACGGTGCCCCAACCCACGCGCTGGGCCGCCGCTACTACCTCGGTGGGGCGGGCGGCTGTAACCAACGCCTGCAGGCGAGCCGAAGGGCGCAGCAACGCGGGCAGCAGGGTTTGGCCGCTGCCCATGGGCCAATACAGCTGCTGAGGCCGCTCGGCCACGGCGGCCGGGCGGCTTTGCAAAGCAAACTGCGCCCGGCCCGGCAGGCTACGCGGCAACTCTGCCGGGGCCAGCAGCACAACCCCCAGGCCATTGCCAGCCGCCGCACCTAGGGCGCGCGCCTCGGCCCCCGACAACGCATTGAGTGCATCGGCATCGGCTACCAGCACATCGTGCGCGGCGAGCAGCGGGCCGGTTAGCTGGCCTAAGGCTACCTGGGCATGGTTGATATAACCGGTTTGCTGCAGCCCGCGGCCAACATTTACGCGCATGGCAACCCGGTGGCCTTGCTCGCCCAGGCGGGTTTTCAGCAGGTTGAACTCAAACGAAGGCGAGCCGGCGAGCAGCAGCACGCGCAGCGGGCGGGCGGCTTCTACCTGCGTGGGTACCGGCTCGGCGGCCAGCATGCTGCCTCCCTGCCGGGCCGAAAGCCGGGCGAGGAGCCGGCCGGTGCCCCGCGGGGTGTAGCTAAGCGCAAAAGCCCCGCTGCCCGCCTTCAACTGCACGGAGTCGCGCACGGCGCCCGCGGCCTCCAGGCGTACCCAAACAGGCCCACTGCCCAGGTGGCTGAAGCTGCCCTCGACGCGCAACGGCGTGCCCAGCACGAGCTTGTGTGGCCAATTGCCGGTTTTGAAACCTGAAGCGCGGTAAGCATGCGGTAGCAGTGTTACCGATGCCGGCAATGCCGGCAAATCGGCTGCGGGCAGCCCTACGCCCAGCACGTGCAGCTGCCGTACCTGCGGGTAAGCCTCGGGCAACGCCGCCAACGACGATAAGCTTGCGGTATCGGCAGCGGGGCTACCGGTGCCGTAGCGCAACACGGGCACCGGACCTAGGGCGCGCAGCAGGCGTTGCAGGCTATCGGGCTGGTAGCGCTCGGTAAGTACAATGGCCGCATCGGGGGCGGCTACCGTTACGGCGCGCTGCGGCGGAAATGCGCTAAACCACAGTGCTGCCGCGGCAACCAAACCCGCTGCCAACCGGGCAATGCGGCGCCACCCTGAGTAGCGCAACGCCTGCCATACCAGCAAGCCCGCCAGCAACAGGCAAAGCAAAAGGTGCGCGTACGAGAGAGGCGTCGACATCATGCGGGTAAAGCTGGCTAGCGGCTAAGCTCTTGAAAGTAACGGCGCGACATAGAGCCCGCAGCCGGCCGCACCGGCGGCGCGGTGGGCACGGGAAGTAAGTTCGTGAGGGCGCGCTCTACCGTTGCCAAATCGGCGGCGCCGGGCTGCTGGCCCGCCCGCACTTGCTGCAGCACCTGGCGCCAGGCGCGCAGCGTTGCCAGCGAGGCGCCGGGTTGGTTAAGCGCTGCCTGGCTCAGGAGCGTACCCGCTGGTTGCAAGCGGCCCAGGTCGGTGGGGGCGGGGCGCTGGCCGGCGCGGTAAGCGGCTATTTGCGCCAGTGCCGCGCGCACGGCGGGTTGCGTAGCCGGCGGCGTGCGTTGGGCCTGGCGCGTGGGCACCTGCACCGCGCTTACGTCGCCCGAAAGGCGCTTTTCGGCCTCGGGCAACGGCGGCAGATCGACGCCGGATTTGCGCACGTACAGGCGGGTTTGCTGCTGCACTTCCTTCAGCAAGCGCAAAGCGCGGTACTCAAACGGCAGCGCTTCGTTCAGCTTAGCCAAGCGCAGGCGTAGCTCGGCCTCCCACATTTGGTTGAGCACGGCGCGCAGCTTGCTTTTTACCTGTGGCTCCAAGAAATCGGCGGTTTCTTCGTCCTCGTGCAGGTGCATGTAGGGCTGCGTCAGGGCCTCGGTGCTGGGGGCGCCTTCGCCGGCAATGGGCAGGTGCTCGTGGCCGTGGTCGTGGCCGTCGTCGTCGCTGTGCTTTTCTTCCTCAGCGGCTTCGCCTTCTTCGGCAATGGGCGGGCGCGTGGAGGTTTCGGTAATGCCTTTCTCCGATTCTTCGCCCAAAAACTTGCCGTAGCGCAGGCGCAGCATCTTCTGGTCGTCGCCTAGATTGTTGGCGCGGCTTTGCAGCTCGGCAGCGGGCAGCTTGCGGCGCAGGGCAATCAGCTTTTCGGTATCGATGATGATCTGGCGCTGGCTGCGGAAGTACGCGGGCATCTGGTTGACGCCCAGCGAAATGGCAGCCGGACCGCTGGTGGCGCTTGTGTCTTCCCACTGCACCAGGGCGGCATCGGTGCGGGCGCGGTGGCCGGCGTTGTCCCAGGCCTCGGCGTACACGTACAGCTCGTCGCCGTAGGTGAGGCCCAAAGCGGGCAGGCGCAGCGTAACGCTGCCCGTGTGCTGCCGGGGCTTGCTCCCTAGGGCCGCGCTCAAGTCGCGGATGTGCTCCGCGAACTTCACGCCCTCGCCCGAGCCTTGCGCAGTAGTAACCACCAACCGGGCCCGCGCCAGGCCGTAGTCATCCTGCAGGGCCACGCGCACCGCCACTTCGGGGCGGCGGCCATATTCCACCAAAGTGTACGGCTTGGGCGAAGTCATTTTGAGGGTAGGGGCGCGGTCGGGCATCACCTCAATGACGTAGTCCTCCGACTCCTGCCCTGCAAAACGCACGCGGTAAATCGTTGATTTGCTGACGCGGTACTCGGCCACGTACTGGTTGGGCTGATTAGCCGCCGCCCGAAACGCCAGCGGACGCTGCCCGGCAATCAGCAGCTCCGAAGCCTTAGCCGGCTTATCGGTGCGCAGCGTCCAGCGAATGGTAGAGCCCTCGGGGCAGCGGAACGACAGCGCTTCGGGAGCAAAAGCGGCCTGGCGCGTGTAAGCCGGCGGCAGCACCTGCACGGTGGTGGCGAGCAGGCGCGGCGCGGCCGGCGCTTGCGCTGCCTGGGCCGTAGTGGCCGGAAACTGCAGCTGCAACCTAGGCGCTGTTGGTTGCACTTGGGCTGCGGGCCACAACCACAGCGCTACACCTAGGGCAGCCAAGCCAATGGCCACGCCGGACCTAGGTGCCCACGGCACCCGCAGCGCCGTGGAGAGCGGCAAATGCAGCAGGCGCTCGGCAACGCGCTCCTGTTGCAGCTTGGCCAAAAAGCCATCGGGTTCGGATAGCAGCAGACCGGTGCTGTCTTCCAGCTCCGGAAAGTGCCGATCGAGGCGTTGCGCGAGGTGCTCGGTGCCAAAGCCTCGCAAATGCCACAGCGCCACCACCAGCAGGCCCAGTGCCGCCACGCCCACGCCCAGCCACAGCGCCCGGCTTTGCGGCCAATGGTGCGCCGCGCCTAGCAAAGCCAGCAATGCGCCCGCGCCAATCAGGCCAATCGAGAGGGCCACACGCCCTAGGTGCTGGCGCCGCACGCGGGCCAAATGGGCTTGTGCCTCCGCTACGTGCGAATGGTGCTCCTGAACGTGGCTCATGTGGCGGTGGCGGTTGAAGTTCGACGACGAGCCACCAGCCGCTCCAGGCCAAACAGCAGGCCGGCGGCCAGGGCTACCCACGGCTGCAAATCGGCGTGGCGGGTGGTAGGCCGCAGGCTTTTCGCGGGCGTATCGGCCGGGGCGGAGGCCAGTACCTGCGCGGCATCGAGCTGGCGGTAATCGGTAGCAGCGCCTAGGTGAGTATCCGGGGCCAGGAGGTTGAGCAGCACTTCGGGCAGTTGGCCATCGGTAGGCAGGCTGCTCCACTGCGGGTGCACGCGCGTGCGTAGGCTATACTCCGCCCCGCGGCCTATTGGCTGACGCACGAGTAACGGCTGCCCCGCGGCATCCTGCCACAGCACCTGGCTTTGGGCACCTAGGGAAGTAGTAGCCGCGCGGCGGAAGAGCTGAGCGGCGGTAGCGTAAGGACTCGGGCTGAAGCTGGTAGTTACTGCTTGTGCCTGTGGGCCGGCCGTTTTCAACAAGTTCAGGCCGTGTTTTACCTGCTCGCGCACGGCGGCCGGGGCCGGCGAGTTGCTCAGCCAAATCAGCCAATCGAGCGAATCGGTTGGAGGTGTAGAGCTTACCTGCAGCTGCAAGCCCGCCGGGAAAGCCGAGGCGGCTGCACGCAACGCCGCGCGTACGTAGCGGGCGTCTTCGGCATGAGTTTTAGCATCGAAGTAAACAGCTACCCGAAGCGGCTGCTGTACCAATACATTAGGCTGAGAGCTTGGTTTGGTCGAATCTGCTTGTTCCGGCTTCACAACAAGCTGCTTGCCCTGCTTCACCAACTGCAAGGCAGGCAGTTCGGGCACCGTAAGCGTGTGCGGCAGCTGCGCGGGCCAAGCCTGGCGGTAGTTGCGGTAGGTGGTGCGCGCGCCGCTGCCGTAGCCAATTACCAGCCGGAGCGAATCGGGCGTAGGCCGCACGGCTGCTTGCAGCCACTCGCCGCTATCGGCAGCAGCGGGCACGGTTTGCCAGCGCACCCGCGCGGGCAGCAGCGGGCGAGTGCCCCGAAAGTGCCGGGTTTCGGCGGTGGTGTAGATGCGTAGCGGGCGGTTCGGAAAGCTATTGGCCGCTTGGGCAGCGCGTGCCCAGTACCATTCGGAAGAGGGTTGCTGATCAGTGACAGCTGTTGCGGCCTGAGGCAACGAATCGGGCAGTAGCCGGAACCCAGCGCCCAGGTAGCGCAGCTCGGCGCCGCTGCGGCGGAGCGAGTCGAGCGTGGGCAGCAGCACGGGCCACGCCGGCGAGGCCAGCACGCTTGGGCTTAGCAGTACTTGCGGGCGGAGCGGCGGGGCGGGTTGGCTCCACCTAGGGCCGGCCACGGCCAACGGCAGCAGCCCGAGCAAAGCCAGGCGTAGCAGCAGCAAAGGCCACTGCGTAAGGTGCAGCTGCCGCATGCGGCGGTTGGCGCCCGGTGTCAGCCAGCGCAATGCCCCAACCGGCACCACCCGGCCGGGGCGGCGGTTCCAGAGGTGGATGGCCAGCGGCACCAGCAACCCGGCAAGGGCAAGCAAGGCAGCAGGATGGGCGAAGGTGAGCAAAGCTGGCGGAATAAGCAGGTAACAGACGCGAGGGCCCTAGGTAAGGATGCGTGCCGCGGGGTTAAGCAGGGGCACCCTGGCGGCGGCGCAGCACCTGGCGTAGGGCCTGAGCGGGCGGCTCGTCGGTAAGCAGGCGGTAGTAATCGAGGCCGTGGCCGCGCACCGATTGCTCAGTGCGGCGCAGCCAATCCTCGAGCTGCCGCTGGTACTCGGGGCGCTGCGCGGGGTCGAGCTGCAGGCGCTGGCCGGTTTCGAGGTCTTCGAGGGTAGCGGCGGCGGGGTAATCCAGGGTCAGCTCGTTGGGCGCGAGCAGGTGCAGCACCATCACCTCGCCGCCGGCGGCGCGCAGGTGCGTGAGTATTTGCTCGAGCTGGGAGCCTTCCTCCAGGTCGTATAAGTCGCTCAGCACCACGGTTACCGTAGCGCCTTGCCGCCCAAACAGCGGCGCAAGGGTGGGCACTCCCGGCAACGAGCCCGCGGCCTGCACGGCACCTAGGGCGTGGTACAAACGCTGCAGCTGGCCGGCATCGGAGCGGGGCGGCACGGTTTGCAAACCAGTGGCCTGCACCGCGTACAAGCCCACGGCATCGCCTTGTTGCTGCGCCACGTAGGCCAGGCCGGCCAGCAGCAGGCGCGCGTAATCGAGCTTGCGCACGCCGGCGCTGTCGGGGTGGTTCATGGAGGCGCTGGCATCGAGTACCAGCCGCACGGTCAGGCGCGTATCCACATCCGACTCGCGGATGTAGTAGCGGTCGGAGCGGGCGGCCAGGCGCCAGTCGAGGCGGCGCAGGTCGTCGCCGGGTTGGTAGGGGCGGTACTGGCTGAACTCCATGCCCGCGCCGCGCCGGCGGCTGGGGTGCAGGCCGGCCTGCCCGCCCTCGGCAATCAGGCGGGCCACCAGGGGCAGGTTGCGCAGGGCAAGCAAATCGGCCGCACTCAGCATTTTTAATTGATAATTATTAATTATTAATTGATAATTCTTTCAGCATCGCGGCCACGGCGTCGTCGGGCGTCAGGCGGTCGGCTTCGGCCTGAAAGTTCAGCAGCAAGCGGTGGCGCAGCACCGGCGCGGCCAGCTGGCGGATATCCTCGGCGGTAGCCGCAAAGCGGCCGTGGAGCAGGGCGCGGGCTTTGGCGCACAGCACCAGGGCCTGGCCGGCGCGCGGCCCCGCGCCCCAGCGGCCGTACTCCTGAATAAACTTTACGGGCGAGCCAGCCGGGCGCGTGGCCCGCACCAGGCGCGTTACGTACAGCAGCAGCTCGGGGCTGATGCTTACCTCGCGCACCAGCTGCCGCAGCTGCCGCAGCTCAACGGCGCCAATTACCGGCTCGGGGTGCCCCACCGAGGTGCCCGTGGTGCCCTGCAAAATGGCCAGCTCCTCTTGCTCCGAAGGGTAACCGATGCGGATGTACAGCAAAAAGCGGTCGAGCTGCGCCTCGGGCAAGGGGTAGGTGCCGGCCTGCTCAATAGGGTTTTGCGTGGCCAGCAGAAAGAACGGGTCGGGCAGCGGGTGCGTTTGGCCCGCGTATGTTACCTCAAACTCCTGCATTACCTCGAGCAGCGCGGCCTGCGTTTTGGGCGGCGTGCGGTTGATTTCGTCGGCCAGCACCAGGTTGGCAAACACCGGCCCGCGCATAAACTGAAACGAGCGGTGCCCGGTGGCGTGGTCTTCTTCCAGAATCTCGGTGCCCAGAATGTCGGTGGGCATCAGGTCGGGCGTGAACTGAATGCGGCGGAACGACAAATCGGTGGCGGCGGCCAACGTGCGCACCAGCAGGGTTTTGGCCAGGCCCGGTACGCCTTCGAGCAGGGCATGGCCGCCGGCCAGCAGGGCTACCAGCACTTCGTCGAGCACCTCGTGCTGGCCCACGATTACCTTGCCGATTTCCTGGCGCAGGAGGGGCAGTTTATCAAGCAGGCGGTGGAGTTCTTGTTCGGTCAAGTGGGGGTCGGGGTGAGGGTGGCGTAAAGGTTCGGGGATAAAGTCAGCAATACTTGCCCAAAGCTGCTTAGCGCGGGCAGATTTGCTGATTTACCCGCGAATCCCAAAGTCTGATCAGGCGCACACTTGGCTTGTGAAGCTAAGCAGGCGCCTCTACTTTGGCTTACCCTATTCCATAAAATATATCGATGGTGTTCCCCAATGCATGGCGTGTGCGCTGCTGGCTGCTGCTGGCCGGTTTGCTGCCGTACGCTGCCGCCGCTGCCCCAACTGCGGCTTCGCCCGACTCGGCCACCGCGCCCAAACCCTGGCGTAACAGCCTGCGCCTCGATTTCGCGCAGCCCATTTATGCTACTGCCGCCAGCAGCATTATGGGCCCTTTTATGCCAATGTGGCCCCTGCGAATCGGTTACGAAAGGCATTTGGGGCGGCGGGCAAGCTTGCTGGTCGAAGGGTTGGCCGGCGGCGTGTACCTCCCGGCGCGGGCGTCGGGCGCAACCCTGCAGGGGCGCTTTTACTGGCCGTGGAAGCGGCCCGCTTCGCTGCTTAGGGGGCTGTACGCGGGCCCCACCATCCGCTACCAGGCCCTGCGCATCGAGGGCAGCTTTCCGGGCACCGAGCCCGACCCGCTGCGCCGCTTTTTGGGCGGTGGCATGGTGGCAGGCATTCAGGCGCCTGTTTGCAAGCGCCTGCCCCGCTTGTTCGTGGATGCCTCCGTGGAGGTGTGTGCCTACACACGGATAAACGAACAACCTTATTTCGACCCGTGGCGCCAGTACAGCGAGGAAACCCAATATGAAATAAACGGACGCGCAGCCGACGCCCGGCTGGGCCTGGGTTTCTGGTTCTGATGGGCCCGCAGCGAGGCGTCCCGCGCAACAACTGGCGCATTGCCACTATCATTGCGTCTCGAACCCGTCGGGGTGAAGCGTTATTATTCTTTATCCGAAAGCGCTAAACAACAGCTCAATCGGCTTTCGTTTATTAATTAAGCAAGAAGCATGAACCCAACTGTACTTCGTTTCCAGCTCAACATAGTCTCAGCAGGAGTTGCCATCAGCCTTGTTACCGCATCAGATGCCTTGGCAATGCAGGCGCAGTCCGACAGCACGGCCAAGCGCAGACCGTTGCGCAATGTGGTGCGCACGGATTGGCTTGGCTGGGCAGCGCTGAATGCACACAACCAAGCTTTTGCAACGTCAGCAAGGTTTGCTTGGCCTCACCTCATAACCTACGAGCGTGCGGTGACCGAGCGTGCAAGCCTAAGTGCCGAGTTACTGTTCGACGCTTGGAGTGGGAAACAACACCGCAGCGGCGGCTCGGTCGGCTGGCGATATTATATCATGCCCTCAGAGCGGGCCGATAGGTTTATGTCGGGCATGTACGCAGAAACCGGCCTGAACTACCGCAAGCTGCGCGGGCAGGAATATTGGTTATCAGCGGATAGCGACTGGATTACGGCTTATCGTGCAGGCGCTACGCTGAGGCTTGGCTGGCAAATTTGCTTCGGCAAAGGGCGGGTGCGCTACGTAAGCGACAATGCACTAGGCTTGGGGCTGTGGCTGCCGCTGGGCGAACCGACCTCTTCGTCGGGACAACCTGTAGAGCTTGATCATTCAAGCGGCTTTATGAGCACCGGACCAAGTCTCAGCCTGCGCGGCGGAATAGGTTTGCAATTTTAGCCCGACTGCGCGTGCAACGCGCCCCTACGCCGTGAGGGCATACAGCAAAATATTCACCCCAAACTTGGTGTTGTCTTCGGCCAGAAAGCGCTTGTTGCGGAAGTCGTAATCCCACTCGCAGCCGTAATCCTTGTTGGAATACAGCACCCCGATGCGGCCCTTGATTTCTACGGCCTTCAGGTAGTCGTGGATCAGGTCGTCGCCCCAGCCGTTCAGCTCGAAGGTGGTGGCCGGCGGGCCATCCTTAAACTTGAAAAACTGCGAGTAGATGGGGTGCGAGTTGGGCAGCTTCTTCAGCGCGCCCGCCCCGAAGCAGCTGCGCATTTGCTCCTCAAACGAGCGCGCAAACAGCCCGTCGATGTCGTGGTTGCAGTCGTCGACGAACACGAAGCCGCCGTTGCGCACGTACTGCGTGAAGTTCTTTTTCTCGGCCGCCGTGAACTGCACCAACCGGTGGCCCGAGAGGTAGCAAAACGGGTAGTTGAACAGCTCCGGCGAATCGAGGGCCACCACCTTCTCCTTGAGGTTCACCTTCACGGTGGTGTACTCAATCAGCGAGTGCAGCAGGTTGGCGGGCATGCGTTCGTCTACGGCATCCCAGTCGCCGGAGCGGTAGCTGAGACGCACGAAGGTGAAAGGAGTGGGCACGGGAAGGAGGAACTCGGCGGGTATTGCCAACAGAGACACAAGCTGGCCCAGGCAGGACGTACGCCCAGGCCCAACATTCCGAAATTTAGCGTGGGCCTTCCAAAGTAGCCATCGGGTTTCGGGCCCGAGAACAAATTTGCCGCCGCGGCGCTGCGTCCCCTGCGGCATACTTCAACCAGCTACGTTTGGTGCTACTGTTCAGCCGCTTGCGGCGGCGTTGCGTAAGTACACGGACTTTTCTCCGCTCTGCTTACGCCTAACGCTATGAAACCAACTGCTTTGTTACTCCTGGGCGGCCTGCTTGCGGCCGGCTCGGCCCACGCCCAACTCGGCGTGAAAGCGGGCCTGAATGCCGCCCTGCTCGATGGCGACAACATTTCGGCCCGATCCGAATTTAAAACCACGCACCACGTAGGCGTTTTCTACGAAGCCAAAATCCTAGGTCCGATTTACATTCAGCCCGAGCTGCAGTACTCGCTGCAGGGCGGCAGCTTCAAATCGGCCGCTACCAACTTCGATACCAAGCTGCACTACCTCTACGCGCCGCTGGTGGCCAAAGTGCGCATTGCCCGGGCCTACGTAGAGGCCGGCCCGCAATTCGGCTTTTTGCTGAAGGCCCGCGAAGAAGGCGAAGTGATGGTGGGCCAGGACGAAAACGGCGCCGCCGTGGTGGCCTCGCGCGCCCGCGACGCCTGGAGCCGCTACGAGAAAACCGACATGAGCCTGTGCGTAGGGGCAGGCTTTAAGCTGATCGGGGGGCTGTCGGTAGGCGCGCGGTTTGTGGCCGGCCTGAGCGATGTAAACGATGTGAAGAGCATCACGGGCCTCAACGACGAGCGGCTGCGCAACCGCGTGGTGCAGGGCTTCGTGGCCTTTCAGCTGCCCTAGGTACCGGGCAATAGGTGAGCACCTGGGGCAGCTGCCCGGTACCACCCAAATATGCTATTGGAAAGGCGGCGGCAGCGCCGGAACTTGCGCAGCTTTTTTACCTCTCGCGTCGTTTTCGCCATGAAAAAACTCCTGCTGTTGTTGCTGCTGAGCGTGTTTACGGGTGCCGCCGCCCAAGCTCAGTATTTCGGCGTGAAGGGCGGGGCCAACGCCGCCGTGCTCGACGGCGAACGGATATCGGCCAAGTCGGATTACAAAATCACCTACCACGCCGGCATCTTCTACAACTACAACATCATTGGTCCGCTCTCCCTCCGGCCCGAGCTGCTGTACTCGCTGCAAGGCGGCGAGTTTAAGGGCGGGCAAGAGGACTACGAAACCAAGCTGCACTACCTCAACCTGCCCCTGCTGCTCGATGTAAAAATCGGGCCTGTGCACCTGCAGGGCGGCCCGCAGTTCGGGGTGCTGCTCACGGCCAAAGAAACCGGCGTGCTCCTGACGGGCTACTCCGCCTCGGGCCAGCCGCAGTACAGCAACGTGAGCGGGCAAGTAACCGACCAGTACAAGAAGCAGGACTACAGCCTGTGCGCCGGCCTCGAGCTGGAAGTGACCAAGAACCTCTCCCTAGGTGGCCGCTTCAACTCGGGCCTGAGCAACATCGAGGACTTCGACGACATCCGCAGCGCCAACGACCCGCGCCTGAAAAACCGCGTGTTCCAGGGCTACCTCGCCATCCGGATGAGCAACAAGTAGTGCTGCCAACTCCACAAAAAAGCCCGGCCACCTAGGCCGGGCTTTTTTGTTGGCGTTGATGGAAGCCTACACCGCGTCGGAGAGCGAGGTGAAGGTGAAGTCGCGGATCTTGAGCGGGGGCACCAGGTTGCCACCTAGGCGCTGCGCCCGGCCCACGGCCTCAATGTTGTTCAGCATAATCACCGGCGACTCGTTGAAGCGCATGTTCTTGATCGGGTGCTTGATTTTGCCGTTCTCGATGTAGAACGTCCCGTCGCGCGTCAGGCCCGTTACCAGCAACGTCTGCGGGTCCACGTCGCGGATGTACCACAGGCGCGTTACCAGGATGCCTTTTTGGGTGCTCTTGATGAGGTCGGCCGTGGAGGCGGTGCCGCCTTCCATGATGAAGTTGCCCGCGAAGCCGGTGGGCGCCACCTTGTTCTTCTCGGCCCAGTAGCGCGAGTAGTACAGGTTCTTCACCACGCCCTTCTCGATGATGGGCAGCTTTTGCACCGGCAGGCCTTCGTTGTCGAACACGCCGCTGGGTGCCAGCGGGTTGGTTGGGTCAATGCTGATGCTCACGCGCGAGTCGAACAGCTTTTCGCCTTTGCGCGTGCCGCCGCCTTTCTTGCTCAGGAACGAGCGTCCCTCGTCGGCCTCACGCGCGTCGAATGCATACACCAAGCGGTTAATCAGGCCTTCGTCGGATACCAGCGCGGCGGGTTCCAGAATTACGGTGTACTTGCCCGGTTCAATGGCCTTGGCGCTGACGGAAGCCGAGGCCTTATCGGCGGCTACCTTGGTCAGGGCTTTGGCATCGAGCTTGGCGGCATCGGTATAGTCGGCCACGGCGTAGCCCGAGCCGAGGCCGTCGGGGGTGCGCACCGTCACCGAAAAGTCGAGGTTGGTAAACTGCTGGTAAGCCTCCAGGCCTTTGCTGTTCCGGATGGCCGCAAAGCTGGCGCCGTCCTCGAGGTAGCCAGCGGCCGTAAGCTTGCGCGCTTCGCAGAGGGCAATGCTGTCGCCGGCGGCCTGGGCCCGAAAATCGGGCGTGATGCTGGCGGTGCTTTGGGCAAACGAGTTGGCCGTGAGGTACTGCTGCGGACTGAGGCGCGGCATGTAGTCGGGGTCTTCGGGCGCGAGGCGGGCAATTTCCTCGGCGCGCTGCACGCAGCGGCGCAGCGTCTCGTCGTCGAACTGGTTGCAGGTGGCCACGCCCGAGCGGCGCCCAAACCAGCACTGCACCACCAACGACACGTTATCGGCCGCGCCGGCCGTGGTTACCGTGTTGCGGGCGTAGCGCACGTTGCCCGAGGTGCGCCCGTTTAGGTTCGCCTCGCACTCGTCGGCTTTCGTGAAGCTCATGACCTTCTTCAGAATGGCCTGGGCATCATCTTTTGATAGGATAGGCATTGGTTGCTGTTGAGAGAGGAGAGAAGAACCCAAAAGCGCCCCTCCTCAGCTGAGGAGGGGCGCTTTTGTGCTGCGCTAGATTTTCCGGGCGGTGTTAATCACGTTCACGCCGTTGAAGCGCGTGGTGGCCGAGCCGTGGCTCACGGCCGAGCTCTGCGAGGGCTGGCCTTTGCCGTCGTTGAAAAAGCCCACGAGGCGGTAGTCCGACTGGTCGCAGGTGGCGGCGCAGGAGTTCCAGAATTCCAGCGTGTTGGCCTGGTAGGCCACGTCCTCCAGCATACCCGTGATTTTGCCGTTCTCGATGGCGTAGAATACCTGCCCACCAAACTGGAAGTTGTAGCGCTGCTGGTC
This sequence comes from Hymenobacter sp. YIM 151858-1, assembly GCF_025979705.1. Lineage (NCBI taxonomy): Bacteria > Pseudomonadati > Bacteroidota > Cytophagia > Cytophagales > Hymenobacteraceae > Hymenobacter > Hymenobacter latericius. The sequence goes on from NZ_CP110136.1 coordinate 3,620,290, forward strand.
GATGGAGAAGGAGCCATTGCCGGCGATGTAGATGCCTTTCTCCACGTTCTTCACCATGTCATCAACCGAGAGCTTGGTTTTGCTCGGCTGCAGGCTCACGTTGGGCATGCGCTGGAACTGCACATCCTGCCACGATTGCGCGTAGCAGCAGCCGTCCGACTCGTTTTGGCCCACGATGTGCGCCTGGTCGCGGATCTTCTGGTAGTCCACTAATTTGCCCTCCTTAATCAGGTCCCACTCCTTGGTTTGCACCCCTTCGTCGTCGTAGCCCACGGCACCTAGGGAGCCGGGCTGGCGTTTGTCGGCCACAATGTTGACGAGCTTCGAGCCGTAGGGCTTGCCTTGTTTTTTCCAGTCCAACGTGGCGAACGAGGTGCCCGCAAAGTTGGCTTCGTAGCCCAGCACGCGGTCGAGCTCGAGGGGGTGGCCCACCGATTCGTGGATGGTCAGACCTAGGTGATGCGGATCGAGCACGAGGTCGTACTTGCCCGGCGTAACCGATTTTGCCGTGAGCTTTTGCTTGGTTTGCTTGGCGGCCAAAGCGGCGTCCTCCAGAATGTCGTACGAGTTCCGGTAGCCGATAACATCGGAGCCAGCCGGGCCGGCAATCTTGTCCTGGGCTTTAGGCGTGAGGTACTCGTAGCCCAGGCCCATGGAGGCACTCAGGGCCTGCCGCGTCCGGAACTTGCCCGTGCTGCGGTCGACCACGGTAATGCCGAACGTGGGCCAGATGCGGTGAATGTCCTGATCGATGTACGAGCCGTCGGTAGAGGCGAAGTACTTCTGCTCGTTCACCTGAAACAGGGCCGAATTCACGAACGACGCGCCGTTCTCCATAGCCTTGGCGTTGGCGGCCAGCAGCAAGTCAACCTTTTGGGCAATCGGCACCTCAAACGCGTTTTGCTGAATGGGTGCTTTCCACGACACCTCGCCGTAGCCTTTCTGCGGGGCCAGCTTCACGGGCTCTTTCTGGGCTTTGGCGTTGGCTTTGGCAATTTGCACAGCCAGCTGGGCGGCTTTGGCCAAGCCCGCTTCCGATACGTTGTTGGTAGCCGCAAAGCCCCAGGTACCGTTGACAATTACGCGCACCCCGGCGCCGTAGCTTTCGGTGTTGGCAATGTTCTGCACCTGCTTTTCGCGGGTAAACAGCGCCTGGTTGAGGTAGCGGCCGATGCGCACATCAGCATAGGTAGCGCCCGCCGATTTGGCCGCGTTCAGGGCTGCATCGGCTAAGCGTTTGTTGATGGCGGCATCCATTACCGGATCGAGCAGGCGGGCCAGCTCTACCGGCTCGCCGGCCAGGCTCGGGAACGAAGGCAGGAACAGGGCACCGGCAGCCAGGCTGGTAAGGCCCACAAAGTCGCGACGTTTCAAGGTATTAAGGGTAAGGCAGTGAGAGGAGGAGAGAACCAGGTGCCTGACCCCAAGTGCCGGGCAGGCACCTAGGGCACAGTGCAAAAAGACCCCGCCCGGCCGGGCCGAACGGGGTCCGCTGCACGCGGCAGCGCTGCGGGCTTAAACAGCGTCGGAAAGCGAGGTGAAGGTAAAGTCGCGGATCTTCAGCGGGGGCACGAAGTTGCCGCCCAGGCGCACCGGGCGACCAATGGCCTCTAGGTTGTTGAGCATGATGATGGGCGACTCGTTGAAGCGAAAGTTCTTCACCGGGTGCTTGATTTTGCCGTTCTCGATGTAGAACGTACCGTCGCGGGTGAGGCCCGTGTACAGCAGCGTTTGCGGGTCAACCGGGCGGATGTACCACAGGCGCGTTACCAGGATGCCCTTTTGGGTGCTCTTGATCAGGTCGGCGGTGGAGGCGGTGCCGCCCGCCATGATGAAACCGCTGGGGCCGGGAATGTCCGGAATACCAGCTTTTTGGGCCCAGAAGCGCGACGAGTACAGGTTCTTCACCACGCCCTTCTCAATCCAGGTCGTCTTCTGGCGCGGGCGGCCGTCGCCGGCAAACACCAGGCCCGGAATGTCGGCCGACGTGGGGTCGGAGTAAATGGTAACGCGCTCGTCGAACAGCTTTTCGCCCTTCTTGTTGCCGCCACCTTTCTTGCTCAGGAACGAGCGGCCCTCGTCGGCCGAGCGGGCATCGAAGGCGCTCATCAGCGCGCCCAGCAGCGAGGCATCGGTGTTCGATACCAAGGCGGCGGGCTCCAGAATTACGGTGTACTTGCCCGGCTCAATGGCCTTGGCGCCCACCGAAGCAGCGGCTTTGTCGGCCGCAATCTGCGTCATGCGGCCCGCGTCGAACTTGCTGATGTCGGTGAAGTCGCCGGCGGCGTAGCCCGAGCCGAGGCCGTCGGGCGTGCGCACCGTTACCGAGAAATCGAGGTTGGTGAACTGCTGGTAAGCCTCGAGGCCTTTGTTGTTGCGCTTGGCAATAAAGCCCGATTCGTCTTCGAGGAAGCTAGCCGAGCTGAGCTTCTTCTGGTCGCACAGCTTAATGCCGGCCAGGGCTTGCGAGGCGCGGTAATCGGGCGTGATGCCGGCCGTGCTTTGCGCAAACGAGTTGGCCGTGAGGTACTGCTGCGCACCCAGCAGGGGCACGTACTCGGGGCTTTCGGGCGCCAGGCGGGCCACCTCTTCGGCGCGCTGCACGCAGCGGCGCAGGGTAGCATCGTCGAACTGGTTGCAGGTGGCCACACCCGAGCGTTTGCCAAAGCGGGCCTCTACGGCCAGCGAAATGTTGTCGACGGCACCGGCGGTGCTCACCGTGTTGCGGGCCGTGCGAATGTTGCCGCCGTTGGTGCCGTTGAGCGTGGCTTCGCACTCGTCGGCGGTGGTGAAGCTCAGCACCTTTTTCAGGATGCTCTGGGCTTCGTCACGGGAAAGAATAGCCATTGTAAAGGAAAGATCTTGAGGAGAGAGGAGGAAAGCTCCCCTCCTCAGATGAGGAGGGGATGCGGCCACGCAGTGGACGCTGGGGTGGTTGACGGGCGTTAGGTAGTAACTACCTAGAAAAACATCGTCAGCAACGACGTTCAACCACGCCAGCGGCGAGTAAACTCGCCGCGTCCCCTCCTCATCTGAGGAGGGGAGTTTGGGGCTTACACCTTGCGGGCCGTGTTGATGACGTTGACGCCGTTGAAGCGCGTGGTGGCCGAGCCGTGGCTCACGGCCGATACCTGTGAGGGCTGGCCCTTGCCGTCGAAGAACGAGCCGAACAGGCGGTAGTCCGACTGGTCGCAGATGGCGGCGCAGGAATTCCAGAATTCCAGCGTGTTGGCCTGGTAGGCCACGTCTTCAATCTGGCCGGTGATTTTGCCCTTTTCGATGGCGTAGTACACCGTGCCGCCAAACTGGAAGTTGTAGCGCTGCTGGTCGATGGAGTACGAACCGCGGCCGGCGATGTAAATGCCCTTGTCCACGTTCCGCACCATGTCGTCGACGCTCATTTTCTGGGTGCCGGGGCGCAGGCTCACGTTGGGCATGCGCTGGAACTGTACCGAGTCCCAGGAGTCGGCGTAGCAGCAACCATCCGATTCGTTCTGGCCCACGATGTGCGCCTGGTCGCGGATCTTCTGGTAGTCCACCAGCTTGCCGTCCTTGATCAAATCCCACTCCTTGGTTTTTACGCCCTCGTCGTCGTAGCCCACGGCACCTAGGGAGCCGGGCTGCAGCTTATCGGCCACGATGTTGACGAGCTTCGAGCCGTAGGGTTTGCCCTGCTTGCGCCAATCGAGCGTAGCGAACGAGGTGCCGGCGTAGTTGGCCTCGTAGCCCAGCACGCGGTCGAGCTCGAGGGGGTGGCCCACCGATTCGTGGATGGTGAGACCTAGGTGGTTGGGGTCGAGCACGAGGTCGTACTTACCCGGCGTAACCGACGGGGCCGTCAGCTTGCCTTTGGCTTGCTTAGCGGCCAAAGCGGCGTCTTCCAGAATGTCGTACGAATTTTTGTAGCCAATCAGGCCGGTGTCGGCGGGGCCGGCAATCTTGTCCTGCGCCTTCGGCACCAGGTACTCGTAGCCCAGGCCCATGGGCGCGCTCAGGGCTTCGCGGGTTTTAAACTTGCCTGTGCCGCGGTCGACGGCCGTTACGCTGAAGTTCGGCCAGATGCGGTGAATATCCTGGTTGATGTACGAGCCGTCGGTGCTGGCGAAGTACTTCTGCTCGTTCACCTGGAACAGGGCCGAGTTCACGAAGTTGGCGCCGTTGTCGAGGGCTTTGGCGTTGGCGGCCAGCAGCAGCTCTACTTTCTGGGCTACGGGTACCTCAAACGCGTTTTGCTGAATGGGGGTCTTCCAGGTAACCTCGCCGAAACCCTTTTGCGGAGCCAATTTCACCGGCTCCTTCTGCACCTTGGAGTTGGCTTTGGCAATTTGCACGGCCAGCTGCGCGGCTTTGGCAAGGCCCTGCTCGTTCAGCTGGTTGGTGGCGGCAAAACCCCACGTACCGTTGGCCAGTACCCGCACGCCCGCACCCAGGCTTTCGCCGTTGGCAATGTTCTGCACCTGCTTTTCGCGGGTGAAAACGCTTTGGTTGAGGTAGCGGCCAATACGCACGTCGGCGTAGGTAGCGCCGGCCGATTTAGCCGCGTTCAGCGCCGAGTCGGCCAGGCGTTTGTTCATCGCCGCATCGAAGGGCTCGAGCAGGCGCGCCGCATCAACGGGCGTGCCGCCAAAGCCCGGAAAGCTCGGCAAGAACAGGGCGCCGACCCCTAGGCCGGTAAGCCCGACAAAATCACGTCGTTTCAAGTGGGTACTGGTTAGTGAATACGGTGAGGGAAGTTTAGCGGGAAAAGCCCGGAGTTGCAAAAAGAAGGACGAAATGACTTTGCCAAGGCTGCATGATTTTCAGCAGATGCCCGCAGAAAACCCAACAGCCCCTCCGCGGCGGCAGAGGGGCTGTCGGTTGCAGCAAGCGTAACAGGCTAAGCTACCAAGCCGAGCAAATCGGCGGCTATGCCGGGCCACGGCTGGTTCAGGTCGATGGTGACGACGCGCACCGGAAAACCACCTAGGGTATAGCGCAGGTCGGCCTCGTGGGTGGCGGCTGGGTACAGCAGCACGCCTTCGAGCTGCTGCCCGGCCCTAGGTACCTGGTTTTGCAAATAGGCGAAGAGCTGGTAGAGGTGCGGCGCAATGAGGCGTTGCCGGTCGTAATGGGGTTTTAGGGCCGCGGCGTAGTACTTGGTATCGAGGATGATCTTCCGCTCCGCCGACTCCAGGCTGGTGTCGGTAATCATATTGGGTAGCAGCCCCAGGTCCTCGGGGCGCTCGGCTTCGGCCTGCCAGCCAATGGTTTCCGATAGCACGCGGTAGCGGCGCTGCTCGAGCCGGTAGAAGTTGCGCACAAACCGCTCAAAGATGCCGGCCATCAATGCTTCGTCGCGGCGAAAATCGTGGAAACGGGTGCGGCCTTCGGCATCGGTATCGGGCAGGGCGGTGCGGTAAATCAGGTCGCAGATGTTCAGCAAAAAGCCCTCTTGCCCCGGCAGGCGCAGGCGGCGCACCGCGCGCAGCTCATGGCGGGTAAACGGGGCGGCCTCCAGCTCTTCCGGAAAGCGCGCCCGCAGGCGGCGCACCTCCTGGCGCAGCGCGGCCGGCAAATGCCGGGTGCGGCCGAGCACCTCCAAGGTGCCGGCCAGCAGGCGGTTGAACGGGGTGTTCGGCCCTAGGTCGTCGTAGGCACAAACGGCGCGGCCCTGCCGCAGCAGGTCGCGCGACAGGGTAGGCGCGAGCAGTACGCGGCCGCGCAGCTCGGTTAGCTCTTCCTCGCGCTCGGCGTAGCCCAGGGGCAAGCCCTGCTGCAACAGCCGCCGCGTGCCGGCCAGCAGCATGTGCGTGAGCAGCTCCAGCGGCCGATGAAACGTGCTGGCCTCCAGGTGCTGCCACTCGCCCTGGCCGGGCAGCCGGTTCCAGGCGTAGCAGAGCAGGTAGTGCAGGTTTTGTATCGGGACCACGGATTAAGACGGATTTTTCGGATTTAGCGGATTTTGTGAACGGCGCCATCAGGCCGGCCTCTGCGGCTTCTGCGCAAGCCTCCGCGCCCTCTGCGGGCTAAGTCGTCAGCGTCTGATTCAGGCCGACAACAACCGCTGCTTGTGCGCGGCGGCCTGGGCCGGTTGGTCGAACCAGTAATCATCGAGCAAGGGCGCTATTTCCTGCTCCAGTACCAGCGTGAGCCAGTTGGCGGCAGCCGCAGCATCGGCGGGCGGTTGGCAGAAGTAGCTGTGGCCGAGCTGGAAATCGGGGCCGAGCTCGGGGTCGTCGGCAATGGCTTGGTTGAGCTCGTTGAGGCGCAGCAGCAGGCGCTCGGTTACCAGGGCCGGCACCCCGCGGCGCGAGAGCAGCTGGCGCAGCGGCTCGCCAAACTCGGGCTGCATTGGCACGAAGGCAAAGCGGCGGCGCAGGGCGTAATCGAGCGGGGCCAACGAGCGGTCGGCGGTGTTCATGGTGCCGATCAGGTACAGGTTGTCGGGCACGAAAAACCTAGGGGCATCGGCCGGCGCGTAGGGCAGCCGCACGGCGTGGCGCGGCCCGCGCTTATCGGCCTCGAGCAACACCAGCAGCTCGCCGAAAATGCGGTTCAGGTGCCCGCGGTTTATTTCATCAATCAGCAGCACAAAAGGGCGTTGCGGCTCCTGGGCGGCGCGGCGGCATACGTCGGGCAGCACGCCATCGGCCAGCCGAAAACCGCCCTGCCCATCGGGCCGGAAGCCCTGCACGAAATCCTCGTAGCTGTAGCTCGGATGAAACTGCACCAGCTCGATGCGCGACTCGTCGGTAGTACCGAGCAGCAGCCAGGCCAGCCGCCGGGCCAGAAAGGTTTTGCCTGTGCCGGGTGGCCCCTGCAAAATCAGGTTCTTCTTCCGACCTAGGCCCGCCAAGGCATCATCCAGCTTTTCGGCCGAAACAAACAGCTCCTGCAAAGCCATGCTGCGGTCGTAGGCTTCGGCCGGGGCGGCGCCGTAAGCTGTTGGGGGCTCTTGCGCTTGCGGAGCGGCAGCGGGCAGAGCGGCGGGCGCCGGGGCCTTTTTGCTGGTGGGCTGCGGCACTTCGTCGGCGGCCAGGCCGGTGTAAAGCTGCTGCAAGGCCTCCTGCGCGGCCACGTCGCCATCAAGCGGCGAGTTGGCCAGCGTCGGGCGCTTGGTGGTTACGGTAAAGCTCAGGCCTTCGAGCACTTGGTTGGTGGGCGCGCCGGCGGGCAGCGGCCACTCGGCATCGGTGTGGCCGGTAGCCAGGCGGTAGGCCAGCTGCGCCACCGGGCGCGGCGGGTAGCGCCGACCCCGAAACACCAAATCGTACACCGTGCTGGGCGTCAGCTCCGTGCCTTCGCGGTCGATCTGGCGCAGGGCACGCAGCACGTGCTCGCGGGTAAGCAACGACAGTTCGGAAGGGGCGGTAGGAGTAGCGGCCATGCAAACGGGAAGGTACAGGCAAAACGCCAACTGGGCGGTAGTAGTTCGGAAACCCGGGTGCCCGCAAAAGCCGCGCCCCGCGCCGGCCCCAGTGGCCGGCGCGGGGCGCGCTAGTTGGGTATTAAAGGCTTAGCGCTTGTTGCGCTGGTTGCTCTTCAGGCCCGGATCGGCGTGGCGCTCCGGGTCGTGGGCTTTGTCGGGCGTGGGGTGCCGGTTGCTGGTTTTCATCGTGTCGGGCCGCTGGTCCTCCTGCTTTTTGCGGTTGGGGTCGTCGTGCGAGGGCGTAGCGGGCACGTTGGTTCGGTTCTTAGTCATGGCTGTGGGTGGTTTTGGGTGAAACCATGCCTAGGTGTACGCGGCTCGGAGTAGGGTGTTTGGCTTCGCAACAAATTGACCATCAGTACCGACGAGCTGTGATAGCTGCGCCCCGTGGCTGCCCGTGCTCCGGCAGCTGCTACCGCTGCCTGCCACCTAGGGCCTAAAAAGCCCAGCCCACGTTCAGCCCCGACGACACTTTCAGCGGGGTTTCCCGCTCGCGCGTGCCGGTGTAGTTGTCGTTCTGGTCGTAGGTTTTCTCGGTTTTGTCGCGGTAGCCGAGGCCGGTAAACAGCTCCACTGCCAGGTGGCGGCCCAGTACGGCCTGGTAGCCAAACAGCACGTTGTAGTTGCGGTTGACGGTGCGGCTGCCCACTTTGTAGGCAAAATCGGGCGCCTCGAAGGTGTAGTGCGCTTTGGTGTAGGAGAAGTGCGGCGACACGTAAAAGCCCTCCGGCGCCTGCCGCCGCTGCCCCAGGTAGTACTTGTACTGCAGCTGGTAGCGGTGGCCCGTGGTACGCGTTTTCACATCCGTCCAGACGACGCGCGCGTGCCCGGCGGCCGCAAACGCCGTCATGATGGTGGCGCTCAGGGCTGCCTCGCCGATGAACGTAAACGGATAGTTGGTGCCCAAATAAGAGTAGCTGCCCATTACGCTGCCGTGCGGGCTTATCACGCGTTCGTAGCCCAGGCGGGTTTCCACCGAAAACGGCTCCTGCCCGTGTATCCAGCCCAAGGGGGCAATCTTGATAATGTTGCGGGGTGCGGTTGGCGCCGGGCCCGATTCCGTGGGATTGGGCCACAGTAACCCGCCGCCCAACGTGGCGGCCCAAAGAAGCACAGACATTCTTAGTACAATAAATATAGCTAAAGTTAGATGCTGGCGGCGACATCCACAAAGCAGCGGGTTGGGTTGAGTGGGGCCGGAATTGGATGCTATCGATAAAATACTGTATTGTTTAATTTTATACCTATAAACGTTAAACAAAATTGAAAGCTCCTCAGTATACGACCCGCCACCGGCACCAGTTCAACATGAAAATACCGCTACTCAACCGTATCGTTCGTCTAGGTTTGCCGGGTACTGCCCCCGCCCCCGTAGCCGATGCAGCGGCCGAAGCAGCGGTGAGCAACCTGCGCGACGCGTTGCCCGAACTGCTGGCCGCGGCCGTGGTAGAGCTGCAAACCGGCCGCTTGTTGGCCAGCCACGCCGCGCACCGCGGCCCCGATCTGGCACGTGCCGCCCAGCACCACGCGGCCGTGGTGCGGCAAAAGCAGCAAGCCGTGGCGGCGCTGCGCCTCGAGGGCGAACAAATTGCCGATATACTCATCAGCACCCGCGAGCAACTGCACCTGCTGCGGCTGCTGCCCGGCGGGCAGCGCCTGCTGTACCTGGCCGTGAGCACCCACGATACCAACCTGGCCGTGGCCCGCAGCGTGCTGCACCACGTGGCCGGATAACCCGTTTTTTCAACCCCCTTTTCCTTTAACGTATGGCGTACTCTTCTACTAACCCGGCCGGCAAGGCCATCGAAAATATCATCAACGAGTTGCCCCAGCTGATAGCTGTTGCCGTTGTCGATACCCAATCGGGCATGACGCTGGCTTCGCACAGCAACTCGCCCTCGCTCAACCCCGAAACCGCCGCCGCCTACAATACCGAGGTGGTAAAGCAAAAGCAGAAAGCCATGGCGGCGCTGAAGCTGCAGGGCGAAACCATCGACGACATCCTCATTTCGCTGACCAACCAGCTGCACCTCATCAACCTCGTCGACGGCGGCAAGAAGTTCATTTACCTGGCCGTAAACGCCCGCGATACCAACCTGGCCATTGCCCGCGACGTGCTGCGCCAGCAAAGCGAGCTGCTGAAGTAACCCCTGCTTGTTTGGGGCCGCGGCCCCGTTTCCTAGGTGCCCGGGCGCGTTGCGGCGGCTCGGGCCAGCTGCCCTATTGCCTTTCTCTCAGCTGTTCGCGAATTCTTCGCTTCGCAATAAGGCGGTCGTTTGTCTGTGCTTTTCCGGGCGGGGCGCCCAGGTGTCCCGCCGGGGTTTATTCATCCACCACTTTTTCAGTACAGCTGATGAAACTAACAGCTTCCCCCTTCCACCCACACACCGGCGCGCTGCTGCCGGTGTACCGCGACGCCTACCTGCGCGGCGATTTATCGCGCCAGCACACCGCCGCCGTTGATGCTTACCTGAAAGCCAACCGTGCCCTGGCCGACGAAACCCTAGGTCGGTTCTACGATTTGCGCCAGCAGGGCGAGGCCGTACGGCCCCGGGGCTGGGTGCAGCGGCAGCTCGAGCTTATTCGCACCGAGCCCGAGCGCCTGCGCCGCCGCGCCGCCGTGCTGGTAACCGGGGCAGCGCTGGCCGGCGGGGCCGTAATGGCCAACGCCAACCTGCCGAACCGCAACCTGCCCGTACCCGACGCCACCGAAGCTACCTTACCGGCCGCGGCCGCAGGTAGCAGCGCCGCCATGCGCTACGTAACGGTGAAGGGCCGCATTTTGGGCGAAAACGGCCAGCCCCTGGTAGGCGCCACCGTGCTCGACAAAGCCACTGGCTTGGGGGCCGGCACCGATGCTCAGGGCAACTACGCCCTGCGCCTGCCCGCCGGCGAGGCGGCCCGGTTGCAGTTTGGCTACGCCGGCTACACCGAAGAGGAACTGCCCCTTGATGCCCGCTTTACCCGCACCGTAACCCTGCTACCCCGCGAAGAAACACCCGGGCGCAAAGCCCGCCGCTGGTGGATTTTCTAACACCCGCAAACTCGCCGCTTGCTCCTGCACGGAGCGTGGCCAGCCAACAAAAAACCCGCAGCGCCCTAGGTGCTGCGGGTTTTTTGTTGGCCTGGGGCCTAAACACTTATTGGTACTGAATGTACAAGGGCTTGGGGTCGAGCTCGGCCAGCACCTCCTTGGGCGTCATCATGTGGTGAGGCGCCGGGCGCGGGTCGTACTCGTAAAACAGCTTGAAGCCGGTGAACTGCACGGGCTCCTTCACGATGTAGTCGCGGTACGAGTCCTTCTTCAGGATGGGGTTGCCCCAGCCGTCCATGTGCATTACCACCTGCACGCGCGGGTCGAGCTTGATGTTTTTGTAGTTGGTAATCATGCCCTGCGTGAAGCGGTGCACGATGAGCACCTTCGGGGGCAGCTTGTTTTCCGAAACGATGCGGGCCAGGAAGTTGATGGCGTAGTTAACGTCCTTCGCGTCGTAGGTACCGATTTTGCGGTTGGGCTTAACCTTCTTGGTTTTCAGGGCAAACTCCGGGTCGATGCCCAGGTGAATGTCGGGCGACTTCAGGTACTGCTCCAGCTTGGGCAGCTCGCTTTCCAGGTCGCTCCAGCCCACCTGCACGTCCAGAAACAGGATGCAGTTGTTTTCGCGGGCCCACTTGATAACCTCCTCGATGGTAGCCTTGGAGTTCATCAGGCGGTACTTGCCGTCCTTGCCCGGGCTGCCCTGGGCCGTGATGGTTACGTTGTGCAAAGCGGGCTGAACCGGGATGCTCGGGTCGGCTTCCTGCCACTCCTTCTGCACCTTCCGGAACTTGGCCAGCATCTGCTCTTTGGGCTCGCGGCCCAAAATGCCCATGCCCTTCGAGCGGATGTTGCCATAGAAAGCAATAATGCGCTTGCCCGGCAGAATGGAGCCCGGCAACTGCCCGCTGGCGCGCACAATGGAGTCGGCCTTAAGCGAGTCGCGGCGCATGGCCTCGCGCTTCAGCTGCACCGAGTCGATAACGACGGGTTTGGCCGCAGCGGCCTCGGCGGTGGTGGCAGCGTTGCCCTCGGCATCGGTGCGGGTGCCGCAGCCGGGGAGCAGGGTGGTAAGAAACAGGCCCAGTGCGGGAAGCACGACGGCCTTTAAGCGGGAAGCGTAAGCGAAATCAGTCACTAGCAAGCGGTTGATGGGCAGAAGACTGTCTCAAAGTTAGGGCCTTTTTCAGGAACCCTTAGCCCGAAAGCGCTTAGGCGTAGTTAAATCGGTGTTAAAAAAGCAGGCCCGCCCCGGCGAGGGAGCGGGCCTGCTGGTGCCATCAGGACTACAAGGCAAACGAAATGGGGATGGTGTAGGCAACCCGCACCGGCCTCCCGTTTTGCTCGCCGGGTATCCAGCGGCCTGGCAACTGCTGCACCGCGCGCACCGCAGCCTGGTTCAGGGCGTCGGCCAGGGGCTGCTGGGCCTTGTCGGCTACCTCGATGCCTTTGAGCACTTCGGCGCCGCTGATCCGGCCATCGGGCTCAACCACAAAATGCACAAACACCTTGCCCGCAAGCTTTGCCGCGGCCGCCTCGGCGGGGTACTTCACGGTAGTGCCTAGGTCGTGCATCAGGTGCGACATGCCGCCCTGGTATTCCGGCATCTTATCGACGCGGCTGTGTACCTGCTCGGTGCCCCGGTACATCGGCGGGGCAGGTGGCGGAGGCGGGGCCACCGGTGCCTCGGGTGCTGCGGGCGGCGGGGGCGGGGGCGTGCCAAGCGAGTTCATCTTCTCGCAGGCCACCAGCATCAGCACGGTGGCGGCCATGGGCAGCACGGCCCATTTGCGCCAGGCCGCGGTGCTTTGGAGGTGGTGTAACATACGAATGCGGTTGAGGGTGTTGGAAGTGGCAAACGTGTGGGCAAGTGCAGGCGCCGATTGCCAGGCAGCGGTGGCCTGTTGGGCGAGCAAACGGGCGTAGCTGCCCGGCTCTTTAGCGCCCGGCTCACCTAGGGCAGCGGCATCGGCGAGGTATTCGTGGGTAAGCGCCAGGGCGCGCGGGTAGCAGTACATAAGCGGGCTGAACCACAAGGCCGCGCGGCAGAGCTCCAGCCACAGGCGGTCGGCGCTGTGGCCTTGGCGCACGTGGGCCAGCTCGTGCATCAGCACCTGCTCGGCCTCAGCGGCGGAAAGCGGGGCGGTGTCATCCCAATACACGGTGCGGCCAAACGAGCTTACCGGCAGCTGCCCACCCGTGAGGCGCAGCGTGTAGCCGGGCCGGGCTATAGCAGGCAGGCGGCGGGTGAGCAGCCACAGCCTACCTAGGCGCAGGCCCAGCAGCAGCAGGCTTGCTGCCGCGCCGCTTATGTAAAGCACCAATAGCCAATCAGTTGTGCGGGCAATGGCTTGCGGGCCGGCGCCTACGTGCAGCACCGGCAGCACCACCGTGGGCATGCCCAGTTTGCGCACGGCCGCCGCTACGGGCCACCATTGCTCCCAGGGTAGCAGCGGGGCCAGGGCAGCAAGCAAGGGCGTGAGCAGCAGGTAGGCGCGGTTGTAGCCGAAGCATGCCTCGCGCCGGAGCACCGCCCAGTACAGCAGCCAGCAAGCACCCAGGCACAGGGTGCTTTGCCACATCCAGTTAAGCAGGCTTGGCATCATCGTCGGCGGGGTGGGGTGGTTGGTTGAGGTCGTGCTGGGCGTGGCGCAGCAGCTCGTCGAGCTCTTGCGCGGTCAGGTTTTCTTCCTTCGCGAAAAAGGAAACTAGGCGGCCGAAGGAGTTGCCGAAGTACCCGCCCAACAGCTTGCGCAAGGAGTGGCGGCGGTAATCATCCTGCACTACCAGGGCGTGGTAGCGGTAGGTGCGCCCGAAGGCCTCGTGGCCCACGTAGCCCTTTTGCTCCAGAATGCGGATGATGGTGGATACTGTGTTGTAGGCGGGTTGCGGGCTGGGCATTTCGGCCAGCACCTCCTTCACGAAGGCCGGACCCAGGCGCCAGAGCACCTGCATTACCTGCTCTTCGGCGCGGGTTAGTTCGGGTAGTTTTTCCATGGGCGACATCAGTGAGCTAAACGTACAACTAATTATTTAGTTATGAAACTAATCTTGTAGTTGTATGGGTGTGTCGCCCGATTTCAGCCAACAATGGCACCTTTTAAATCCCTGGGTGGGTGCGGCCTAACGGTGCGTGGCACCGCCCCGCCGCGCGATACGGCTCTTTTTGGCTGCGCCGCGAAATCTTTTGCCTGCTGAGGTGTTGAGGGAAGACCAATCAGAACTAACTCCTCCGTGATACAGAACAAGCTTTTTCAGCGGTTTGCGCGCTACGCCTGGCTGCTCTCCACGGCCCTGCTGCTGGTGCCTACGCCCAGTTGCCAGAAAGAATCGGCCGCTAAGCCGGCACCGCCCACAACGCCGCAAGCCCCTGAGCCCACCGGCGGCCGGCTTATCAGCAGCACGCTTATCGGCGAGTACGACCAACGCACGCTGGCGGGCCGCGTGGCCTCGGTGCCGCTGGTAGGTGCCCTGGCCCAACATCCCATTAAGGTGTACAAGCTGACCTACAGCACGCGCAACACCGATGGGCAGGATATTACCGCCTCGGGGGCGCTGCTGGTGCCGGTTACCACCAAGGCTTTGCCGCTGCTAAGCTACCAGCACGGCACCATCTCGCCATCATCCGAAAGCATGGCGCCATCTTACTACAGCTCGAGCAGCGAGGTATGGTCGGCGGTATCGGTGCTGGCTTCCACGGGCTACATCGTATCGGCTCCCGATTACATCGGCTACGGTGCCTCCAAGGCCCTGCCGCACCCCTACGAGCACGCGCCGTCGCTGGCGTCGGCTTCGCTGGATATGCTGCGGGCGGCGCGCGAGTTCTGCCAAAAGCAGCAGGTACAGCTCAACAAGAAGAACTTCCTGCTGGGCTACTCCGAAGGCGGCTTTGCTACCATGGCCCTGCACAAGCTGATTGAGGAGCAGGCCAGCAACGAGTTTACCGTTACGGCCAGCGCGCCGGGCGCCGGGGCTTACCACAAAACGGCCTTTGCCAAGTATATCCTCAACTCCACGCAGCCGCTCAATTTCCTGAACTCCTACGTGTGGGTGCTGAACACCTACAACCGCGTGTACGATATCCGGCGGCCGCTTACGCACTACTACAACCAGCCCTACGCCACGCAGCTGCAGAGCAACCCCTTTACTGCGGTGCCGAAACAGGTGCAGCAGCTCTTTACCGAGAGCTTCCGGACGAGCGTGCTCAACAACAACGACGCGCCGATGAGCACCGCCTTCCGCAACAACGACGTGTACGACTGGAAGCCCAAAGCCCCGCTGGCCCTCTTCCACGGCACCGCCGACGACTACGTGCCGTTCTTCAACTCGCAGGATGCTTACGATGCCATGCGCGCCAAAGGAGCCACGCAGGTGCAGCTGCGGCCCATTCAGGGCGGCAACCACTTCAGCGCGGCAGGAGCCTATACGTTGGAGGCGTTTGGCTTCATTTCGCAGTATTACTAGCACCTAGGCAGCTTCCGGATCAAAAACGCGGCCCCGGCTCCTGCTGTTTGCAGGAGCCGGGGCCGCGTTTTTTGGGCAGTATGCATGCTACTACCGCGTGCCGGGCGGCGGGGTAGGCTCGAAGGTTTTCAGCCGGATGGGCACGCCCAGCATCAGCCCCACGCTTGAGCCGCGCACCCGGAACTGCTCGGTGCCGTGGCCGCGGTTGTAGCGGTAATCAAGGTCTACTTTAAGCATGTCCGTCAGGCCTTGGTTCAGGAAGAGCGTCAGGTTCAGCTTTTCCTTGCCCAGGCGGTAAAAGCGCGCCGTAACGCCGCCTGTTACGAATGCGCCCACCTTGTTTACCAGCCGGGCACGTTGCACTTCCGTAATCGTATCGGCCATAAAGCTGATGGATGATACAGCCGTTCCGTCGTTGATTTGCCGCCTGTAGTTCAGTCCGCCGCCACCGTACACCGACAGTCCCACGCTGTAATTGTAGAGGGTTTGTTCGGGGTTGATGGGCGTGAAATTGAACCGTTTGACCTCGTGGTGCAGCAGCACGGGTAGCCGGTGCACTTCGTCGCCCGAGGTCGAAAAGCTGTATACGGTGCCGTACGTGTTGTTGCTGTACGCTTGCGGCATAAAAATGCGGTGGCCCCGACCCATCATGCCCGACGAGTACCCCACCGATACGGCCGTTTTTTGGTTCAGCTGCAAGCGCAACATAGGCGAAACCAGCCAATGAAGCCGGAACTGATGCCCCGTGAGCGGGCCATTGCCCAGGCCGAAATGCGCCCCTTCAGCGTAGCTGTAGTGCGGCCCGCCTTGCAAATCAAGATAAAGCTTGCGCTGGGCGTGGGCGACTATGCCAAGAAAAAATAGGCAGCAAAAGATAATTAAATGAAAGCGCATAATAGGCAAAAAAGCCTGGCAACTCTGGGTAAGAGTTGCCAGGTAATTTGTATTACAAATGAGTTATTTGCAGTGCTGGTCCTACAATCCTGCCATCCAAATCTGAAAATTGTACTTTGCAATCATAGCTCTTTAACCCGCGGCTTGATTCGTAATAACGTTTGGTTACCTTGCTCCTATTGGACTCGTTAGGAGTTGGGATTTTGAAATTATAATAGGTCGTAGCGTCAGCGCTCCAGCTTGTTTCGCACATTGGCAACCATTTTACCGTCGGCTGTGGTGTCAAAGTAACCGCTGGATTCTGTGCCCACCATATTCCGAATGATTTGACTTGGCTTTCTCCTTTGGCAACAATTGAAAAATAAATACCTACGCTTTGATATACAAGCTTGCAATCCAGTCGTTGACTACGGCTATATTGTATCCCCTTCTCGTCCTTATTTGCAGGGGCATTGCTGCCGCAACCGATGCCTGATCCGGCGCCGATGGTGAAGCTACTGCTGCTCGACGGTGCGCCTTCTACGCCTGCGTCTTGAAGCTCAAAAACATTTTGGGTAGTAGGATACCAAAAAATCTCCGGCGAATTGGGTTGCTCGCTGATTAGCTCGTCGTAGATTTCGCCATTGTCCACCGCAGTGTAATACAAGTGGTTGGTGGCGGGATCGAGGCGGTAAATGTCGTCACCAATTTGGATCGTCATGTCAGGCGATAAGATGGTGGCGAGGTATTCGTCCTCGATGTAGTTTTGTTCGTCAACGGGCGTATTATACACAATAGGCGTGTAGTCGCCTTCCAGAGTGGGTTGATCCACAATGTTTTGAGCGGGGTTAGCCGCTGATTCGGAGCCACTGGCCGCTATGTTCTTTTTTTGCTTGGCTTTGGCTGCGCGCAACGAGAAAAAGTTGTGGTCTTTTTCCCACTTTTCCAGGTGCGCTTCCAACGACATGCCTACCGGTACGTTACCGATTTGGTGAATCGTTCGCTCGAAGTCCTTGCGCGTATCAAATTTCAGGAACTTGCCATTACGAACCGGTTTTGGTTCTTTGGCAAGCTTGGCATCGGTTTGCGCAGCCGAAGCCTTAACTCCCGAGGGCAAGGTTTCTTCGTGTTGGCAAGCAGTTGTAGATAGCAGCAAGCCCAGGCTTATAACTGCAGAAGCTTTGCCCAGAAAGGCAAAAGAGGGGGGGGGTAAACGTAGACACAATAAAAATGTGAGTGGATTAAAGATCGGCTCGTTTCTACTGATCAGGATGAATACTAAAGCCGTAATAATTACTTGCAAGTAATAGGTGCAGTGATTTACTGTTAATATGAACAAATAATCACTGCGGCAAATATCAGGAACGTTTACTTAAAACAAATAGGCGAGTATAAATATTTTTCCTTAAATATGTATATACATTATAAGATCGTGCATTGATTGGAGTGATGGTATCTTGTTGTTTTGATAATTAAGAAGTTGAATGGATTAATTTTAATTTTGAGTAATTAGGATGTTGCTTGGAGAGCAAGCTAAAAGGAGGCCTAGATATCACTGCCTCAATTCGTTAAGTTGATGAGCTGGCGCGGGACTGATGGCCTGCCGCAGCCAGCAGCCCGTTAGTGCAGCCAGGCCGCCCACCAAACCGGCAAGTACCGCCGCTACCAGCACCACCGCCCAGCCCTGCCCACCTAGGGGCAACAGCTCGGCTACACGGTTGGCTAGGTGGCCGCCGTTGCGTACGTATAAGTAAGCCGCGGGCAGCAGCCAACCCAGGGCCGCTCCGCCAAAGCCGGCACCAAAAGCCTGGCCGCCGCGACGGGCCAGCAAGGCACCTAGGAGCAAGGCTACCGCGGCCTGCGCCCACCAGGGCAAAAAGAGTTGGGGTACGGCCGCCAGCACCAGTATTGCCAGGAAGAGTTTCATACCAGAAAAGGCTAGGTGGTTAGCGGCGTTGCAGCGTCCAGGCGGCGTGCACGCGCGGGTGTTGTTGGGTGGGCGAGGTCAGGTAAATCAGCTCGTTGAGCTGGCCCGTGCGCCAGGTTTCGATCATGTTGTCGTAGTAGCGGGAGCCGGGGTTGCCGCTTTGCCCGCCGGGGAACACGCCGTAGGCTTTCGGCTCGGCACCTAGGGCTACCACCATACGCCACGAGGGGCCGTTGCGCTCGGTGGTGGCGTTTACGATGGCCGCGCCGCCGCCGCAATCCAGATCCAGGCGGCCGAAACCGGGCAGGCGGGCCAGGTGCAGGATGTCGGTACTCTTGTGGTTGGCCCAGCGCCACTTGGGCCCTAAGTCGCCGTACTTGCGGGTAAGCGAATCGGTGGCAAGCTGGAACGACTGCAAGGCCAGTTGCGGCAGGGTTTCGCGCTGCGGCGTGCGGCGGTCGTCGATCCAGCGCGAGGTGTCTTCGCGCATGATGAGGTTAACCGTCCGGTCGCGGGTTGGGTAGCGCATTTCCAGGCCGGTGGCTTTCAGGCCGAAGTCGTCGTCCCAGATGCGCTTGGCCAACTCGGGGTACCACATTTCAAAAATACTTGGGGCAATAAGCTGCGCATCGTGCAGGTAGTTCCAGCGGCTGAGCTCGTTGTAGGCGCGGCGCTGGGCGGCGGTTAGCTGCTCGGGCTGCACCAAGGCCAGCATGCGCGGCAGTATCAGTTGGGCGTGCAGGTTCAGGTTGTCGTTCTGTAGCACGCGCAGCGAGTCGGGCGTGGCTTTGCGCATGCGCGCCAGCTGCTCGTTGATGCGGTGGCCGCGCTCGTAGCTGGCAAAGCTCCAGCCTAGGTAATAGGGGTAATCGGGCCCGGCCGGAAACTGGTTGGCCGACGACACAAAGCCGCGCGCCGGGTTCTTCACGTGCGGGTTCTGTGCCTGTGGAATCCAGCCCTGCCAATCGTGCTGCGGGTTGGCGCCATCGAGCACAAACTTGCCCTGGTTTTTCCACTTCAACGGAAACTTGCCGTTGGGCCAAATGGCCACGTCGTTCTGCTGGCTGGCAAAGATGAAGTTTTGGGCCGGCGAGGCGTAGGTGCCCAGGGCCGCGGCGTAGTCCTGGTAGTTGCGGGCGCGGTTGAGGCCGTAGAACGTGAGCACCTCGTTGCCGCCCTCGTGGGCCGTCCAGCGCAGGGCGTGCCGAATGGGCGTTTGCTCGTTGAAAACCTTCTCGGCGCGGTCGTAGGTGATGGGGCCGTGGTGGGTGTAGAGCACCGTATCGAGCCGCTCGGGCAGGCCGCGCACTTTAATGCGCTCCACCACGCGCCGGATGGGTTTCCACTGCCCGTCGTGCCAGTACTCGCGCTTGGTCTTGTCTTTGAACTTCAGCTGGTACCAGTCGAGCACGTCGGCGCCCACGTTCGTCACGCCCCAGGCTACCTCCTGGTTGAAGCCGATGATGATGGTGGGCGCCCCCGGAATGGTAACGCCGTACACGTTTACGCCGGGCGCCACCAGCTGCATCTGGTACCAAATGCTGGGCAGGTTGAGCTGCAGGTGGGGGTCGTTGGCCAGAATGGGCAAGCCCGAAGCTGAGCGCGCGCCGCTCACGGCAAAGTTGTTCGAGCCTAGGTCGGCGTCGGGCTCCAGGGCAGGTACCTTATCGGAAGCCGCGGCGGCAAACACCTCCGGCACCGGCGGCGTTTTCACGGGCGTGTAATCGAGCGGCGTGCCTACGGGCACAATCGGGTCTTCGCGCGTGGGATAGTCCGGGAACAAGTCGCGCACCACCGCGGGGCCGTACTTGTGCAGGGCGTTGGAGAGGCGCAAATCGTCGGAGCGGCCGCTTAGGTCCCAGGCCATCAGCTTCAGCAGCAGGGCGCACTTGAGCGGCGTCCAAGCTTCGGGGGCGTAGTTCAGCAGTTTGTACTCGAGCGGGTAGTCGCGCGGCGCTAGGCTGTTGATGTGGGCATTTACCCCGGCCGTGTAGGCCTCCAGCACCGTGCGCGTGGTGGGGTTGGCTAGCATCACCTCGAGCGACTTTTCGGCCCCGTAGGGCAAGCCCATGCGGCGCTGAAACCGGTCGTACTCCAAGGCCCTAGGTCCGACAATCTCCGAAATGCGTCCGGCCGCTACGTGCGTCTGAAACTCCATCTGCCAGAGCCGGTCGCGGGCCGTAAAGTAGCCCTGGGCGAAGTAAAGGTCGTGGTCGTTCTGGGCGAAGATGTGCGGCACGCGCTGGTCGTCGAAGCGCACCGTTACGGGCTGCTGCAGGCCGGGCAGCTCTAGGGTTTGCTCGGCGGCAAAGTCGCTGGGGGCTTCGCCGTTGCGCCAAAAGCCCTCGTACGGGCTCAGGAACTTGCCGAAGGCCGGCACCTCGCCGTGGTTGGTGTTGAGGGCCCACACCAGGGTACCCGTAGTCAGAAGAGCCAAACCGGCCCGGATGTAGCGCAGCATAAGAGCGAGCAATAGCTGCCCTCAACATCCGACAAAAAAACGCGCCGCGCAAACCTAGAGGTGTTTCTCGCAGAGGTTCGCCGAGGTTCGCTGAGTCGTTCAACGGCCTCTGCGTACCTCGGCGCCGACCTCCGCGAACCTCAGCGAGAAAGAAAAACCCCGGCTGCGCAGTGCAACCGGGGCCGTTGGGCTTGCTGAGTAGGAGTGCTACAGATTTTCGGCCTGACGCACGAGCCCACTAATACCGCGGCTCTGCAGGCGCTGCCACAGCTCGTCGGCCTGGGGGCGGGGCAGCCGCTCGCCCACAATCACGCGGTTGAGCGGGCGGCCGTTCACGTTGTCCTGGCGCACGGCCACGGGCAGCTGCGCGTCGAGGGCTTTGATTTGGGCGGCCAGGGCCTCGGCGTTGCGCAGCTCGCCGAAGGTGCCGGCCTGCACCACGTAGGTTTCGGCGGGCTCGGGCGAGGTTTCCGTCACCACAATGTCGGTTTCCTGTTCGGCGGGCACGCTGGCCACGCCCTGTACCGGGCCCAGGGGGGTGTCGGCGGGTACGATTTGGGCCACCACGCCAGCCGAGCCCAGCTGCACGATGCCCAGCGGGCGGGCCGCTACTTCCGACAAATCCAGGATGCGCTGGTGGCGGTAGGGGCCGCGGTCGGTTACGCGCACCACCACGGCTTTGCCGTTCTGGGGGTTGGTTACGCGCAGGCGGGTGCCGAAGGGCAGGGTTTTGTGCGCGCAGGTGTATTGGTTGCGGTCGAAACGCTCGCCGTTGCTGGTGCGTTTGCCTTGGTGCTCGCGTCCGTACCACGAGGCCCGGCCGCGCAGCACAGCGCTTTTCGAGGCGGTAGCGGTGGGGGTATCGTCGGCCAGAGTTGGGAATGAGCCGGCCAGTAGCAGCAGGGCTACCAGCCAAGTCATCAGCAAGCCCGAGAGGTTCTGTCGTTGGGTCAACTTCATTGATTCTCTGCTTTGGTGAACAGGCCAAAACTATTGGCCTCGCCGGAATACAATCCAAATACCCCAGCGGCGTAACCTAAGCAGAATAGTTGAA
This sequence comes from Hymenobacter sp. YIM 151858-1, assembly GCF_025979705.1. Classification (NCBI taxonomy): domain Bacteria; kingdom Pseudomonadati; phylum Bacteroidota; class Cytophagia; order Cytophagales; family Hymenobacteraceae; genus Hymenobacter; species Hymenobacter latericius. Next base: position 3,641,514 of record NZ_CP110136.1, read on the forward strand.
AATTGTGCTATATCCGGAAAATTTGCATTTAAGATTATTTCTGATCGGCTGAAAAATGGCTGATTGTGTTTCCTTGAGGGCGATTTAGGATTCTGTGTGGATAATTGGCCACCTCGGCAAGAAATAAGATTATCTGCCGCTGAAAAAAGTTACGGTCGAGCCTCCGGGTTTTGTTCAAAAGCCGTTTGGTAATTACCAAAATTTTGTGTAAGGGAGTATCGCCTGCTGCGGTGGGCATTGCGTAGGTTTGAACATGGATTTTGGCCGCTTACCCGATGTGCGCGGGCTCGACTTTACCCTGCCGCCCGACCACCCCGACACCGCCACGCTGCTGGCCCGCACCGCCCCGCTTGCCGAGCCGGCCGGTATCTGGGTGGGCTGCCCCACCTGGACAAACCGCTCGTGGCTAGGCCAATGGTACCCCTTGGGCCTGCGCGAGGCCGATCAGCTGATGTGGTACGGCCGGCAGTTCAACTCCTTGGAGGTGAACGTAACGCACTACCGCATTCCCGATGCCGACATGGTGCGGCGCTGGCGCCAGGCCGTGCCCGAGCACTTCCGCTTTTGCCCCAAAGTGCCGCAAAGCATCAGCCACGACCGGGAGCTGTTTCGGGCCGAAGACCTGACCAACTCGTTTTGCCGCGCCCTCGAAGGGTTGGGCGAGCAGCTGGGCATGGCCTTTTTGCAGCTGCCGCCCCACTTTGCGCCCCAGCAGCTGCCGCGCCTCGAGCGATACCTGCTCGACTGGCCCCAGCACCTGCCCTTGGCCGTGGAGCTGCGCCACCCCGCCTGGTACCACGACAAAGCGCTGCTGGCCGAAACCGCGGCCCTGCTCGAAGCCCTAGGTAAAACCTGGGTTATCAGCGACGTGGCCGGCCGCCGCGACGTGCTGCACCAGCGCCTCACCACGCCCGCAGCGTTTATCCGCTTCAACGGCCACGCCCTGCACCGCTCCGATTACCTCCGCGCCGATGCCTGGGCCGAGCGCCTCGCTGCGTGGCTGCAAAGCGGCCTGCAGCAGGTGTATTTCTTTATCCATCAGCGCGAAGTGAACGACGCCCCCGTGTGGGCACAGTACTTTTTGCAGCGCCTGGGCAAGCTTACCGGCCGCGAGCTGCCCGCTCCCAAGCTGGTGGTGCAGCCCGTGCAGGGCAAGCTGTTTTAGCGCCAAAGCAGTTCGGGCACCTAGGGCGCGGCCATGGCCGCGCCCTAGGTGCCCGGGCAACGGAGGCTTGCCTGCAGCCTCAGAAACGCACGCCGGTACGCAGGCGGATGTAAGGCTCGAGCTGTAGGTTACGCGACCAGCCCGGCAGGGTGTAGTAGCTCTGGCGCTGCAAGCGCAGGCCAGCACCCGCATCGAAGAAGCCGTACTTGCCGAAAGTGCGCTGCCAGCCCCACATCAGCTCGGCGCTGGGCTGGTAGTTGAAGCACACGGGCCTGTCGGACCAATACGGGGAGCCCGCGCGGGTGAGGTTGTTACTGATTTGCAGCTGCAGATAGGTGCCATTGAACGGCGCAATTGGCTTGCCCAACCGTTGGCGCCGCGCTTGGCCGTAGTAGTACCGCACCCCGAGCGAGGCGCGAATTTCGGCGAGCTGCAGCCGGCCCTGCGAAACGCCAAAACCCTGGCGCACGTCGCCGCTGAGCGCAAAGTTGCGGCCCAGTTGGCGCTCTACGCCCGCGTACACCGGCACCTGAAAGCCAAACCAACTGCCCCAGGCATCGGCGGCATCGAGCCCCAGCTTAAAAATGGTTTGGGCCGGGGCCGGCGCCAGGGCGGCCGCTGCCGAGTCGGGGAGGGCGGGGGCCTGACCTAGGGCCTGGCTGACGGATAGCGGCAGGGCCAGCAGCAGACTAGCGGCGGGTGCAAATAGCTTGGGCACAAACAATGGGGTTGAGGGTTGTAGGTTAAACCCAGGAGGCCGGCACCAGCCGCCTGGGTTGCATGCGGGCCGGCAAGCCAACCAGGCCTTTTTGTTCGTATGTTGTTGTCTTACCCCTCAACCCGACCACGTTTCCGGCTATGCATACACTGTTTACTCTGCGGCGCGCGGCCTTGGCAATAGCTGTGGCGGCGGCCCTGGCCGGCCCCGCGGCGGCGCAGCAACCCCTGGCCGCAGCACCCGCTACCTCGTGCCTGCTGCTGCCCCTCGACCCCGCCGAGCGCGCCCAACGGGCCACGCTGGTGGTAGAGGCCGAAGTGGTGGCCCAACGCAGCTTCTGGGACCGGGAGCACCGCCATATTTACACCGCCAACACCTTGCGCGTGTACAAGCTGCTGAAAGGCCAGTGGGCAGCCGGGCAACCCCTGACGGTAATAACCGAGGGCGGCACCGTGGAGCTGGCGCGCGAAAGCATCACCAATACCCTTGCCCTGAAGGTGGGCGAGCAGGGCCTGCTGTTTCTGCAGCCGGCGGGCTTTCGGGGCGTCAGCGAGCCGCAGGCTTTCATGCCCTACGGCAGCCTGCAAGGGTTTATTCGCTACGATGTAGCCGCGGCCACGGCCGCCGAGCCTTTTCGGCGCTACCCGCTGCTCGACGAGGATTTTTACCGGCAGCAGCTGACTTTCACGGGGCAGGAGTTGCGCCTGCTCGACGCCAACCCCGCGCTTACGGCAGCCGTAGCCAGGCGCCTGCGCCCCGCCACGGCGCAGCGGGTAACGGCGCCCGTAATTACCACGCTCGCGCCGCTTAGCGTAACGGCGGGTACCGGCACGGTACTTACCATTAGCGGCAGCGGTTTCGGCGCTACCCCCGGCAGCGTCGATTTCCGCAACGCCGACGACGGCGGCGCTTCGTTTACGCGCACACCCAGCTCCGAAATCGTGTCGTGGTCGGATACGCGCATTCAAGTGCGGGTGCCCTCGTTCACGGAGCAGGGGCGCCCGGCCGGCACGGGCAACATCCGCGTGAATACGGCCGACAACCAAAGCACCATCAGCGCCCTCAGCATTACGGTGGTGTATGCCGTTTCCAACGTGCAGGAAACTACCAGCCTGGCCTTGTTCCCGACGGAGCACTTCAACCAAAACCGGCGCGGGGGCTACTCGTTTCAGCCCGATGCGGGGTTTGCGCAAAACGCGGCGGCCATGCAGGCCTTCGGCCGCGCCCTGGCCAGCTGGCGTTGCCAAACGGCCATCAACTGGGAGCTGGGTGCCACGCGCACCAGCCGCGGCATTGCTTCCGACGACGTGAATGCCCTGGAGTTCGACCAAGGCAGCGAGCTGCCCGCGCAAGTGCTGGGCCGCACCACCAGCTATTTTCTGGGCTGCCGCGATGCCAACGGCCAGATTCGGTTTTGGGTGAAGGAGATTGACATGCTCTACGACGACGGCACGCCCTGGCAATTCGGGCCCTCGCTGCCCACCGCGCTGCAAATCGATTTTGAATCGGTGGCGGTGCACGAGCTGGGCCACGGCCACCAACTCTCGCACATAATTGCGCCGGCCGCCGCCGGCCGACCGGGCGCCGTAATGCACTACGCCATCGGGCGGGGGCAGCTGAACCGTACGCTCGATTTCGACCGCGACATTCAGGGCGGCTATATCGTGCTGCAGCGCAGCTTCGCGCCCGATAAGTGCGGCGCCGCGCCCATGATACCCGCGCCGCTTACGGGCACGCTCTCGGCTCAAACGGCCGGCCCGCGCGTGCTGCTTACCTGGCCCGTGCGCGACGAATGCAACGTGCGAAACTACGTGGTAGAGCGCAGCACCGATAACCAGCAAACCTGGGCGCGCGCCGGGCAGGTTTCGCCCACGGGCGCTGCTTCGTACACCTTCACCGACAACAACCCCGGCGCCGAGCTGGTGCACTACCGCGTGCTGGTGCAGCTCAGCAACGGGCTCAGCCTCACGGTAGCACCCGTTTCGGTGCGCACCATACCCGGGCCCGAGTTTGCGCTGTATCCCAACCCGCGGCGCGGCTCCGAGGTGTATGTGGCCCTGAACGCGGCCTCTACCGATAACCTCATCATCCGGCTGTACGATGCCGTGGGGCGCTACTACGGCGGCACGGCCTACCCCGTGCCGCAGGCCGGCTTCAACCCCCAGATTCAGGTGGAGCTGCCCGTGCTGCGCGCCGGTTGGTACCTGATTCGGTGGGAGGCCGGCAGCCAGAAGGGCACGGTGCCGTTTATTCAGGTGGAATAGCCATTGCGCCACGGTGCCGCAGCGCGACAACGCCGTCGGGCGGCGGCGCACATTCCTTATTTTCGGCCCATGAGGAAATACCTGATGGTTACGCTGCTGCTCGTATTCGCCGCTTTCAAGCTGAAAGCGCAATCGGTAGCCGAGCTGGATGCCAAAAACGGCTTTGGCAACGATGTATTCGGCACGAGCATCATCGCTTATCCGGGAATGGTTTGCATCAGCAAGCAGAAGTCGGAATACCAGTTGTATACGCGCCCCACCGACGAGCTTTCGTACGGGGGCGGTAAGCTGAAAGGCATCGTGTACGGCTTTTACAACGGGCAGCTGCGGGAGGTGATTCTGACCATCGACGGCGCCAGCCACGCCGCCCCGGTGCTGAAAGCCCTGACGGCCGCCTACGGGCCCGGCACGCCGGGCAACAAGCCCAACTCCACGTTGTGGCAGGGGCAAAAAGTGAAAATGGAGTGCGTTACCGACAGCCCGTTCGGCTCGTTCGTGTTCGTCGGCCAAGCCAGGTAGCACGCGGGCCCGCCGCTGGTGCCCTGCGCCCGCAAGGCAAGGCCGAGCGCCGGAAACGGGCTCGGCTTTTTGCCGCAAAGCTGCGGCCGGGCCGTACTTTTGCCGCCCGCTCTGCGTTTAAGAGCCTCCGCCTAGCCCCCGTTGTACATGCGTTTTGCTTTTCTGCGCCTCGTTTTGCCTGTTGCCCTAGGAGTTGTAGCGCTGCCCGCGGCAGCCCAGAAGTACCGCACCGCCGCCGGCGCGCGCATTGGGGCCGGCAACTACGGCCTCACGGTGCAGCAGCGCATCTTCGAGAAAACCACCCTGGAAGGCCTGGGCCTGCTGAACCCGCGCGAGGTAACCGGTACCATTCTGGCCGAGCAGCACTTTCCGCTGCTGGGCCGCAGCCTCAACTACTACCTGGGGGCCGGGGCGCACATTGGTCGGCACAAAGACAACGGCACCATCGGCGGCTTCGATGGCATTGTGGGCGTGGAGTGGAAGCTGCCCATTACCCCGCTGCTGGTGTCGTTCGACCTGAAGCCGACCTACGAAATCAACAACGACGACTGGTTCCGCTTTCCGACGGCCGTATCGGTGCGCTACGTGCTGGTGAAGGAAAAAGAAAAGCCCTTTATGGGCGGCCTGTTTGGCGGCGGCAACGATGACGGGGACGGCAAGCGCAAGTCGAAAACCAAAACGAAGCGCAAAAACGATTCGGGCGGCTTCTTCGACGGGTTGTTTGGCAACTAAGCCCTAGGTGCCCTACAGCAGCGCCAGGCTGAGCAGTAGCACCGATACCAGCACAAAGCCAATAATGAGCAGGTAAGCCACCGATACCAGCAGGGCTTTGGCAATGGTTTTGGGCCAGCCCTGCTCGTACACGTGGTGCAAGGCCACCACCAGGTACATAGGCGGGGCCAGTGTAAGCACCCAATCAAACCAGTCGTTCTTCAGGAACTTCGTCCAGAGCATGCCCGCCAGCACCAGCACAAACAAAAAGCAGTGCAGGTGCAGCGAAAACACCAGGTGGTTGATGTAGAGCCGCTTTCGTCGCACGTACAAGCCCTTGAGCAGCAGGGCAAACAGCGGCATCAGCACGAACATCGAGATGGACGCGTTTTTGGTGAGGCGCTGCCGGATCTGGTCCACCGTCGACTCGCGCACGCGCGCCCACTGGCGCAGGGCCAGGCGGTTGAGGAAGGTGGGCGCCACGCCCTTGCTGCGAATCAGCGAATCGGTGCGTGCGGGGCTGGGGTTGCGGGCGTAGCGCTCCAGCTCGGCCGTGCCAAAGCGCACGCGCCCCACCTCAATCGAATCGACGCGGCTGGGCACCTGCGCCAGAATGTTGGCCTCGAGGTCGGGGCGGGCCTGGGCTACCGCGGCGCGGGTGCTGTCGAGGGCGGCGCTGGCGGCTTGCTGAGCTTGGGCGGTGGTATCGGCGAGGCGGCGCTCGTCGTGGCCCATTAGCAGGCCCACCAGCAAAAAGAAAACAAAGCTGATGAATACGTACAGCCGGATGGGCGGCACGTAGGCCACGCGGTGCCCTAGGTTGAACAGGCGCGTAAGCCGCCCGGGCCGAAACAGCAGCAGGCCCAGCGTGCGGAAGAACTTGCTGTCGAAGTGAAACAGGCCTTCGAGGGTTTCCTCTACCAGGTGCCCGAACGAGAGGTTCAGATCGTGGTTTTCCTGGCCGCAATTGGGGCAAAAGCTGTTGGGGCCGCCGGCAGCCACAAAATCGTAGCCGCAGTTGGCACAAGCAGGCAACCGGTGCGGGGTGTGCGCCATAGGAGCTTGGGGTCAGCGGCTCGCCGGCCGCGGCCGCAAGTAAGCATTTCCGTGGCTACGGTTGTGCTTTTTTGCGCACGGGCCTAGCCCCTAGGTGCCCGGCCCGGCCCGGGCGCCTAGGGGCTAGGCCTTGCTGACGCGGCCACTGCCCGAAATGCGCGAGGTAACGCGCGGCGAGCCGGTGTAGTACACGCTGCCCGAGCCGCTGATGCGGGCATCGAGCGTTTGGGCCACCCCAATGCGGCAATTGCCCGAGCCGCTGATGTGCGCCGAGCAGCTGTTGGTTTGCAGCCCGGCGGCCTCGATGCGCCCCGAGCCGCTGATGTGCACCTCGGCCGTGGGGCTGGTGCCGCTCAGGCGCATGCTGCCCGAGCCCGATATGCTGGCTTTGAGGCGCTCGGCCGCTACCGGCACGCGCAAGGCCCCCGAGCCGCTTACCGACAAATCGAGCGCGGCGGCGCGCAGCGGCTGCTCGGCCTGTATGCTGCCCGAGCCGCTCACGCCCAGGGCCTCCACCTGCGGCATGGTTACGTACACCTTCACGGGCGACTTAAACCCGCGCCAGCTTTTCCAGGTGCCTTCGGGTAGGCCGATGCGCAGGCGGCCGTCTTTCACAGTGGTTTGCAGGGTGCGCAGGTCGTCGGGGTTGCCTGCCAGCTCCACCTTTTGCGTAGCGCCTTGCACCAGTACTACCTCGGCCGCAGTAGCCAACGACAAACGCGTGAAGGCCGGCACCTGGCGTACCTCGCGGGTTTGCTGGGGGCGGCCGATGGTGCGGGCGGCCGGTGCCGCGTCGGGCCGGGACACCGGCTGGGCGGCGAGCAGCGCCATGGGTAATGCAAGCAGGGGGAGGAGGGGCGTTTTCATGGCCTGGGCTGTTAGCGGTTGGAGTATTCAAGATAGCAGATGTACTGAAACCCCGTACCGTTGCCTCGCCACCGGAAAATGCACGCAATCAGTCCCTGATAACCCCAGGCGGCCCTAGGTGGCAAGCGCCGGCTCGCGCTGCAGGTAGCTCTGGCCCCAGCCGATCAGCGCATCAAACAACGGCTGCACGCGGCGGCCGTGCTCGGTAAGGTGGTACTCCACTTTGGGCGGCACCTGCTGGTACACCGTGCGCTGCACCACGGCATCGAGCTCCAGCTCCCGTAACTCCTGAATCAGCATCTTTTCGGTGATTTCGGGCATCAGGCGCTTTAGCTCGCCGTAGCGGCGCGGGCCCGCCAGCAAGTAGGAAAGGATGAGCAGCTTCCATTTGCCGCCCAGCACGTTGAGGGTGGTGCGCACCGGGCAAAAGGCGTTGGGCGGCGGGGCCTCGCCGCAGGTTTTCCATTCGGTTTCGGCTTGCTGCTGCTTGGTTAGCTTTACCATGGAAAAAAATAAAGTGCCTGATTATCAACAAAACTACCCAAAAGGTAAGTAGCCTACTTTTTGGTTGGTACTTGCCCGAAACGAAGGTAAGCAGCGTCCTTTGAACAGCCAACGCGGCCCAGGTGGCCAGCGTGGTTTTCCGCAAGTTCAACCCTCACGTACCCATTGTTATGTCGAAGCACATTGTAGTTACGGGCGCCACCGGCAACATCGGCGGCCGCCTTGCCCACGAGCTATTGCGCCTCGGGCACCGTGTAACAGCCGTTGCCCGCTCCGCCGAGCGCCTCGATGCCCTGCGCCAGGCCGGGGCCGAAGTACGGCCCGGCCAACTCAGCGACGTAGCCTTCCTGACCGACGTGTTGCGCGGAGCCGATGCCGCTTTTCTGATGCTGCCGCCCCACGTAACCGCCCCCGACAACCTGGCTTACCAGGACGACCTAGGGCAGGCCATTGCCGGGGCGGTGCGCGCTTCGGGGCTGAAGCAGGCCGTGAACCTGAGCAGCATTGCCGCCGATTTGCCTGCCGGTACCGGGCCCATTGTGGGCGTGCACCGGCAGGAGCAGCGCCTCAACGCCATCGAAGGGTTGAGCGTGGTGCACCTGCGCCCGGCCTACTTCATGGAAAACTTCCTGCCCAACATCGGCCTGATACTGGGCATGGGCATCAACGGCTCGGCCACGCGCCCCGAGCTGGCCTTCCCGATGATTGCCACCCAGGACATTGCCGCCCGCGCCGCCGCGCTGCTCGCCGAATCGGTTTTGCCCGCGGGCCACTCGGCGCAGCTGCTGCTGGGGCCGCGCAACTACTCCATGCAGGAGGCTACCGCCGTGCTGGGCGCCGCCATTGGCCGCCCCGAGCTGCCCTATGTGCAGTTTCCGTACGAGCAGGCCAAACAAGGGATGATAGGCGCCGGCTTGTCGGAGTCGATGGCTGATTTGTACATCGAAATGACGCAAACCCTGAACGCCGAAAAAGCCATGGTGCACGAGGTGCGCACCCCCGACAATACCACGCCTACCACCTTGGAGCATTTTGCCCAGCAGGTGTTTGCGCCCGCGTACCGGGCCGCTGCGGGTGCCGCGCAGCCGGTGGCCTAGTTTTGCCCCACCTACAGCCGTGTTGCACAGCCCCCGCCGGCAATCCGCCGGCAGGGGCTTTTTGTTAAGGCTTGCGTATGCATTCGCAACCCTTGCCCCGCCATGCCCGATAAGCTGCTGCTTCTGCTGAATTTTGCCCTGGCCGCCTACCTAACCGGCGTTATCTGGACGGTGCAGCTCGTGCACTACCCCGGCTTTGCCCTGGTGTCGGCCGAGGCCTTTCGGGCCTACCACCAGGCGCACCTAGGGCGCATGGGCTGGGTGGTGATGGCGCCCATGGTAGCCGAACTGCTGGCGGCCGCGTGGTGGGCCTGGGCGGCGCGCTCGGCCGCCAGCTGGTGGAGCCTGGGCCTGGTGGCATTTGTGTGGGCCGTTACGTTCTTTGTGTCGGTGCCGCTGCACAACCGCCTGGCTACCACCCACGGCCCCGAAACCCAACTGGCCGTATACGCCCTGGTGCGCACCAACTGGCTCCGCACCCTGGCCTGGAGCGCCCGCCTGGGCCTGCTGGGCTGGGTGTTGGTTAGGACTTAGGTTTTAGGGGTCAGAACTGAGAGCTTAGCCTTCAGAGCTTAGTCTTAAAGCCAGCCCCCTAGGTGCCGAAACCAAGCCCGGCCCCGCGGGGCTAGCAAGGGCATAACATGCCCACGCCCAATTCATAATTATTAATTCATAATTCAGAATTAACAGAAATGCTGCCTCCGCCCGATGCTTTTTTGCCTGAGCTCCAATTCCAGACTGCTCGCAGCAGCGGGCCGGGCGGGCAAAACGTGAACAAGGTTGAAACCAAGGTGGAGCTGCGCTTTCAACCCGGGGCCTCAGCCGTGCTCACGGAGGAGCAAAAGCAGCGGCTGCTCGAAAAGCTGGCCTCGCGCCTCACGGCCGAGGGCGTGCTCATCGTTACGGCGCAGGAGTCGCGGAGCCAGCAGCGCAACAAGGAGCTGGCCGTGCAAAAGTTTTACGAGCTGCTGCAGCGCAGCCTGCATCGGCCGAAGGCCCGCAAGGCTACCAAGCCCGGCGCGGGCGCCGTGCGCAAGCGCCTCGAAGGCAAGCGGCGCCAATCCGAAAAGAAAGCCAACCGCCGCGGCGACTACTAGCGGGGTTTAGTTAAGATCCAGGCCGAACAGCACGCCAACCCAGGGCTTGTGCTGGTAAATCCAGTGGCGTCCATCGGGGCCGAACAGGTGGTCGGCACCTAGGGCCAGGCCAATGTTGAACACGCGCGCATCGTAAATAAAAGCCGCGCCGGCGTGGGCCACCATGCCCTCGTACTCGGCCACGGCGGCGCGCTGGTTGGTTACGTCGGGGTTGATGACGGCGGCGCCCAGCCCGGCAAACAAGCCGTAGCCAAAGCCTAGGTCGCGCACGGCAGGCGGGCGGCCGGGGCGGCGGCCGGGCGAGCTGAGGTGATAAAAATCGAGGCGCCGGCCCAGGTACAGTGCCGCGTTAAATTGCGTGTTCAGCTGCAAGGGCAGCGGCGCCCGCGCCGGCCTGATTTTGAAGGGCAGCGTGAAGACATCCACATCGAAGCGGCGCGCCAGCACGGTGGTGTGCTGCCCGGGCGGCAGCGCCACAGCCTGCGCGGGCGGGGCCTCGTCGGTGGGGGCAAGCAGCAGCGTATCGGTGGCCTGGTGCAGGTAGGCCGATTGCAAGCGGCGGGCATGCAGGGCGGGTACCGTGCTGCGCAGCACGCGGTAGCGGCCGTCGGGTAGCGTTTCTACTTTGCCCACCACAGTGCAGCCGGCCAGTCCGGCCACGGCCCAGGCGGCCAGGGCCCGGTTGCCAAGGCTCTTGCGCCAAGCTGCTTGCCTAGGTACCATGGCCACGGGCGCGGTTAGAGGAGCGTACCGCTCAGGATGGCCGAGGCCAGCGAGAAGTAGATGATGAGCCCCGTGACATCGACCAGGGTAGCTACAAACGGCGCCGACGAGGTGGCCGGGTCGAGGCCGAGGCGCTTGAGCAGCAGCGGCAGCATGGAGCCGGCCAGGGTGCCCCACAGCACAATCCCCATCAGCGAGAAGGCCACGGTGGTGCCTACCAGCTTCCAGTAAGGCCCGTACTCCTGAAACACGGTGGCCCACACGGCGATGCGCAGGAAACCAACCAGCCCTAGAATGGCGCCCAGAATCAGGCCCGAAAGCAGCTCGCGGCGCATAATCAGCCACCAGTCGGAAAGGGAGATTTCGCCCAGCGACAGGGCGCGGATAACCAGCGTTACGGCCTGCGAACCGGAGTTGCCGCCCGAGCTGATAATCAGCGGCACGAACGAGGCCAGCACCACGGCGCGCTGGATTTCGTCCTCGAACTGGTGCATGGCCGAAGCCGTGAGCATTTCGCCCAGCAGCAGCAGCACCAGCCAGCCGGCGCGCTTTTTCACCATTTGCCCCACCGAGGTAGCCAGGTACGGCTCGTCGAGGGCTTCGGAGCCGCCCAGCTTCTGGATGTCCTCGGTGTCTTCTTCTTCCCGAATGGCCAGGATGTCGTCGATGGTAACGATGCCGAACAGCACCCCCTCTTCGTTTACCACGGGCAGGGCGGTGCGGTCGTTTTTGCGGAACACCTCAATGGCCTCTTCCTGGTCTTGCATGGCCTGCAGGCGCACAAAGCGGCGGTCCATCAGCTCGCTTACGTGCTGCGCGGGTTGCGCAAACAAAAACTCCCGGATGCGAATGTCGTCGATGAGCACGCCGCGCTCGTCGACCACAAACACCACGCTCACGGTTTCGGAGCCGCGGCCGTGCTGGCGGATGTACTCGAATACGTGTTCCACCGTCCAGTCTTCGCGCACGGCAATGTAGTCGGGCGTCATCAGGCGGCCCACCGAGTACTCGGGGTAGCCGAGCAACTCCAGCGTTACGCGGCGCTCTTTTTCCGACAGCGTCTGAATCAGCTCGCGCACCAGGTCGTCGGGCAGAAACTCGAGCAGGGCGGTGCGGTCGTCGGGCGACATCTCGTTCAGGATGTCGGCAATTTTCTCCTGCGAGAGGCTTTCGAGGAAGTGGCGCTGCACCTCTAGGTCCAGAAACTCAAATACTTCGGTGGCGTGCTTGAGGGGCAGCAGCCGGAAGATGATGAGTTGTTCGCGCTCGTCCTGCGCCTCAATCAGGTCTACCAGCTCCGGGGTGTCCAGACTTCGGAGCAACTTCTTAAGCCGTAGAAACTCCCGCTGTTCGAGCAGGTCCGGAATTTGTTCGAGGGCCAGTTGCTGTTCGGTAGTCATGAGGCGGCAAAAAGAGTTGTTTCGCTAGGCAAAACGGGGTTAGGTGAAAGGGCGCGCAAAAGTACCCGAAGGGGCGCAGAAATCCTTCCCTGAGAACGGTTCTGCTTGCAAGAAAATTTCTCGGCCCTAGGTCCGCCGCTGGCGGCCCGGTGGCGGGCAGCCGGAGCGGGCTGTTTGGGGCTAGCAATCAGCTGGTTACTGCTGGCGCGTGGCCCGTGCCCGGCCGGCGCCTGCACCGCGTACGCCGCCCCGCTGCCCAGGTGCCTGCCGGCGTACGCGGTGCAGGCAGCCAAGCCACCCGGCGGCGGCAATAGCGGCGGTTGGCAGCGCATTTCGTAGCTTTTTCGGCGGGGCCACGTAGCAGAAGCCTGGTGCCCGTATCCATCAGTGCCTTTTTACGCATCCGTTATGCCCAATCCTACGATTCCGCGCGGTACGCTTATCGCCCTAGGTGGTGGCAACGACGACCCGCTCCTGGACCTTGTCAGCCAGCTGGTGCCCACGCCCGATACGCCCGTGGAGGTAATAACCACGGCCGTGCCGCGCTACCCCGTAAAAACCGGCAAAGCCTACGTGCAGGCGCTCAACGAAATGGGCTGCACCAACGTGCGCCACTTGCGCATCGATGCCAAACACCCCGCCTCCAACCCGGCTACGCTGCGCCGCCTCGAGCAGGCCGGGGCCGTGTTCTTTACCGGCGGCGACCAGGAGAACATCACCGACTACTGGCTTGATACCCCGGCCGTGGAGCTGCTCTGCGAGCGGTACCACCACGACCCGAACTTCATCGTGTCGGGCACCAGCGCCGGCGCCTCCGTAATGCCCGCGCACATGATCGTATCGGGCTACGGCTACCGCTCGCTTACCAAAGGCGGCATCGAAATGGCCCGCGGGCTGGGGCTGATTTCGTACGTGTACATCGATCAGCACTTCGTGGAGCGCGGGCGCTTCAACCGCCTCTCGCACGCCGTGCTCAAACACCCCACCACCCTGGGCATTGGCCTGGCCGAGCAAACGGGCATCATCATCCGGCACGGCCGCGAAATGGAGGTGTTCGGCGACGGCGTGGTAACCATCGTCGACGGCAACGAAATGCGCCACGACAACCTAGGGCGCGTGGGGCGCGGCGAGGCCGTTGGCGGGCAAAACCTGCGCGTGCACCTGCTGGTAGCCGGCCAACGCCTCGACCTGCGCACGCGCCGCATACTGGAGCTTGCCCCTGCCGAAGGGGAGGCTTCCTAGGTGCCGGCCGCGCCAAATAACAAGGCAGCACGGCACGGGCCTATTCACTAGTTGAATAATCCTTCTAATATTGGCTTCGGATGGCATCTTGAATGACGTCTCAAATAGTAGGCATGCCGCATTGTAGGATGCCTGCAACCCCATACATTTAGCTCCCACAACCCTTTTTCCCTTTTCCTTTGGGTATGAACCTAAAACATCTACTATTTGCCGGCGGAGCCCTGCTGGGCGCCACGGCCGCGCAGGCGGGTGGCTTCCAGCTCACGCTGGCCGGGCAGAAAAACAACGGCATGGGTGGCGTAGGTACGGGCCTGGCCCTCGATCAGGCCGCCATGTTCTACAACCCCGGCGCGCTGGCTATGGTGCGTGAGCGGGGCGTGCAAATCGGCGTAAATGCTACGCTGGCACGGCAGGCATTTCGGGCGCAGTACGGCGGAGCCGAGCGGCAGCTCGACAACACCGTGAGCACGCCCTTCAACTTCTACGCTGGTTTTGGGCCGGCCGAAGGCAAATGGAAAGCGGGCATCGGCGTGTACACGCCCTTTGGCTCGCGCCTCGATTACGCCGACAACTGGGAAGGCCGCACCGCCCTCACCAGCATCGATCTGAAATCGATTTTTGTGCAGCCCACCGTAAGCTACGCCCTCACCGACCAACTGAGCGTGGGTGCCGGCCTGGTGGTGTTTGCGGCCGGTTCGGTAAACCTGCAACGCGACATTCAGGACCCCGCCCAAGGCAGCATCGAGCTCGACGGCAAAGCCGACACCAAGTTCGGGTGGAACGCGGGCGTGTACTTCAAGCCTTCGGATAAATTCAGCCTCGGCATCAGCCACCGCTCCAAAATGGATGCCGTGGTGTCGGGTGGCGACGTGATTATTTCGGGCGTGAACGCCTCGCTGGCCGACCGCTTTGCCGCCCGCAAGTTCGACGTAACGCTGCCCCTGCCGGCTACCACCACTATTGGTTTGGGCGTGATGCCCACCGAAAAGCTCACCCTGGGCTTCGACGTGAACTACGCCACCTGGAGCCGCTACCAGGAGCTGGTGTTCAACTTTGATGCGCCCATCAACGGCCAGACGGTGTCGCGCTCGCGCCGCGAGTACCAGGATGCCCTCACGTTCCGCCTCGGCGGCCAGTACCAGGTTACCGATGCCCTGACCGTACGCCTGGGCGGTGCCTACGACGAAACGCCGGTGAAAGACGGCTTTGTAACGCCCGAGACCCCCGACAACGACCGCCTGACGGCTACCGCCGGCGTGAGCTACAAGTTTGGCGAGCGGTTCGGGATTGACGTTTCGGCGCAGTACGTGAACATCGCCAAGCGCACCCAAACCCAAGAACAGCTGCAGAACAACGGCGTGGCTACCGACCGCGTGGCCGGTACCTACAAAACCGTTGCCGTAGTACCGGGCTTTGGCCTGAACTACAACTTCTAATCACTTGCATTGCCACCCCTCACCATGTATACGTTTCTGAAAAAAGGAGCTCCGGCGCTGGCTTTGCTAGGCTTGGCGCTCGGCAGCTGCCAGCCCGAGCTGGAAGAGCCCAAGGCTGATGCCGGCTCGTTGGATTTCACCAGCTACGTTGCCATTGGCAACTCCCTGACGGCCGGTTTCCAGGACGGCGGCTTGTACAACGAAGGCATCCGCAGCTCGTACCCGGCGCTGCTGGCCGAGCAGTTCGGCAAAACCGGCCGCGGCCCCGCCAACTTCGTGCAGCCGCTGTTTGCCGACAACTTCTCCGACGGCTCGGGCTACGCCAAGCTGGCCAGCTTCGCCAACGGCACGCCGGTTATTCAGCAACCCAGCCAGGCCAACAACTTCCTGGGCCAGAAGGTAGCCTACACGGGCCGCACCCTGCCCGCGCCGCCGCTGGGCTCGGGCGCCCCCGAGCTGCAGGCCTTTACCGGCAACCAGCCCGATAACCTGGGCGTGCCCGGCATTTCGGTGCTGAGCGCCGACCGCACGGCCTCCGCCAACCCGCTGGTGGCCGGCGCGGCCCAGGCCTACGGCAACCTGAACAACTACTACCAGCGCATTTTGCCCGCCGCCGACCGCGGCACCACCGACTACGTGTCGTTTATCGGCCGTAAGAGCGCCACGTTCTTCACCTGCTGGATGGGCAACAACGACGTGCTGACCTACGCCACCAACGGCGGCGTGGTGGATGCGGGCAACCCCTTCAGCAACCTCACCGACACCACCAGCTTTGGCCGGGGCTACCGCAACATCGTGCGCACCATCTCCAAAAACGGTACGGTAGCCGGCGTGGTGGCCAACATCCCCAACGTAACCAACGTGCCGTACTTCACCACGGTGCGCGTGGCCGATATCAAAGCCCGCTTCCGGGCCGCCAACCCCAACCTGAGCCTGTACATCCAGACGACGGGCACGGGCGGCACCACGGTAGTGCGCGAAGCCACCGACAACGACCTGCTGACGCTGCCCTCGCTGGCCGTTATCGGCACGGCCACCACGGGCAACCCGTTCCCGGTGGGTGCCGGTTTGTCGGCCACGGCGGCCAACCCGCTGCCCAACCGCTTCGTGCTCGATAACACGGAGGCGGCCAGCGTGCAAACCCGCACCACCCAGCTGAACGGTATTATCGCCAAAACGGCCCGCCAGTACAAGGTGGCCCTGGCCGACATGAACACGTTCTTCGGCTCGGTAGCCCTGAGCGGCTTTGCCATCAACGGCACCGTTAACTCGGCCAGCTTCTTGTCGGGCAACCTGTTCTCGCTCGATGGCGTGCACCCCACGCCGCGCGGCTACGCGGTGGTTGCCAACGAGTTCATCCGGACCATCAACACGTACTACGGCACGAGCATCCCGTTCACGAACCCGAACGAATACCGCGGCGTGGTTTTCCCGTAATCGCGCTTAATACCGTACCTAAAGCGGCCAGCAGGAACCCTTCCTGCTGGCCGTTTTGCGTTTGTGCTTCCTGGTGTTGCCCTTGGTTTTTGCAGCTGATATAAGCTCGTTTTTGGCATGAAGATGTGATGCATCGAGCGGGTAATTTCTTACGGGCGGCCCCAGGTCAATGGGGATATAGCACAATCGTGTCGGGGTAAAATTCTGTTTGCGGTGCTTGGCGGGTGTAGAATTGCATCATCATTCACGACCACTCAATACAACCGCTATGAAAACCCTGCGCTTCCCCCTGTACCTGGCCCTAGGTGCCGCCACCCTGCTTACCGCCGCCTGCAAAAAGGACAAGGACAAAGACGAGCCGAAGCCCAAAACCAAAACCGAGCTGCTGACCGACAAAAACTGGATGATGACGGCCCAGACGGTGAGCCCGGCCATGCGCACCAACACGGGGCGCGTCATCACGGATTTGTACGCCGAAATGGACCCCTGCGACCAGGACGACCTGCTGCAGTTTGCCAAACCCGACGCCTACACCCTGAACGAAGGCGCCACCAAGTGCAACCCCAGCGGCCCGCAGTCTTACCCCGGCACGTGGTCGTTTGGCAGCAACGAAAGCACCCTTACGCTGAAACTGGGCAACCAGGACCCGAACACCTACACCGTGCAGGAAATCAGCGACAACACCATGCGCCTCACCGAAAGCGGCACTTCGGGCGGCACCTCGTACACCATCACCTACACGTTCAGCAAGCGCTAAACACGCAGCAACGGCAACGGCCGCTGCCCTAGGTGGGGCAGCGGCCGTTGCAGCTTTGGGCAGACTGCGGCACCTAGGGCATGGGCGTAACGGACTGCAGCTGCGCGGCCAGGTGGCGGGCAATCACCTGCGCGTGGTGCCGGCCGTTCTCGATAAACCAGCGGCTGGTATTGAGGCCGCCGCACACGGTGCCGGCCAGGTACACCCCGGCGCGGTTCGTCTCGAAGGTTTCGTCGTGGTAAGTGGGGGTGCAGGCGCCGTCGTTTTGGGTGCTGATACCTAGGGCCGCGAGCAGGGCGTAATCGGGGCGGTAGCCGGTGAGGGCGTACACGAAGTCGGCGGGCAGGGTGCGGGGGCCTTCGGGCGTAAGCACATCCACCTCGCCGGGCCGGATGGCCCGCACCGTGGTGTGGTAGTAACAGCCGATGCGGCCTTCGGCAATGCGGTTAAGCAAATCGGGCCGCAGCCAGTACTTCACCGACTGCGATATTTCGGCGCCGCGCACCACCAAAGTGGCCTGGGCGCCCGAACGGTTGAGCGCCAACGCGGCCTTGGCTGCCGAGTTTTTAGCCCCCACCACCACTACGCGCTGGCCCGCGTGGGCGTAGGGCTCTTTGTAGTAATAGCTTACGTGCGGCAAATCGGCCCCCGGCACGCTCAGGCGGTTGGGTACGTCGAAAAAGCCCGTGGCCACAATTACGCGGCCGGCCTGCAGCTGCCCGCGCCCGGTGTGCAGGGTAAAGTTGCCGGCTTCGCCCGCGAGGCGCAGCACGCGCTCGTAGAGGCGCAGGGTAAGGCGCTCGGCTTCGGCCACGCGGCGGTAGTAGTCGAGGGCTTCTTCGCGCAGGGGTTTGTAGTTGCCCGTCACGAAGGGGTAGCCGCCGATTTCGAGCAGCTCGGGCGTCGAGAAGAACTCCATGTTGGTAGGGTAGCCCACTACCGAGTTCACGAGGGCGCCTTTATCCACCACGCAGGTGCGCAGCCCCAGGCGCTGGGTTTCGATGGCGCAGGCCAGGCCTACCGGGCCGGCGCCCACTACCACCACGTCGAAAAGGCTATCAGCAACAGTATTTTCCATAAGCGAATTGGATACAGCGGCGCGGGCAAAGATGTTCGCTGGAAGCGCCGTTTTCGCCAGCCCCAGGCCAGCCCTTTCGGGCGCAATAGTTGAGCTAACAGTGCTTTAACAGGGCTCAATAACGCTTATACTTGTAGGTATTTCCCTGGCCTCACCTGTTGCATATGAAAAAAGCTCGACTCCTTTATTACTCTACCTTGTTGGTTGCCGGCTGCACCTTTACGGCCTGCGAAGACGATGCGGAACTGCCCAACAAAACCGACCTGCTGACCGGCAAAGACTGGAAAATGACGGCCGCTTCGGTAGCGCCCGGCATCCCCGATGGCAACGGCGGCACCATCCGCGACGTGTACGCCCGCTACCCCTCGTGCCGCCAGGACGACCTGCTGCGCTTCGAAACGCCCAGTACGCTAAAGGAGCTGAGCGGCCCCTCGATGTGCACCGGCGACGTGGCGAGCAAAACCGGCACGTGGTCGTTCAGCAGCGACCAAAAACAGCTGTACCTCGTGCGCCAAGGCAAATCCACGACCGACGATTATTCAGTAGATGAGCTAACCAGCTCATCCATGCGGCTGAAAACCACCGAGCGCAGCAACGGCGTCGACTACACGTTTACCTATACGTACGCCAGGCAGTAAACGCTCCTGAACTGCCAGCAAGCCCGGGCCACCTAGGTGGCCCGGGCTTGCTGTTTATGCACGGGTAATCGGGGTAAGCCAACCAGCGTTGTGTGCACTTGGCATTAATGTTGAGCTGACTTTAAGCCAATCCAACCACCTAGAACACTTATTCCCGATGAAGAATTCACCCCTGTTTGGCGCTTTGGCAATAGCACTGACACTTGGCGCCTGCAAAAAAGACGACGAGAAACCCAAGTCGAAAACCGAGTTGCTGACGGCGAAGAACTGGCGTATCACGGAAGACAAACGCACCACCGCCACCAGCACGCAATCGACCACGACCGATGCTTACGCCTCGTACCAGGAGTGCATGAAGGACGACTTTGTGAAGTACAATACCAACAAGCAGGTGGAGTTTAACAAAGGCACCACAAAGTGCTCGGCCACCGAAGCGCAAAGCCAAACCAACAATTGGGATTTCACTGCCGACGAAACCAAGCTGATTCTGTCGGCTTCGTCGGGCTTTTCGGTAACCTACGATATCGTAGAGCTTAACGCTTCTGCCATGAAGCTAAAGGTCACCAACACTTCGCAAGGCACTACCAGCACGCAGGAGGTAACGTTTGCTGCTTTCTAGCTTGCGGTGGCCGCCTAACTAAACCGCCCCGCCTGGCCAAGCCAGGCGGGGCGGTTTGCGTTGCGCCAAGCACCTAGGGCGCTGCTAATGCGCCTGCAGCCAGTTGGTGCCGGTGCCGATTTCTACCTCCAGGGGTACTTGCATGGGCAAGGCATCCACCATCAGGCGCTTGATGTGGGGCTGAATGAACTCTACTTCCTCCTTGGGCGCGTCGAACACCAATTCGTCGTGCACCTGCAGAATCATGCGCGTGGCCAGCTTTTCCTGCTGAATCCAGTCGTGTATGTGGATCATGGCCACCTTAATGATGTCGGCCGCGGTGCCCTGAATCGGCGCGTTGATGGCATTGCGCTCGGTGTATCCGCGCAGCGTGGCGTTGCGCGAGTTGATGTCGCGCAGGTAGCGGCGCCGACCTAGGAGCGTTTCGGCGTACTCCAGGTCGCGGGCCTTCTGAATGCTGGCATCCATGTACTGCTTCACGGCCGGAAACTCCTCGAAGTAGGCTTCAATGAGGTCTTGTGCCTCCTTGCGCGGAATGCTCAGGCGCTGCGCCAAACCAAAGGCCGAAATGCCGTAGATGATGCCGAAGTTGGCCGTTTTGGCCTTGCGGCGCATATCCGAGTCAACCTGATCAAGCGAAACCTTGAAGATTTTGCTCGCGGTGCTGGTGTGGATGTCGATGCCCTGGCGGAACGACTCGATCATGGTCGGATCTTGCGAGAACGAAGCCATGATGCGCAGCTCAATCTGCGAGTAATCGGCCGCTACCAGCAGGTGGTCGGCGTCGCGCGGCACGAAAGCCCGGCGGATTTCGCGGCCTTTCTCCGTCCGAATCGGGATGTTCTGCAGGTTGGGGTTGGTGCTGCTTAGGCGCCCCGTAGCCGTTACGGCCTGGTTGAACGAGGTATGAATGCGGCCGTCCATTTCGCACACCAGCTGCGGCAGCGCATCCACGTAGGTGCTCTTGAGCTTGGTAAGCTGGCGGTGCTCCAGAATAAGCGCCGCAATGGGGTGGTCGGCGGCCAGCACGCTCAAAATTTCCTCGCCGGTGGCGTATTGGCCCGTTTTGGTTTTCTTGGGTTTGCCGCCGATCTGCAGCTTATCGAACAGCACCTCGCCCAGCTGCTTGGGCGAGCCTATGTTGAACGGTTCGCCGGCCACCTTGAAGATTTGGTCCTCTACCTCTTTCACGTAGCCTTGCAGCTGCACCGAGTAGTCGGCCAGCGCCGATGAGTCGATTCGAACGCCTTCGTACTCCACCGCGGCCAGCACGCGCGCCAGCGGGTTCTCCACGTCGGTGAGCAGGGGCAGCAGGCCTTGCTCGCGCAGCTTGGGCTCGAACACGTGCTTAAGCTGCAGGGTCACGTCGGCGTCTTCGCAGGCGTAATCCTTTACCTGAGCCGGCGGCACATCGGCCATGGTTTTCTGGTTTTTGCCCTTCGGGCCGATAAGCTCCAGAATGCTGATGGGCGCGTAGTGCAGGTAGGTTTCGGCCAGCACATCCATGCCGTGGCGCATGTCGGGCTCCAGCAGGTAGTGGGCCAGCATGGTGTCGAACAGCGGCCCTTTCACCTCGGCGTGGTAGTGCTTGAGGATGAGCAGATCATACTTGATGTTCTGGCCGATCTTGGTGATGCTTTCGGCCTCGAAGAAGGGGCGGAACTCGTCCACGATCTGCTGCGCCGCGTCGTGGTCATCGGGCGGCACGGGCACGTAGTAGGCTTCGCCCTCGCGCCAGCAAAACGACAAGCCCACCAACCGGGCCGTCATGGTGTCGAGGCCGGTGGTTTCGGTGTCAAAGCTGACTTCCTTCTGCTTCAGCAGAAACTGCAGCAGGCTGCGGCGGGCGCCGGGCGTATCGACGAGGTGGTAGGAGTGGGCCACGTCGTCGATGGAGCGGCGGGCGCCGGAGTGTACGGGCTCGTCGAGCTCTATTTCGTCGATGTCGGCGCCTTCGGCCACGCGCTTCAGCACCTCGTCGCTGGGGCCGTCGAACAAGCCGGGGGCGGCTGCTACCCTAGGTCGGCGGGCGCCGCGGGTGCCACCGGTGGTTACGCCGCCCGCGCCCGAGCCGGCGTTGCTGAGAATACGGGCGGCCAACTGGCGGAATTCCAGCTCATCAAACAACGACGACAAGGCCTGCTCGTCGGGGCGCTCCACCACCAACGCGTCGGGGTCGAAGTCGATGGGCACGGAGGTGTGAATGGTGGCCAGCTCTTTCGACATGAGGCCCTGCTGCGCGTAGGTCTCCACGTTTTCGCGCTGCTTGCCTTTCAGCTTGTCGGTGTTGGCAATCAGGTTTTCGACCGAGCCAAACTGCTGCACCAGGGCACGCGCCGTTTTCTCGCCGATGCCCGGAATGCCGGGGATGTTATCCGAGGCGTCACCCATCAAACCCAGGATGTCGATAACCTGCTCCACACGCTCCACGCCGAACTTCTCCTGCACGCGGGCTATGTCGTACACCTCGGCCGCGTTGCCCATAAAGGCGGGGCGGTACTGCTTGATGTGCTCCGTAACGAGCTGGCAGTAGTCTTTGTCGGGCGTCATCATAAACACCTCAAAGCCCTGCTTTTCAGCCTGCTGGGCCAGGGTACCAATCACGTCGTCGGC
Organism: Hymenobacter sp. YIM 151858-1; assembly: GCF_025979705.1. NCBI lineage: Bacteria > Pseudomonadati > Bacteroidota > Cytophagia > Cytophagales > Hymenobacteraceae > Hymenobacter > Hymenobacter latericius. Next base: position 3,663,455 of record NZ_CP110136.1, read on the forward strand.
CTCGTAGCCATCCATGATGAGGATGGGAATGCGGAAGGCCTGAATGATTTGCTTGATGTAGGGAATGGCCACGCCAATGTCTTCGGGCATGGCCTGGCGGTGGGCCTTGTAGTCGGCAAACGACTCGTGGCGGAAGGTTTTCTTGGCCGCATCGAAGGCCACGCCGATGTGGGTGGGCTTCTCCTTCTGCAGCACCTCCACCAGCGTGTTGGTAAAACCCAGGATGGCGCCGGTGTTCAGGCCCTTGGAGTTGATGCGCGGGTTTTTGCTGAACGCGAAGTGCGAGCGGTAAATGAGCGCAAAGGCGTCGAGCAGGAAGAGTTTCTTGGGAGCGGCGTCGGTCATAGGGGCGAAAGTAGGGCGCAAAATCAATCCGCCGTGCCGGCGGGCTGGCGTACGGGGCTAAATTGCCCGGCCAATACGCACGCCTTATCCGCTGGTACGATGAAACAACTACTACGCAGCTTAGCTATACTATGGATGCTTGCGGCGCTGCCGGTGCTGCCGAGCCGGGCGCAACCGGGTGGGGCCGGCTTTCGGGCCGATGTGGAAAAATACGCCGTGCTGCACACCGTAGTCGTGCAGCCCGACGGCGGCTACGTGGTGGTGGGCCGGCAGCTGGCCGTGGGCGCGGAGTTTACGGGCCACTTGGCCCGCTTTCGGGCCGATGGCAGCCTCGATACCGAATTTCAGCGCCGCCTGGGCGTCGTCGACCTAGGGAACGTTTACAGCCTCGGGGCATCGGTGCTGGCTTACCCCGATGGCCGGCTGTTGCTGGCCAACTCCGACGGGCCGACGCAGATTACCGGCCCGCGCGGCACGCGCACCGGCTGGCTGATCCGGCTGTTGGCTAACGGGCGCGTCGACTCGTCGTTTGCGGCGCCCAACCTCGAGCTGAGCGTGCAGGCCATGGCCCTGCAGCCCGATGGCAAACTGGTGGTGGGCGGCCGTTCGGCGCTGGGGCTGCCCATGGTGCAGCGTCTGCTGCCCAACGGCGCCCTGGATGCCGGTTTCCAGACGGCGCTGCGCGCCAACCGGATAATGGTGGATGTGGTAACCACCCTGGCCGTGCAGCCCGACGGCAAGATTGTGGCCGGTGGCAGCTTTCTAACGCCGGCTAGTGGGCTGGTGCGGCTGTTGCCTTCCGGCGCCACCGACCCTGCCTTCGACGCGGCCGCCACCAAAACGGCTAATATCCAGGAAATTCAACTGACGCCCGCCGGCCAGCTGTTGGTGGCGGGCCCCGGCACCACCACGCTGCACGGGCAGATGCGCGGCCTGCATCGCCTTGCGCCCGATGGCAAGCCCGACCCCGCGTTTCAGGCCCCTGCGGGCTACGATTTTGTAACCAACGGCATTGGCCGGCTCGTGCTGCAACTGCCCGCGGACGAGCTGCTGGTGTTTCCGTACAATCACGCCACCGTGCCGGCGCAGCGCCTGCTCGCCAACGGGCAGCCTGCGCCAGGCTTTGCAGCCGATGCGCGCTGGCCCCTGCGCGTGGCCAGCGCGGCGCTCGATGCCAACGGCCATGCGCTGCTCGTTGGCACCTACCGTCACAGCGCCGGGCCGCAGGGTACCCTGCTGCGCATGCGCCCCGATGGCAGACTCGACTCGGATTTTCATCCGCAGCTTTGCGAGCCGGGTACCGTGCTCAACCTGCAGCCCCACAACGGCGGGGTAGTGCTGGTGGGCAGCTTCGATAAGGTGCAAAACCAACGGGCCGCCGGCGTGGCGCGGCTGCTGGCTACTGGCCTGCTCGACACCGCTTTTGCCCGGCGCTTGCCGCCCTTGAGTGGCAGCCCCGATCAGCTGGCCGTGCAGCCCGGGGGGCGCCTGGTGGTGGGGGGGCTGCTGCAAACCTGGAACCCGCCCACGCGCTACGGCATCGTGGCGCTGCAGCCCGATGGTAGCCTGGATTTGGCCTTCCGGGCCGGGCTCAATCTGGCCATGCTGCACTCGCTGGCCGCGCAGCCCGATGGCAAACTGCTGATAGCGGGCCAGGCCGCGCGCCTGTACGCAGGGCGCGAGGTGGCGCGGCTGTGGCCCGACGGCTCCTGGGACAACACGTTCGCGATTTCGGCCACGGCCAGCGACTGGCTGGGCTCCACCACGCGGCTGTGCCTGCAGCCCGACGGCAAACTGCTGGCGGCCGGCCGACGGTTGTTGCGCCTGCTGCCCACCGGGCAGCTCGACGTCGGCTTTAGTACGCCCACGCTGGATGCGTACCCGGCCCTGCTGGCGCGCGATATGGTGGTGCAGCCCGATGGCCGCATCCTGATTTGCGGGCAGGTGCCCGACGGGTTCAATCAGCGCGGCAACCTGGTGCGCCTGCTTCCCTCCGGCGCCCACGACTACACCCTGACCGAACGCTCCCGCGCCGACCACTTCGACGCGCGCACCGTGCTGCCGTTGCCCAATCAAAAACTGTTGCTGGGCGGCTACTGGGGCAACAACAGCGGCCTCGGGGGCGCCTACCTGGGGCTATACCCGCTAGCCGCCGATGGGCAGTACGACAGCGACTTTGAGCTACCCGAAGGCAGCGGCGCGGTGCTGAAGATGCTGCTGCGGCCCGAAGGCCACCTGTACCTAGGGGGTAATTTTTTAACGGCGCCCTTGCTACAGCAAAGCCTAGTTCGGGTGGACGGGCCGGTTACCGTGACCTCGGGAAAGCAGCCAGTTGAGGACGGCCTCCACGTGTACCCCAACCCGGCCCGGCAAACACTAACGGTTCGGTGGCCCAGTGCCCTCCGGCCCCAACAGGTGCAGCTGCTCGATATGGCCGGGCGGCAAGTAGCCACGCTGCGGCCCGGCGGCGGCACCAGCACCAGCCTAGCTGTGCATCAGCTTCGCCCCGGCCTCTATTTGCTGCGCCTGGAACTGGTCGATGCCGTGCTGACGCGCCGTGTAGAAGTGCAGTAACTTGGTCCGGCGCTCACTCCTAATGCCCTAAGGGCTGGCAGTAAGAGAGTTTACCAAAACCGTAATTCGCCTAGGTGGTAACCCGGTTTACCAGACCGGGGCAGCAGTTAAACATCAACGCGCAACTGGCCAGCCACGTAAGCTAAAGCCTTATGCGCTACGTTTCTCTCGACCTCGAAACCACCGGCGGCGACCCGCAACGGCACCAGATTCTGGAATTGGCCGCGGTTATCGAAGACACCAAGCGCCTGCGGCCGCTGCCGGAGCTGCCCACCTTCAGGCGGGCGGTGCGCCACCCCGAGTATGTAGGCACGGCCGGCGCGCTGGCACTGAATGCCAGGTTGTTGGAAGAGCTGGCACGCAAGGGGCCCAATGCCGAAGTGTGCACCCCCGACGAACTGGTTTCGCAGCTGCAGAGCTTTCTGCTGGAGCACGGCTTTCGGCCCGAAGAAAGCGGCCGCGTGGTGGTTACGCTGGCCGGCAAAAACGTGGCCTCCTTCGATTTGCCCTTCCTGAAGCAACTGCCCGGTTGGGGCCAGCTGGTGCGCGCCGAGCCCGCCACCCTCGACCCGGCCGCCTTTTACCTGAACTGGCGCAAGGATACCCGCCTGCCCACCATGAGCATCTGCAAGGCCCGCGCCCGGTTCGACGACCACACCGTGGCCCACGAAGCCGTGGCCGATGCCCTCGACGTGATTCAGCTGCTGCGGCCGTTTTACGAGCTGCCCGTGTACAAGCAAGTAGGCGAGGAGCCCGCCGAAGCGCCCCGCGCCGCCGAAGAGTAGCCCTAGGTGATGCGAAGGCGCGCCCGCGCGAGGAGCTACCTTGCAGCATGAAGACCCTTGTTTTTTGTGTGGCCTTATTGTGGGTGGCCCTAGGTGCTTTGCCCGGCCTGGCCCAGCAGCACCCAACAGCTAGCGGCAAGCTCACGGCCGCAGCGCATGCGCAAGCCGTAGCGGCGTATCAGCAGGAGCTCAATGCCGAGTACCGCGACTCTACCCGCTCGCCGTTGCCGGCGCCCCAGCGCCGTGCGTTTAAAGGCCTGCCGTTTTACCCCATCAGCCACAACTACTACGTGGAAGCCCGGCTGGTGCGCGACTCAACCTCGGCGCCGTTTGCCATGCCCACCAGCACCATGCGGCGGCCTATGTACCGCAAGTTTGGCGAGCTGCACTTTACGCTGCAGGGCAAAGCCATGCGCCTGAACGTGTACCAAAGCCTCGACCTGCTGAAGCAGCCCGGCTACGAGGATTACCTGTTCGTGCCCTTCACCGACCTCACCAACGGCCACGGCTCGTACGGTGGCGGCCGCTACCTCGATCTGCGCATACCTAGGGGCAACACCGTGTGGCTCGATTTCAACCGGGCTTATAACCCGTATTGCGCCTACAGCCCCGATTACTCGTGCCCCGTGCCGCCGCGCGAAAACCACTTGCCAGTTGCCGTGAAAGCCGGCGTGCAGAGCGACCATTAAACCCCGCATCGGGCCCTAGGTGATAAAAAACCTAGGCGCAAAAAAGAGCCCGGCAGCACGTGCTGCCGGGCTCTTTTTGTGTAGGGTAGCCAGTGTTCGGACGGCGTGGTTACCAGTCGCCGGAGGCGCCGCCGCCGCCCGAAGAGCCGCCGCCGAAGCCGCCGAAACCGCCGCCTCCGCCGCCACCAAAACCACCGCCACCGAAGCCGCCGCCAAATCCGCCACCGCCGCCAATGATGACGGGCGGGAAGAAGCCACCACCCCAGCCGCGGCTGCGCCGGTAACCACCTCCGCCACCGCCGCCTCCGCGGCTGCGCATCAGGAAGATGAGCACCAGCACGCCGATAACCACCCAAAACAGCCAGCCGCTGCCGCTGCTATCGGAGTAGTCGGCGGTGGGGCGGGGCTCGGCCTGGTACTCGCCGGCGGCCAGGGCAATAAGGCGGTCTACGGCGCCGTCGAGGCCATCGTAGTAGCGCTCGGCCTTAAAGGCAGGCACAATTACGTTGCTGATGATGCGCTTGGCCAGGGCATCGGGAATGGCGCCCTCGAGGCCGTAGCCTGTGCGAATGGTGACTTTGCGCTCTTGCTGCGCCACCAAAATCAGCAGGCCGTTGTTTTTCTGGGCCTGCCCAATGCCCCAGCTTTCGAACAGCTTCTGGCCGTAATCGGCAATTTCGGCGCCCTCCAGGCTAGGTACCGTTACAATGGCAAACTGCGAGGAGGTGGTGTCGTTGTAGTTGAGGAGCTTTTGCTCCAAGGCCTGTTCTTCGGCGGGCGAGAGCAGGCCGGCCAGGTCGTTTACGAGCCTGGGCGGCGTGGGCCGCTGCGGTATGTTTTGCCCCAGGGCTGCCGTAGCCAGCAGTAGGCACAGCAGCAGCCCGTAGGTACGCAGCCAAACCTGGGTAAGCACACGGGTGGTCATGAGCGCGGTGGTTTCGGCGGGCCGCCGAACGAAATGGAGTTGTCCAGCTCGTTTTGGTCGGTGGCCGCGTTGTGCGGAAAGTAGTGGCGCAGCTGCTCGCCGGCCAGCTGAATGCCCTGCTCCAGCCCCTGCACGTACTGCTGCCGCCGGAAATAGCTTAGCACTACTTCCTTGGTACGCTCCCAGAAGTCGTCGGGCACGGCCGCGTTGATGCCGGCGTCGCCGATAACGGCAAACTGCCGCGAGGCCCACGCCACGTAAAACAGCACGCCGTTGCGCTGGGCCGTGCGGTGCATGCCCAACTGCCCAAATACATGCGCGGCGCGGTCCATGGGCTCGGGCGTGGGGCATTCTTCTTCGAGGTGCACCCGGATTTCGCCCGACGTAGCCAGTTCGGCCTTGCGAATGGCCTCCACGAGTGCTGCCTCTTGCTGGGGCGTGATGGGGGAATACATAGCAGGTAAAGGAAGAATGAAGAAGGACGAAGGAGGAGCCGCGCCGCGTGGGTTGTTGCTCATTCTTCCTTCGTCATTCCTCACTGAATGTTATTCAAAATTGACCGTCGGGGCTTTTTGCGCGGCAGCATCGGCCTCGAAGTAGGGCTTGGCCTGGAAGCCGAACACGCCCGCAAACAGGTTGTTGGGGAAGGAGCGGATGTACGTGTTGTACTGGTTGGTGGCGTCGTTAAACTTCTGGCGCTCCACGTTGATGCGGTTTTCGGTGCCCTCGATCTGGGCCTGCAACTCCTGGAAGTTGGCGTTGGCCTTCAGGTCGGGGTAGTTTTCGGCCACGGCCAGCAGGCGGCCCAGGCCGGCGCTCAGCTGCCCCTGGGCTTCCTGAAACTGCTTGAGGTTTTCGGGCGTGAGCTGATCGGCGCGCAGCTGCACGCTGGTGGCTTTGGCGCGGGCCTCCACTACTTGCGTAAGGGTTTGCTGCTCAAACTTGGCGGCGCCTTTCACGGTGTTTACCAGGTTCGGAATCAGGTCGGAGCGGCGCTGGTAGCTGTTTTGCACGTTGGCCCACTGGGCCTGCACTTTCTGATCGAGCTCGACCATGGTGTTGTAGCCGCACGACGATTGCGAGAGCAGCACCACCAGGCCGGCGAAGTAAAGGAGAAGGCGTTTCATTGTGAGTGTGTAGGAGAGAGAGTGAAGAAATATTTCGTCGAACGAAGCCGCACGGCCGCGGTTGTATGGCCGAGCTGGCGTTGCAAAGTACGTATTCATAGCAGAGCGGTTATATAATGCCCGCAACCACCACGAATCCGTATTTTGCAACGCAGGTTTTGCGATGAGCGGATGAGGGAGATGATTAAATGAGCAAATGAGTGGATGAGTAGATGACTGGCCACCGGCCAAAATCAGTTACTCATCTGCTCACCCGCCCATCTACTCATTTACTCATCCACTCATCTCTCCATCCACTTCATCTGCTCATCTACTCATGAAAGCCATCATTCCCGTTGCGGGCATTGGGTCGCGCCTGCGGCCGCACACCCACACCCAGCCCAAGTCGCTGGTGCCGGTAGCGGGCACGCCCATACTGGGGCACATTATCGATCGGCTGGTGGCCGTGGGCATCCAGGACTTCGTGTTTGTGGTGGGCTACCTAGGCGAAAAGGTGGAGCGCTACGTGCGCCGCTGCTACCCCCAGCTGCGCGCCGAGTTTGTGGTGCAGGAGCCGCGCGAGGGCATCGGGCACGCCTTGTGGCTGGCCCGCGAAACCTTCCGGCACGAGCAGGAGCCCATCCTGATTCAGCTGGGCGACACCATCGTGGACGTGGACCTGCAGAAGATCATCGAAGGGCCCGGCACGGTGCTGGCCGTGAAGGAGGTGAAAACGCCCTCGTCGTTTGGGGTGGTAGAAATTGGCGTGAACGGCCGCGTAACCAAGGCCGTGGAAAAGCCGCGCATTCCCAAATCCAACTTCGCGCTGGTGGGCCTCTACCGCATCGAGAACCCGGCCTGGCTGGCCTCGGCCCTGGAGCGCATCATCGAGGAAGACCGCCGCACCCACAACGAGTTTTACCTCACCGATGCGCTGATGCTCATGATTGAGCAAGGCGCCGAAATGACGACCTGGAGCGTAGAAAGCTGGTTTGATTGCGGCCGCAAGGATACCCTGCTCGAGGCCAATGCCCGGCTGCTTAACCGGCCCGCGTTTTTGCAGGCCTCGCAGGAGCATGAGTTCCCGAACACGGTCATCATCCCGCCCGTGAGCATCGCCCGCGACTGCCACATCAGCAACAGCATCATCGGGCCGAACGTGGCCATCGGCGAGCGGACGATTATCCAGGACACCATTCTGCGCAACAGCATTATCGGGGCGTACAGCGAGCTGCGCACCGCCGTGATGCACAACTGCATCGTGGGCTCCGATGCTTCGTTCAGGGGGCTGAACCACAGCCTGAACATCGGCGACAACACCGAAATCGACTACACCGCCACCGGCGACTAAGTTGCGCGGGTTGCCCTAGGTCAGGCGGCGTTGGGCTGCAAGGCATCGTCCCACTCCTGCTGCAAGCCGGAGGCCGCATCGGCCGAGCCCGTGAGCCACTCCAGCGCCGTGTGCGCATCGGCAAAAAACTGCACCGAGCGGCCCACCAGGCGCTTGTTGATGGGCAGCAGCTCTTCCACCACCATCAGGTTGTAGGCGTCGTCGGCCACAATGGCAATGCGGCGCACTTTGGTATCGGCCAAAGCGGGTAGCCAGGTGCCTTCGAGCCACATCTGGTCCTCCACGTTTAGGGGGGCAGCGCTCAGCTCAATCAGCCACGACGAGGCTTCGTGGCTGACGGCCAGATCAAGCAGTGATTCGTGCACGCTCTGAAAAAGGCTCAGGCCCGCGAAACGCTCCACACCGTTCCAGCGGTGGCGCAACAGGCCAATGGACCAATCGTGTTGCACGCACACAAAATCACTAACGGTGTACATCATAGAGGCGGTGGGGCGGGTAGGCAGCTTGGGCATTTAAGGAGACTTGTACGCAGACCGGTGCATCTGGGTATTGTTTGATAGAAGGTGTTTATGTAACAATTCCAAGGGAGGGAAGTTGTCCTAGGTGCCCGTAACGGCTTCTGAAGGGCGGCAGGGCAAACCACCGGCCGCCCCCGATAAAATTTTATCAGGCCCGCAACGTTGGCCTGCACAACCTCCGGAGCCTTGTAGCAGTACGTGGCTTTGCACTACCACTCGGAGGTGCGTATGTTCGGGCCGATGCGTATCCCTTTTTTTGTTCGACACACCCTGCCCGTAGTCGGGCTATTGCTGGCTGGCTGCTACTCGCGTTCCGATATGAACCCCGAGAGCGGGCAACCCGCTGCCCCCGCCGATGCGGCTGCCACGCGCCCCAAAGCGCCAGCAGCCCAGCCGGCTGCTAGGCCCAGCGCCGCGGCAGCAGCTACTTCGCCTTTGGAGCGGGTAAACGTATTTCTGGAAGTTTCGGGTTCCATGCAGGGCTTTATGCCCACGGCCGGCGCCGATGCCCGCACCACGCAGTTTCAGCAGCAGGTATCGGAGTGGCTCTCGGCCCTCGAGCGCAGCCCCAACCTAGGGCAGCGCCGCTACTACCGCATTGCCGACCGCCCCGTGGCCGACTCGTACCGCGCCCTGAGCGAAACCGTGCGCCGCGGCATTCGGGAGCCCGCCAAAAGCACCAGCATTCCGGCCATTCTCGATACCGTGGCCAACCGCTACCTCTCCGATGGGAGCGTAAGCGTCATCATCTCCGACTTTATTTATTCGCCCGAGCGCGCCGGCGATGTGCCCTACATCAGCACGGATATTGCCGATGCGCTGGCCCGCAGCCGCCCCGATCTGGCCGTGTCGGTGTACGGTTTCACGTCCGATTTCCGCGGCACGTACTACCCGGCCATTAAGGGCAAGGCGGCCAAGGTGCCCAATTGCTGCCCCGAGCCAGTGCCGTACTACATGTGGGTGCTGGGCCCGAGCAAGCTGGTAGCCGAGTTCGATGCCTCGCTGATGAAGAACCTCGAGGCCGAGCAGGCGCACTTTGGCCTGCCCGCCGCCGAGGTGCCCAGCGCGGTGCTGAGCCGCTACGGCCGCAAGGGCGTGTGGTTTGTGGCCGATGCCGGCAAGCAGGCCGGTGCCTCGGGCCGCGTGGTGGCCATTGAAGAAGCCACAGCGCAGGAGCCCGCCGAGTTTGTGGTCGGCCTCAACCTAAACCAATTGCCCGAGCTGTTTCAGGCCCCCGCGTACCTGCAGAAGAACCTGGTGCTGCGCGGCAACATGCCCGAGGCGAAAGTGGTGAAGGTAGAAGGCGCTAGCGAGGCTACCCGCCGCAGCGGTGGCCCCGAGGCCGACTATACCCATTTTGTGACGGTACGCGTAACCGCCAAGCCCCGCCAGAAGCAGGATTTGGTGCTGGCCCTGCCGGCTACGCGCCCTGCGTGGGTAGAAAAATGGACTACCGCGGATGATTCGCGCCCTGGCTCTCAGACGTTTGCCCTCAGCCGCCAGCTCGATGGCCTGCAGCGCCTGCTATCGGGCCGCAATACTGGCACGAATGCTGCCGAGGTTATGCGCGTGCCTTTGGCTGTGCAGCCGGATTAGCGGGTAGGGGTTAGGGCTTAGGAGTTAGTGCCTAGGTCCGGCCAATGCCTTTTTGCGGCGGTGGCCGCTTTTGCTTTGTTTCTCTCAATGGGTTTTCGGCCAGTACCTAAGCCCTAATACCTAAGTCCCTTAGCCCTTCCCATGAAAGGTTTTTTCCGCGCCCTCTACGAAGTTATCGGCCTGCCGCAACCCCCTTCGGAAACCCCGGTTTACCGCGACGTTATCTTCCCCAACATCGGCCTGCTGAACCTGGGCATCACGCTGGCGCTGCTGGTGCTGTTTTACCTGGTTATCAACCGCTGGATGCGCGTGGCCACCTTTAGCCGGCCCAGCCATTGGTCGATTTTGCTGGTGCTGAATGCGGTTATTGCTTTCATCATCGTTATAGCGCAGGTAAAAGGCCAGAACGTGGTAGAGCACTCCTATATGTATTGGCTGGCGCTGCTGAATGCCATTTACGCGGCGCTGTTCTTCTTCCTGTTCTCGCTCGTTTTCCGCAAGCTGTCGGTAAACGCCAGCACGACTCCTTTTTAGGGTTTAGTGAGTAGGGACTTAGGGCTTAGTTGTTAGCCCTTGCTCCCGAATCAATTACTAAGCCCTAACACCTAAGTCCCTAAGCCCTCACCAATGGCTAAACTCTTTCTTTTCGGCATCGGCGGTACCGGCTCGCGCGTGGTCCGCTCGCTCACGATGTTGTTGGCCTCGGGCATTCAGCTGCCCAACTGCCAGCAGGTAGTACCCATCATCATCGACCCGGATGCGCAGAATGCGGACATGAACCGCACGGTGCAGATGCTGCAAACCTACCAGCAGATCTACAAGCGCCTCGGTCCGCGCGACGAAGGGTTCTTCAAGACCGACATCAGCACCTTGTCGTCGATCAGCCAGGATGTGAACGGCTCGGTGAAGGACACGTTCGTGTTCGACTTCGGGGGCATCAACCGCTCGTTCCGCGACTACCTAGGGTACAACGCTTTGCCCGTGGAGTCGAAGGCGTTGGTGGAGGCCCTGTTCACGCAGGACAACCTCGAAAGCCCGCTGACCATTGGTTTCCGCGGCTCGCCCAACGTAGGCTCGGTGGTGCTCAACCGTATTGTAGAGTCGCCGGAGCTGCGCTTTTTCGCCGATAACTTCCAGCAGGACGACCGGGTGTTCTTCATCTCGTCGATTTTTGGCGGCACCGGCGCTTCGGGCTTCCCGCTGCTGCTCAAGAACCTGAAAGACCCGAACACACGCCTGAGCAACGCCCGCTACCTGCGCGATGCCCTTACCGGCGCCGTAACGGTGATGCCCTATTTCGCGCTGCAGAGCGAGGACAACCAAGTCATCGACTCGAACAACTTCCTGACGAAAACCAAGGCGGCCCTAGGTTACTACGAAAACCACTTGCAGGGCCTCGACGCCCTGTACTACTTGGCCGATACGCCCGACACGCCCTACGACAACCAGCCCGGCGGCCAGGGCCAGCGCAACAAAGCGCACATCATCGAGCTGCTGGCGGCGCTGAGCATCGTGGACTTCATGCACTACACGCCCGACGAGCTGCGCTCGAACGGCCCGCTGCACCACGAGTACGGCCTGGGGGCCGATACGGCCGAGGTACAGTTCCAGCACCTGCCCGACGAAACCAAGGAGCAAGTGGCCCAGCACCTCACGCAGCTGCTGTACTTCACCAAGTACCACCGCCAGCACATGGGCTCCGACGAGGCGCCCTACGCGAAGAACCTCAACCTGCAGTACGCGCAGAAAAACGAGCCCATCTTCCGCCAGCTCGATGCCTTCCTGCACAGCTCCGACTTTGGCGTTGATGCCTGGCTGACCGAGCTGAGCCAGAACCGACGCGCGTTCCGCCCCTTCAACCTGAATACCGACGACTTCAACCTGATGATCAACGGTAAGCCAGTGGAAACGGGCTTTTTCAGCAAGGGCATTAGCCGCAACTACCTGCTCGATGCGCTGAACAGCCGCGAGAAGAAGGTGCAGGACGCCGACAATTTCCGCAAGCTCATCACGCTGATGTACGACGTCACGGATGAGGCCTTCCGGGACAAAGTGAAAGTGGTGTAAGCCAGCACGACCAAGCTCCCCTCCTCAGATGAGGAGGGGACGCGGCAGCTTTAGCTGACGCTGGGGTGGTTGACCTCGTTGAACGACTTTCGGCCGAATTTGCAAGGCATCATGAACTGGGCAATACTCAGGGGTATACTGATTGCTGGTTTGATTGTGCTGTATGCTTGGCTCATGATTTCGCAGACAATGAGTAGCAATGAGCACGTCAAACAGGTAAAAAGCCAGCTTGGGCAACTGAATATGGCTAGTGTGCAGTCAATTCTATTGGCTCCTCTGCAAGGATATCAGTCACTGGTTCAGGATACAGTGATAATTCGGGATACGGCTGCTATAGAAGCATTTATAAATCGGTATAAGAGCATGGGAAGATGCCGTTCTTGCCGGGGTAATCTACCGGGGAACTGGCAAGTGAAGTTGATTTTTCAAATGAAAAATGGCGCAACAATACCTTCAACAGTGCACCATAGCGACGACATGAACATTGTTTTTATACCCACGAAAGAGAAACAAGCTGCGGGTGGCTACGAAGATTATTTCGTCGACAGTCCGCAAAACGATTTAGATAGTCTCATCGTGAATTATAAGTAAGCATTACTTCAAACCTCTCTCTAAACCGACCTCACCCCAAGCATGGCCAAAGTCCTCCGCCTGCATAACAGCGGCTCGCAGCAAATCCAGGGCTGGCAACAGACCGGTCCGCTCACGAGCACCGAAATCAATACCATTACCGACCCCACGGGCGGCCGCACGCGCAACCTGGCGGTATCCATCCCGACGCCTTTCGCGCGGATGCACCTCTTCGAAACCGCCTTCGACTTTGTGGCGCGCGAGGGCAGCCGCAACCCTAACTCGGTGTACCACGAGCTGGTGTCGCATTATTGGGATTTGCTGGAGCTGCTCTACAACTACCACCTCTACAGCCAAGCCGGCCGCCGCATTACGCTGCGCCGCTGGAACGCCGAGACGGAGCTGAACCGCATGCAGGCCGACCCGAACACGCGCCCCCTAGGTGAAACGCTGCGGTTGTTTTGGCAAGACGAGCGGTTCCGCGAAACGCCCGATCTGTACCTGATTTTCTACGAGTCGCCGGGCTTGGCGGGCGGGCCACGCCTGCTGGGCGGTACTTCGCCGCTGACGTTGCTGTTCACGGCGCCCGCCGTGCCGGTGCTCGATGTGGAGCGCCCCCGCGCCGGTGGCCGCTACTTCGACCACCAGTATGTAGGCCTGGAGCAGCGCGACCCCGCGTTTCAGGACTTCGTGTACGAGCTGTTCCTGACGTTCCCGCGCCTGCAGGACCGCAACTTTGCCCACCGCGTATTCGCCACCCTCGACCGCAACCGCATCAGCCAGATGCAGCTGCAGGGCGACCGGAACGCGCAGCTCTTCGGCTCGCGCTACCCAGCCCTTACCGATGTGCAGGGCAATCCGGCCTACGTGCGCAACATCCCGATGCCTGGCCGCGCCGACCAGACGGCCGTGATGTCGTCGGACCTGTTCATTCAGCCCACCCGCGACCTAGGCCCCGGCCAGGTACGCCCGCTGGTACTGCGCCCCAACCTGGCCATGGGCGGCGTAAACTACCTGAACGGCCAACCCTGGGACGACCGCACGCCCGTGCCCTACGTGGACGAGCAGCCCATGAGCAGCCGCGTGCTGCCAGGCAAAGGCTTTAAATATCCCTACCTCACAGTGGGCGACTTCCTGGCCGACTCCCTGGTAGAGCTGCCCTACGAGCTGAACGCCGAGCGCTACCACACCGGTCGCGTTACCTTCCAGTACGGCGCCGATGCCCAAGGCCGTTCGCGCTTCCCGTACCTGCTGCCGCTGCAGCCAGCCTTCTTCGAGTACTTCACCGAGCACGACCTAGCCGAGCTGCTGCACTTCACCATTGATCTGAACCACGTGCGCGTTTCGCTGCGGGTGCCGGTGCAGCAAGGGCGCTTCATCACCTTGGAGCGCAGCTACTACACCAATCCGCAGAACCCCAAAGATGAAATGGGGCGCGAGATTCCGGAGAAGGGCCGCATCGTGCGCGCCAACGTGGGCCTAGGTGTGTTCCCGTTCTACAAGTTCCGGCAGCAGCCCGAGTACAACGACCTGTACAAGGTGATGCTGGTAGATGCCGACAACGGCCCGGCCCAGCTGCAGAAGCAGTACAACGTGGAGTTTTATGTGGGTGGCGAGCGGCTAACCGACCAAGGCGCAGCCCGCCGTGCTACCCGCTACGAGCGCACCCGCAAGAGCATCAACACCGCCGGTAGCAGTTACTACGAGGTCACGGGCACGCACTTCGATGTGGCCGAGTTGGTGTGCCCTGCCGGCCCCGGCTTGCCGCCTGCCCGTGGCCTGATGGTACCGCGCTGGAAGGAGCTGGACCGCGGCACGCGCCGCTTCACCTTCGCCGTCGACTTTGGTACCACCAACACCCACATTGCTTACTCCGACGGCCCCAGCAGCCACCCGCGCCCGCTCACCATCGGCGAGGTAGACCAGCAGGTTACCTGGCTGCACGCGCCGTTGCCCGACCTAGGGCTTTCGGGTGCGCAGCGCTTCCGGCAGGGTGCTCAGCAGCTGCAGGCCGACATTGCCGCCCTGCAAAACCGCGAGTTCATTCCGTCGTTTATCGGCGAGGGTGGGGCCTCTTACGCCTTCCCGGTGCGTACGGCCGTGTGCGAAACCAGCACCTTCCCGAACGAGCCGGCCCGTGTGCTCGGCAACATCAACATCGGCTTCAGCATCAACACCGAAACTTCGGCCGAACTGCCCCAGAACCGTTTCGTTACGAACCTGAAATGGTCGGCTGAGCTCGACCCGAGCGGCGTAACGCGCATCGAGGCGTTCTTCCGCGAGGTAATGCTGCTGCTCAAGCACAAAGCTGCCCTCAACGGCGGCATCATGGAAGACACCCGCGTGGTGTGGTTCGCCCCGTTGAGCTTCGATGCCTTCCTGCGCAACCAGTTCAAGGACAAGTGGGACCAGGCCTTCCAGCAGGTGTTCCGCACCCGCCGCGACACGCTCACGCTCACTGAGTCGGTGGCGCCGTACTACTACCTCACGGCCACCAACCAGGTAGTGCCCTCGCGCGACGAGAACGTGGTGAACATCGACATCGGCGGCGGTACTACCGACTTGCTGCTGTTTGCCGATTCGCGCCCGGCCTTTAGCACCTCGTTCCGTTTTGCCGGCAACGATTTGTGGGGCGACGGCTACGCCCGCGTGCAGGGTGCGCCCAAGCAAAACGGCCTGCTGCGCCTAGGTGTGGGCCACGTAGAGAGCCTGCCCGACTCGGAGCAAAACCAGGAGTTCAAAGGCTATCTGCGCGCCGCCCTCAGCAACAACGACTTCGGCTCAGCCGACGTTACCTCGCTGCTGTTCCTCTACGACGATGCCCTGCGTTTCTCGCAAAGCCTTGCCCTAGGCAAGGGTCGCCAGCTGCGCGTGCTGTTCTACCTGCACTACACCAGCATCATCTACCACGTTGGCCAGCTCACGCAGCACCTGGGCCTCAAGCTGCCGCGCTACCTGTGCTTCTCGGGCAAAGGCAGCCTGTACCTGCGTCTGCTCGCGGGCGGCACCAGCATGGGCGCCATCGAGCGTATCTCGAAAGCCGTGCTGAAAGCCGCCTCGGGGCAGGAGCCGCCGCACAACTTCCGCGTGATTCTGGCCGATAACCCCAAGGAGGCCACCACCAACGGCGGTGTGCTGTTCGAGGAAAGCCAATCGGCCCCGGATGTGGACAGCATCAAGAACATTCGCTTGGTAGGCGCGCAGGACGGTCCTGAAATTGGCAGTCTGCGCCTGAAAGCCCGCGGCGTGGATGCCGATATGCGCCAAGCCGTGCTCGACAACATGCGCCGCTTCCTAGAGCTGGTACTCACCAACGACGACGTGGCTCCGCTGATGCGCGAAGTAGGCGTCGACATCGACCGTGGCCGCGTACTCGACTTCATGCTGCGCGAAGTGGAGGACAGCCTGAACCTAGGCCTGCACCAGATGGAGCGTAACCTAGGCTCGGAGGAAACCCTACCCGAAACGTTGTTCTTCCTGCCGCTCAAGCAGTCGTTGTTCAACCTAGGCCGCGACTTGCTGCAAGGGTAATAGTAGCGCGGACTTTGTAGTCCGCGTCCACAGATAGTAACTTCTGATCAGTTGAACGATTGAGAATACTATCCGGGGACGCGGACTACAAAGTCCGCGCTACAGCCGTGCAGCCCTGCGCCTATCTATATTCCGCTTAAGTCTTTCGCCTCCTTCGAATGCATATCCGGATTACCTCCTTGCTTACCGGCTTGCTGCTTACCGCTTCGGCTGCCGTGCAGGCCCAAACCGCTCCTGGCCAGCCCACGCTCGAGGAGAAAAAAGTACAGATATGGTGCGCTACGGCCCGGTTCGTGTTCAACGACACCGGCCGGCCGAATCTGAAAAGCAACCTGCGTTGCGATGCTACGCTGCGCGAGTTCGAGAACAGCATCAAGGCCGATAGCCAGCGCGTGTACTCGCGCCTGTACCAGCCGCTCGAAGGCAAAGGCGTGATGTACAAAGGCCTGGGCTCGGATGGCTCGAGGCTGCAAAAACTCACCAACGAGATTGTGCGGCAACTGGGCTCGTCGCCGGCGCGGCGCAACACGCCCGAGCGCCTGGCGCAAGTGCAGCGGCTCGAAGGCGCCTTCAACGCCTACCTTACGCAGGGCACGCCCATCCCCGACGATATCGGCCTGCTGAATGCCACTGCTTCGGAAGCCACCTTCGACAGCACCGCTACCATGGCTGCCAACGGTATGGCTGAGCAACCCGACCTAGGGCAGGCCGAGGCCGATACCGAAAGCGTGGCTTCGGCCCGAGCCGCATCGGCCGAAAGCCCCATGACGCGCCTCTTCGGCCCGATTGCGCTGATTTTGTCGTTGCTGAGCCTGGTGCTGTGGTTTTTGGAGCGGCGGGTACTGCGCAATCACATCAGCGAGCTGCGCGACCGGGCCTCGCGCCACCGCAACGAGCTCGACTCCATTCGCACCACCTCCGGCCTAGGTAGCCGAAACGCCGCTGCCAGCGAAGCACCCGCCGAGCTGACGTTCAGCCAGCGCAAGCAAATTGAAGAACTGGTGGAGCGCATGGTGCAGCAGCGCCTAGCCGATTTGCAGCCGCACGGCCGCCCCACGGCAGCGCCCGAGCCGGCTATGCCTACCGTAGCCGCAGCACCAGCGCAGAACGCGCCACGAAACAAACCAGCCGCTGCGCCAGCGCCCGAGCGCGTACGCCAAGCGCCACCGGCTCCGGCGGCACCTGCGCGCCCGGTGGCAGTAGCCCCGCCACCTAGGGAGGAAGTACCGGCCCCCGTAGCACCCATTCCGGCTGGCTCGCCGGCCGTAGCACCGCGCGACGAGTTCGATAGCCTGGTGCCGCCCGTGCAGTTGCCCAGTCCAACGCCCGCCGCACCGATTGCCCCGCCACCTGCACCCACGCCCGACCCGGCTCCGGTGGGCCACTTCTATGTGAAAGTGCCTGTAAACGGGGGCTTCTCCGATTACGACCTTCACTCGGTAGCCCAGCACGACAGCATCTACGAAATCACGCCCGATCCGCAGCGGCCCGATGCGGCTACGTTCCGCATCAACCCCAACTCGCAGGTACACGCCTACGCCATCCAGAACGCGCAGTACTCCTTGCGCGAGGCTTGCCGCTACCAGCCGCCTGCTGGCCCGGTGTCGCGCATCATCACCGATGAGCCGGGCTACCTGCGGAAAGTAGGCGCCACCTGGCAAATCGAGCAGAAGGCAGCTATTCACTTCGAGTAGCCCGTCTAGGGCTAAATACTAGTTCCCCTCCTCAGATGAGGAGGGGTTAGGGGTGGTTGAAGAACTAGAGGCTAGATCTAGTAACTGTTCAACGACAAGTCAACCACCCCTAGCCCCTCCTCAGCTGAGGAGGGGAACTAGCTTGTAGGCTTCGGCCTTAATTTGATACTGATTAGCTTCGTCGCATGCTTGAAATCATACTTGAACTGGTTGTAATAGGCGTTATCGTGGCGCTGCAAATCCGGGCGTTTATCCGGACGCGCACGCAGGCCCGGCGGCTGGCAGCCTTGTACCCGCCCCGCACCGATCTGCGCGTGGAGCACCGCCTCGTAACGCCCGACGGCCGCGACATGGCCGAGTATGCTGCCGATGCACCCGCTGATGCCTACCCGGTTGATATCATTCGGGCCGATAACGTTTCGGCTGATTTCAAGGAAATCATCAACGATACCAACGAGTACCTGCGCCACAACAAAGGCGCGGCGGCCGATTTTGGCATCCTGAAAGACATTGCCATTCGGCAGGCGCAGGCGCCCGAGTCGAGTGCCCAGGCCAACGTGGCCACGCCGCTGTACCTAGGGCTGCTCGGCACGTTTCTGGGGGTTATCCTAGGTCTGGTAAGCATTGCCCGCCAGGGCATCACCGACGACGACGCCCTCACGCCCTTCCTTACCGGCGTACTCATCGCCATGACGGGCTCTTTCATGGGCCTCATGCTGACGTTGTTTGGCAACAGCGTGCTGCGCCACGCCCGGGCCGAGCGCGACCAGCGCCAGAACCAGTACTTCACCTTTCTGCAGGCGCGGCTGCTGCCCATTCTGCACAACGATATGTCGGCCAGCCTTTCGACCCTGAAGGGCGTGCTCGATGCGTTTAACCAGGATTTTGTAGGCCGCGTGTCGCTGTTCGAGCCCATCCTGAACACCATCACCGAGAACATCCGGGTGCAGCGCGACTTCTTGGTGAAGCTCGAGGAAATTGGCTTCGACCGAATGGCGCAGGCCAACCTGGCGGTGTTCGAGAAAGTGCGCGAGTCGGCGGAGCTGTTTGGGCAGTTTACGGCCTACCAGGAGCGCCTCAACCAGATGCTCGACAAAGGCACCGAAACCGGCATTATGGTCACGAGCATCCTCGACCGCCTCACCGGCTTCGAGCGCGGCATCAACAACCTAGGGCAGTACATCGGCCAGCACGACAACTTGGTGCAACGGCAGCTCGACTTCTTCCAGCGCCACCAGACGGAGATGGGCAACCTTGCGGCCCGCACCGAGCAGTACTTCGACGAAGCCTCGCTGCACCTTACCGACTTGATGCGCCGCCGCCTCGAGCACCACGAGCGCGACGCCCAACTGGCCTACGAGAAATGGGGCGAGTACTTCCAGCGTATCAACCAAGACAATGCTTTCGAGCGCATCATGCGCCAACTCGACCCGCTGCGCGACGTGAAAGCCAACCAAGAGGCCTTAACGCGCGACGTTTCGGCCACGCAACGCGAGCTGCTGCGGAAGGTAGAGCTGGATGCGCAGGTTGATGCCAAACTGCTGGCCGAGCTGACGGTGATGAACGAAATTTTGCGGAAAGCCACCGCTAAAAATCGTCTTCAGCGCGGTATGGATAAGCTCTTTGGCGGGGTGAAGGAGTAAGCTGATGTTGTTTAACCTGTCATCCTGAGCAAAGCGAAGGACCTTGTCACGTAACAACAGTCACTTAGTACGTCATGTCGAGCTTGTCGAGACATCTCGCCTGATAGCAACTTCTATCTCACATCAGCAAGCGAGATGTCTCGACAAGCTCGACATGACGGCCTTGCGTGAGAAGGTCCTTCGCTTTGCTCAGGATGACAGCCGAGTTTTAGTATCATAACCAATGCCCAGCGCCGACCCACAACGCTCCGACTTTTTCTGGCCCAGCTACGTGGACCTGATGACCTCCTTGTTCATCGTGATGCTGGTGCTGTTTGTGTACAGCTTCAAGCTATTCCGCGACCGGGAGCAGGAGCAGCGCCGCCTCTTGGGCGAGCTGAAGGTGAAGGCCAAAGAGCTCGAACAAATTCAGCGCATTCGCGAATCGCTCCGGCGGCTCGAAGGCAACTACTTCCGCTACGACCCCAGCAACGAACGGTACGAGCTGCGCGTGGACGTGCAGTTTAAGGCCGGCCGCGACGAAATTCAGGAACAGTACAAGCCGGCTTTGCTGAAGGCCGGTGGGTTGCTGCGCCAGCGCCTGCGCGCTATCCGTACCGAGCTGCCGGTGCGCTACCTGGTAATTGTAGAAGGCATGGCCGCGCGCTACCCGCAGGGCGACCCGCGCAACCGCCTTGAGGAGCAAACCACCTACCAGCTGAGCTACCGCCGCGCGCTCAACCTGCTGAACTTTTGGAAGCAGAACGGCGTGAACTTCACCCAAGACCGCTCCGTCGAGCTCATCATTGGCGGCAGCGGTTTCTATGGCACTGGGCGCTATATCGGGCGCCGCGAGGGCGACAACAAGCGCTTCCTTATCCAGGTCATTCCCAAAGTTGGGCGCATTGAGGGAGCCACGGTAAATGCCAAGTAGCACGGTGTAGCGCGGACTTTGTAGTCCGCGTCCCCGGATAGTAACTTCTAATCAGTTGAACGATTGAGAATACTATCCTGGAACGCGGACTACAAAGTCCGCGCTACACCTCTTACGCCGCGTTGCAACCGCTAACCACAGCCGTTGCAGAAACCACTATTTTGCATACCTCCTCCGTTGTTATCCGTTCCTATGAAAGCAACCCGACCCATACTGAGCGCCACGCTGGCGGTGCTGGCGGCCTGCGGGCCCGCCAAGCAGCTGAATCAGCCCACTGCCACGGCGCCGCTTACCGAAAAACCCGTGACCGAAAACGCAGCTCCGGCCAAATCAATGGCCAAACTTGATTATCCGAAAGCCCGGAAAGTCGACCACAAAGACGACTACCACGGCACCAGCGTAGCCGACCCGTACCGCTGGCTCGAAGACCCCGATTCGCCCGAAACCAAGCAATGGGTAGAAGCCGAAAACAAAGTGACCTTCGGCTACCTGGCCCAGATTCCGTACCGCGACCGGATTCGGGAGCGGCTGACGCAGATGTGGAACTACGAGCGGTACGGCGTGCCACAGGAAGAGGGCGACTACCTCTACTACCAGAAAAACGACGGTCTGCAAAACCAGGCTGTGCTGTACGTGCAGCGCAAAGGCCAAACCGGCGAGGGCGAGGTACTGCTCGACCCGAACAAGTTTTCGGCCGACGGCACCACGGCCCTGAGCGGCACTTACTTCTCCAACGACCACCGCTACATGGCCTACACCACCTCGGGTGGCGGCTCCGACTGGCAAACCATTCACGTGCTCGATCTGAAAACCCGCCAGCCGCTGAAGGACGAGCTGAACTGGGTGAAGGTATCGGGCGTGGCTTGGGTGAAGGATGGCTTCTACTACAGTGGCTACGATGCACCCAAAGCCGGCGAAAACAAGCTGGCCGGCAAAAACGAGTACCACAAGGTGTACTTCCACAAGATCGGCACGCCGCAATCGGCCGATAAGCTGGTGTACGAAAACAAGCAGATGCCACTAGGTTTCCGCATTGCCTCCGTTACCGAGGACGAGCGGTTTCTGGTAGTGTACCTCACCGACGGCAAATCGGACGGCAACAAGCTGGCCGTGCGCGACCTCACCGATGCCAAGCAGGCCGGCAAGTGGGTTACCCTAGGTTCGGATTACGAGTCGGACATCAACCTGGCCGGCAACGTAGGCGGCAAGCTGCTGCTCTACACCAACCACAAAGCCCCGCGCTACCGCGTGGTGGCCGTCGACCCGAAACAACCCCAGGAAGCCAGCTGGAAGGACGTGCTGCCCGAAACCGAGAACAAGCTCGAGGGTATTGACCAAGTGGGCGGCAAGCTGGTGGCTACCTACCTAAAGGACGCCTCGTCGCTGATTAAGGTGTACGACGAGCAGGGCAAGTTCCTGCACGATGTGCAACTGCCCGCCCTAGGTACGGCCTCGGGCTTCGGCGGCCGCAAGGAGTCGAAGACGGTGTACTACGCCTTCACGTCGTTCACCTACCCAACCACCATCTACAAGTACGACCTAGGCACCAACCAAAGCACCGTGTTCCGGGCGCCGAAGGTAGATGTGAACCCGCAGGACTACGTGACCACGCAGGTATTCTACCAGAGCAAGGACGGTACGAAGGTGCCCATGTTCATCACCCACAAGAAAGGGGTGAAGCTGAACGGCCAGAACCCCACGTACCTGTACGCCTACGGCGGATTTAACGTGTCGCTCACGCCGGGCTTCTCGGTGGCGCGCATGTTGTGGCTCGAAAACGGCGGCATTTTGGCCATTCCGAACCTGCGCGGCGGCGGCGAGTACGGCGAGGCCTGGCACAAAGCCGGCATGACGCCGAACAAGCAGAACGTGTTCGACGACTTTATTGCCGCCGCTGAGTACCTGAAAGTGCAGGGCTACACCTCCACCGAAAAGCTGGCCATGGCCGGTGGCTCCAACGGGGGCCTGCTGGTAGGCGCGGTGATGACGCAAAAGCCCGACCTGGTGCGCGTGGCCTTCCCGGCTGTGGGCGTAATGGACATGCTGCGCTATCAGAAGTTTACCATCGGCTGGAACTGGGCGCCCGAGTACGGCACCTCCGACAACTACCAGCAGTTCCAGAACCTCTATAAGTTTTCGCCGCTGCATAATCTGAAGCCGGGCACCAGCTACCCCGCCACCATGATTACCACCGCCGACCACGACGACCGCGTGGTGCCGGCGCACTCGTTTAAGTTTGCCGCCACCCTGCAAGAGGCCAACAACGGTCCCTGGCCGCAGCTTATCCGCATCGATGTAAACGCGGGCCACGGCGCTGGCAAAAGCACCAAGCTGCAAATTGACGAGTGGGCCGATGTGTGGTCGTTTGCCTATTACAACATGGGCCTGAACCCGTATCAGAACCTGAAGTAGAGTGCCAGAGCGAGGGCTTCGGCTCGCGTTTGCGTGACCAGTGCCCTAGGGTGAATAAGACCCAGACGGGGCCGACAAACCTTGGTTTGTCGGCCCCGCGTGTTATTGCACAAAATCTTACAAGCTGTGATTCTCGTAAGGTGCAGGCGTTGGAGTACCAAATAGCTACCCCAACCTATACCCCGGCGTAGGCTACCTGCCGCAGGCTGTGTATCTTGCGCCGCGAAAACCGCCTAGCCTTGATTTTTTCCGCTCCGAATATGAAAAAACTGCTGATGCTCGGCCTCGTGGCCGGCGCTATGCTGTCGGTATCGGCCTGCAGCAACCCCGATTACGAAACCAACAACATCTCGGCAACCGAGCTGCCCGCACTGCCCCCGGCTGCCGCTGGCAAAGACTCGGCTACGGTAGCCGCTGAGCAAGCCAAGCAGGAAATTTCGGCCCAGAACGCCACCGAAGCCATCAAGAAGCAACAGCCCGTGATGTAAGCTTCGGCCCCGGCCGCCGATGAGTTTACCCAGGCGCCCGCTTTCCCAAAAGGAGAGCGGGCGCTTCCTTTGTAGCCTTACCTAGACCATTGCCATGCCTGCCCCCGCCAACCTGCGCATTCGTCGCGGTACCGAAGCCGATTTGCCCCGCGTGCACGAGCTCATTGTGGAGCTGGCCGTGTACGAGCGCGCCCCCGACGAAGTAACCAATACCCTCGCCGACATGCGCCGCGACGGGTTCGGGCCCAACCCCATCTTCGGCTTTTTCGTGGCCGAAACCGACGAGCAGGGCATCCTGGGCATTGCGCTGTTCTACACCGGCTACTCTACCTGGAAGGGCCGCATGCTTTACCTCGAAGACCTGATTGTAACCGAGCCGGCTCGCGGTACCGGCATTGGGCGCAAGCTGTTCGATGCCGTAGTGGCCGAAGCGCGCCGTACCAGCGCCAACCGCCTGCGCTGGCAGGTGCTCGAGTGGAACGAGCCGGCCATCGGTTTCTACAAGAAAATCGGCGCCAACCTCGACCCCGAGTGGCACAACGGCACCCTTACCGTGGAGGAACTGCGCGCCTACCGCTGCGACCCCGCCGTAGAGGCAGCCGTAACGCTGGGCTGAGCTAACTCGGCATCTGTCCAGCGCAGGATAGGGTCGGGGTCGGTAGTGGCCAAGCGGCGGCACAGCCCTAGGTGCACCGGTATGCTCAGCGCAATAAAGCCCGTGAGCACCCACATGGCGTTAGGGTGGCCGGGCACGGCCTCGGTTTGCACCACGTTGTTGGTGAGCTGGTACACGATGTTCATGCCCCAGTGCATGCCCACGGTGTACCACAACGAGCGCGTAAGCACCACCGGCAACGCCAGGCTTACGCCCACTACCAGCAGGAAAACCCAGGTGGTAGGCCCAGCGGCCAGGCGGTAGATGTGGTTGAGCACGTAGAGCACCGAAGTAAAGCCGATGAACTGCGCGCCCGTGAGCAGATGCCCCGCGTGGCGCTGCACGTAGCCGCGGGTAAGTACGTCTTCGGCCATGGAGGGCGCCAGCGTACCTAGGGTAAACAGGGCAGCACCCGTCAGGAAAGCCGGCAGCGGGGGCACGGCTACTACGCGCGTAATGCCTAACTCTACGCACACCCAAAAAGCCAGTGCAGGCAGCAGCAAACCGGGAACGAGGCCGAGCAGCAGGTTGCGGCCGAAGCCCCGGTGCCAGCGCAGCCCAAACGCACCTAGGCCGGAGTAACCCTGCCACTTAGCCACCAGGTGCGAACCGAGCAGCATCAGCAACATCAACCCCAAAAACAGGTAGTCGTTGCGGAGCCAGAACTGCGAGCCTTCGGGCAGTTGGTAGAGCGCAAAGAGCACCAAAAAGCCGACGGCAATTTTCAGGGGCGAGTTCATGGCTGAAAAGGGAAAGAGCTTTGGCAAATATAGCTTTAGCTATATGCTTTGCTACTGGCTTTTACGCCTGCACGTAGGCGGCTTCGGCCACTTTGGTGGCGGGCGCAAATACCCTGCGGAACGAGTATAACCACAGCAGCGAGCCGCCTAGGTACACCCCACCGGCTATCAGCGCGGCACCTAGCCAAGGCTGATGTTGCAGCGCCAGCAGCAGCAAGCCCACCGAAGCGGCCAGCCGCAACGGCTCGAGCCAGTAGCCCCAGCGTTTGGCCTCGAACAAGGCGCCGCAGGCCAGCGCCGCCCAGGTGCACCAACCCGCTACCAGCCAGCGCAGGGCGGGCGCCATGTCCTTCTGCGTGAATAGAAAAGCTGCCGCTACGCCCAGCAGCACCACGTACTGCCCGAACACATACCAGTTGACGGTAGCCGGCGCGGTGGTGCAGTACTTCTGGTACGTGGCTACTTCCACCTCGGGCACTTGGTAAGGACCACCTAGGGCAGCCGGGCGCCAACCCGGTCGGCCAAACACCACGCGCAGTTTATTGCCCAGTCCCGGCGTCTGGCGCAGCTGCTCAGCCATCTGAAAATAGTGGCCGAAGTTCACCCATACGGGGTTCCAGGAGCGCACGGGCGTGGTGATGCCGTACACGGGCGTTTCTTCCTCTGCCTGAAAAGTGCCGAACAGCCGGTCCCAGATGATGAAGGTGCCCGCGTAGTTCTTGTCGATGTACTTGGGGTTGCGGCCGTGGTGCACGCGGTGGTGCGAGGGCGTGTTCAGCACCCACTCCAAGGGGCCCAGCTTGCCGATGAGCTCGGTATGAATCCAGAACTGGTAAAGGGTGACCAGGGCCGAGACGTACACGAAAAAGCTCGTCTCGAAGCCGATGACGGCCAGCGGCAGGTAGAACATGAACGTGAACATGCCCTGCAACGAGCTTTGCCGCAACGCTACCGAGAGGTTGTAGTCTTCGCTTTGGTGGTGCACCACGTGGCCGCCCCAGAAGAAGTTAATCTCGTGCGAGTAGCGGTGGGCAAAGTAGTAGCACAAATCAGCCAGCACGAACAGCAAGATGCCCGTTGCCCAGGTCCGCGGAATGTCGAACAGCCGAAAGTGTTCGTAGAGCAGCTCGTACACGCCCACCACTACCACTTTCAGGAACACACCCGAAATCTGCGACGTGATGCCGCAGCTAATATTGGTGACGGCGTCGTGAAAGCGGTATTTCTCCTGATGCTGCAGCCTTTCTACCAGTAGCTCCGCGCCAATTAGGGCGAAGTAAATGGGAATGGACAGCACGATGGGGTTCAGGTTCATGGCGCGGGCGGGGTGGTGTAGCGGTGAGGAATTTACACAGAAAGACAACGCCTTGGTACCCCGTGCTAAGCCCATGCAAAAAGGCCGCCGCACCCAGCAGTAGCTAGGTGCGGCGGCCTTGTGTAGTAAGTGTGCAGGCTGATGCCCGCCGCAGGACTTAGTCGATAACCTCGAGTACCGTACGGAAGGATACGTACTGGCCCGGAAAGCGCGTTTCCAGGTCGGCGCGCAGGCCAGGGGCCGAAACGCGCTGGTACTCGTCGAGCTGCGCCATATTGGTGCAGTAGTACTGGGCGGCGTACGTAAAGCCATCTTCTTCTTCGTTGAGCAAGCGCAGGAGCTGGCTTTTCACGAAAAAACCCGTGGCCATTACATCGGGCATGTGCACATCGCGCATAAAGGTTACCCACTCTTCGGCAACCTCCGGGTCGACGCTGCTGGTGACGTTGTACAGGATCATAAGCAAGAAAATGAACGAGCAGGGTGGGAGGTTCCCCGAAAAGGGCAGTACCTATGTTGGCCAGCCGCTCGGGGCAAAGTTACACCCGCATGTGATCGGGCCGGAACTGCTGTATCTGCTCGCGAATGGCACTGGGTGCGAGTTTTTGCCGGGCAGCAGCATCGGCCAGCGTGGGCAGCTCGGCATCGGAAGCAAAGCGCAACGACAAAATCTGACCTAGGCTGAGCTGTTGCTCCAGCGGGCCGAAGCTTTGTTGGGTGAGCTCGAAATAGCGCTGGCGCACCTCGAGGCGGGCAATGCGGTCTTGCAGCTTAAGGGCGTAGTGCTGGCGCAGCATTACCAGCGTCAGCAGCAGGATAATGGCTACCGCCGCTACGCTAAACCACAGCCGCGACTCCTGCGAGTCGGAACCAGCTACGTCGCCGTAGCGCCGGCCGGTGTAAAAGGCCATTACCAAGGCAGCGGGCAGCAGCACAAAATGGTGCAGCCAGTAATAGCGACGAGTAAAGCGGGCTTCGGCCATGCAGTGCGGCGGAGTTAGAGGAGGAGTAAGGTATTACGGATTAGCGCGGCGCTGGGCTTTTTCCTCGTCGCGGGCGGCACGCTCCCGTTCGCGCTCGAGGTTTTCTTTGGCTTTGTCGCGCTCCTTGCTGCCGGGCTTGGCCGTGGGCGAGTTTACTTGCGGTACTGCCGAAGGCGTGGCGGTAGCAACGGATGCAGCAGCAGCCGTGGGCGTAGCAGCAGGGCGGGTATCGGAGGTAGGCGGAACCACTTGGGCCGAAGCGGCAAAAGCCAGCAACAAGCCACCTAGGGTAAGCGCACCGGTTATGATTTTCATGGCAGTGGGGGAGGTAAGTACGCCCTCAGTACGATTGTGGAGCCCTGGCAGTTCCGACTGGGTCGGCTAGCTTACCTCCAGGTAATCGAGGTCTTTGCCATAGCTCTCGGGCAAGGTGCTCACGGCCCAAAACGCCACCAGCAGCGAAAGCACGCCCACCACAGCGCCGCTACCGATGAGGTTGGGCGAACCGCTTGGGCCTGCCAAAGCTGCCGCAATGCCATTGAACAGCGGTACCAGGCCCACCACCGAGCCGCGCGCAAAGTTGGGCGCCGTGGTGGCTACCGTGGCGCGCAGGTTGGTGCCGAACTGCTCGGCCGCCACTGTTACAAACAAGGCCCAGAAGCCCACCGAAATGCCCAGCACAAAGCACACGGCGTAGAACACCGTAGGCGAAGCACCCCGGATGCCGAACAGGTACACCGCAATCAGCACGCCGCACAACACCAGGAACAACTGCAGCGCCCGGTTGCGGCTGCGCAGCAGCTGGCTGAGGGTGCCGCTGGCAAAATCGCCGAACACCAGCCCGAAGTAGCACCAGAACACCGCCAGGCCGGCCGTTACCTCGCCCTGAATACCTAGGGCACGGCCAAACTCGGGCGCCAGCGTAATGAGGATGCCCACCACAAACCACAGCGGTACGCCAATCAGCAGGCACTTAACGTACTTGAGCAGGCGCGGGCCGTTGGTGAACAGGCTGAAGAAGTCGCCGCGGGCAACCTCCTGCTGCTTGGCCTGCTCGAACATGCCCGACTCGAACACGCTCACGCGCAGCACCAGCAAGGCCAAACCCAAGCCGCCGCCCACAAAGTAAGCATTGCGCCAGCCCAGCACTTCGCCCACCCAATAAGCCAGCATAGCGCCCGATACGCCCACGGTGGCCACAATCATGGTGCCGTAGCCGCGCTTTTCCTTGGGCAGGGTTTCGGCTACCAGCGTGATGCCCGCGCCCAGCTCGCCGGCCAAGCCAATGCCGGCAATCAGGCGCAGCCAGGCGTATTGGTCGATGGTTTGCACGAAGCCGTTGGCAATGTTGGCCAGCGAGTAAAGCAAAATGGAGCCGAACAGTACCGACAGGCGGCCGCGCTTATCGCCCAGCACGCCCCACAAAATGCCGCCGAGCAGCATGCCGCCCATCTGCATCGAAATGAGGTGGGTGCCCAGGTTGGTTACATCGGCCGCGGCCGTAATGCCCAGGTCTTTCAGGCTAGGCACGCGCACGATGCTGAACAAAATCAGGTCGTAGATATCGACGAAGTAGCCGAGGGCGGCCACCACCACGGCCGCGCTGAGTAGTCCGGTTGTTTTGGGGGTAGAAGTTGGTGGGGTAGAGATGCGAGCCATACGTAAACTGAGTGGAACTGCAGATTACGAAGATTTGCGCGATTGACCGAAGCAGCGCTACGCGGTGCTCGGCGCTGGCGGCGCAGCCGCCAATGCGGTACTGCGCAGGCAGGGGCGGCCCTGGGTCGTTGGCGCATTGCCGGCGCGAGGCCACTGCTGGCGCGAGTCTTAGCCCGCAGGGCGCGACTCGTGCCGCAGCATGGGTGGGAATCTCCAGACTCCCGGGCGTTGCGCGGCACCTAGGGAACGGCTTGCTGACTTAAGCTCCTGGGCTTGCGTGCCCCAGCGGCACCTAGGCCGCGTCGTTCGCGGCACGGGAGTCAGAGACTCCCCTCCATGTTGCGGCACGAGTCGCGCCCTGCGCGCTAAGACTCGCGCCAGTAATTAAAAACCACCTAGGCGTCGCAGCTGGCGTGCGTGCAGGCGCCAGGCTCGATTTGCACCGTAATGTGGCCGATGTTGAACTCGTCTTGCAACTGATGCTGCAGGTGGTGCAGGAACTGGCTGTCGGTGCCGCTGGGGCGCACGAGGTGGGCGGTAAGGGCGGTGTCGCTGGTGCTGAGGGGCCAGATGTGCAGGTCGTGCACATCGGTTACGCCGGGCTGGGCCAGCAAAAACTGCCGCACCGCTACCGGGTCGATGCCGTGCGGTACGGCCTGCAGGCTTAGTTGCACGGTTTCGCGCAGCAAGCCCCACGAGCCCACGGCCACTACCCCCAGGATGATGAAGCTGATAGCCGGATCGAGCCACAGCCAGCCCGTGTAGTACACCAGCGCGCCGCCCACTACCACGCCCATCGACACCAGTGCATCGGTGAGCATGTGCAGGTAAGCGCCCCGGATGTTGGCATCGCCCTGGTGCCCGCGGCTGAACAGCCACGCCGTAAAGCCGTTGATGATAATGCCCAAGCCGGCCAGCAGCATCACCACGGGCGCATTCACGGGCTCGGGGTGGCGCAGGTGGTCGATGGTATCCCACAAAATAGCACCTAGGGCCACGTACAGCAACGCCGCATTCAGCAAGGCTGCCTGGATGGAAGCACTCTTCAGGCCGTAGGTATAGCGCTTGGTGGTGGGCTGCTTACCCAGGCGGGTGGCACCCCAGGCCAGGGCCAAGCTGAGCACGTCGGAAAGATTGTGGCCGGCATCGGAAAGCAGCGCCGAGGAGTTGGCCCACCAGCCACCGGCAGCTTCGGCGGCCACAAACAGCAAATTCAGCCCAATGCCCCAGCCAAACGCCTTGCCGAAGTTGGCCGGCGCGTGATGATGGTGGTGCCCGTGGTGGTCGGCGGGGCCGTGCGAATGGTGGTGGTGTACCATGGCCGTAAAAGTACGGCCGGCGCTACCAGGCCGGCCGTACGAAATTTCAACCGCAACCGTGCGGAATTAGTTGAATTGCAGTGGTACCACGAGCCTGAAACTTACGTTGCGGCCCATGTTGAACACGCCCGTGCGGCCGGTGGCGTTGTTTACGGCCGTGTACTTCAGGCGGCTGAGGTGGTGCTGGTACGCCACGTCGAAGAGGTTATTCACGCCCACCATCAGCGTAGCCACGGTGCGGCCCTTGCCGTTGGTTACATCGGTGCCGGCCCCTAGGTTAACCAAGGTGTAGCTGGGAGTAGGCGTTTCGGTTTCGAAAGCCGAGAAGATGCGGTTTTGGGCAAAGTTGTGCTCCACGCCGGCGCGGGCGTACACGTTGGCCACGCGGCTGATGGCGCCCACTTTGCGGAAGTTCACGCGCAGCTCCGACTGCAGCCTATCGGCGGGCGTAAAGGGCAGCCACCGCTCGCCCTCGGCTTGGCCCAGGCGGCGGGCGCGCACCATCGAGAAGGAGTTTTCAAAGTGCAGCCAATCGAGCGGGTGCGGGTGCAGGTCGATGCTGACTTCGCCGCCGTAGAGGTTGGCTTTGCCTTGCCCGTACACAAACACCCGGAACTCCTTGCCGTCCTCGGTCAGCAACGAGTCCTGGCCGGCGGCGTTGCCGATGCGGCGCGGGAAGATGAAGTTGCGGATGCGGTTGTCGAACGCATCGACGCTCAGCGTAACGTGGTCGGTGTTCAGGCTGAAGCCTAGGTCGAGCTGCCGGCTGGTTTCGGCCTTCAGGTTCGGGTCGCCGATTTCGTAGCGGGTGGTGCCCTCGTGCACGCCGTTGGAGGCCAGCTCGGCAATGTTGGGCGCCCGAAAGCCGCGCGAAAGATTGGCTTTCAGTACCAATTGCTCGGTGGCGCTAAACGCCCCGCCCACGCTGCCCGACCAGTTGCGGTAGGTGTTGTCAAAAGCCTGAAACTTAGCTTCGGCATTGGGCGCATCGGGCGTGGTGGGCTGTCCGAAGGCGTTGAGCCACAAGGCGTCGCCGGTGATGTGCCGCTCGTCGTAGCGCAGGCCGCCGCTCAGGTCGAGCTTACCTAGGGTGCGCTTGGTTACGCCAAACACCCCGCCGTCGAACAGGCGATAGGCCGGTATCAAAAACTCCTCGCCCAGGTTCTGGTTTTCCTGGCGCATGCCGCTTACGCCCACGGTGGTATTCCAGCCGGCTAGCTCGGGCAAAAAGTAGCGGGCGGCGTAGTCGAGGGTGCGCAGCTGAAAGTACAGCGAAGGCTCGTTGGGCGCCAGCACCTCGCCAAACTCGCGGCGCAGGTTTTGCTGCCAGCCCACGTTTAGGGTAAGCCGCGACTGACCTAGGATGAAGTTGTTATCGGTGCCGAGGCGCAGGTGGTTTACGCGCTGGCCCGGCACGTACACGTTGTAGCCGCGCAGGTCGCTGGCCGTTACGGGCACCTCATCGATGCCGGAGGCGGAAAGCGTGCTGGGTACCAGCTTCAGAAACTCGCCCGTTTCCTCGTCCCGCTCGCCCTCAATCAGCCCCAGCACCTGGTTGAAGGACGTGAACGTGAGGTGCGAGTAGCCCCAGCTTTTGTTTAGGCCCACGTAGCCGCTGCCGTCGATTTCGCGGAAGGCCGAGTTGTACACCGGGCCGTCGTAGCGGTTGCGGTAGGGGGCGGCGCGCTTGCTGGTGCCGCGCACCATCCAGTTCAGGCCGTTGCGGTTACCGGCCGTCATCAGGGAGTAACCCTGTTGGCGGTTGTTGGTTTGGTAGTTGGCCATCAGCGAGCCGATGACGCGGCCTTCCTCCACCGGATCGGGGGCTACAAAGTTTACCACGCCGGCCATGCCATCGGAGCCGTAGAGCAACGAGCCCGGGCCTTTGATGATTTCGGCCCGATCAATCGAGTACTCATCCAACTCGATGCCGTGCTCATCGCCCCACTGCTGCCCCTCCTGCTTGGCGCCGTTGTTGAGCGTGATGACGCGGTTGGCGCTCAGGCCCCGGATTACGGGCTTGCTGATGGCCGCGCCGGTGGTTATCTGGTTGACGCCGGGCGTGCGCGCAATGGCATCGATGATATTGGTGCTGGCGTGCTGATCGAGCTCCGTGCGGTCGAGCACGGTAGTGGGCACCGGCGAGCGGCGCAGCTCGGTAGAGGCCGATACGCCCGTGATTACCACCTGCCCGATTTCGGTTACGGCCGGGCTCAGGGCCAGCTCCAGCGGTTGGCCGTTGCCGGTATCCACGGTGCGCACCAGCGTGCCGTAACCTAGGGAGCGTACCTGCACCAGAAAGCGCCCCCGCGGCAGGTTGCCGAAGCTGAAACGCCCATCGGCATCGGCCACGGTGCTTTGCTTGAGGTCGGGAAACACCACCACGGCGCCGGGCAGCGGCTGTTGGGTGGCGGCATCGAGCACGCGGCCCACCACGGCGGCCGTGGCCGGGGCGGCGGTGCCGGGCCGGCGGGCGGTGGGCGTTTGGGCCTGAGCCGCGGCCGCAAGGAGCAGCGTTGCGGCCAGCAGTAAACGAGACATACGGAAAGCTAAACAAACGGGGAGGTGGCGAATGAACGAAGATCCGGCCACGAGGATGCACTCCGCAAAAAAGAAAACACCGGCCAAAAGCCGGTGTTTTCTCCCCTATTTCTCCATAACCAAACCAAATGGAGAGAAACAGACGAGTTCCTGAAAACCCGCCAGAGCTAATGCTCCTGAACGAAGAGCCGCAGCGGGCCGCGGCAGTTGCCAGGAGGCAGTTTTTTCTTTTTGGAAGTGGCAATAACGCAATGCGCGGCTTATTACCAAGGTCGGCTATTGGTTATTGGCTGCCGGCCGCTGATTTCCTAGTCAGGAATAGAGTAGTGGCCGACTAGCAGCTAGCAGCCA
The DNA here is from genome assembly GCF_025979705.1 of Hymenobacter sp. YIM 151858-1. Lineage (NCBI taxonomy): Bacteria > Pseudomonadati > Bacteroidota > Cytophagia > Cytophagales > Hymenobacteraceae > Hymenobacter > Hymenobacter latericius. The sequence continues at coordinate 3,696,225 of NZ_CP110136.1, forward strand.
ATAGCTAATAGCTAACCGGTTATTGCACCGTTACCGGGAAGGTCACCTCGGCGTCGGTCGAGCCTAGGTCGGCCTGGCCGTTTTTGTTGCCAGGCTGGTGGCGCAGCACAATTTTGAGCGTGCCGGTAGCCGCCGCGGTGGTTTGCACGCGCGTAGCCAGGCCTACTTCCAGGTTGTTCTTGTCGCGGTCGGTGCGGGTCACGGTAAGCAGGTTGGCCGGAGCGGCGGTGTACACCACCAGGTGCTCGTCGTTCTCGGCCTGCACTTCGGTGGTAATGTTGCTGGCAGGGTTCTTCGATTCGTCGAGGAAGGTTACCGCGCCGGTGTAGGTGGTGTTGGGCGCGAGGCGCAGCGAGCCGATGGTGGGCGCGTTGCCGCCGGCACCGTCGAGGTCTTTCCACTCCACCGTAACGGCCTGGCCGCCTGTGCTGGGCGTAAGGGTGTAGCGCACGGTAGTAATCAGCTCGTTCTCGTCGTCGGGCTCGGGGTCTTTGTCGTCGCCGCAGCTGGCGAGCAGCAGGGGAGTGGCCAACAGAACAGCGGCGAGGTAGGGGCGGAAGAGTGTGGTCTTCATGGTGGTGAAAAATGAAAAAGGGTTGAAAAGGCTATGGGAAGGTTACTTGGCCGAAGCGCGGCGGCCGAAGTTGATCGGCGCTTGCAGCCGCAGCGTAACGTTTCGGCCCATGTCGTCGGCGAAGTAGCGGAAGCGGTTCAGGTACTCGCGGTACCGTTCGTTCAGCAGGTTGGTGCCCGCCAGGCTTAGCTGCACCGGCACGCCGCCTAGGCGCACGGTAGCCCCCACTTCGGCGCTCAGCAGGCCGTAGCCATCGGGGGCGGGGAGGGGGTCGTAGAGGGCACTGGGCACGCGGGTTTGGCGGCGGGTAGCACCTAGGGTTAGCTGCGCAAAGCGTTGGCTGAGGCGGTTGCCGGGGCGGCCGGCCCACTCGCGCCGGGCGGCCAGCTCAAAGCGGTCGGCCGGCGCGTATACCAGGTAATCATCGAGCTGCAGGTTGCGGGCCCGCACCAGCGCCGCTTTGCCGCTGATAAGCCAGCCCGCAGCCGGCGTGTAGCCCAGGGTGGCATCGAGGCCGCGGAACACGGCATCGGTTTGCTGGTAGCGCCACGGCCTGAACACGCCCTGAATGGTGGTAATCGGCTCCCCGATTACCTGGTAGATGTACCCATTGATGCGGTTCTGGTACACCGTCAGCTCGCCGTTCAGGCGCGGGTTGGCGTGCAGCGTAGCCGTCAGGTTTAGGTTGTGGGCCGTTTCGGGTTGCAGCTGGGGTGCCCCGGCTGGGCGCGTTACGTCGTAGCCTTCTTCGTACAGGCCGTTGTGCACGCCTTGCGCATACCGCTCGTTGGGCGCAGGCGCCCGGCGCACCAGCGCGGCATCGGCCCGCAGCGTAAAGTGCGGCGATACCTCGTACACCGCGCCCAGCGAGGCCGAGGGCGTCCAGAACTGAAAACGGCGCCGCTCCACCCCAAAAAACAGGCTCGAATCGGTGGCAAAACCCCGCGTGAGGCGCCGGGTCGTGAGGTCGCGGCGGTCGAGGCGCAAGCCGGCTTCCAGGGTCAGCTGCTCGTGCTGCCACCGCTCAATGGCAAAAGCCCCGCCCACCCAGTTGTTGTAGAACGGAATGAACTGCCGGCTGCCCGGCGCGTAGCGGTTGTGCTGGTACGTGCCGCTCAGGCCCACCGTGCCGCTGAAGTTGCCTAGGTGCGGATGCTCCCAGGCCACATCGGCCGTGGTGGTGTAGTTGAGGTAGCTGAGCTGGGGCAGGTTGCGCCGGCCGGCCGCGCTGCCGCTGCGCACCACATCGTACTCGTCGCGGTAGTCCTGCTGATGCGCCACCGTGGCCGTGAGCTTGCCGCCGTGCCCGGTTTTTACAAAGCCCGAGAGCTTGGCCAAATCGTGGCGCACCTGCTGGTACGGCCTAGCTATGGTGTAGCCGAACGAGCCCAGCCCCACGGGCCGGCCGCGCTCGGTGGCGGTTTGCAAATCGGCGAGGTTGCCCACAATGGCCGCCTGCAAAATACCCGTGCGCGCGTTGAACTGGCTGTAAAACGCCTCCAGGCCGTAGCTATCCTTACGCCAACCTAGGGCAGCGGCAAAGTTTCGCTCGCGGTAGGCGGTGTTCTCGAGCCAGTAATCGGGCGTGCGTGTGTTGCCGGCTTGCTTTAGGGTGCCCTGCACGCGCCAGCTCAGGGCGGGCAGGCGGCGCGCGTTGCCATCAACCGTTGCGGCCACGGCACCCAGGCCGTTGTTGCTGGCGCCCACTAGGTTTAGCTCGGCGCCCACGCCGGCCGAGTCGCGCAGGGGCTTGGGCTGCACCAGCACCACGCCGCCCACGGCATCGGAGCCGTAGCGCACGCCGGCGGCGCCTTTCACCACCGTCAGCTCCGAGGCCACAAACGGGTCGATTTCGGGGCCGTGCTCCTGGCCCCACTGCTGGCCCTCTTGCCGCACGCCGTTGTTCATGATGGCCACGCGGTTGGAGTGCAAGCCGTGGATGATGGGCTTGAACACGCTCGGCCCCGTTTGGATGGCCGACACCCCGGCAATCTTTTGCAGCGCCTCACCTAGGGCTTGCCCCCGCGTGGCTTGCAAGGCTTGCCCCGAAAGCGTACTGGCCGCCTGGGTTTGCGGCTCGGCTACCCGCTCGCCGCGCACCACCGCGCTCCGCAGCCGAATAGCACTCGGGTGCAGGGCAAAGTTGCGCACCGCGGCGGCGCCCACGCGCAGCTCGGCTTCCTCGGTTTCGTAACCCACGAAGCGAACCTGCACCCGGTACGTACCGGCGCATACATGAAAATGAAAGTGGCCTTCCGAATCGGCTTGGGCGGCCTCCTGCGTGGGTAGCAACACTACCGTAGCGCCGGCCAGCCCTTCGCCCGATTCATGGTCCGTTACGCGGCCGGCCAACGGCAGGGTGCACGTGCTTTGGGCGGCAGCCACGCAGGCTACACCCCAGCACAGCCCCGCCCACAGCAGGACCGCCGCAAGGCGGAAAAGCATGAAAAAGAAAAAAGAAACCCGAATACTAAAACGGGGGCGGTGCCGAATGGCAGCTACCAAGCAGGTAACCTAGGGGCACAGCCCACCCTTGCCCGGCTGCTCGGCAGCCTGGGCACTCGTACATCAGGCGCGGGCCGGTGGGCCTCGGAGGTACGCCGCAGCGGGCGTGGTGCTTTGCCACACCGATTGGTACGGCTCGGCTTTCAGCGGGGCATAGCGGTGCACTACCGGTTGCAGCACCAGCTCCGGCGTGGGCTGGAACGGCACATCGAACAGGTGGTCGACGGGGCAGTGCTGGTGCTTGGCCGTAAGCAGGGCTTTGTAGCCCCGGCCCGTGTGGGCGGCTTCTTTCTCGGTGTGCTGGTGGCGGTGCAGCGCCAGTATAGCCGACTCCGGCAGCAGCACCCGCACGAAGCAGAGCAGCAGCAGAATGGCCAACTGTGAACGGAATGCACGCATAGCGGAGACGAAGCAGATGCTTGGGCGGCTAAAGTAAGGATAAACTTTAAAATACAGCCCCAATCCTTTTAAGGACCGGCCTGCAGAAGTTGGGTTGCTGCACAACGCATTACTGGCCTCATACGTAATTAGTTACACAACACGCTCATCGTTCCGCACGCACTCCCACACCATGAAACAACTTGTACAGCGCTCCTTGCAGCTGCTGGCCCGCTACCTGCGCGGCCACGTTCAGGCCAGCTCCGTTGGCACCCCCGATCCGTTGTTTGTGTAGCCCCAAGGCTGCCTCCCTGAGTATCCGGCTCGCCGGAGTTCTTGTTCGCACAGGCTTTTGCCCCATCCGGCAAGTAGCAGCTTCGGGCGTTTGGCACGGCATTTTCTTTGGCCCTGTCAAACGCCTGATTCACTGTGATGGATGCACTCTACTTCGATAGCCTAACGCTCTTCCACGACCCTGCGCTACGCTTGCTGTACCACCGGTGGCGCGGTACCTACAACAGCCATCTGTTTCAGCCGGCCGTGCAGCATGTGCAGCAGTTGCTCGGGCAGCTTCGCATCGAGTACTGGATTGCTGACCTCAACGGCCTGCCCAACCTAGGGCTCGAAGATCAGTTTTTGATAAGCGAGCAGGTGCTGCCGCAAGTGGCGCGCATGCCGCACCTGCGCCAGCTGGCACTCGTGCTCAGCTCCAACGTCTACAACCAGTTAGCCGTCGAGAGCATTCTGCACCTAGGCAACGAGCACCTGCGCTTCGATGTGCAGTACTTCTCCGATGCCGCTTCGGCCTTCGATTGGCTGATTAACCCCACCGACGCACCCGCAACCGCCGCGCCATCGATGGCAGCCGGGCTGGTGGCCTAACTACGCAGGCTAACGGTTGCACCAACCGCTTTCTGGCCGATTAAGCGGTACGCGGCTAGCCCAAAACTGTCAAGCTGGCAGCTTTGCGGCGGGCCGGGCGAAGTGGAATGAGGTTTGATTCCGGGGCCGACAGCGGCAGCCGCTCGTTGTTGGCTGCTTTTGTACCCGTCAAACTCTTCTACCTCTTACCTAACCGCCATGCAGGAAACCGGTAGCATCTCGATTCACACCGAGAATATCTTTCCCATCATCAAGAAGTTCCTGTACTCCGACCACGAGATTTTCCTCCGTGAGTTGGTCTCGAACGCCGTTGATGCCACCCAGAAGCTGAAGAGCCTCGCGCAGCTGGGCGAATACCAGGGCGAAGCCGGCGAGCTGAAAGTCACGGTAAGCGTCGACAAGGAAAAGCGCACCATCACCGTGTCGGACCGCGGCATCGGCATGACGGCCGAGGAGATTAAGAAGTACATCAACCAGATTGCCTTCTCGGGCGCTACCGAGTTCGTTGAGAAGTACAAAGACAAGGACGCCGCGGCCAAAGACCAGATTATCGGTCAGTTCGGCCTGGGTTTTTACTCGGCTTTCATGGTGGCCAAGGAAGTCGAAATCTTCTCGAAGAGCTTTAAGGAAGGCACCGAAGCCGCCCGCTGGGTGTGCGACGGCAGCACCGAGTTTACCCTCGAGACCACCGAAAAGGCCGAGCGCGGTACCGATGTGGTGCTGCACGTAGCCGAAGACAGCGACGAGTTTCTGGAAGAAGCCCGCCTGCGCGGCATTCTGGAGAAGTACTGCCGCTTCCTGCCCGTCGAGATTGAGTTTGAAGGCAAGGTTATCAACCAAACGCAGCCGCTCTGGACCAAGCAGCCCGCCGACCTCACCGACGAGGACTACACCAAGTTCTACCAGGAGCTGTACCCCTTCTCCGAAAAGCCGCTGTTCTGGATTCACCTGAACGTGGATTACCCCTTCAACCTGACGGGTATTCTGTACTTCCCGAAGGTGAAGGACGAGCTGCAGCTGCAGCGCAACAAAATTCAGCTGTACTCGCGCCAGGTGTTCATCACCGACGAGGTGAAGGACGTAGTGCCCGAGTTCCTGATGCTGCTGCACGGCGTGCTCGATTCGCCCGATATCCCGCTGAACGTGTCGCGCTCGTTCCTGCAGGCCGACGCCAACGTGCGCAAGATCAACCAATACATCACGAAGAAGGTAGCCGATAAGCTGGCCGAAATCTTCCGGAAGGAGCGCAGCTCGTTCGAGGAGAAGTGGGCCGACATCAACCTGTTCGTGAAGTACGGCATGCTGTCGGACGACAAGTTCTACGACCGCGCCAAGGACTTCGCGCTGCTGCAAAGCGTCGCTGGTAAGTTCTACACTTTCAACGAGTACAAGGAGCTGGTGCAGGCTAACCAGGTGGACAAGAACGGCCAGACGGTGCTGCTCTACACCACCGACGAGCAGGCCCAGCACGCCTACGTGCTGGCGGCCCAGGAGCGCGGCTATGATGTGCTCAACTTCAACGGCCCGCTCGATCCGCACTTCATCGGCCTGCTCGAGCAGAAGCTGGAGAAAACCACCTTCAAACGCGTGGACGCCGACACCGTGGGTAAGCTCATCGAGAAGGAAGAAACCGCCGAAAGCGTGCTTTCCGACGACGAGAAGACCAAACTGCAGGAGCTGTTCACCAAGGCCATCAGCAACGAGCACATGCACGTGCAGGTAGAGGCCCTGGCCCCGCAGGATGCCCCGGTTATCATTACGCTGCCCGAGTTTATGCGCCGCATGAAGGACATGCAGCGCGTAGGTGGCGGCGGTGGCATGGCTATGTTCGGCTCGCTGCCCGATAGCTACACCGTAAGCGTCAACGCCAACAACCCCGTGGCCCAGCGCGTGCTGCGCGCCGACGAGGAAGCCGCTACCAAGCTCGCCAAGCAAGCCTTCGACCTGGCATTGCTGGCCCAAGGTTTGCTAAAAGGCGAAGCGCTGACCCAGTTTGTGAAGCGGAGCGCCGAGCTGCTGGCGGCCGAGTAATTGATTTTTAGTTCCGGAGCGAAGCCGGTCTTGCAACTGCTGCGGTTGCGGGGCCGGCTTCTTTCGTCAGCGGCGAATGAGTGAAGTGCCAGAGTTCATCAACGCGCTGCTCACATAGGGCCCGCCGCCGGAGTGTAGGGGGCGAAGGGGTGCGCGGGCGTCCGAGCGCCGCAACCACCTAGGGCAATGCCCCAGGGCCGGGTTAAGCCGAACATCGGTTGCTGCCATCCACTCATCCACTCATCCACTCACCTCACCATCTCGCCATAGGGCACTATCAAACCCTATCTTTACGTTTCGCTACCCAAACACCTTCCTGCCTACTTCATGCGTCCGTTTCGTCTGCCGACTACGCTGTTGCTGCTGCCGCTGATGCTGCTTGGGGCCTGCGCCAAAAAAACGGTTTCCTTCAACAGCAAACCCGATGCGGGGGCCGTGGCCCTGCTCGCGCCCGATAGCCTAGGTGGCACGCGCGCCGATACCCTCGCGGCAGCCGGAAGCGGCGGCAAAGAGGCGCCTTCGCTGAGCACAGCCAAAAAGCTCAGCAAAGATGAGCAGCGCAAAGCCGAGGACAAGCAGAAAGAGGCCCAGCGCAAGGCCCTGAGCAAGCGCAAGAAAAATGTGTTTCTGGGCGAGCCGATCAAGAAGGGCTTCACCAAATCGGGGCCGAAGGGCCGCAACCAGGTAATCGAGATATTTTATTACCTGAAGGTGCCCAAGCAACCCAATGCCTACGCCCCCACCAAGTGGTACTTCAACGTAGCCAAGCGCCGCCTCGAAAAAACGGCCTCGGCCGCCGAGGCCGACCCCGGCAAGTACAAAGTGCTGCACGGGCCCTACAAAAAAACGCAGGGCGGCAAGGTCGTCGAAACCGGCTTTTACTACGTGGGCACCCGGCACCTGCGCTGGGAGCGGTACAACAAGGAAAACATCCTGCTGAGCAAAGTGCACTACGAGCAGGGTTTTCCGCGCGATGCCCACATCAGCTACTACGACGGCGGCAACACCATGGTAAAGGAGGTGATTCCGTACGTCGACGGCAAGCTGGAGGGCGAGTACGTGAGCTTTAAGCCCAACGGGCAGCTCGACTGGTCGGGCGAGTTCGAAAACGGCCGCAAAGTGGGCATCTGGACAAAGTACTGGGGCTTCCGCAACCGCCGCCACTACGAGTACCAGTACGGCGACTCCGGCTTCGACCCCGAGCAGGAGCCGGTACTCGTGAAAGAGTACAACCGCAACGGTGTGCTCATCTACGAAAAGGATAAGCTCGACAAGCGCGCCGAAGACTCGCGCAACTCCCTGGCGCCCCGGCGCAACTAGCCACCTAGGGCCGCGCTTCAGAAGGCGTCCTCGAACGCCTCCACCCGAAAGCCAGCCGAGTTGGGCGTAAGGGCCACAATATCGAAGCGGATATCGGCGTGCCAGTTGTGGCTGATGAGGTACTGCTCGGCCGCGCGCCGGATGCGCTGCTGCTGCGCCGGCGTTACGAAGGCTTCGGGGTAGCCGTAGCGCAAGTCGGTGCGCACCTTCACCTCCACAAACACCAGCCGGCGCGTGCCCTCTTGCACAATCAGATCTACCTCGCTGCGGCGGTAGCGGTAGTTGCGTGCCACCACGGCGTAACCGCGCTCGAGGTAGTAGTTGGCGGCGGCCTCTTCGCCGGTGGCACCTAGGAGGGAAGCTGAAAGCATAATTAGGTGTGGGCTGAACTTGGCCGCAATAGTTGCCGAAAGCTTACTCCAGCGGCGCGGCAAGTGTTTCTGAGCCTTCGGAATGGCCGAGTATACGGCCCTTATGCGGCACCGGCTGGTCGGCAACCGCCAATAAGGCGTTACTTTTGTAAGTAACAACGCCGTTGCCCAACCCACTCGGGCGGGGCAAAAGGCGCTGCAAATTCGCTGAGCTATGGAATCTGAACTGTATTCGGCTTGTGTACAGCCGGTAGCCGCAGCTGCTCCGCAGCCGGAGCCGGCTGGCGCTGCCCCGGGTGCCAACACCCGCGTTGCGCTGCAGCGCCTAGGTCGCGTAGCGTATGCTCCCACCTGGCAGTATCAGGAGGAGCTGTTGGCCAACGCGCTGGCTATCAAAACGCGCAACCGCCACGCCGAAAACACCGGTGCCCAGCCCGAAAGCACGCCCAACGTGCTGCTGTTCTGCGAACATCCGCCGGTGTATACCCTCGGCAAAAGCGGCAAGCCCGAGCACCTGCTGCTCGACGAAGCCGGCCTGGCTGCCCACGGCGCCACCTACCACCACATCAACCGCGGCGGCGACATTACCTACCACGGGCCTGGGCAGCTGGTAGGCTACCCCATTCTCGACCTCGAGAACTTCAAGCCCGATATTCATTTCTACCTCCGCACCCTGGAGGAGGCCGTAATTCGCCTGTTGGCCGAATACGGCCTGCAAGCCGGGCGTATTCCGGGCCTCACCGGCGTATGGCTCGACTTTGAAGAGGGCGCCCCCAATCCGCGCAAAATTTGCGCGATGGGCGTAAAGTGCAGCCGCTGGGTTACCATCCACGGCTTTGCCCTCAATGTCAATACCGACCTCTCGTATTTCGGCTATATCGTGCCCTGTGGCATTACCGACAAAGCCGTTACCTCGCTGCAGCAGGAACTCGGCCACGAAGTGCCGCTGCGCGAAGTAGAAGACCGTTTGCTGCCCCATTTGGCCGAACTATTGGGGGCTGAAATCGTTGAACACGCCGCATGAAAGAAGATATCAAGTTCGATCCGGTAGAGGGGGTGGCCGTTGCCATCGTGCCCGACGATGCCGCCTCCGTAGAAGTGGGCAAGCCCGGTTGGCTGGTGTATCTGCTTAACCACAACCGGGTTCCGCTCCAGAACGTCATCGTCAGCTCCAACGGCTACGGCGTCGATGCCGAAGGCCACAACGTGCGCACCTCTACGCTCCGCCACCACTTCCCGGAAATAGAAGAATACTCCGCGGTACCCATCGAGCCCATCGATCCGGCCTTGTTTCACCTGAACAACCAGTATTGGGTGAGCTACTACATCGGCGGCCAGATTTTTGATAAGAAGTTCATCTTCGTGCCCGATTCCATCGTGGCCGATAACCTTATCCCCATTGCCCTACTCGGCCGCGAAGGTGTGCTCCACAGCTAGCAACCTTCGGCGGCTGTTGCGTAACTTTACTCGTCTCACTCCCGACATATGACTCCAAACGGCGTAACGCTGGGGCTGGCCTTTTTGTGGGCCTTTTTGGTGGCGTTATTCGCCGTGCCTTCGGTGATTTACATTGCCCATCTTAAAAACATGCTCGATTTGCCCAACAAGCGAACCGTGCATGCTTTGCTTACGCCGCGCCTAGGTGGCGTTGCCATCTTCGCCGGGTTCATGTCGGCCCTCACCATTTTCGCCGACCTCGGCAATGGCATTCAGCAATTGCTGGCGGGTTGTATCGTGCTGTTTTTCGTGGGGCTGAAGGATGACCTGGTGTCTATTTCGCCCGCCAAAAAGCTTGTCGGCCAATTGTTAGCCACGGGTATCGTCATGTTCATGGCCGATATCCGCATCACCAGCTTCCAAGGTATTTTTGGTATTCATGAGCTACCCGATGGGGTTAGCTATGCCTTTACTTTTTTGGCTATTGCGGGCATTACCAATGCCATCAACCTCATCGATGGCCTCGATGGCCTGGCAGGCTCCATTGTTATCATTATCGTCAGCACGTTCGGCTATTACTTCTACCAGTACGGCGGCTCGGCTTTTGGCAACTACGTGTTCGTCTCGGTGTGCGTAATCGGCGGCATGCTGGGCTTCTTGCGGTATAACTTCCACAAGGCCACCATTTTTATGGGCGATACCGGCTCTTTGCTGTGCGGGTTTATCGTTTCGGTGCTCACCATTCAGTTCATTCAAATGGGGCTGCATACCAGTCAGCCCTTCGATGCAGCTAATCCTGCCGTAGCAGCCGGTATTTTGTTTGTGCCGCTATTCGATACGCTGCGGGTGTTTACCGTGCGGGTACTCAACGGCACCTCGCCCTTCACGCCCGATAAAAACCACATTCACCACCGGATTCTGGCTATGGGTTTTCAGCAGATCAGTACGGTGCTGCTGCTGGCCCTGCTCAACCTGGTGGTCATACTGTTTGTCATAAACTTTGGCTACCTAGGCAACACGCTGCTCATCGTCGGCTTGGTTGCTTTTTCGTTGTTGTTGAGTGTTTTCCTTGGAACATACCGCAGCCGCAGCGCGCAGCAGCGAGTCGCTTCGTAAGCGCTTGCTAAGTGCTTGGCGGGTTTGGTTGCTGGTGCTGGCCCTAAGCGCTGGTCCGAGGCTTCTGCATGCCGTAGAGTATCGGCCCTTGCCGCCCACACCGCCCGTAGGCCTCAGCAACGATTGGCTTATTCACGATGCCTCGGGCAACAAGCTGGTGCTGTACCTGCCCGGGTATCACCCGCCGGCGCGTGCCTATTACCAATGGATTGTAGTGCGGCCCAACCAGCCCTTTCGCATCAGCTTTGCCGCGCGGCAGGATCTGGCCTTATTTGTTGATAACCAGCTGGTATTCCGGGCCAAATCATCGGGTAATTACAACCTCGATATAGCCGACCTGCTGCCCAAACCAATCAGCTACGGGCAGCACTTGCTATGTGTGTGGCACCCAACGGCCGCGCCTGACTACACGTCGTTTGCCAACGTTTTACCGCAAGAGGCGAAATCCAGCGCCTTTAAAACGGCGAGTTGGTGGAAACCACAACTTCGCGCTGCCTTCCATCAGGGCGAAAACGTATTTCTCTGCTTTCTGCTCGTTATCGGCTTAATGTACGGCGGCATTCGCACAGTATACCGGCCCGGTTTTGCGCGCATCTATGAGCTCTGGAGCAATGCTCCGGGCGAGCAAAACTTTCTGACGCGGCCCACAATTACCTGGTTGAATGTTTTACTGATATTAATATTTTCTCTTTCGTTTGGTCTGCTAATTGTCGCAATCCATACCAATGTTCAAAACATCGTTATTCTAAAACAGCTTTTCTCTGTTTCCGAATCGGGCTTGGTAATGCGCGTATTGCTTTACGCCTTACTCATTTCTGTTTTCGTATTCGCTAAGGTTATTTATATAGCACTAATGGGTTATATATTTGATTTATCATCTTTAGTCTTGGTTCAGTATAGAGAGTTTGTTCGTAGCCTGTTGTTCATGGGATTGTTTCTTCCCATCGTCATGTTGCTATACCTGGTACTGAATCAGTCTTGGCCCGAGGGTGTGCTTTGGGTATCTAATGGCGTGGTTTCTATGATGTTGCTGGCCACCGTTTTTCGGGTTGCCCGCACACTCAACCGTCGCGTATCGCTGCTAAATCTGCATTTGTTTTCATACCTTTGCGCCACCGAAATCATCCCCTTGACTGTGTTGCTCAAGTTGTTGGTTATCACTTACTAAGTGAACGGCTGCTTGTTCTTTCGTCCACAGCTCCATTTCGTATTGCTTAGCTTTACTTTCTTTACCTCACATGGCTGAGAGCACAGACAAGCCGGGTACCGGTCGGCACGCCAAGCGCATTCGCAGCATCTTGGTTACGCAACCTAAGCCAGCCAACGATGTGTCGCCGTACTTTGCCATTGCCGAGAAATACGGCATCAAAGTAGATTTTCGCGAGTTCATCCAAGTCGATCCGGTTTCCTACAAGGACTTCCGCAAGGAAAAGGTCAACATCCTCGATCATACGGCTATCATTTTCACTAGCCGCAACGCTGTCGATCATTTCTTCCGCATCTGCCAGGAGGCCAAGCAGGAAATGCCCGCCGAAATGAAGTACTTCTGCATTTCGGAGCAAACCGCCAATTACCTGCAGAAGTACATTGTGCTGCGCAAGCGCAAGCTGTTCGTGGGGCAACGTACGGCGGCCGACCTGTTCGACGTTATCAAGAAGCACAAGAGCGAGAAGTTCTTGTATCCTTGCTCTGACATCCGCAAGGACGACATCCCCGAGTTTATGCGGGCCAACGGCTTCAAGTTTTCCGAAGCCGTGATTTACCGCACCGTAGCGAGTGACTTGTCCGACCTCTCGGACGTGAAGTACGACTGCATTGCCTTCTTCAGCCCGTCCGGCATTAGCTCGCTATTCGTTAACTTCCCTGATTTTGTGCAGGATGGTACGCGCATAGCCGCCTTTGGTCCCACTACTGCCAAAGCCGTTCGGGATGCAGGGCTGGAACTTGATATCGAAGCCCCTCTGCCCAATGCCCCGTCAATGACGGGTGCTATCGAGGCGTATATCCGGTATCACCACGGTGCTGAAATAGCAAAGGAGCAAGCACGCAATAACAAACAAAAAGCGTAGCGCGTTTAACGGCTAAGGACGAGCGGGGAGCATAACATAATAAGTGTGCTCCCCGCTCGTTTTTTCGGGGCGTTTGGGTGAGGTTGTATTTTCAATACATTTGAAAGTACGTTCCATAGTTCAGCCATCTGCCGTAGCCACGCATCCTTACAGCAGCATTCTTTATGAAGAGAAATCTACTTGCTACGCTCTTGCTGTCGGCTGTGGCTGGTTCTGTTGCCGCTCAGCAGCAGCCGCAGTTTAGCCACTACCCTTTTAATGGGATGTACCTTAACCCGGCCTACGCGGGCATCAAGGGGCAAGGGGAGTTTATCTCGATCTATCGTTACCAGTACTTCAACTACAAAGCCACCTTGGATGAAGGTGGGGAGCCAAAAACATTCATGTTGTCTGGCTCTCTGCCCGTAAGGGCCCTAGGTGGCGGCATTGGCTTCAACGCCTACCGGGATGAAATTGCTCAGTCCGACATTACATCCTTCTCCTTATCCTATTCGAAGCACTTCAAAGTAGGCGAGGAAGGCCTCCTAGGTGTTGGGCTACAAGGGATATACAACAACTGGCGCCGGGGAGGGTACCGTGCCGTCGACGAATTTGATCCGAGTATCCCGGACAATAGCTCCGATAATAAATTTGACGCAGGAGCAGGTGTTTGGTACGAATCGCCGCGGTGGTATGCTGGGTTCAGCGTAAACAACCTGCTGCGTTCCCAATATCGTTTTCAGAGCGTGCCCGATAGCCTAGGTAACAGCCAGGGTAAACAAGCCAGGGCAACCGCCGAAAACCATGCTTACTTAAGCGTGGGCTATAACTTTGAGCTCAACGACGAGATTACCATTACGCCATCGGCCATAGGCAAGCTCGTTTTGCCGGGCAGGTTCGGCGACAGCAAAAAGTTTTCGCTCGACAACAACTCGTTCGAGGCGAACGTCAGAGCAACCTACAACGATAAGTACTGGGGTGGTTTCGGCTATCGTTACGGTGAATCATTTATAGGCATGCTCGGTGGATCTATCCTGAAAGACAACGCGCTGAGGATTGGTTATGCGTTTGATTTAATTGCATTTAACCAGGATGCGCGTGCATTCAGCTCGCACGAAATAATGATTTCTTACCGTTTGCCTAAGCCCGGCTTAGCCATACGACCCGCCATCCGCACACCGCGGTATAGCTTCTAATCACACCCCGGTTGATGGAACTATTGGTTAGTTAAGTACCTTTGCAGAGGTATTTTAACCTTAGTGTAATAAGACAAGGCTCTCAGACGTTTAACCAGCTGCCTAATCGGTTCTAAAACAAACCGATGGCCTTTGGTTAAACGCTTGTTTGCGAAAAGCTTTGTCGCTAAATTTGCCAAGCGCAAAATTGTAATCTTTGGGTATCGCCGCCTGAACAGTCACTTTCACCCTCACATGAACAAGTTTCTTGGTTTGCCCCTCATTGCCTGCGTGGCCTTGATGCTGGGGGCTTGCAGCTTCGGCAAAGGCCCCACCGGCGACCTGGTGGGCGCTGAAGACCGTCCGGAATTTAATCCGCAGGAAGTGCCGTTTGGCATGGTACCCTGCCCCGGCGGTACTTTCCACATGGGTCAGACCGACGAGGACATTGCTGCCTCGATGGTGAATATGAACAAGCAGGTAACGATTGCCGGCTTTTACATGGACGAGACGGAAATCACTAACAATGAGTACCGTCAGTTCATGAATGCTGTAATGCAAGACTCAATCGATGTGTTGGGTGAGCAGTACATCATGACGGAGCTTTATCCGGATACCACCGTGTGGGTGCGTGACTTCACCTACCACATGGGCGACCCGCTGATGGAGTACTACTACAGCCACCCCGCGTTCGACGACTACCCGGTAGTAGGCGTCGACTGGTTTGCGGCCAAGTACTTCTGCAACTGGCGCACCAAGCACAAGAATGCCGCTGCTGCCGAAGAAGGCTTGGCCGGCGTTCCTGGTTTCCGTTTGCCTTCGGAGGCTGAGTGGGAGTACGCTGCTCGTGGTGGCCGCGAACTCGCTACCTTCCCGTGGGGCGGGCCTTACTTGCGCAATTCGCGCGGCTGCATGCTGGCAAACTTTAAGCCCGGTCGTGGTGACTACGCTTCCGACGGTTTCGCCTACACCTCGCCCGTAGGTGCCTACTTCCCCAACGACTTCGGCCTGTACGACATGGCCGGTAACGTGTCTGAGTGGTGCGACGACGCTTATATGGAAGCTTCGATGCCGGTGGTTTGGGACATGAACCCCACCAACCCCGACGACAACGAACCCCGCAAAGTAGTACGCGGTGGCTCCTGGAAAGACATTGCTTACTTCCTCGAAACCGGCACGCGTAGCTTCGAATATCAGGATTCGGCTCGTTCGTACATCGGCTTCCGTTGCGCACTGATTCAAATTGGTATGGGCACAAACAATAGCCTTTAACCTACGATTAGCTTTTTTCTCGCTCACACCAACTTCTTTACTTTCAATTAACAATGGCACAAAAGGGAAATTTTCTGTATGACACGGTCATGCCGAAAGTGTATGGCATCGGTGCGGCGGTGGTTATCGTCGGTGCACTGTTCAAGATTCAGCACTGGAAAGGTGCCGACGTCATGCTGATCGTGGGTTTGGGTGTTGAGGCGTTGATCTTCCTATTGAGTGCTTTCCAGCCCCAGCACAAAGACCCCGATTGGTCGCTGGTGTACCCCCAATTGTCGGAAGGATACGACCCCAGCACTGGCGAACAGTCTTTCTTGGCTGCTAACAACGGCGGCACCGGTCTGACGCGCAAGCTTGACGATATGCTGAAAGACGCCAACGTGACCCCGGACGCTATTAAGTCGCTGGGCGAAGGTTTGAACCGTCTGAGCACCACTACTTCGCAGCTCTCGACCCTCGGCGACGCTACTAACGCTACCGACGAGTACACCCAGCGTGTGCGCGCTGCTGCTCAGTCGCTCGACAACATCAACGTTGCATACAAGCAAACGGCCGAAGCTATGTCGGCTATGTCGAATGCAACCACCGATGCCAAGGAGTACCACCTGCAAGTTCAGAACGTTACCAAAAATCTGGGCGCGCTGAATGCTGTGTACGAAATGGAGCTGCAGGATGCCAACACGCACCTGAAGTCGATGAACAAGTTCTACGGTACTTTGAGCCAAGCCATGGAAAACCTGGTAAGCGCTGGCAAAGACACCGAGCAGTTCAAAGATGAAGTTGCCAAGCTGACGGTAAACCTGAACTCGCTCAACCGTGTGTACGGCAATATGTTGAACGCAATGCGCGCTACTAACTAATTGTTAGATCGTAGCTGACGCAGGTTCTCATTACACCTACGACTTCTTTATTAGAAATCAATAACAATGGCGGGAGGTAAAGAAACACCGCGGCAAAAGATGATTGGCATGATGTACTTGGTACTGACTGCCCTTCTTGCGCTGCAAGTAAACTCCGCAATTCTGCTCAAGTTCAAGTTCCTCGACGACAGCCTTTCGAACATCAACGAAAAAGTGTCGAAGTCAAATGACTTTGCTGTGAAAGGCATCCAGGCACAAGTTGAGAAGAACCGCAACCAGGCCAAAGACTTAGTTGTCCTGAAGCAAAGCCAGGAAATTCGGGAGCGTACCAAGCAGGCGATTACGTACCTGCGTGAGGTGCGCGATAAGCTGATCACGGCTACCGAAAACACCAAGGGCAAGTCGGAGTACAAGAACATGAGTGCCGAAGACAAGGTGGCCATCACCATGCTCGGCGGTGCCCGCAACGGCGAGGCATACAAAATGAAAGACGAGCTGAACAAGTACTCGTCGTATATTAAGCAGTTCGTGCCCGGCGTTTCGCCGCTGGCAATGGACGCTAAAGAGGACCCGGGTGTTGTCGATCCTGAGCAGAAGAACAAAAACTTCGCTGAGCTCAACTTTGAGAATACTCCCTTGGTAGCAGCCTTGGCTGTTCTTTCCCAGAAAGAAGCCGAAGTGCTGAAGTACGAATCGGATGCTCTGAGCGAATTGGCTAAGCGCGTAGGTGCTGAGACGATTGTTTTCGACAAAATTGGTGCTTTTGCTAGCGCTGAGTCGAATACCGTAGCAGCTGGTACCAAATACAAAGCCGAGCTGTTCCTGACGGCCTCTGCTTCGGGTATGCGCCCTTCGATGACCTTGAACGGTTCGCCGCTGCAGGTTGGTCCTGATGGTAAAGGCAAAATCGAGTTTACGGCTACTCCTGGCGCGTTCGACGCTTCGGGCAACGCCAAGAAAAACTGGACGGGTACCATCCGCATCCGCAATAACGGCCGCGACACCACGTTTAAGGTGACGGTACCTTACACCGTTACCAAACCTGTAATGCAGATTCAGTCGGCATCGGTGCAGGCGCTGTACTTCAAGTGCGGCAACAAGCTGAGCGTGCAAGTGCCGGCCCTAGGTCCGCAGTACAAGCCTGGCTTCTCTGCTTCGGGCGCTCAGGTTATCCAGGGCGATAAAGTAGGTGATGTTACGCTGGTGCCGAACTCGGCCGAGGTAACCCTGAACGTGAGCAGCGGTGGCAACGCCATCGGTTCGCAAACATTCAAGGTTCGCCCGATTCCTAAGCCCGACATCAAATGCGTAGTAGGCGGCCGCGAGGCTAACGAAAAGCAGGGTACTCCGATTACGGCTGTGCGTAACATGAGCCTGCGTGCTATTCCGGATCAAGGCTTTGCCTCGTTCCTGCCCGAAGACGCCCGCTACCGCGTAACGCGCTACTCGGTAACACTGGTACGTGGCAAGCGCCCGGCTATGCCTACCATCCAAGTTAACGGCCCGGATGTTGACCTCAGCAGCGTAGTAAACTCGGCTCGCGAAGGCGACCGTTTGTACATCGAAGTGCAAGAAGTACGTCGTATGAACTTCCGCGGCGAGCAGGAGGAAGTACCGATGCGCGGCAAAGCCTTCAACATCCCGCTGATCTAGTAATCACTGGTTGAACCAACTGCCTGGCTTTTTGCCTTTCCCTCACATGAATAAGTTCTTATCCTTCGCCGCACTGGCGGCCAGCCTGTCGCTGTCGGTTTCGGCGTCGGCGCAAGAGCAAGCCACTACGGCCAGCAGCAACGGCTCGTACCGGCCTATTCCTAACTCGGACATCATGTTCCGCAAAACCGTGTGGCGTGCTATCGACCTGCGGGAAAAGCAGAACAAGCCCATGTTCTCCGAGGGCAAAGAAATCAGCCGCGTGATTCTGGAAGCAGTAAAGCGTGGTGAGCTACAGGCTTACCGTAACGATTCGCTGACTTCGACCTTCACGCCCACTGAGGTTACCACCAACTTTTCTTATGCCGAAGCTACCAACGAGCTGAGCGCCGAAGAAAAAGCAGCTGGCTTCACGCAGGAAGACACTGGCTTTGGTAGTAGCGATGATGCTTGGGGGGCGCCTACTAAAAAGTCGTCGGCTGCTACCAAAACGCAACCGAAGCGCGACAAGAATGGCAAGATCATGAAGGACAAAAACGGTAAGACCATCATGGAGAAGGTCCCCGTTGCGTCTGCAGCTCCTGCTAAGCCTGCTGGCCCGCCTAGCTACGAATACCGCTACAAGGACATCTATCAGATGGAATTGAAGGAGGACATGATCTTCGACAAGAAGCGGTCGAGAATGTACCACGACATTAAGTCCATTACGCTGCTGGTGCCGGCTACGCTGAGTTCCAACACGTCGGGCATTGAACGGCCGATTGGTACCTTCAAGTACGCAGATCTGGTTCGCGTATTCCGCGCCAACCCCGACAAGGCCATTTGGTTCAACCCGCAGAACGACGCGCAGCACAAGAACCTGGCTGACGCTTTCGAGCTCTGGCTGTTCAACTCCTACATCGTAAAGGTTTCGAACCCGAGCGACTCGCGCCTCGACGAAATCTACGGCGGTCAGCAACAGGGCATCCTGGCGGCTTCGCAAGCCGCTGCCGACCTGATCGAGTACGAGTACAGCCTGTGGAGCTTCTAAGCTCACCTAGGCGACAAACAAAAAAGCCCCTGCTTGCTGCAGGGGCTTTTTTGTTTGTCGCCTAGGTAGTCGGATGGCTGAAGTTGGCAAGGAGATATGAAGGGCCGTAGTTACTCGGCCGACGGCGCGGGCTGATCCTGCTGAGCGAAGTAGTCGAGCAAGACTTTGGTTTTGGCTTTGCCGATTTCACTGATCAACTCGGCTTCGCTAAGCTCCTTGATCTTTTTGACCGATTTAAACTTGTTCAGGAGCTTATCGGCCGTTACCGGACCTAGACCCTTCACGTCGGTTAGTTCGGTCTTGAGCGTGGCTGCATCGCGCCTAGAACGGTGGAACGTGATGCCGAATCGGTGCGCCTCGTCGCGCATGCGCTGAATGAGGCGCAGCGTCTCGCTTTTCTTGTCGATGTAGAGTGGCAACGGGTCATTCGGGACATAGATTTCCTCCAGGCGCTTGGCGATGCCGATAATCGGAATCTGTCCCCACAGCCCTAGGTCCTTCAAGGCTTTAACGCCCATGCCAAGCTGGCCTTTTCCGCCATCTACTACGATGAGCTGCGGCAGGCTGGCCCCTTCATCAAGCAAACGACGGTAGCGCCGCGTCACGATTTCGTACATCGAGTCGAAGTCGTTGGGGCCCACCACGGTTTTGATGTGAAAGTGGCGGTAATCCTTTTTGCTGGGCTTGGCGTTGCGGAAGCACACCATGGCCGCCACCGGGTTGTCGCCCTGAAAGTTGGAGTTATCGAAACATTCGATGTGGCGGGGGAGGTCCTTCAGGCGCAGGTCTTTCTTGGCCTGTTCCATGATGCGCACCTCGTTCACGTCTTTCGACTTCTCGTTCATCGACTCTTTCTCCTTGCGGAGGTAGAGCACGTTCTTGATCGATAGGTTCAGCAGCTTGCGCTTGTCGCCGATTTCGGGCACGGCCACTTTAACGCCGGGTAGGGGCAGGGTGGGCAGCTCCACGTTCACCAGAATTTCCTTCGATTCGCTTTCAAACTCCTGCCGCAACTGCATCACCATCGGGGCCAGGATTTCGGCGTCGGTTTCGTCGAGCTTCTTCTGCACCTCCAGGCTTTGGGTTTGGATGATGGAGCCGTTCATCACCTTCAGGTAGTTGATAAAAGCCGACTTCTCGTTGGAGGCAATGCTGAACACGTCGATGTTCGACAACGACGGGTTCACGACCATCGACTTCGTCTGGAAGTCCTCGAGCTTATCGAGCTTCAGCTTGTACTGGTGCGCCAACTCGTATTGCTGATCGGTGGCGGCTTCCATCATGCGCTCCTTGAAGTAGCCTTTGGCCACCGACAGGTTGCCCGACAGAATGTTCCGGATTTGCTGAATGTGTTGGTTGTAGGAGCCCTCGTCGATGAGGTCCTGGCAGGGCCCTTTGCAGTTGCCTAGGTGGTACTCCAGGCACACCTTGTATTTACCGGCGGCCACGTTCTCGGGCGAGAGGTTGTAGGTGCACGTGCGCAGCGGATATAAGGCCCTGATAAGCTCCAGAATAAGGTTCATGCCCGTTACGCTGGCGTAGGGGCCGTAGTAGCGCGAACCGTCGTTGATTTTGTTGCGAGTGGGCAGCACCCGCGGGAACCGCTCGTTGGTGATGCACAGGTACGGGTACGTTTTGCCGTCCTTCAGCAGGATATTGTACTTGGGCTGGTGCTGCTTGATGAGGTTATTTTCGAGCAGAAAGGCATCCGACTCCGAGTCGACAATGGTGAATTCGATGCGCTCAATGTTCTTGACCAGCTGCTGGGTTTTCTTGTTGTGATCCTGCTTGGTGAAATAGCTGCTCACCCGTTTGCGCAGGTCCACGGCCTTGCCAACGTAGATGATGCGCCCTTCGGCATCGAAATATTTGTAAACACCCGGCCGGTGCGGCAGGTGTCGGATTTGCTCTTGCAAGTGGGCTTGGGCAGCCATACGAAAGGAGTAGCGGAGGTAAGCAGGGTTTTAAACTACCAAAACAACAAGGAGGTTGACAGAATTCACCTAGGTGGAATTGCAAGTGTCCGGCGACGGGAGCCAAATAATCAGCTCCTAGGTGGTTGGCAGCAACAAAAGAGCCTTGCCTGCAAGGCAGGCAAGGCTCTTTTAATAACCTGAGTAAGCAGATTAAATATCTTGGTCTTCGAGGTCCTGAATATCCACCTGGTTCAGCTTCTGCTCGTACGGAATGGTGTCGCGTTGGGCGCCATAGTAGCGCGAGCAGTCGATTTCGATGTCGAGCGGCTTTTGCGGTTTCGGGAACTCACCGGTGCTGATGCCGATGTCCTTGTTGTTCTTGTATACCTGCCGCATGAACAGGCCGTAGATGGGCAGCGCCAGGCGTGAGCCCTGGCCGTAAGCGCCGGTGCGGAAGTGGATCGAGCGGTCTTCGCCGCCTACCCACGTGCCGCATACCAGGTCGGGCGTGAGGCCCATAAACCAGGCATCGGAGTAGTTGGAGGTGGTGCCGGTTTTGCCCGCCATCTGGTACGGGAACTTGAAACCGTTGCGCAGGATGATGGAGGTGCCGCCTTGCTCTTCCACGGCGCCGCGCATCATGTACGTCATCAGATACGCGGTTTCTTCGTTCAGGGCCTCCTTAGTTTGGGCCACAAACTCGCGCAGCACGTTGCCGTTTTTGTCCTCGATGCGGGTAACCATCATCGGGGCCGTCCAGACGCCTTTGTTCACGAAGGTGCTGTACGCGCCGGAAAGCTCGTAAATACTCACGTCGGACGAGCCAAAGCCCACGGCCGGCACCGCCTCGATGGGCGACGTGATACCTAGGCGCTTGGCGTACGCCACAATGGTTTCGGGGCCCAGTTTCTGTACCAACCAGGCGGTAATGGAGTTCATCGAGCGGGCCAGCGCCTGCCGCAGCGTAAAGGTGCGGCCCGAGAAACCGCCCTCGAAATTTTTGGGCGTGTAAGCTGCGCGGCCAGCCACGGCCGGGAAGGTGGTGGCCACATCGGGGCGCTGGTAGCAGGGCGAGTAGCCTTGGTCGATGGCGGCCACGTACACGAACGGCTTGAAGGTAGAGCCCGGCTGGCGCTTGCCCTGCTTTACGTGGTCGTATTTGATGTACTTGAAGTTGATGCCGCCCACCCAGGCCTTGATGTGGCCGTTGAGCGGGTTCATGGCCATAAAGCCGGCGTGCAGCAGGCGCTTGTAATAGGCCAAGGAGTCCATCGGCGACATGGTTACCTCTTTCTCGCCGCCGTTCCACGTGAACACCTTCATCCGGTACTTCTTGTTCAGGTGGTACTTGATGGAGTCCTTGTTGCCATCGAAGCGCTGGTAGAGCGATTTGTACCGCTCGGTGCGCTGAATGGAGGTGCTCAGGAAGTTCGGGATGAGCTTGCCGTTCTCGTCGCGCCACGGCTGCTGGCCTTTCCAGTGCGCATCAAACCAGCGTTGCTGCAGCTTCATGTGGTCGGCTACGGCGGTTTCGGCGTAGCGCTGCATGCGCGAGTCGATGGTGGTGTAAATCTTCAGGCCATCGGCGTACAGGTCGTAGCCGGTTTCTTTGGCCCACGAGCGCAGCATCTTGCTTACCTCCACCCGGAAGTACGGCGCAATGCCCTCGTTCTGGTTTTCAACTTTGTAGTCGAGCTTAATGGGCTTGGCTACCGCAGCGGCGTATGTGCCCTCGTCGAGGTACTCGTACTTGCGCATTTGGCTCAGTACCCAGTCGCGGCGCTTTTTGCTGCGCTCCGGGTTGCGCACCGGGTTAAACACCGTCGGGCCGTTTACCAGGCCCACCAGCAGCGCCGATTGCTCCAGCGTTAGGTCCTTGGGCTTCTTGTTGAAGAAGGTTTTGGCCGCCGTGAAAATGCCATAGGCGTTGGAGCCGTACTCAGCCTGGTTGAGGTACATGCGCAGAATCTCGCGCTTGGTGTAGTTGCGTTCGAGGCGCACCGCCAAAATCCATTCCTTGGTTTTGGTGATGAGCATGCGCAAGCCCGGCACGTCGTTCAGCTTGCCGTCGTTCAGGTCTTCGCGCGTGCGGAACAGCATTTTGGCCAGCTGCTGGCTAAGCGTAGAGCCGCCGCCGCTTTTGCCGCCCAGCACCAACCCCGAGGCCACGCGCATCATGGCTTTGGCATCGATGCCCGAGTGCTCCTCGAAACGCGCGTCTTCGGTAGCAACCAAAGCATCAACCGTGTGCTGGCTCAGGTCCTCGTATTCCACGGGCGTGCGGTTTTCGCGGAAATACTTTCCCATCAGCACGCCATCGGCCGAGTACACCTCCGAGGCCAGCTCGCTCTTGGGGTTTTCGAGCGTGCGCAGGTTGGGCATGCTTCCGAACAGGTTCAGGAAGTTGATGCTGACGGCCAGCACAAACAAGATGGCGGCCAGCACGCCGGCGCCAAACAACAGCCAGAGCGTGCGGGTAATGGCGCCAAACCGCTCGGGGCGGTTGGGCTTGGGGCGATGAGCAGGTTTAGGCCGTGTAACGGTAGGCATTGAGTTGAATTGAAAATTAAAAACTGAGAATTATAAATTGATGTTCAGGTAATTACACGCGCCGAGTGCACCCTAAACGGTCAATTTTTAATTTTTCATTCTCAATTTTTAATTGAATAAACAGGCTGGGCGAAGCGCAAGTACTCCTCCAGGTTGCCGCGCGAGAGCAGCACCGGCAGATTATCAATACCGATAAGGAAAGATTGGTAACCCGCGTTGCGGAACTTCATCAGCGGGCCTTGCGGCCCGCGTAGCTTCAGGGCATAATTCAACGCCACCTTGGCGTTGGGCATGGCCTGCACAATCAGTAATTGCTGATCGGCACCTAGGGGCTGCGCCTGCACTTGCAAGTTATTGGCTTTGAAGAAGCGGCCGTTGTACGCCGTAAGCTGGTTCTGAAGCTCAGCAAAAGCCGCTGCGTCTTTCGGATATGCTATCACCACTGCATGGGCGGCATTCACGTCGGCGCGGTACGGCGAAGGCTCGGGGGCCGGCGTGGTTGGTGCAGGCGGCGTGGTGGCTGTATTAGCAGCAGGGCTACCAGCGGGGGCCGGCTGCGTGGGTGCGGGCGAGTTGGTAGCCGGCACAGGCAGGCTTGGCGTAGTGCCAGGGGTTGGTTCTGCTTTAGCAGCGGTTGCGGCCGGCGAGGCTTTGGGCGAAGCAGTAGCAGTTGCCTCTTTCGGAGCAGGAGAGGAGGCAATAGATTGTGCAGGGGCTGCTTTGGGTTCCGCCTTCGTTTCCGGCTTAAGGGCTACAGCGGGCGTCTCGTTTTCCTTGTACAGAATGCGCACGCGGTTGTCCACCTCGCCCGGGCGGAAGAACGAGACCGAGGGCTTCTCGGTAGAGGCCAGTGCGCCAGCCAATTGGCCGCTTTCGTAGCGCCCATAGGTGCCCAGCAGCTCCTGTGCCCTAGGTGCCAGCGTACTTTCGGGGTATTTTTTTACAAACGCTGCTACTTCGGCCTTGTGCTTGGCTGGTGGTTGGGTACGCAGCGTCAGGAGTAATTGCATGTACTCGGCGCGGTCGTTCAGGTCGGTTTCGGGGTACTGCTTGCGCGCCCGGGCCAATGCGGCATTGGCTTTTTTGAACTCCTGCTTTTTGTAGAGCGCAAAGGCCGAGTCGAGCCGCACAGCCATGTGTTCGTTGGCCACCGAGGTGCGGCGCAGGTACTCGGGGTCGGCTACCAAGCGGGCAAACGAGGAGTTGGCAAACTCCTGCCGCAGCCGTTGGGCGTAGGTTCCGGCTTTCGCGTCGCCTAGGTCTTTGTAAAGCAGGTAGAGGCTGTAGTACACCTCGGCCGTATGCGGGCTGCGCGGGAAGCGCTGCAGCAATTGCTCGTAGGTTTGCACCGCCTTGGCGGGCTCTTTTAGCTGCTGGTTGTAAATGGCACCTAGGGCAAACATAGCTTCCAGCACCTTGGCTTCAGCTTCCTTTTGCTGCTCGGCCGTAACCGGTATGCTTTGTTGATACTGCACCAACAAAGCAGCGCGCTCGTCGGTAGGCGTAGCCTGCTGGCCCGATGCTCCGTCCGCAGGGTTCACTAGGCTGCCATCGGCGCCCCGTACCGATAACGGAGCATTGGTACCGGCCACGGGCGCACCCGTGGTGGCCAGGCTGCTCAGGCGCCAATTGTCGGTGAGGGGGCGGCTGCCCCAGCGCCGCTCAAAATCGGAGCGGGCCGTGCTCAGGGCCGTCGGGTTATCAAAGTACCACATGCGGCCGGTAGAGGCGCTGGCGAAGGCCAACGGGTCCACATCGGGGTTGCCGGCCCGGTTGGGGTCCTGACCTAGGGCCGTTTGGTTGACGCCACGGGCAGCCAACGCGGCTTGCCGCTCGGCGGCTTGTTTGCGGCGCAGCAACTCCGCGTCGGCATAAGCCACGAGGCGCGTGCGCAGGGTAGCCGTGTCCAGGCGGGCCAGCGCAAGCAAGCTATCCTGCGTCTCAACGGTAGTGAGCTGCTGCGCAAAGTCGCGCAGGATGTTGCGCCGTTCTACGATGGCGGCAAACTCCGGCGTTTCCCTGGGTAGGCTTTGGGTGGTACTGTCGTAATAAGCCGCCGCCGGGCGGTATTTCTGTAGGTTGTCGTAATAGATGCGCCCCGTCAACAGGTAAGCGTAGCCGCGCTGGGCCCGGTTGGTGCTATTCACGCGCACCGATTGGTTGAGCAGTTTCAAGGCTTCGTCGTAGCGCTGCTGGCGGTATTCCAGCCGAGCCATTTCGTAATACACCTTATCGCGGTACTCGCGGTTGTTCGGGTCTTTCAGCAGCTTGGCGAAGTACTTGTTCAGGCGCGTGCGGTCCTGCTGGTTCAGGTCCGATACCTGCCCGAGCATCAGTTTGGCAAAAAAATCGAGCTCGTAGGGCGGGTTGCGCCGCAGTATGCTGTTCAGCTGCGCGTACGCCTCTTTGTCCTGGCCGGTGTTCTGGTACAGCTGCGCCAGCACGTAGCGCGTGCGCGAGCGTTCGTCCTTCTTCTCTATATAAGGAATGGCCTTGCTCAGGTTCTCAATAGCCCGCCGCTCGTCGCCCTGCCTGATGAAGTACTGCGCCCGCGTCAGGAACAGCTCACGGGCGTTTTCGGGGATGCCTTGCTCTTTGTCGAGCAAATCCGATACAGCGGCGGCATTTTCCCACTCGTTGGTGGCCATGTAGGTGCGCATCAGCCAGATAAGGGCCTCGTGCCGGGCATTGGCGTCCTTGCTGGTGGTGTTCACATACTTAAACGTCTTCAGGGCCTCCTCAAACTCACGTTTGTAAAAGCGCGCCTTGCCGATAAGGATGTAGGCGTCGTCGGTGTAGTCGCTGGTGCCGTGGCGCTGGATAGGCAACGAAGCCTTCTTCACCACGTCGTCCATGTCGCCCGTAAGCTGGACGGCCTTTACCGAATCGACTACCGGCAGCAGCGGCAGCGTACGGTTATAGTCGTTCGGCCGCTCCTTATTGAGGGCCACTTCCACGCTCCGCATCTTTTCGCGCGCCAAAAAGTAGCCGTTGTCGCGGGCCGTAATGTTCTGGTAAGTGCGGGCCACTACGTTGTGACGTTCGGCCGAGCAGCCGGCCAAAAAAGCGGCGGCGGCAAAAGCCAATCCAGCAACGGGTACCCAAATGATGCGCAAAGAATTCGACACGAGCAGCAGAAAGCAGGCGGGTGAAAGGCAGTGTGAGCAAAACGCCGACCGACCGTTAATTTGTTCGGCAGCGTCGTAATCCTCCTAGAACGCTACAATGCAAGTAAAAGTACGGGAAAATTGTGCCAGCCTCGGGTTCGCGCAGCCAGCCTAGGTGCCCGGGTTTAACTGATAGCCAAGCATTAACTCGGCGTACAGTACCTTTGCAACCCGCTTGCTCCAAACGCGCATGGCCACACCCGACTCACCATCTTCTAAAAAGCCCGAATCCGATGCGGAACGCGGCCGTCAAATCGGCAAGTTCTCTGGGGTAGGCATGCAAATGCTGGTGGTAATCGGGCTCAGCGCCTGGGGTGGCGTTACGCTCGACAAGAAGATGGGCTGGGAGCCTTGGGGCACTATCATCCTCACCCTGCTCGGCGTCTTCATTGCTATGTACCAGGTCATTCGGGCCGTTTCCGAGAAATAAGCTGCCCGCAAAACCCAGCCCCTTACTGCCCTAGTCAGGTTTGTATTACCCCCGCCTGTGAACCGCTTCCTCCGCAATCTGCTCTTCTTTTCGGTGCCGTTGGCCGCCTTGCTGTACTTTTTGCGGCAGCAGTACGGCGCAGCTGTAGTGCACCCCCACGCCGATTACCTGCTGCTGTTTTACGTAGGACTTACGGCCTTTACTTTCTGGCTTACGTACCGGGCCGTAAAGCGCAAACCCGATAGCATGATGACCGCCTGGTTTGCCACTACTGCCTTGCGTTTGGTACTCGCCATGGTAATAGTTGTAGGCTATTTAGTAAGCGGTGGCGCCAAGGATGGCAACAACACTTGGACTTTTTTGGGCTTGTTCTTCCTACTGTATTTTCTCTACACTGGGTTTGAAGTCTGGAACGTCGTGACTAACTTGCGCCCGTTTTCAAAACCGGGCTCCGAAAGTGTGCAATAGTGCACTAAGTAGGCCTTAAATCTCACTGAATGAAGCGGTTTCTGCTCCTTTTCTTCTGGATTCTGACGTTGCCGGTTTTTGCGCAGGAGCATCACGGCGATGTGCCATCCACCTCGGCCACGCAGGTGGAAGCCACCGAAGAAGGCGAGTTTAAGCCGGGTGAGATGATTCTGCATCACATTGCTGATGCGCACGAATGGCACTTCGCCACGATTGGCCACACGCATGTTACCCTGCCGCTGCCAATAATTGCTTTTCAACCCGGTAAAGGCCTGTCGGTATTCTCCTCCAGCAAACTAGCTCACGGCGAAACGTACAATGGCCTGAAGCTTGAGCACGAGCACCTTGTGGCCGAAGACGGTAGCAAGGTCTACGACTTCTCGATCACCAAAAACGTGGCCTCGCTGCTGTTGAGCGCCCTGCTGCTGATCGTTGTTTTCTTCTCGGTAGCCGGTGGCTATAAGAAGAACCACGGCCGTGCCCCGCGTGGTATTCAATCGTTCTTCGAGCCTATTATCGCCTTCATCCGCGATGATATTGCCAAAACCAACATTGGCCCCAAGTACGAGCGTTACCTGCCGTACCTGCTCACGCTGTTCTTCTTTATCTGGTTCAACAACCTGATGGGTCTGATGCCCGGCGCTGCCAACCTCACCGGCAACATTAGCATCACCTTCCTGCTTGCTCTGCTGACCCTGCTAATCACTGTATTTAGCGGCAATAAGAACTACTGGGGTCACATTTTTGCCACTCCCGGCGTGCCTACTTGGCTGCTGCCCATCATGATTCCGGTAGAACTGATTGGTATCATTACCAAGCCGTTCTCGCTGATGGTGCGTTTGTTCGCCAACATCACGGCAGGTCACATCATCGTGCTGAGCTTTATCTCGCTCATCTTCATCTTCAAGAGCGTAGCTGTTTCGCCCCTAGGTGTTGGCTTTGCCTTGTTCATCAACGTGCTGGAAATGCTGGTGGCCATTCTGCAGGCCTACCTGTTTACCCTGCTCTCGGCCATGTATATCGGCGGTGCGGTAGAGGAGCACCACCACGATGCAGATCTGCAGATCGGCGGCGAAGACATGAGCAAGCCGGCTGCACATCACTAAGCCTGACATTCCCTCTTTTTTGTTTTTCCTGACTTTTTTCTCACTCTCCTAACTCTTTCTGTTATGCTGCTCACTCTGTTGCTGCAGGTCGTTAATGCTGTTGGTCTGGCCGTTATGGGTGCCGGCCTGGGTGCTGGTCTGGCTATCCTCGGTGCTGGTCTCGGCATTGGTCGCATCGGCGGCAGCGCCATGGAAGCCATCGGCCGTCAGCCGGAAGCTTCGGGCCGTATCCAAACGGCGATGATCATCGCGGCTGCTCTTATCGAGGGCGCCACCCTGTTCGCCGTCGTAGTCTGCCTGCTGGTAGCTCTGCGTCTGCAATAACAGTCACCCATAAGCGGCCGCCTGTAGCCTTGCTTTGGCAGGGCAGCAGGCGGCCGCGTTGGTGTAACTGTGCCTACGGAGCGGCTTTGTTCTACAGCGGGCTTGTCCTGCTAGCCACAGTCGCCCATTTCCCACACGCATTGCCCCTAACGCCATGAATCTGATTACCCCCGATTTGGGTCTGCTGTTCTGGCAGTTTGTCGTTTTCCTGCTGCTGGTATTCTTGCTGGCGAAGTTTGCGTGGAAGCCCATTCTGGCTGGTCTCCGCGAGCGGGAAGAATCCATCGAAAACGCCCTGCGTCAAGCCGATCAGGCCAAGCTGGAAATGCAGCAGCTGAAAGCTGGCAATGAAAAGTTGCTGGCCGAAGCTCGTCAGGAGCGCGACCGTATTCTGAAAGAGGCTGCCACCATCAGCGAACAACTGATTGAGCAAGCCAAGCAGAAAGCGACCGACGAAGGCGCCCGCATGATTATGCAGGCCCGCGAAGCTATCCAGAACGAAAAGCAAGCTGCTCTGGCCGAAGTGAAAAACACGGCTGCTCAGCTTTCTATCGACATCGCCGAGCGCATCCTACGCCGCGAGCTGACGGATTCCACTGCGCAAAAGCAACTGGTAACCGATTACCTGCAAGAGGTAAAACTGAACTAAGTTGTTAGCTATTAGCTGCTGGCTGTTAGCTCCGCGCTAACATAGC
The DNA here is from genome assembly GCF_025979705.1 of Hymenobacter sp. YIM 151858-1. Classification (NCBI taxonomy): domain Bacteria; kingdom Pseudomonadati; phylum Bacteroidota; class Cytophagia; order Cytophagales; family Hymenobacteraceae; genus Hymenobacter; species Hymenobacter latericius. The sequence goes on from NZ_CP110136.1 coordinate 3,725,533, forward strand.
CAACAGCTAACAGCCAGCAGCTAATAGCTTTCTTAAAACATGTCTGAACTACGAGTCGCCGCCCGCTACGCCAAGTCTTTGCTGGATTTGGCGCAAGAGCAGGGTACGCTGGATACGGTAAAGCAGGACATCGAGCTGTTCGCCAACACGTTGGAGGGCAGCCGCGACCTGCGCCTGCTGCTGCGCAATCCTATTGTGCAGCACGACAAGAAGCTGGCCATCCTGCGGCGGCTGTTTGACGGCAAGGTGTCGGACCTCACGATGCGGTTCTTCACCATTATCACGCAGAAAAACCGCGAAAACGCGCTGGAGTTTATTGGGCCGGAGTTCCTGAACCAGTACAACGCGCTTCGTGGTATCCAAACGGCTACGGTGACGACGGCTACGCCGCTCACGCCTGAACTCCGCGCGCAAGTGGAGCGTTTGGTGGTCGGTCAGACGGGAGGCCAGGTTATGCTGCAGGAGCAAGTAGATCCATCATTAATCGGTGGGTTTGTTCTGCGCATCGGCGACCGACAGATCGACGATTCGGTACGCACGCGCCTCAACCGCCTGCGCACCACTTTCAAAGAGAACCCCTACCAAGCCCAACTATAAGTCAGCATCATGGCAGAAGTACGTCCGGATGAAGTATCCGCCATTCTGCGGGAGCAGTTGTCCAATTTCAAGTCCGAAGCCGAACTCGAAGAAGTCGGTACGGTGCTGCAGGTTGGCGACGGGGTAGCCCGCATTTACGGCCTCTCGAAGGCTCAGTCAGGCGAACTGGTTGAGTTCGAGAACGGCCTGCAGGCACTGGTTCTGAACCTCGAGGAAGACAACGTAGGTGCCGTAATGCTCGGCGACTACAGCGAAGTACGCGAGGGTGCTACCGTGCGCCGCACCAATAAAATTGCTTCGATCAAAGTAGGCGAAGGCATCGTGGGCCGCGTGGTAAACACGCTGGGCCAACCCATCGACGGCCGTGGCCCCATTGCTGGCGAGCTGTACGACATGCCGCTGGAGCGCAAGGCTCCGGGCGTAATTTTCCGTCAGCCGGTAAACGAGCCCCTGCAAACCGGTATCAAGGCTATCGACGCCATGATCCCGATTGGCCGTGGCCAGCGCGAGTTGATCATCGGCGACCGTCAGACGGGTAAGTCGACGGTTGCGCTTGATGCCATCCTGAACCAGCGCGAGTTCTTCGAGCGCGGCGAACCGGTTTTCTGTATCTACGTTGCCATCGGCCAGAAGGCCTCGACGGTAGCCCAGATCGTGAACTCGCTGCAGCGCGGTGGTGCCATGGACTACACGGTGGTGGTTTCGGCATCAGCTGCTGACCCCGCGCCGATGCAGTTTTTTGCTCCGTTCACGGGTGCCGCTATCGGCGAATTCTTCCGCGACACGGGCCGCCCGGCGCTGGTTGTGTACGACGACTTGTCGAAGCAAGCGGTGGCTTACCGCGAGGTATCGCTGCTGCTGCGCCGCCCGCCCGGCCGCGAGGCTTACCCCGGCGACGTATTCTACCTGCACAGCCGCCTGCTCGAGCGTGCCGCGAAGATCAACGCTTCGGATGACATCGCCCGCAACATGAACGACCTGCCCGACAGCCTGCGTGGTCTTGTTAAGGGCGGTGGTTCACTGACGGCGCTGCCCATCATCGAGACGCAAGCTGGCGACGTATCGGCTTACATCCCGACGAACGTAATTTCGATTACCGACGGTCAGATCTTCCTCGAAACCAACCTCTTCAACTCGGGTATCCGTCCGGCTATCAACGTAGGTATCTCGGTATCGCGCGTGGGTGGCTCGGCTCAGATCAAATCGATGAAGAAAGTGGCTGGTACGCTGAAGCTCGACCAAGCCCAGTTCCGCGAGCTGGAGGCTTTCGCCAAGTTCGGTTCGGACCTCGACGCTTCGACCAAGCTTACCATTGAGCGTGGCCGTCGTAACCTCGAAATCCTGAAGCAGCCGCAATTCTCGCCGGTGAAAGTTGAAGACCAGGTAGCCATCATTTATGCTGCTACCAACGGCCTGCTCGACGCCATCCCGGTAAACCGCGTGCGCGAGTTTGAGAAGGAGTTCACGCAAGTGATGAACACCCGTCATGCCGACGTGCTGGCTGGCCTGAAGGCCGGTAAGCTCGACGACAACATCACGGGCACCATCCGTCAGGTTATCAAAGACCTGTCGGCTTCTTACAAGTAGTAATTAGTTGTCAGTTGTCAGTTGTTGGTTGTCAGTGTGGGGCGGTTCGGCTGCCCTGCACACACTGACAACTGATAACGGGCAACTGACAACTCTTTTCATATGGCAAGCTTAAAAGAAGTCCGTGGCCGCATTCAGTCGGTAAGCTCGACGCAGCAAATCACCAAAGCCATGAAAATGGTGGCGGCAGCAAAGCTGCGCCGCGCGCAGGACAACATCATGCGCATGCGCCCCTACGCGCAACGCCTGAACAGCATCCTGGCCAATCTGTCGCAAGGCAATGCGGAGGACAATGTGACCGGTGAATACGGCGCAGTGCGCGACGTGCGCCGCGTGCTCATCATCGCTGTTACCTCGGATCGTGGCTTGGCTGGTGCTTTCAACAGCAACATCTTCAAGGCTACGAATGCCCTGATTCAGGAGCGCTACGCCGACCTGGCCGCTGCCGGCAATGTGCGCGTTATGGCCATTGGCCGCAAAGCCCACGATTACTTTGGTCGCCGCGGCCTGCTGGTGGGCAACCACACCAACGTGTTCACGAACCTCTCGTTCGACACGGTGCGCGTGGCTGCTGAGGAAGCCATGGAAGCCTTCCGCGCCGGGCAGTACGACCAGGTATTGCTGGTGTACAACGAGTTTAAGAACGTGGCTACGCAGATCATCCGTACGGAGCAGCTGCTGCCCATTCTGCCGCCCGAAGCACCGGCCACCGCTGCTGCAACCTCCAACCTGGACTACATTTTTGAGCCCAGCAAAGAGGAAATCGTGCTGACGCTGATTCCGACGTCGCTGAAAATTCAGCTGTACAAAGCGGTGCTGGAAAGCAACGCTTCGGAGCACGGCGCCCGCATGACGGCGATGGACAAAGCCACCGAAAACGCCGGTGAACTGCTGAAGTCGCTGAAACTGACGTACAACCGGGGCCGCCAGGCTGCCATCACGAACGAGATTCTCGAAATCGTGGGTGGTGCCGAAGCCTTGGCCGCCAGCCGCTAAGCATAACTGCTTCGCACAGCAAAAAAGCCTGCTCCCAACCGGAGCAGGCTTTTTTGTGAGCAAATGGCACCTAGGGCTGGGCCGGAGGGGCCTAGGTCAAAGTTTGGCGTAGTCGCGCTGGGACACGGTTTTACTGGGCTTTGGGGTAGCGGGGTTTTGCTCGAGTAGTTCCAGCACACGTTCGGGGGTAAGCTGCGTAAAGTCTTTCATGACGTGCATTGGGGCCTGAAACTGCTCGGGCCGCAGGGCGCTGCTCACGCAGATGCAGCGCATCTTGGCTTTGTATGCGGCCTGCTCACCCAGGACGGCATCTTCGAACACCACGCAGCGCTCGGGTGCAATTCCCAGTTGCCGGGCACACTCGCTGAAGGTATCGGCGTGGGGCTTGCCGCGCTCCACATCGGCCTTGCCCACCACCACATCGAAGAAGCGGCGCAGGTTGAGGTGGTCGATGATGTAGCCGATGGTTTCGGGGGCCGAGCCGGTACCTAGGGCGATTTTAAATCCGGCCGCTTTTGCTGCCTGCAGAAACTCCGTGAGGCCCTTGATTTCCTGGCGCTTTTCCCAATACAGCACGCGGTACAAAAACTCGCGGCGGTCGGCGTAGGTCTTGAGCTCCTTTTCGGGCACCGGGTTGCGGTACACGGTTTTGAGGATGTTGGTAGCGGGCATGCCGTTCAGGCGCTTCAGCAGTGCAAGGGCGTTGGTTTGCAGGCCCAGCTCCCGGAAAAGCAGCTGAAAGGCCTTGGCCTGATAGCGGGTATTGTCGATGAGCACGCCATCCATATCGAAGATAAGGGCGTATTCGGAGGCACGGAGGGGCATAGGGCTAAGTAGCAGAAGGAGTGAGGTAAGCGGAGCGCGGCCGTGTGCATGTACGGGAAGCAGCCCTCCGAGGCTGCCATAGCCGGGCTTGCGCATTTGCCTGCTACCTTTGCGGCCGCAAACTTGGCCGGAGCTATACAAAGCTGCCGGCCGGCGCTTTTTTATGCGAAATACCCTCTTAACCGGATTGTTGGCCACGGCCGCCCTGCTGGGTGGCGCTGCCCAGGCCAGTGCGCAAAAAACCAAAGCCCTGCCCAGGCCCAAGCTGGTGGTGGGTATTGTGGTAGACCAGATGCGCTACGACTACCTGTACCGCTACTGGAGCAAGTACGGCAACGACGGCTTTAAGCGCCTACTGGGCGAGGGCTTCAGCTACGAGAACACCCACTACAACTACGTGCCCACCTACACCGGGCCCGGCCACGCCAGCATTTACACTGGCACCACGCCCTCGGTGCACGGCATTGTTGGCAACAACTGGTTTGTGCGCGAGGCCGGCAAAGGCACGTACGTGACCGACGATAAGAGCGTGCAGTCGGTGGGCAGCACGTCGGCGGCAGGGCAACAGTCGCCGCGCAACATGCTGACCACCACCATTACTGACGAGCTGCGCCTGGCCAGCAACTTTCAGAGCAAGGTAATCGGCGTGTGCATCAAGGACCGCGGCTCAGTGCTGCCGGCCGGGCACGCCGCCAGCGCGGCCTATTGGTTCGATAACAGCAACGGCGCCTTCATCACCAGTACTTTTTATGCCCAGCAGCTGCCCGAATGGGTGCAGCAGTTCAACCAGCGCAAGCTGGCGGAGCAGTACCTGAGCAAGCCCTGGGAAACGCTGCTGCCCATTGGCGAATACACCGAAAGCACCGCCGACGATGTGCCGTGGGAAAACACGTTCCGGGGCGAAGAGAAGCCCGTGTTTCCGCATAACCTGCCTACTCTAAGCGGCGTGGCCCCGGCCGACGTACGCAAAACCATGCTGGCAGCCGGCGAAAAAGTACCCAGCACCAACCTCGATCTGATTCGGACGACACCGTTTGGCAATACCCTCACGCTCGACTTTGCGCTGGAGGCCATGCGGGCTGAGCAGCTGGGCCAGCGCGGGCAAACCGACTTCCTGGCCCTAAGCTTTTCCTCGACCGACTACGTGGGCCACCATTTCGGGGCCAACGCCATCGAAACCGAGGACACGTACCTGCGCCTCGACCGCGACATTGCGCGCCTGCTCGCGTACCTCGACAAAAACGTGGGCAAAGGCCAATCGTTGGTGTTTCTGTCGGCCGACCACGGCGCCGCGCACTCCACGGAGTTTTTGCGTAGCCAGCGCCTGCCCGGCAACGGCGTGGGCGTGGGCCTGATGCGCGACTCGCTGCAGCGCGAGCTGGTGCGCCGCTTCGGCCCGGGCCAGTGGGTGCTGAGCTACGAAAATCAGCAGGTGTACCTCAACCGCCCGCTGCTGGCCCAGAAGAAGCTGGACCTGTACCAGATGCAGCAGGAAGTGGCCGGCATCATGACGCAGTTTGCCGGCGTTACGCGGGCCATTGCCGCCACCGATCTGGAAAAATCGCACTGGGAAAGCGGCATGCTGATGTACCTCGAAAACGGCTATTCCCCGAAGCGCAGCGGCGACGTGATGGTGGTGCTGGCGCCGGGCTGGCTCGAGGCCTACGGCTACCCCGTAATGAAAGGCACCACGCACGGCTCGTCGGGCGCATACGATACGCACGTACCTTTGCTGTTCTGGGGGTGGCGCGTACCGCACGGCGAATCGGCCCACCCGGCGCGTATTACCGATATTGCACCCACCGTGGCGCGCTTCCTGCACATACAGGAGCCGAGCGGCTGCACCGGCCAGCCTTTGCAAGAGGTGCTCAGCAAGAAGAAATAAGCCCAGCCTTTCGGCTGCTACTCTCGTACAAACTCATCCTTTACCCGGCGGAGGCCGCCTTTCCTGGCCCGCCCCACTCTCATCATCTGCAATGGCTCACGCTCATTCCACTACGCATTTCAACCCCTGGCACGACGTTAACTACGGCTCCAAGGCTCCGCAAACGGTAAACGCCATCATCGAAATTCCGAAGGGTTCGAAGGGTAAGTACGAGCTCGACAAAGACAGCGGCCTGCTGAAGCTCGACCGCGTGCTGTTCTCGGCGGTGCATTACCCGGCTGCTTACGGCTTTATTCCGCAAACCTACTGCGACGACAAAGACCCGCTCGACGTGCTGGTGCTGTGCTCAGTTGACGTGGTGCCGATGTGCCTGATCGAGGCCAAGGTGATTGGCGTGATGCAGATGATCGACAACAACGAGGAGGACGACAAAATCATTGCCGTAGCGGCCAACGACGTGTCGATGAACCACTACAACGACATTTCGGAGCTGCCCCCGCACACGCTGCTCGAAATGCGCCGCTTTTTTGAGGACTACAAGGCCCTCGAAAACAAGCAGGTGGTGGTAGAGAAGTTCATGGGCCGCGAAGAAGCCTACAAGATTGTGCAGGACAGCCTGCGCCTCTACGACGAAACCTTCCGCCACAAAAACCACCAGCATCAGCTCTCGATGCTGTAGGCCCTAGGTGCCTTTGTCAACAAAAAGCCTCTGCCCTAACCGGGCAGAGGCTTTTTGTTGGGTGTTGGCTTGGGGCAGCACATTTTGGGCAGCTGAGGCGTACAAACGGCTACACCCTTCTCCCATTGTACCCCATGACACCCCAAATAGTAGCCTCGCCGCCACCGGCCCCGTCGCTGAAGCGGTTTCTGTACGAGAATAGTCTTTCCCTCACCATCACGGTACTGATTGTACTGACTTTGATTGGCCAGACGCTGACCGGCTGGCACGAGTACAACGAAGAGCTGAAAGACCTGCGCCTGAACGCCCTTCCGCTGGGGCAGTACATTACCTCGGGCCACTGGCTGGAGGCCACGTTTGAGAACTGGGAAAGTGAGTTTTTGCAGATGGCCCTGTACGTGGTGCTCACCGTAAACCTGCGTCAGAAAGGCTCGGCCGAATCGAAAAAGATTGACGAGGAAGAGGAAGTAGACCGGGAGCCCGACCCTAACAAATCCGATGCGCCCTGGCCCGTGAAGCGCGGCGGCTGGTGGCTGGCCTTGTACCGCCGCTCGCTAAGCATTGCGTTTTTGGTGTTGTTTCTGGCTTCGATGTTTTTGCACGCCCTAGGTGGCGCCGAGGTATACAACATCGAGCAGCAGGCCCACGGCAAGCAAACCGTGAGCGTGTGGGGCTACATGGCCACCGGGCGCTTCTGGTTCGAGTCGCTGCAGAACTGGCAAAGCGAGTTTATGAGCATCGTGGCCATCGTGGTGCTGTCGATATGGCTGCGCCAGCATGGCTCGCCTGAGTCGAAGCCCGTGGACGCTGCCCACAACGAAACCGGTAAATAGCACCTAGGGCGCAGGCGGCAGGCAGCGGCGGCCGGCGTATTTTGCGCGCCCAACGCTCAGCCGCCTGCCGCAATGCCCCAACCCGCCACTTCATCCTCGTCGTCAGCCCTGGGGCACCGGCGGCCCCGGCTTTGGGCCCTGGCCGATGCGGTGCTGTACGGCAACGGCTTGCTGGCGGCGGCGGCGGCGGCGCTGGTGGTGGCGTCGGCGCGGTACTGGCAGCGGCCGTTGCCGCCCTCGGTGCCGGCGTTGGTGTTTGCGGCTACGCTGTTCGTGTACAACCTCAACGGGGCCCGGCGGCACAACCCGCGCTTGCCGCCCAACGTGCCCGCCCAGCGCCGCTGGATTGTGCAGCATCGCCCGTTGCTGCTGGGGGTGGTGCTGGGCTCGGCGGCAGCCGTGCTGGCGCTGTACCTATTCAGCCCGTTTACCGAGCGGCTTACGTGGTTTTTGGCGCATCTGGCCTTGTTGTCGTTGGCATACTCGTGGCCGGTGCTGCCCGGGCGCAACGGCGGCCGCCGGCGGGGCCTGCGCGATATACCCGGCCTGAAAACGCTGCTCATCGGCTACGTGTGGAGTGCGGTTACGGTGTGGTTGCCGGCGCTGTGCCTGGGTCAGCCCGTGGGTACCCTGCCTGTTTGGCTGCTGTTCGTGCGCCGCTTTTTTTTCATCCTGGCCATTGCACTGGTATTCGACCTGCGCGACGTAAGCCGCGACCGGCGCGCGGGCACGGCCACGTTGCCGGTGCTGCTGGGCTATGAGCGCGGCCGCTACGTGGCCCTAGGTTGCGTAATGACCTCGGCTGCTTTGGCGCTGCCGGGGCTGCCGCTGGCCGGGCAACTGGTGCTGGCCGTTCCTACATTGCTCACCGCACTCGTGGTGTGGTTTGCCGAAGAGGCTCGCTCCGACTACTACTTCGCCCTGTTGGCCGACGGCTTGCTGCTGGTGCAGGCCGCGGCGTTGTTGCTGGCTGCTACCTGGGCGGGCACCTAGGGCTGCTGCCTCAAAGAGCATCGGACGTAGTAAGCGCTTGCAGCGCCCGGCCAATGTAGCGCGGCAAGTCGCCGGCAATCAGGCCCGCCTGGCCGGTATCGGCAACGGCCAGGTCGGCGGCGCGGCCGTGGGCATACACGCCCAGCAGCGCAGCATCCAGGGCACTCAGGCGCTTATCGGCGCGCAGGGCGGTGAGCAAGCCCGTGAGCACGTCGCCGCTGCCGCCAGTGGCCATGCCCGGGTTGCCGGTGGTGTTGAAGTACAGGTGGCCTTCGGGCGTAGCCAAGCAAGAGTAGGCACCCTTCAGCAGCACGTAGCAGCGGTATTGCCGGGCAAAGGTGCGCAGCAACTCCAGGCGGTGGTAATCGTTGTGGGCGGGTTCGGTAAGGCGCTCAAATTCCTTGGGGTGCGGCGTGAGAATGGTACCAGGAGGCAGCAGATCGAGCAAGCTGCGGTTGGCCCCTAGGAGGTTGAGCGCATCGGCATCGAGCACCAGCGGAACTTTGGCGGTGCACAGCAACTCCTCCAGCACGGCGCGGGTATCATCTGCCTGGTCGATGCCGGGGCCCATGCCCACGGCGGCGTAAGGTTTTAACTCGGGCAAATTGGTGAGGTGCGTTTTGCAGTCATCGGTCAGGCACATGGCCTCAGGCACGGTGCTTTGCAGCACAGCGTAACCGGCGGCCGGGGCGGCTACCGTCAGCAGCCCCACGCCGCCGCGCAGGCAAGCCTGCGCAGCCAGCACTGCCGCACCCACTTTGCCGCGGCTGCCGGCCAGCAGCAGCGCATGGCCGAAAGTGCCTTTGTGAGCGAAGGTAGGCCGGGCGGGCAGGCAGCCGGCCAGCAGCGCAGCATCTACCAAATGCATATCGGCCTGCACTTCGGCCAGGTACCTAGGGCTGAGGCCGATGGGTACCGCGTGCCACTGCCCCACAAACTCGGCGTTCTGCGGCAACAGCAGGGCCAGCTTCGGCAGCTCGAAGCTGACGGTGTGCCGGGCGCGCACCACCGGGCTGCCGGCGGGCTGGGACGCATCGGCCAACAGGCCCGAGGGCAAATCGATGCTTACCACGCGGGCCCCGGCGCTGTTGAGGTGCTGCACCAACGCGCCCGCCGCGCCCGCCAACGGGCGGCTGAGGCCGGTGCCGAACAGCGCATCAACCACCACGGTATGGGGGCTGATGGTCGGAAACTGCTCCGGCTGCCACTCGGCTACGTGTAGCTCAACAGGCAAGCGGCCCCGGTTCAGCTCCCAATCGGCCGAGTGCTGTTCGGCAGGCAACAACCCAACCTGCACTTGGTAACCTTGCTGGTGCAGCAGGCGGGCGGCGGCCAGCCCGTCGCCGCCGTTGTTGCCGGGGCCGCACAGCACCAGCACCTGGGTGTCGGCAGCAGGGGAGAGGCGGGCGTGCAGCCAGCCGACGAAAGCCGCGGCTGCGCGCTCCATCAGCTCGGCCGATGCAATGCCTTCTTCTCGGATGGTGGCCGCATCGGCTTCGCGGGTTTGGGCGGCGGTGAGTAGCTTCATGCCGGTAGCTTACGCAGATTTTGGCGGATGGCCCAACCCTAGGTGCGCCCGCGGCGCTAAACCGCAGGCAGGGTAAACCCGTTGCTACCTATTCCGCTTTTCAACCGACGCTAACTTACTTGCCATGACAACCTGGGCCGACGTAATCCGCCTTTCCAATAACGGGGTGCCCGCCCCCGACCGCCGCGTGGAGAAAACCGATGCCGAGTGGCGCGAGCAACTCACGCCCGAGCAATACCGCGTTACCCGCCAGCACGGCACCGAGCGCGCCTTCACGGGCGAGTACTGCGAGGCCCACGACCCCGGCCTGTACGCCTGCGTGTGCTGCGGCACGCCCTGCTACGACTCGCGCACGAAGTTCGAATCGGGTACGGGCTGGCCGAGCTTTACCGAGCCCGTGCGCGACAACGTGTTGAAATACAAGAAGGACACGAGCTACGGCATGGTGCGCGTGGAGGTGCTCTGCAACGTGTGCGACGCCCACCAGGGCCACGTGTTCCCCGATGGGCCGGCGCCCACGGGCTTGCGCTACTGCATCAACTCGGCCGCCGTGAAGCTGGTAACGGAGTCGCAAACCGCCGACGCACAGTAATTAAGCTACGAGTAGCGCCTAGGTACCCAGGCCGTTAAATGCGCATGGGTACCTAGGCGTTCTGGTTATGGCTGAGCCCGGTATGGGTCGAGCTTGGCGTTTTCCATGAAGCGCTCGGGGCTGGCCAGGGGCGTAAAGCCGAACCCGGCGTACAGCGAGTGGGCGTCGCGGGTGCCGAGCATCCAGCGGCGCAGGCCCTGCAGCTCGGGGTGCGCAGCGATGTACGTCATCAGCAGCTTGCTCAGGCCCTGGCCGCGGTACTCCTCCAGCACGAACACGTCGCAGAGGTAGGCGAAGGTGGCGCGGTCGGAGATGATGCGGGCAAAGCCCACTTGCTGGCCCTGCGCCGCGTACACGCCAAAGCACAGCGAGTTGCGGATGGAGCGCTCCACCAGCTCGCGGCTGATGCCGGGCGCCCAGTACGAGCGGTTGCTGAGGAAATCGTGGATGAGGCCGACATCGAGGCGGCGGCTGTCGGTAGAAACGGTAAAGGCAGATGACGACATGCGCAGAGAAGGGCAAAGGCCAGCAGAGGCCTATTTCGGGCGGAAAGTAAGCGGTATCTTTGGAAGCTGTGCGGCCAGCTAGAAATAGCTGCCTGCGAGCATCGGCTGCGAAAATGCAGGCTTGCCGGCACCCCTGGGTGCGCAACCGCGTTTAGCAGCTATTGCCCCATCCGCTCACTTACCACCTGCTTTCCCCGCATTCCCATGTCGTTGCTTTTTAATGATTTTGCCAGCTGGCAAGCGCATTGCGCCCAAACCGGCGAGGCGCTCTGGCAGCCGGTGCTGGCCTACGAAATGGAGCAGAAAGGCCGCTCCGAAGAAGAAATCTGGGACGGCCTGCAGCGCGCCTACGACGTGATGCGCGACGCCGTGCGTACTGGCCTGAGCGAAGACATGACCTCGCGCTCGGGTATGATTAAGAACGGTGCCAAGAAGGTGGCCGCCTCGCCCGTAACGGTGCTTTCGCCCGAGTTTAAGATGCTGGTAACCCGCGCCCTAGGTGCCAAGGAGGTAAACTCGTGCATGGGCCGCGTGGTAGCCGCGCCCACAGCTGGCGCCTCGGGCATTTTGCCCGGCATCCTCACGACCACGCAGGAGCTGCATAAGCTCGACGACCGAAGCATACTGGAAGGTTTGCTTGTGGCCGCGGGCGTGGCGCTCATCATCGAGCAAAATGCCTCCTTGGCGGGTGCCGTGGGCGGCTGCCAGGCCGAAACCGGCAGCGCCGCCGCGATGGGCGCCGGTGCCATTGTGTACTGCCTGGGCGGCTCCGTGGAGCAGGCTTTTGCCGCCGTGGCCATTACCATTCAGTGCATGCTGGGCCTGGTGTGCGACCCGGTGGCGGGCCTCGTGGAGGTACCCTGCGTGGTGCGCAACGCCTCGGCCGCGGCCATTGCTTTTTCGTCGGCTCAAATTGCCATTGCCGGTGTCGATCCGGTTATTCCCGTCGACCAATGCGTGGCGGCCCTGGGCGAAGTGGGCGAAAGCATGGAAACGCGCTACAAGGAAACGGCCCTGGGCGGCTTGGCCAACACGCCGCGCGCCCGCCAGATCGAGCAGAAAGTGCTGGTGCAGGACATCCAGATTTTGCCCGATCAGCCGGAGGCTTAGGGTTGCTGATTTCGGCCCACCGCAACGCCCCGCTGGCTAGGTGCCGGCGGGGCGTTTTCGTGCACTGACGGTGAATAGCAACACGGTAGTAACTGTCATCCTGAGCAAAGCGAAGGACCTTCTCACGTTGGGACCTCACCCCCAGCCCCTCTCCAAAAGAGAGGGGAGCGGATGCTATCTGGCGTCAGCGCGAGCTGCCTCGGCTTCGCTCGGCATGACAACGACCTAGGGGCATGTTCGGCGTGAGAAGGTCCTTCGCTTGGCTCAGGATGACGGGAGTTATCCAACGTCAGCGCGCGAAATGCCTGCCCTAGGTGCCGCTACACGGTTTTTACATCGGGGGCGGTGAGGAGCTTGGCCAGAAACGTAACGGGCTCGTTGTAGCGGCCGCGCAGGGTGTGGTAGTGCCGCCACGCGGCCTCCGGGTCGGGGTGCAGTTTCAGGTTGTGCTCCTGCAGGCACTTGTAGGCTTCGAAGAACTCCTGGCGGCTGGGCTCCTCGAGGGCGTCGTTGGGCTCCAGCAGCTCGGTGGGTTTGCTGCGGGCGTGGCGGTCGAAAAAGCGGTACACGCGGTTCACGGCCAGGCAGCCGGCCTTGAAGGTGAGCTCCACTTGGTTGCTGCGGGGCTGCTCGACGGCGCTGATGATGAGGGCGGCTGCATCGAGCAGAATGCCGGCGGTGGCAATCCAGGAGCGACCCGGCTGCGGCGAGCGAAAAAACGACAGCACCGGCAGCGAGGTATGCGTTTCGTCAATCTCCACAAACCATTCTTCCCAGGCGCGCCAATCAGTGTCGTCGTCGAGCAGGGTGCCGCTGCGGTTCAGCCACACAAGCAAGTTGGTAGCCGTGCTGGGGGCGCCGGCGCGCAGCTCGAGTTGGGCCACCACCAGCTCGCGCCGCGAAAAAGCCTGGTAAATGGTGGGCAGGTACGAGATGAGCAGCGTCATCAACAGTAAGCCCCAGGTGGCCTCGGAGTACGACAGAAAAGCCCCGGCCAGGGTGTTGGCTTTATCGGAGCCGAGCGTGAGTAGGCTGTTGCTGCTGAGGCGGTAGCAAAACGTCCAGGAGCCTTCGCCCACGGCCCAAAGCATGCCCGTGTACCCGAGGGCGATGAGGCCCAGCCAAGCGATGGGCAGCGCCACCAGGGCCACCGGGGCGTACAGGGCCAGCACCCGGTCGCGGCGGGCGAAGGTGCGGCCGGTAGCCGCTATCAAGTGAAACACCAGCCGCACGCTCCGAAACACGACGGTGCTCAGCAGCACCGACTCGTTGCGCGGCAGCACAAACGCCCGAATGGCGGCCGCCAGCGTGTAGAGCACCACCGCCATGCCCGCCAGCAGCACCGCGCCGCGTATGGCCCAATCAATCAGCATAAAACCCCGTTAGGTACGTACCGTCGAGGTTGTACGGGCCGGGCGGTGGGCGGTTTGGCCGGGTTCCTGGGTTGGGGCTGCCGCCGGCTACCTAGGGGCGCCGCTCCTGCCAGAGCTGGCGGAACGATTTGGGCGCCAGTTGCACGGCCTCTCGGCGCTTGTTCCAGCCGGTTTGGCCCAGCAGGCGGTTCAGCACCCAGCGCTTGGCCGCAATGGGTGCCATGCCCCACAGCCAGCGGTGCTTCATGCCGTAGAGCCACAGCTTAATGCCGCGTGCCTCGTCAGCGTCGTTGTGGTGCTCGCGCACGCTTTGCTGGCGGTTGAGTAGCAAAATGTTGTGGATAGGGATGCGCACCGGGCAAACCGACGAGCAGGCCCCGCACAACGACGAAGCGTAACTCAGGTGCTTGTTGTCTTCGAAACCGGCGAGGTGTGGCGTAATAACCGAGCCAATGGGGCCGGAGTACGTGGCCTCGTAGGTATGCCCGCCGATGTTTTTGTACACGGGGCACACGTTTAGGCACGCTCCGCACCGGATGCACTGCAGCGCCTCGCGCTTATCGGGCTGGGCCAGCAGGTTGGTGCGGCCGTTATCGAGCAGCACCACGTACATCTCGTCGGGGCCGTCCTTCTCCAGGGGCTGGCGCGGCCCCAGGTACACGGTGTTGTACACGGTTAGCTGCTGGCCGGTGCCGCTGGTGCTGAGCAGGGGCCAGAACAAATCGAGGTCCTGCAGCGTCGGAATCAGCTTTTCGATGCCCACCACGGCAATGTGCGTGCGCGGAAATGCGGCCGAGAGGCGGGCGTTGCCCTCGTTTTCCGTCACGGCCACACCGCCCACGTCGGCCACCAGAAAATTGCCGCCCGTAATGCCGATTTCGGCCGCGGTGTACTTGTTGCGCAGCAGCTTGCGCGCGGTGTACACCAGCTGCTGGGCGTCGTCGGTGGGCGCAATCTTCAGGTGCTTTACGAAGATGTCGGCAATGTCCTTCTTGCTCAGGTGCATGGCCGGCGTTACGATGTGGTAGGGCCGCTCGCCGTTCAGCTGCACGATGTACTCGCCCAGGTCCGTCTCCACCGATTCGACGCCGTTCTTCTCGAGGTAGTCGTTCAGATGGATTTCCTCCGTGGTCATGCTCTTGGCCTTCACCACGGTGCGGGCCCGGCGGCGTTGCACAATTTTGCCGATTTCAACGAGGGCCTCCTTGGCATCCTGCGCCCAAATTACCTTGCCGCCGCGCCGGGTAAAGTTTTCCTCCCACTGCAGCAGGTACTGATCGAGGTTGTTCACCACCTGGGCCTTGCGGTAAGCGGCGCGCGAGCGGGCCAGCTCGTGGTTGCGGTACCACTCGAGGCCTTGCTGCACGGCCGCGTTGTACTTGCCAATGTTGAACCGGATTTTGCGGCGGTGCTCCAGGTCGAAGGCTTTCGAATCGGAGTCAACCAGGAATTGAGAAGCTTTAGCAGTCATGGCAGCACAAATCGGGGCAATCGGCAGCAATTGTGACTATAAAAATGCGGAAGTCTGCCGAGAGTTCAGTTCTCGGCAGACTTCCGGGCAAAAACGCACGGTAATTAGGCCGCACCAACGCAGCAACTTGCTGCCAACGGCCACTTGCCCGAGCGAAACCTAGGGCTTGTTCGAATCGACCACGGGGCGGGAGTCGCGGTTTACCAGCTCCCAGGCCGTATGAAACACCAAACGGCCGCGCTTTTCCATCAGCGGAAATTCAATCTTCTCCACGTCGTCGGTGGTTTGGTGGTAGTCGGCGTGGTCGCCGGTGGTGTAGAAGATAACCGGCACCTTGTGCTTGGCAAAGTTGTAGTGGTCGGAGCGGTAGTACACGCGCTCGGGGTCTTTGGGGTCGTTGTAGCGGTAGTCGAGGGCCAGCTGCGTGTACTTCTGGTTCATGGCCTCGCTGATGGCGTGCAGCTCCGACGAGAGCTTATCCGAGCCCACCAGGCACACGTATTGGTCGCCGGGCTTGTGGTGGTCGTCGGTGCGGCCCACCATGTCCATGTTCAGGTCGGCAATGGTTTGCGCCAGCGGAAACACCGGGTTGCTGGTATAAAACTCCGAGCCGAACAGGCCTTCTTCCTCGCCCGTAACGGCCAGAAACAGGATGCTGCGGCGCGGGCCGTGCCCTTCGGCTTTGGCTTTGCTGAATGCCTCGGCCAGCTCCAGCACCGATACCGTGCCCGAGCCGTCGTCGTCGGCGCCGTTGTACACCTTGCCGTCGCGCACGCCTAGGTGGTCGTAGTGGGCCGAAAGCACCAGCACCTCGTCTTTCTTGTCGGTGCCCTCGAGGTAGCCCATCACGTTTTCGGTGGCGAAGGTTTCCGTTTTGCGCGGCGAGCGTACCACCACCTTCGCAGGTTTAAACGAAGCTTTCGTGGGCTTGCCAGCTGCGGCCACGGCAGCCTGGTACTTGGCCACGCCCTCGGCATTGCTGCCCAGCAGCTCGTAGCCGGCCGCCGTCGAGATGAAATACGTAGCGGCCCTAGGTGGCTGCGCCTGCGCTTTGCCCGGGAAGCCCATGCGCGGCTGGCTGAGGTAGGGCTTAAACCGCGCCAGCGTTTGGGCAAACTTCTCGGCATCGGGGTTGATGAAGAACACCGAGCGGGCCCCTTTTTGCGTGGCCAGCGCCGATTTGGCGCGGGTATCGGCGCCCCATTTGCTGGGCTTGCCATCGGTGCTCAGCAGCGGCTTGCCGTCTTTGGTCGGCTCGCCTACCAGCATCACCAAATCCTTGCCTGTTACATCGAGCCCGGCGTAGTCGTCGTAGCCGTTGTGCTCGATGCCGTAGCCCACAAACACCGGCTGCAGGGTGGTTTCCTGCGCAAACGGCGAGTCGCCGCTTACAAAGTAATCCTCCAGCGCCTTGTACTGCTGCTTGCCAATCTGCAGCTTCATTTGCTCGGCGGCCCACTTGTTGCGCTCCAACGTAAAGTGCTGGATGTAGGGGCTATCGGAGTTTTGCACCGGCCCCGCCAGGCCCAGGGCGGCAAATTGTTTGGCCAGGTACTCGGCAGCCATTTTCTGGCCCTTCTCGCCGGTTTCGCGGCCTTCGTAGGCGTCCGAGGCCAGCACCGTCAGGTGCTTGCGCAAGTCGTCCTGCGTGATGGTAGCGGCGTAGTTCACGGCCCAGTCGGTGGCAGCCGGTGCCGCCGCCGCTTGTTCCGTTTTGGTCTTCGTCTTGACCTTGGTTTTGCTCTGGGCCAGCGCGGGCTGGGCGCCACCTAGGGCCGCCCAACCCAAAGCCGCGGCCAGGGCGTAAAGTTGAGGTTTGTGCATAAGGCAAAATTATTGGCTGTCGGAGATATTGCTGGGCTTAAGCCCGCCCGGGGGCGCTGCTAAATGCAACGGCCCGGCAGATGGATACCTGCCGGGCCGTTGGGGGTAAGTAGCCGATAGCCAGCGGGGGCTAAGGTGCTCGGCAGGCAGTGGCATGCTCCCAAAGCTCTCCTTGCCCGCAGTGCCCGCTACCGGCTACTCAAAGTCACCTAGGGTTTGTTCGAGTCGACCACGATGCGGTTGTCGCGGTTCACCAGCTCCCAGGCCGCATGGAACACCACGCGGGCGCGCTTCTCCATTTTCGGGAATTCAATTTTGTCGACTTCGTCTTTGGCGCCGTGGTAATCGTCGTGCACGCCGTTGAAGAAAAACGCCACCGGAATGCCGTGCTTCGCGAAGTTGTAGTGGTCGGAGCGGTAGTAGAAGCGGTTCGGATCGTTCGGGTCGTTGTAGCGGAAGTCCAGATCCATGGCGCCGTTCTTCTCGTTGGCGGCCAGCACAATCTTGTGCAGCTCCGAGGAGAGCTTGTCCGAGCCAATCACGTATACGTAGTCGCCTTTGCCTTCGTGCTCCTTATCGGTACGGCCCACCATGTCGATGTTCAGGTCGGCTACGGTTTGGGCCAGCGGGAACACGGGGTGGTCGGAGTAGTACTCCGAGCCCAGCAGGCCCTTTTCTTCGCCCGTTACCGTCAGGAACAGGATGCTGCGGCGCGGGCCGTGGCCCTCGGCTTTAGCTTTCACGAACGCCTCGGCCATTTCGAGCACCGATACCGTGCCCGAGCCGTCGTCGTCGGCGCCGTTGTGCACCTCGCCGTTAATGATGCCGATGTGGTCGTAGTGCGCCGATACCACAATCAGTTCGTCCTTTTTGTCGGTGCCCTCGAGGTAGCCCAGCACGTTTTCGGTCGTGAACTTCTCGCGCTTCTTGGGGGCGCTGATGGCAAACTTCGCGGGCTTAAAGGTGGCCTTGGTGGGTTTACCGCTGGCGCCTACGCCGGTTTCGTACTTGCGCACGTTGGCATCGGTGGTGCCCAGCAGCTTGGCACCTAGGGCCGGCGACACGAAGAACGTGGCCGCGCGGGGTTCCTTCTTGGCATCGGCAAAGCCAATGCTGGGGCGGCTCAGGTAAGGCGCCATGCGGGCCGCCGTTTTGCCGAAGTTGTCGTTGGGGTTGAAGCTCACGAAGAACACCGAGCGGGCGCCCTTTTGCGTGGCCATGGCCGCCTTGGCGCGGTAGTCGTTGCCCCATTTGCTGGCGGCGCCGTCTTTGCCCAGCAGGGCTTTGCCGTCCTTGGTCGGCTCGCCCATCAGGATGATGAGGTCCTTGCCTTTTACATCGAGGCCGGCGTAATCGGAGTAGCCATCCTGCTCGATGCCGTAGCCCACAAACACCGGCTGCACAGTGGTTTCCTGCTCAAACGGCGAGCCGCCGTAAGCGTAGAAATCCTCCATCCACTTAAACGTTTGGCCGCCCACTTTCAGGGTAGCGCCGCCCGCCCACGTGCTGCGCTCCATCGTGAAGTGCTGCATGTAGGGGTTGTCGGAGTCTTTCACGGGGCCCACCAGGCCCAGCTCCTGAAAGCGCTTGGCCAGGTACTCGGCAGCCATCTTCTGGCCCTTTTCGCCGGTTTCTCGGCCTTCGTAAGCGTCCGAGGCCAGCACCGTCAGGTGCTTGCGCAGGTCGTCCTGCGTGATGGTGGCGGCGTAGGTGGTGGCCAGGTCGGCGGCGGGGGCTGCGGCGGCAGCCGCGGCCGGGGCAGCCGCGGCAGCGGGCGCTGCGGCGCCCTTCGGGGCCTCCGACTTGTGCTTTACCTTCACCTTGCGCTTGCCGCTAGGTGCATCTTGCGCCGCAGCCGGCCCGGCAACTACCGAGGCAGCCAGCAGCAGCGCGTAAAAAGACTTGTGTGACATAGGCAGACAGCGCACCGCGCTGCGAGTAGGGGAAAGGGTGAGTGAATAAGAAGTAGAGCGGGGGTTTGCCAGGCAAAGACACTCGACAAATGGCAAGGTTGCCGCCCGGCCCTAGGTGGTTTGGCTAAGCTTGCACAATGAGCACCGTGGCGTAGGCCGCCACGCCCTCCTGCCGGCCCACAAAGCCCAGCTTTTCGGTGGTGGTGGCCTTGATGGAGATGTCGCCTTCGGGAATGCCCATCACCTCGGCCAGCACGCGCTGCATCTCGGCAATGTGCGGGTTCACTTTGGGCCGCTCCAGGCAAATCGTCGAGTCGATGTTGCTCACCTCGTAGCCCCGCTCGCGCAGCAGGCGCATCACCTCGCGCAGCAGGCGTTTCGAGTCGATGCCTTTGTACTGCGGGTCGGTGTCGGGGAAGTGGAAACCGATGTCGCGCAGGTTGGCCGCGCCCAGCAGCGCGTCGCAGATAACGTGGATGAGCACATCGGCGTCGGAATGACCTAGGGCGCCGTGGGTGTGTTCGATCTGAATGCCGCCGAGCCAGAAAGGCAGGCCCTCGCGCAGCTGGTGCACATCGTAGCCGAAGCCGGTGCGAATTCTCATGTGAGCAGGCAATTGGGGTAAAAATACGACTCCAAGGTACGGAGCCGGGGCCGTACGGCCGAGTTGGCAGCTTGGGGGCAGTGCGTTTTAAAAAAGTAGGGGGCAGGGTAAGGTAAAACCACTGCGCCTGCGTCGGCCCCAAAAGCCGACCGAACAATCCAGAATAATAGCGAAAAAATAATGGAAACTTTGGGTCCACTTATAGTTTCCGTTGTACCTTTGTGCCGTGAGTACGGAAATAAAGGATCGGATTCTGCAGGCGGCAGTTGAGCTGTTTATGCGCAACGGCATCCGCAGTGTTTCAATGGATGACATCGCCGCCCAACTCGGCATGTCGAAAAAGACGCTCTACAAGTGGTTCGATAACAAAGACCAGATTGTGCTGGCTACCATGCAGCAGCACCTGGGCCGCGAAGAATCGAGCTGCGAGCTGGTGTTTGCCGCCGGCGGCAACGCATTGGAGGAAATGTTCAGCCTGATGCACTGGCACAAGCAAATGCTCTCGACGGTGCACCCGAGCATCTTCCATGAGTTGCAGAAATACTACCCCGAAGCCTGGGCCTTGTTCGAGGAGCACAAGAACACGTTCATCCTCAGCAAGATCACCGAGAACCTGCGCCGGGGCATCGACGAAGGCCTGTTCCGGGCCGACCTCGATGTGGAAATAATAGCCCGGCTGCGCCTGGCCGAGATTGAGCTGATGTTCGACGGGCGCGTGTTTCCGCCGCGGCAGTTTGAGCTGCAGCGCCTGCACATGGCCACCGTCGAGCACTACCTCTATGGCATTTGCACCGTCAAGGGCCACCGGCTCATCAACCAGTACCGCCAGGTTACGGAAGAAGTCGAAGAAGAAATCAAGTAAGTCTCCCGCTCTCAACTCCTATACCATCTCGCAATGAAAAAAGCGTTTCGCCTGCTGCTGCTGGTAGCTGCACCGGGCCTTTTGGGGCTGCCCACGCTATCGGCGCAAACCCCCTCCACGGGGCAGCCGGTGGCCACCAGCACCCCCATGGCTTTCAGCTTGCAGCAGGCCATCAACTACGCGTTGCAGAACAAGTCTACGCTGCAGGCTACGCGCATCAACGAGAAAGTGGCGCAGGCGCGCGTGGGCGAAATCCGCGCTACGGGCTTGCCACAGATCAACGGCGCCGTTACCGTCACCGACAACTTTAAGCTGCAGAAGGCACTGGTAAGCTTCCCCAACCAGCAAACCGTGCTCACGCGCGAGCAAATCAACCAGGCCCAGGGCGGGCAGGAGGCGGTGCTCACGAGCCGCCAGGGCCCGGCCATTCCGCCGCAGCCGTTCGCGTTTGGCCTGCAGTGGCAGGGCACCGCCGGCGTGCAGGCTTCGCAGCTGTTGTTCAACGGCTCGTACCTCCTAGGTCTGAAAGCAGCCAAAGTGTACGAGGCCCTGTCGGTGAAGCAGACGCAGCAAAGCGAAATCGAGGTGATGGAGCAGGTGTCGAAAGCCTACTACAGCACCCTGGTGGCCCGCGAGCGGCTGCAGCTGCTGGCGCGCAACGTGGAGCGCCTCGACACTCTGCTGTACCAAACCAAGCAAACCTACAAGGAAGGCTTTGTTGAAAAGCTCGACGTGGACCGCCTGCAGGTGCAGGTAAACAACCTGAAGATTGAGCAGCAAAATGCCCAACGCCTTGTCGATCTGAGCGTGGCCTTGCTGAAGTTTCAGATGGGCCTTGATCAGCGGCAGCCCGTTACCCTCACCGATAACCTCGACGGGGCCGTGGTAGATGCCGAAGCCGAGCGCCAGCGCCTCAACGCGGGCCTCAGCACCGATTTCAACTACAGCAACCGCGTGGAGTACTCGGTGCTGGAAACCCAGCGCGACCTGGCCGTGCTCGACGTACGCAACCGCCGCGCGGGCTACCTGCCTTCGCTTAACCTGGTGGCCGGCTATGGCGTCAACGGCTCCGATCGTACCCTAGGTGGCCTGATGGAATTCCGCGGTACCAATTCATTCAACGAGCAGGGCTTCCGCAACCAAAACTGGTTTGGCTTCGGCAACGTCGGCCTGCAGCTTTCTGTCCCGGTGTTCGATGGCTTCCGCAAGAAGTACAGCATCGAGCAGGGCAAGCTGGCCCTGGAGCAGGTAAACAAAGGCTTTACCACGCTGCAGCAGAGCATCGATTTGCAGCGCGCCCAAACCCAAACCACCCTGCAAAACTCGCTCGATGTGCTGGCCAACCAAAAAGCCAACCTCGACCTGGCCACCAACGTGGCGCGCGTGGCCAAGATCAAGTTTCAGGAGGGCGTAGGCTCGAACCTGGAGGTGATTACGGCCGAAACCGATTTGCGCCAGGCCCAAACCAACTACTACGCAGCCTTGTATGATGTGCTGGTAGCCAAAGTAGACTTCAACAAAGCGTCGGGCTCTCTCTCGACGCCGAGCAAATAGGCGGTTAGCGCCTGATACCCCATGCAAACGCTCCCCGCGAACACTTCAACCATGAAACGTTCTTTTCAGCAGGCTTTCGCTAACCGCACGCTGTTTTTGGCTACTCGTACCATGAAATCGACCACCTCGGCCGCGGTGCTGGCGCTGGCCTTTTTGGCCTCCTGCGGTGGCGAGAAAGACCCGCAAGCTGAGCTGGCCAAGCTTAAGCAAGAGCAAGCCGCCACGCAAGCCAAAATTGCCGAGCTGGAAGCCAAAGGCGGCGCCAAAACCGCTGCCGTAGCCGCTACGCCTGTTTCGGTTATCAGCGTGCAGCCCGAAAGCTTTACCAGCTACCTGGAGGTGCAGGGCCGGGCCGACTTCGACGAAAACGCCAACGTGTCGCCGCGCGTGCCGGCCGTAATTACCGACATCCGCGTGCAGCGCGGCGACCGGGTGAGCCGCGGCCAAGTGCTGGCTACGCAGGATGCCGCGGTGCTCGAATCGGGCATTGCCGAGCTGCGTACCCGCCTCGAGCTGGCCCGCACCGTGTTCGAAAAGCAGGACCGCCTCTGGAAGCAGCAGATCGGTACCGAAATTCAGTACCTGCAAGCCAAAAACAACTACGAAGCTCTGCAGCGCAGCCTCGCTACGCAGCAGCGCCAACGCGCTATGTACAACGTGGTGGCCCCGTTTAGCGGCGTGGTTGACGATGTGCCCGCCAAAGTGGGCGAAATGGGCAACCCCGGTATGCCGGTGGTGCGCCTGGTAAGCGGTGCCGGCAACAAAATTGTGGCCGACGTATCGGAAAACTACGCGGCTAACATCAAGGCCGGCGACAAGGCCTTGGTGAGCATCCCCGACCTAGGCGCCACGGATATTCCCTCCACTGTTCGTACGGTGAGCCGCACCATCAACCCGGCCAGCCGCACTTTTGCCGTAGAGCTGCGCCTCAACGGCTCGCAAGCCCAGCAGCTGCGCCCCAACATGGTGGCCACGGTGCGCATCCAGAACTACAACAAAGCCCAGGCTACGGTACTGCCGGTTGACCTGGTACAGCGCGACGAAGAAAATAGCTACGTTTTTGTGGTTGAAGACCAAGGCGGTAAGAAAATTGCCGCCAAGCGCGTGGTGCAGACCGGCGCCACCTACAACGGCAAAATGGAAATCACCGGCGGCCTGAAGCCCAACGACCAAGTGATTTCGGCTGGTTACCAGAACCTCAACGAGGGCCAAACGGTGGCGTTGGCAGAAGCTAGGAGCTAGAAGCTAGGAGCAAGGAGCTAGAATGCTGCAGGAAATGGAACGAGGCGCCAAAAGCTTTCAGGAACTGGTGGTGTGGCAAAAAGCCCACCAGCTAGTGCTGGCTGTGTACCGCGTGTCCGAATCTTTTCCGAAGCACGAGCTCTTTGCCCTAACGGCTCAGCTCCGCCGGGCCGCCGTATCGGTGCCGGCCAACATTGCCGAGGGCTTCCGCAAGCGGGGCCTGAAAGACAAGATCCGGTTCTTCAATACTGCCGAAGGCTCCCTGGAGGAGGTGCAGTATTACTTTATTCTGGCGCAAGACCTAGGGTACGCCAGTACCCGGGCACTGACCGAGCAAGCGAACGAAGTAGGGCGGTTGCTGCACGCGTACGGCAAAACCATGCGTGCCAGCGCGGCAGCCGCTTCTAACTCCTAGCTTCTAACTCCTAGCTCCTCATCGCAATGCAGGACATCGAAAAAGAGTTTGGGCCCACCAGTTGGTCCATCAATAACAAGACGAGTATCTACATCATCACGCTCTTGCTGTGCGTGGCCGGTGTGTTTGCCTACATCAAGCTGGGCAAGGAGAAGTTTCCGGACATCGTGATTCCGCGCATCATCGTGGCCACGATTTACCCCGGTACTTCGCCAACCGACATCGAGAACCTGGTGACGCGCCAGCTCGAGAAGGAAATCAAGTCCGTGAACGGGGTTAAGAAGATCAACTCGACCTCAAACCAGGACTACTGCATCGTGGACGTGGAGTTTAACTCCGGTGTGGACGTGCAGTACGCCAAGCAGCTCATCAAGGACGCCGTGGACAAGGCTTCTACCGAGCTGCCCAACGACCTGCCCTCGCCGCCTACCGTGCAGGAAGTAAACCTGTCGGAGCTGCCGATCATGCAGATCAACTTGGCCGGCAACCTGCCCGCCTCGCAGCTCAAGAAGCTGGCCGACGACTTCCAGGACAAGATTGAGGCCCTGCCCGAAATCACCCGCGTCGACATCATCGGTGCGCTGGAGCAGCAGGTAAACGTAGACGTGGACATGTACAAGCTGCGTGCTGCCCGCCTGAGCTTCACCGACATCCAGGCGGCCATTGCCCGCGAGAACATCACCATTTCGGGTGGCTCTATTGACGTAGGCAACCAGAAACGCGCCGTGCGCGTGGCTGGCCAGTACGCCAACGCCGCCGACATTGCCAACATTCAGGTGAAAAACCTGAGCGGCGCAGCCGTGCGCCTCGGCGACATTGCCAACGTGGAGGATGCCTTTAAAGACCGCGAATCCTACGCGCGCCTCGATGGCAAGCCCTCGATTACGCTGAACGTAATTAAGCGCCAAGGCGAAAACCTCATCGATGCCTCCGACAAGATCAAGCAACTGGTAGAAGACTCGAAGAAAGATTTGTCGAGCGACCTGCGCGTAACCATTACGGGTGACACCTCCAACGACACCCGCGTAACGCTGCACGACCTGATCAACACCATCATCATCGGCTTCATCCTCGTTACGGTGATTCTGATGTTCTTCATGGGTACCACCAACGCCTTGTTCGTGGGTTTGTCGGTGCCGCTGTCCATGTTCCTGGCTTTCGTGGTGCTGCCCATGTTCGGCTTCGCCCTGAACATGATTGTGCTCTTCGCTTTCCTGCTGGCCCTAGGTATTGTGGTGGACGACGCCATCGTGGTAATCGAAAACACCCACCGCATCCTGCACGAGCACCCGAACCTGAGCACCGCACAGGCCGCCAAGTTTGCGGCCGGCGAAGTGTTCGTGCCCGTACTGGCTGGTACCCTCACCACCGTGGCTCCGTTTGTGCCGCTGATGTTCTGGCCGGGCATTGTGGGTAGTTTCATGTTCTACCTGCCCGTTACGCTCATTCTGACGCTGATGTCGTCGCTGATCGTGGCCTTCATCATGAACCCGGTGTTTGCCGTGTCGTTCATGGAGCGCGAAGACCACCACCACGAGGACAGCAAGCCCAAAGTGACGCGTAGCCTACTGATCTGGACGGCGGTGCTGGTAGGCTTTGGCATCCTGTTTAACCTGGTGGGTATCGGAGGCCACTCCGAAGCCGGAGCCGAAGGCGCTGCTGCCGTAGCGGCCGGCGCCGAGTCGCCTAGCTTTTTCAAGGAGCACGGCCACTTCATCGGCAACCTGTCGCTGTTCGTTGCTGCCTTTATCTGGCTGAACATGTTCGTGTTCAACAAGGGCATTGCCTGGTTCCAGACCAAGGCCCTGCCGCGCTTCCAGAACGGCTACGCTAACCTGGTGCGTTGGGCTATCAGCCATCCGGCCCTGGTAATGATTGGTGTGGTGGTGCTGTTCATCGGCTCGTTTGTAGCTGTAGGTATCCGCAGCCCCAAGGTTGACTTCTTCCCCAAGGGCGACCCGAAATTCGTGTACACCTACCTCCGCATGCCCGTGGGTACCCGCGTGGAGGTAACCGACTCGGTGGCCCGCATCCTGGAAAAGCGCATCTATGGCGTTATCGGCCAGAGCAACCCCGACGTGGAATCGGTGATTACCAACGTTGCCATCGGCGCCAACGACCCGGGCGAGGCTTCGGCTACGGGCGTGTCGCAGTCGCATCTGGCCAAGGTAGCCGTGGCGTTCAAGGAACTGAGCGAGCGGACGGGCCCCAGCACCCGCACCTACATGGATAAAATCCGGGAGGTGGTGAAGGGTATTCCCGGCACCGAAATTTCGGTTGACCAGGAATCGAGCGGCCCGCCCACGGGTAAAGAAATTGCCATTGAGGTGGCCGGCGACGATTACCCCACGCTGGCTGCACTCTCGAAGGATGTGATTCGGTACGTGAATTCGAAGAACATCGGCGGCATCGAGCAGCTCCGCTCGAACCTGGAGGACCGCAACCCGGAAATTGCCGTGAACATCGACCGTGTGCGCGCCAACCGCGAAGGCATCAGCACGGCGCAGATCGGCATGGAGGTGCGTACCTCCATCTACGGCTCGGAAGCCAGCAAATTCAAGACGCCCGACGATGAGTACCCCATTCAGGTGCGCTACGCCAAGCCCTACCGCGAAGACGTAAACGCCATCCTCAATGCCCCGCTCACCTTCCGCGACTTCACCGGCCAGATGCGCCAAGTGCCCATCTCATCGGTAGCCGACGTGAAATATGGCACCACCTACGGCGGCATTAAGCGCAAAGACGTGAAGCGCGTTATCACCATCTCCTCGAACGTGCTGAGCGGCTTCACCGGCCCCGACGTGGTTCGCAACATCGAGACGGCGCTGAAAGCATACCCCACGCCTCCCGGCTACACCATCAAGATGGGCGGCGCGCAGGAAGATCAAAAGGAGACTTCCGACTTCCTGCCCATTGCCGGCCTGGGCGCCCTGGCCCTGATCTTCCTGATTCTGGTGGTGCAGTTCAACTCGTTCAGCAAGCCGGTTATCATCTTGTCCGAAGTGCTGTTCTCTATTGCCGGCGTATTTTGGGGCCTGGCCATCACGGGCATGAACATCAGCATCGTGATGACGGGTGTGGGCATCATCGCCTTGGCCGGTATTGTGGTGAAAAACGGCATTCTGCTGGTCGAGTTCACCGACATTCTGCGCGCTCAGGGCATGCCGCTGCGCGAAGCCATTGTGCTGGCCGGCCGCACCCGCCTGAACCCGGTAATCCTGACGGCTACGGCCGCTACCCTAGGTCTGATTCCGCTGGCCATCGGCCTGAACGTCGACTTCTACGAGATGTTTGCTGCCTTCGATCCGATGTTCTACATCGGCGGCGAGTCGGTAACGTTCTGGGGCCCGCTGGCCTGGACGATCATCTTCGGTCTGGTTTTCGCTACGGTTATCACGCTGGTGGTGGTACCGGTAATGTACCTGCTGAGCGAAACGCTGAAAGGCAAGGTATCGGGCAAAGACCCCGATGCCAACGTGCGGCAGGAGGTCGACGAAGAAGAAGTGTCGGCCGCCACGCCACCGATTCTTGCCGAGTACTAAGCCCCGGGCTTGCAACCTTTTGCGCCTGAAATGGCTCCGGCTTATGGCACCCCTGCCTTAAGCCGGAGCCAAGACGGACAATCTTCCTTACCTCTTTCCGTTCTAATTGTCGTTTCACGCCATGTTAACCCGAACGACTACCGCCGCCCCCGCCAGCATCGAACAACAGGTGCTGCGCATCATCAGCAAGCGTAAAGCCATCAAGCCCAACCGCCTGCGTGTATCAAGCAACCTCAGCCGCGAACTTGGGTTCGATACGGTTGATGTGGTTGATATCATTCTGGAACTCGAACGCCGCTTCCACATCACCATTCCCGACGAGGTGCCGCTGAATACCGTACGCGACTTTGTGCGCTACGTGGCTGCGCACCTGGGGGGCTCCAAGGCGCAGTAGTCGTTTCCGGCACCTAGGGCCAATAGCAAAAGGCCCGCATACCTGAGCCAGGTATGCGGGCCTTTTGCTATTGCAGGCGGGTTGGGCGCAGGGCTACCGCACGTTGCCGCCGGTGTCGCCGCCGCGCAGGCCGCTGCTTTTGGGGTCGCGGCTGCCGGCCGTGCTGGCTCCCTCCACGTTGGGGTTGGGCTTCACGTCGAGGTCGGGGTGGTGGGTATCGGCAACGCTGCCCTCCGGGTGCGCATCGCTTACCTGGTTGGCGGGGTCGGGTTGCGAGCCGCCGGGCAGGTCGGCGCGGCCGGCACGCTTCGCCGATTCGGGGCTTTCGACAAACGAGCCGCTGCTCACGCTGTGCTCGGCTTGTTCGAGGCGCTGGGCCGCTGCGGCCGTGCCCGACAAAGGCTGGTCGGTGGCGGCTTTTTCGGCGCCTAGGTTGCTGCCGGCTGCCAAGGGCTGGGCGCGCGTACGCTCCCATTCTTCAAACTTGTCCATTTCGTTTTTCAGGGTGCTGGTAAACCATGCCAACAAGGCTACGTCATCAAGCAAGCCGACAACCGGAATGAAGTCGGGCACCAGGTCGATGGGGCTCATGAAGTAAATAAGCACCGCCACGGCACCCAGCACCGTAGGCGTGGGCACGCCGTGGTACTCGCCCGAAGCGGCAGAGCGCACCAGTCGGAAGAGGGTTTGCAGGCTTTCCCAAGCCTCCTGGGCAAGGTGGCCCAGCTCCTTTTTCTCGCTGGCTTTGTGGTAGGCGTCGCTAAGCAGCTGTTTGATGCGCAACGGCTGGCGCAAATAGCCCTCGGCTTTGCGTAAGAAACCTTTAAACAGAGGCGACGAGGCAACTTGCTCGCCGTTGGGTTGGTTGGTAGCCATACAGCTAGGCAGGTGAAGAGAGAATAATGGCACTGCAACGCGGCCAAAGCCGGTGCTGGTTGCCGTTCTAATACTACTACGCGGCAAAATAGTTATTGGGCAGCATTAAGGCAGCTAAACAAAAAGCCCCCGCCGGTGGGGCAGGGGCTCTCGTATTGGTTGGGCGAAGCCCGGTTTAGTTTACGTTGACGCGGCCGGCCGCGTAGAAATTGCGCTGGTAGTACGGCTGCTGCAGCGAGCTTACCATTACGCCGCCGTTCGTAGCCGAGTGGGCAAACTTGCCGTCTTTCAGGTAGATGCCTACGTGGTAGATAGGCTGGCCGGGGCCGCGACGGAAGAATACCAGGTCGCCGGTTTGCATCTCGTCTTTGCCTACGCGCTTCACGTTGTTGAACATGGAGCGCGAGCTGTGCACCAGGTTGATGCCGTATACCTCCTTAAACACGCGGGTTACGAAGCCCGAGCAATCGGTGCCGCTTTTGCTGTTGCTGCCGAAGCGGTAGGGGGTGCCTAGCCACTCGGTAATGGTGCGCAGCAGGCTGGCGTTGTCGTTGTAGCTGGCCTTAATACCCAAGGCCTGCGAGTAGTAGCCAACGTTCAGCGAGTCGCGGAAGCTGGCGGGGTTATCACCTTCGAGAAACGAAAGAAACGAAGCCTCGGCAATGGGAGCCGCAGCGCCCGCCGCCGGAGCGGCTTTGCCATCCGGCACGTAATCAAAGAAAAAAGAAAGAGCCAGTGAAACAGCGGCGAGGCAACACAAAAGGGTATTCTTCATTGTCCGTCGTGTGGGATTTGGTTCCGCTCCCGAGCGGCGACCCTAACGGGCCGGGTGGCGTACTTTTCTTCTCTAAGACAGCTGTTTGAGAAGGTGATGAAATCAGTTCGTTGAACTCCGGTTCGGATAAGTTATATCTCCCCCGATACCGTAAAACTAACCGCCAACCAGAAGACGTACAAGCTTTTGAGCTAAAAATGGCGTATTTTCCTCGTAATGTGCTATTCGGGTGGCTGCCAAAGCTCGACGTAGCTGCCTAACCTTTAGTCAATTAGCTCGTAATAAGCACCCTTTTTCCAATGGATACCCCCAAGCTCCCGCGCATAGTCGAAAACTCGCCGCTGGCCCGCGTTGCCCGCTGGAAGCTGAGGCAAGCCAATGTGGCTATGGTACTTGGCCGCACCATTCATTTGAGCGGCGTATCGCGCGCCGATTTTCTGCGCGATGCCTCCTGGGTAGCGCACGAGCTTTGCCACATCCGGCAGGTGCAGGAGCATGGTCTGCTGGGCTTTCTGTGGAAATACCTGGTGGAGTCGGCGCGGGTGGGGTACTACGCCAACCGCTTTGAGGCCGAAGCCCGCGAGGCCGGCCGCCGCGATGCTGCGCAAGTAGCCGCATGGCTGGGCCTTGCCCCGCCGAAGGGCCCCGGCCGCGGCGGTTCGGAGCCGGCATCGGCAACGGGTGCGCGGCCCGATGTGGTGGTGTGAGCGGCCTAGGTGCTGACCAGAACCAGTTGGCGGGCAGCAGTGCGCAGCGCGCTTTAAGCTGAACGCTAAGGCAAAAAGCCGCTCGCCGCTTGAAACCCCGAGAGCCAATTTTACGAATAGTGGCGTGTAACTGAGGCTGGTAACGCCAGCTGATGGTTTAACTATACCAAACTCCTAAAACATGGCTACGCAAAACACCTCCAATAACACCGACTTCCTGGGCACTGCTAACAGCTCTTCGCGCCCCGGCCAGCAAGAAAACAGCGCCAATCCCGCCGCTTCGCAGAAAGGCAACATGATGGGCGGCCTGAACAATACCCTGAAAAACTTCGGCGACTCGGCCGCCGGTCAGCTAAACAAGCTGAGCACTACCCAAAAAGTAGTGGGTGGCCTGGCCCTGGCGGCCGGCATCAGCTGGCTGAGCAAGGCCATGAACAAGCGCAACGCTTAAGCCAGGCCAACGCCTGGGTCTGAAAAACACAAAGCGGCCCGTTTCCGGAAGGAAACGGGCCGCTTTGTGCGTGGAGCCTGCTATTGGACTCGAACCAACGACCTGCTCATTACGAATGAGCTGCTCTACCAACTGAGCTAAGCAGGCATTTACCCGGCGCAAGCCGTAGCTGTCGTTCGGGGCTGCAAATATAAACAGCCGGTTTAACTCCATCCAATTCGCCCGAAAAAAAATCTTGGCTGCATAACCCCCGCGCGGCCGTTGCGTTTGGCAAGGCAACGGCTGGGCTGCTCAGCTCCGCAAAACTTTGTTTCTATGGCTACTCCCGATCAGTCCGACGATGTGCTGCAGGCGCTGGTAAGCGGCTTTGTAGGTTCGATAACATTAACACTGGTGCACCAGACGGCGCGCGAGCTAACCCCCGATGCCCCCCGCATGGATGTGCTGGGCATGCGTGGCCTGCGTAAGCTGCTGGCCGCGGCCGATGCACCCCAGCCCGACCACAAAACCCTGTACAACACTACCATGGCCGGCGACTTACTCGTGAACGGCCTCTACTACAGCCTGGTGGGCAGCGGCCGCGACGCCTGGATACGCGGCGCCGCCCTAGGTGTAGCCGCCGGGGTAGGAGGCGTGCTGCTGCCGGGCCCCATGGGCTTGGGTGATGGGCCTAGCAACCGCACCCCGCAAACCCAGCTGATGACGGTAGCGTGGTATACCCTGGGTGGTTTGGCGGCGGCTGGTATGTCGCGGCTGTGGAGCCGGCTGGGCAAGCGGTAAAATCGCGCAATGGTGAGGTGAGGTTTTGGTGAAAGTCGAAGCGCATACACATTTCACGATTTCACCACCCCGCCTCTCTACCTTTGCCCGGCAATGAAAGCACTGCGCAAACTACTGGTTGGCACGTTGGGCTTTGAGCGCTACATCCGGCTGGCCAGCCACGTGTATTTGCGGCTGGTGGCACTGGGGTGGGGGCGTGCGAAGTACCCCGAGCTGTTTTTTCTGGAGAAGCTGGTAAAGCCCGGCTACGTGTGCCTCGATATCGGCGCGAACCTGGGATACTACTCCGTGGCGTTGTCGCGGTTGGTAGGGCCAAAAGGCAAGGTGCTGGCCGTGGAGCCCGTGCCGCTGTTTCAGCAGATTTGGCAAGACAACGTACGGCTGAGTGGCTACGACAACCTGCTGCTGCTGCCCTACGCCCTAGGTGGCCAGAACGCGATGGTGAAGATGGGCACGCCTGCCCGCAACGGCCTGCTGCACCACGGCATGACCAAAGTAACCGACAGCAACCCCGGCGAGCAGTACGGCCAGTACTACGACGTGGAAATGCGCGTGCCCGACGAGCTACTGGCTGATTTCGACCGGCTCGACTTTATTAAGTGCGACGTAGAAGGCTTCGAGTACGAAGTATTTCGGCACATGCAGGATACGCTACGGCGGCACCGGCCCGTTATTCAAACCGAGCTGAACGGCCTCGAAAACCGCCAGCGCGTGGCTAGCCTGCTGGCCGAATTGGGCTACCGGCCCTACGTGCTGGAAACCATGGGCGCCGCGCCGCAGTTAGTACCTTGCCCCGACGAGGTGCTGACGGCACCCGCCGACCGCGACTTTTACTTTCAACCCGACTACCCCGCTTCCCGCTGATGTTCATCAAATTCCTGCTCATAACCTTTATTGTGTCGATGGTGCTGCGGCTGGTGATGCCTACGCTGCTGCGCTGGGCACTTGGTGCTTTCGTGAAGCGGCAGATGCGCAAAGGCGGCGTGGTGTTCGGGCCGGGTGGCAATCCGTTTGCGCCGCCCTCGCCTTCGGGCGGGCCCGGCCACAACACGCCCAACGGCCAGGTGCGCGTCGATTACGTGCCGCCAACGGGCAAGCGGCAGCCCGATACGAATTTCCGCGGCGGCGAGTACGTCGATTTCGAGGAAGTGAAATAATCGGACTACCTTCGGGCTTCAAGCCCGGCTGGCGCCTGCCGGCCGGGCTTTTTTATGCTTGTGGGGGTGGTGTGCCGCGCGCCCTGGGTGCTGTGGCCTGCCCCCTGCCTTACCGCCTACTTACTACCAGCTACCGTACATGCCCGCTGTCGAATCGCCCGCGCCAACAGCACCCTCGTGGGGCCGCCGTTTGCTGCCGCACCTGCTAGCCGTAGCCTTCCTGCTCGTGCTGGCCGTTCTGTATTTCTCGCCCATTGTGTTCGGGGGCAAAACCCTGGCCCAGCACGACATCGTGCAGTTCAATGGCAGTGCCCGCGAGGCGCTTACCTACCGGCAGCAAACTGGCCAGGAAGCCCTCTGGACGAATTCCATGTTCTCGGGCATGCCCACGTACCTGATCAGTACCCGCTTTCCCGGCGACTTATCGGTGTACCTGAACTACGTGTTCACGGTGGGGCTGCCGGCGGTGGCGGCCAACCTGTTTGCCGCCCTGTTTTGCGGCTACCTGCTGTTTGCCTTTTTGGGCATGCGGCCGTTGGTAGCGCTGGTGGGCGCCATTGCGCTGGGTTTCACGAGCTACAACCTCATTATTCTGGCCGCGGGGCACAACTCCAAGTCGTACGCCCTGGCGTATGCGCCGCTGGTGCTGGCCGGCTTGCTGGTTACGTTCCGCCGGCAGCGGCTGCTTGGCGCGGCCTTGTTTGCCCTAGGTCTGACGATGAACATCCGGGCCAACCACCTGCAGATTACTTACTACCTGCTGCTGCTGGTGCTGGTGTTTGGGGTGGTGGAGCTGATTTTTGCGGCGCGCGAAAAGCGCCTGCCCGATTTCTTCCAGCGTACGGCTCTGCTGGCGGTGGGTGCCCTGCTGGCCGTGGGCGTAAGCTTCGGCCGCCTCTACACCACGGCTACCTACACCAAGTACAGCATCCGGGGTAAATCGGAGCTGACGACGCCCGCACCTGCCGCTCCGGGCGAGCAAGCTGCCGCTCCCGCAGCCGATGGCGAAGGCGGCGGCCTCGACCGCGACTACGCCTTCAACTGGAGCTACGGCGTGGGCGAAACCATTACGCTGCTGATCCCCAACTACTACGGCGGCGCCTCGCAAGGCACACTCGACGACGACTCGAACACCGGCAAGGCCCTGACGGGCCTAGGTGTGCCGCCCGTGCAGCTCGAGCAGTACCTCGCGGGCATGCCTACCTACTGGGGCGACCAGCCCATTACCAGCGGCCCCGTGTACATGGGCGCGGTGGTGTGCTTGCTGTTTGTGCTGGGCTTGTTTGTGGCCGACCGCCGCACGCGCGTTTGGCTGCTGGTGGGCACCATCCTGTCGATTCTGCTGGCCTGGGGCAAGAACTTCGCCACCTTCAACGACTTGATGTTCGACTACTTCCCGGGCTACAACAAGTTCCGGTCGGTGTCGATGGCGTTGGTAATTGCGCAGTTGGCCATGCCGCTGCTGGCCGTGCTGGCTCTGGCCCGCGTGCTACGCAACCGCCCGGCTGCGGCGGCGCCGGCCGCCCACCCCAAGCTGCCCACCATGGCCGCTGCCGATAGCCCCGAAACCGCCGAGCTGCGCCGCAAGCTGCTGCTGGCCACGGGCATTACGGCCGGCATTTGCGTGCTGGCGTTCATCTTCGGCCTAGGTGCCGACTTTGCTTCGCCCATCGACAGCCAGCTGCAGCAGCAGGGTTTTCCGATTGATGCCTTGCGCCAAGACCGCGCTGCCCTCATGCGCGCCGATGTGCTCCGCTCGCTGTTCTTCATCGTGGCTACGGCCGGGGTGCTGTGGTTCTACCTGAACCGCAAGCTGACCATGACGGTAGCCGCTGGCATTGTAGCCCTGCTCACGCTCATCGACCTGTGGGCCGTGGATAAGCGTTACCTGGGCGAAAGCAGCTTCCAGAACGAAACCGTAGCGCAGCAGTTTGTGCCCTCGCGCGCCGATTCGCAAATCCTTGCCGACCCCACGCTGCACTACCGCGTGCTCAACCTCAGCAACCCCTTCAACGAGGCCCAAACTTCGTACTTCCACAAGAGCATCGGGGGCTACCACGGCGCCAAGCTGCGCCGGTACCAGGACCTGATCGAGCGGCAGATTTCGCAGAACAACCCGCGCATCCTGAGCATGCTCAACGCGCGCTACGTCATCACGCAGGATCAGCAGGGGCAGCCCGTGGCCCAGCGCAACCCCGGTGCCCTCGGCAACGCGTGGTTTGTAAGCACCATTCAGCCGGTGCAGAACGCCGACCAGGAAATGGCCGCGCTCAGCAACTTCGACCCCGTGAACACGGCCATTGTTGATGTAAGCAAGTTTCCGCAGAACAAAACCAGCTACAACGCCGCGGGCTCCAGCATCACGCTTACCAACTACTCGCCCAACGAGCTGAAGTACAGCGTGAATGCCGCGCAAGAAGGCTTCGTGGTGTTCTCCGAAATCTACTACCCCGAAGGTTGGAACGCCTACCTCGACGGCAAGCCCGTGCCGCACGTGCGGGCCAACTACGTGCTGCGCGCCATGCAAGTGCCCGCCGGCCAACACACCCTCGAGTTTAAGTTCGAGCCGAAGGAGTACGCCATTGGCAACACGGTGTCGCTGGTGTCGTCGCTGCTGTTGTTTGGGGTGCTGATTGGGGCCGTGGTGTACGCCGTGCGCCGCAAGCCCACGCCCGAGCCCGAAGCTGCGCGCGACGAGCTAATTGCCGCATAGGTAACGCCAGCGCATACAGCGAACTGCCACTGTTCCGGCCCGGAGCAGTGGCAGTGTTGTTTTCAGCCAGCACGTGGCGGCCCTAGGTCGGCGGCTTGTGTTTCCTTTGCAGGAGCTATGCCCCAGCCAGCACCGCCCATTCTGCTCGATTTGCCCGAGGCCGTTGCCGAGCGGCGCGGCGTGCGCCTGCGCCTGCTGCGCGACGATCTGCTGCACCCGGAGCTGCCGGGCAACAAGTGGCGCAAGCTCAAGTACAACCTGCTCGAGGCGCGGCACCTAGGGCATAGCACGCTGCTTACGTTTGGCGGCGCGTACTCCAACCACCTGGCCGCAGTGGCCGCGGCCGGTCGGCTGCAAGGCTTCGGTACCATTGGCGTGGTTCGCGGCGAGGCCGCCCCCGAGCTTAGCCCCACGCTGCAGCAGTGCCAGGCCGATGGCATGCGGCTGCACTTCATCAGCCGCGAGGCGTACCGGCAGCGGCACGATGCTGCCTGGGTTGCCGAGCTAGTGGCGCACCTAGGGCCAGCCTACGTAGTGCCCGAAGGCGGCACCAACACGTTGGCCTTACGCGGTTGCGCCGAGCTGGTAACGGAGCTCGATGCTGCCCAAGAAGCTTTCGACACCTTGGCCCTGGCCTGCGGCACCGGCGGTACGCTGGCCGGCTTGCTCGTGGGCCTGGGCGGGCAGCGGAAGGCCCTAGGCGTGGCAGCCCTAAAGGGCGCCGATTTCCTGCGCGACGATGTCAACAACCTTACCCAGGTGGCAGTGGGGGAAGAGTTCAGCAACTGGCATCTGCATACGACGGCGCACTTCGGAGGCTACGCCAAGTATTCCGAGCCGCTGCTGGCCTTTATCCATAGCTTCTACCAACGCCACCACGTAGTGCTCGACCCGGTGTATACAGGCAAGCTGCTTTACGGCGTGTTGCAACTGATTGAGGAAGGCTACTTTGCCGCGGGCAGTACCGTGGTAGCCGTGCATACCGGCGGCCTGCAGGGTTGGGCCGGGTTTCAGCAGCGCTTCGGCGTGCGGGCGCCGGGTTCCGTATAGCCTGGTATTGTCGACCTCGTTCCTCAACGCTCATGATGCTTTTGCTGCGGCGCTTGGTGCCTTTGCTGTTTTTGGTTGCGCTGGGTTGGTTTCTGTGGAAGAAAGTAGCCCCGAGCCTGCGCGACCTGAACCCATTGGTGGAGCCCGCGCCGCGCGTAACCGTAACGCACAACACCGTGCTCGAGAAGATCGAGGGCTTGGGTAAGCTGGAGCTGGTGCGCTACCGCTTTAAGGATGTGGTGGAGTACCGCAAAAGCACCTACCGTTTTCTGCCCGATGCCAAAGTGGCCCTTATTGTGGCCGGCGAGGCCATCGGCTGCGTTGATCTGCGTAAGGTAGGCGCGTTGGATGTGGTGTTCGAAGGCGACTCGGTGGTGCGCGTGGCCTTGCCTGCGCCCGAGCTGTGCACCTGGCGCATCGACCACTCCCAAAGCCGCGTGTACGATACCGAAAATGCTCTGCTGCAAGATGCCGCGCTGGTTGACGAGGGCTACAAGTACGCCGAGCAGAACGTGCGCCGCGCCGCGTTGCAGTCGGGCATTTTGGCGCAAACCCAGCAAAACGCCGAGCAGATTTTGCGGCCCATGCTCGAAACCCTCACCGGCCGCCGCGTGGTGCTAACCCAGCAAACCGCACCGCCGCAACGTGGGCGGCTGCAGTAGCTCAACCGCTTATTGGTTTGTGATTGATAAGCTAACTAGCTGTATCACATTATTATGCGAGCCTGAAAAGTGGCATCGGGCAATTGGGCGCTGTAGCTTTAGGTAGTCACCCGCCTAACCTCTTATCAGCTATGGAAACCAAAGCCCCCACCGTTGCGCAACTCTTCTCCACCGACACGGACTGGCAAACGCCACTCATGCCCACCGGGGTGCCGTTTGTGGGCCGCACTGCCACCGCCGAAACCTGGGAGTTTGCCGGCATCTGCGCAAAGCCCTTGGCTACCTCGCGCGAAACCCACGGCGAGTTTGCCCTGCTCGATGTAACTATGCAGCGCTGTATGGATTTGCCCCCGCACCTGCACCACAACGAATCGGAAACGTTTTACCTGCTCGAAGGCGCCATGCGCTTCGAAGTAGGCAACGAGGTGATTGAGGCCGGCCCCGGCGACGCCGTGCACCTGCCGCGCGGCTTGCGCCACGCCTGCCACGTAGTATCGGGCCAGGCGCGGGCGCTGCTGCTGATTACGCCCGGTGGCGGCGAGCAGTACTACCGCGAGCTATCCAAGCCCGAGCGCGGCATGATTGCGCCCGGCCTTCGGGCCACCCCCGACCGCGCCACGCTGCAAGCCGCAGCCAGCAAGTTTGGCGTGCAGCAGTTTTAGGCGCAGCATAGCATTGGTATCAACGCCCGCGAGCCGCGCCGGCGCACACGTGTGCGCCGGCGCGGCTCGCGCGTGTTAGCAACCTAGGGCAGCTAGCCGGCTGCTACCTTCTTGCGTTTTTTTCTCTTGCCGGCGAGTTCCGTAAACAGATTCGAGAGCACGCCGGTAACCACGCCCACAATTACTTCGGGGCCTTCTTTGCGGAGCAGGCGGCGCACTTCTTTGCGCAGCACTTTTAGCGCTTTTTTGCGGAGCTTAGCCATAGGAGCAGCGGGGTAGAGGTACAGCAAGCCACTGCCGTAACCTAGGAGAGCTAGGTAGCAGCGGCTTTACCGGGGTATACGGCCGGGCTGGTGCTTTGGCTGATGCGCTGCACTGGTGCCGCTAGTCGTCGGCCAGTACTTCACCTAGGGCGTCCTGAATCAGGTCGGACTCGTAGCCTTTCTGGGTAGCGTAAGCCATCAGCTTTTGCCGGCGCTTCAGCGGGTGGCTTTCCTTTTCGAGCGCGTTCTTCTTCTCGAGCAGCTCGCGCAGGTTCTGGTAGTACTCGTCGCCGTCGATTTCGCTCATGCCGGCTTTGATGCAGAACTCCGAAATGTGGCGCTGCTTCAGCTCGAGCCGAATGCGGCGGCGGCCCCATTTCTTGAGGCGGTACTTGCCGCGCACAAACGAGCGGGCAAAGCGCTCCTCGTCGAGCAGCTTTTCGCGTACCAACCGGATGATGATTTCGCCGGCCTCCTCTTCGTCGAGGCCGTAGCTGCGCAGCTTGTCCTCTACCTCGCGGTGGCTGCGCTCCTGATAGGCGCAGTACGCGGCTATTTTCTGCAGGGCCTCGCCGGGCGTGTAGGTTTTGCGTTTGCGCGAAGCGTCTTCCATTACTCAAGCAAAATAAGCAGGCAGGTGCCTTGCCCTAGGTGCGCTTACGTACAATGCCCGGGGCAGGCTGCAACCCTAGGTGCGCGGTAGGCTTTTGGCCAAGCCGGGCAAAAAAACAGCCGCCGCCCAGGAGGCGGCGGCTGTTCGCTCACATAAACAAGTTGAATCCAAAAACTGAAACCAAAAAGGAAGGCAAAGGTTCTTCGATTCAGCTGGGGCAAGATAGCACGTTTTGCCCACATTACGCACAATATTAAGCAATTAAAATACCCGAATAGTGCCTATTTCGTACTCCGCCGATTTGCACAGACCTTTGCGGCCTTTCTCTTTTTTCTTGGCGCTATGCTATTAAGTCGCGGGGCCCGGTACATGCTTGTTTCCACGCTTTGCTTTGCGCTGATGAACGTGTGCGTGAAGCTGCTGAAGCACTTGCCGGCTATGGAAATTATCCTGTTTCGGTCGGCTATGTCGGTGTTGCTGAGCTACCTAACGCTGCGGGCCCTGCGCATCCGGCCGTGGGGCTCCAACCACTTCTTCCTGATAGCCCGCGGCACCACCGGCGCCATGGCCCTGATGCTGTACTTTTTCACGTTGCAGCGCATGCCCTTGGCCACCGCCGTAACGGTGCAATACCTGGCGCCCATCTTCACGGCCATCATCGGCATCTTCGTAGTAAAGGAGCGGGTGCTGCCCTGGCAGTGGGCGTTTTTCCTGCTCTCGTTTGCGGGCGTTATCTGGGCCGAAGGCGTGGATACCCGCGTGGAGCCCATGTGGTTAGGGTTGGGCGTGCTGTCGGCGGTGTTTTCGGGGTTCAGCTACAACTCCATCCGCCGGCTCAAGGGCAAAGAGCACCCGCTGGTAATAGTGTTTTACTTTCCGATGGTGGCGTTGCCCATCTCGGCTGCCTTTTGCCTGTTCAACTGGCAAACGCCGCAAGGGCTCGATTGGCTGTGGCTGCTACTGACCGGGGTGCTTACCCAAGGCGCGCAGGTGTACATGACGAAAGCCTACCAGGCCGAGCGCCTCGCCAGCGTAGCCAACCTCAACTACATCGGTATTCTGTACGCCCTAGGTCTCGGCTACGTGTTCTTCGGCGAGGCCTTTCCGCCGGGCGCCTACGTGGGCATGGCGTTGGTGCTGGCCGGCGTGCTGCTGAACTCGTGGTACCTGGCCCGGCACGCCCGGCGCACGCAGGCGCCCACGCCCGAGCCCGATGCCGTGGAGGGCGAAGCCGTGCGCGGGTAGGCCAAAATTTGCTGACCCAGGCAACGCCGCTACTGCCGCGGCACTCTTAGCTGTATCTTCCCCGCCGAAGAGAAGAGCATTATGTTGCCTGCTATGCGTCGTCAGTACCTGGTTTGTTGCTTTTGTTTGTGGTGTGTGTTGCTGGCGCCGCTGGGGCTGCGGGCCGGCGTTATCCGGGGGCGCATTACCGACCCCAAAGGCGAGGTGCTGGCGTTTGCCAATGTGGCCGTGAAGGGCACCAGCACCAGCACAGCCTCCAACGAGCAGGGCAATTACCAATTGCCGCTGGCCGCCGGCCGCTACGAGCTGGTGTTTCAGTACGTCGGCTTTAAGCCTCACGTGGAAGCCGTGCGCGTAGCCGGCGGCGACACCGTAACCACGCTCAACGTAACCCTCACGCCCGAAAACTACCAGCTGCGCGAGGTGGTGGTGCGGGCCAAAGACAAAGACCCCGCCTACGCCATCGTGCAGCACGCCATCGATTGGCGCAGCTACCACCGGCGCGAGGTAGCTGCTTTTACGGCGCGTACCTACGTCAAAGCCCTGGCCCGCCTCAACGAAGCGCCTAGCCGCATCCTGGGTCTGTTCAAAACCGGCCCCGATCTGAAGCCGGGCATCATCTATCTGTCGGAGTCGGTATCGGAAGTGGCGTTTCAGCAACCCAACGTGGTGCGCGAGCGGATGCTATCCTCCCGGGTCAGCGGCGACGCCAAAGCCTTCAGCCTGAACCGCGCCGGTGCGGGCCGCGGCCTGAGCTTTTACAACCCCGTGCTGAAGCTGTTTTCGGAGCGCGGGTTTGTGTCGCCCATTGCGCCCAACGCGTTTCTGTTCTACCAGTACACCCTCGAGGGCACCACGCAGCAAAACGGCCAAATGGTGCACAAAATCAGGGTAACGCCGCGCCGCCGCACCGACCCGGTATTTGCCGGCCATATCTACGTTATCGAGGGCACGTGGCGCTTGCACTCGGTGTCGCTCACGCTGAACAAGGATGCCCAGCTGGACTACGTCGACGACGTGCGCATCGACCAGATTTATGCACCTGCGCCCGGTGTTCCGCATGTGTGGGTGATGCAGTCGCAGAAGCTTACGGCCACGTACTCGGCGTTTGGGTTCAAGGGCAATGCCTACCTCACGGCCGTGTACTCGAGCTACCGCGTTACGCCTACCTACGCCAACCGGCCGGTGCCTGCCCAGGCCCCGGCACCCGCTACCAACGAGCCCGCCCACGCCGAAACCGTAGCCGAGGCCAAGCAGCAGCGCGCCACGGTGCGCGCGCTTACGCGGCAGGTAAAGCGCCAGAGCAAGCGCACGGGCGCGGCCGCCGTCGATTCGCTGGCGCGGCAAGCAGGCGCGCTGGAGGTGGAGAAAATGGGCAAGCACGAAGTGCTGCGGGTTGAAAAAGGCGTGAACGAGCGCGACAGCAGCTACTGGGCCCAGGTGCGGCCCGTGCCGCTCACCGACGAAGAAAAGCGCGACTACCGCGTGAAGGACAGCACCGAAGTGGTGCGCAACTCCAAGCCCTACCAGGATTCGCTCGACCGCATCCGCAATAAGTTCGATGCCAAGAGCTTTATGCTGACGGGCTACACCTACAGCCGCTCGCACCGCAAGGAGCAGTTCTACGTAGCGCCGCTGTTCAACATTCTGCAATACAGCACCGTAGAGGGCACCATCGTGAACCCGCAGTTCACCTACACCCGCTCCACCGACGACCGCCGCCGCTTCTGGCTCACGCCCTCGTTGCGCTACGGCACCGAGGCCCGGCTTTTCAGTCCTTCCGTGGAGCTGAACTGGCAGCACGACCCCGCGCGCACCGCCCGCCTGCAGGTGGTGGTGGGCCGCACCGTCGAGAACTTCGACCCGAACTCGCAGCTCACGCCGGCCATCAACACCTCGTACACGCTGCTGCGCAACCGCAATTTTGCCAAGTACTACCAGCGCCGCGGAGCCGAAGTGGGCTACCTGCGCGAGGTGCTCAACGGCCTAACGGTGCGCGGCGCCATCAGCTACTTCGACCGCCGCGAGCTGCAGAACGCCACCATCGATTTGCTCAACGACATTCCGGGCCGGGCTTTCACGCCCAACCAGCCCGTGGCGGCCGAGCTGCCGCAGGGCGCCGGTTTTGGGCGCAGCCGCGCCCTAGGTTCGGAGGTGTGGCTGAGCTACCAGCCGGGGCAGCGCTACATCAGCCGGCCCGACGGCCGCATCAACCTGGGTTCGCGCTACCCCGTGTTTCGGGCTACCTGGCGCCAGGGGTGGGGCATCGGGAACTTCAGCGACGTGCGCTACACTATGCTGGAGGCGGGCGTGCGGCAAAGCCTGAACTTAGGCCTGCTGGGCACCAGTAACTACTACGCCAACGTGGGCGGCTTTTTGGGCGCCCCCCAGCTGGCCTTCATGGATTACCGCCATTTCTCGGGCAACCTCACGCGCTTTGCCGCCGATTTCTCGCGCTTTCAGTTGCTCGACTACTACCGCTACAGCACGCGCCGCACGTTTGTGGAGGCCCACTACGACCACCACTTCAACGGTTTCTTCCTGAACAAAATACCCTTGCTGAAGCGCCTGAAGTGGCAGGAAGTGGGCACCGTAAACTACCTGCGCACGGCCGCCGCCGGTCACTACGTGGAGCTGGGCGTAGGCATCGAGCACTTCTTCAAGTTCGGGCGCATCGATTACTTCACGGCGCTGCAGTCGGGCCGGAAGCTTGAGCAGGGCTTGCGCCTGGGCTTCGGTTTTTAAGCCATCAGCCCTAGGCCACGCGCGTAGCTTGCTCGGGCTCGGGCGCTGCTTCGGTTGCCAGGGGCTGGCGCCTGGCCGGCCAGTTGTACAGCAGCACCGATACCACAATCAGCCCGTAGGCAATTACCTGGTTGGCCGCTGCCGACTCGCCGAAGTACAGAAACGCCAGCAGAAACGACACCAGCGGGTTCAGGTACATCAGGATGCCTACCGTGCCCGACGACAAACCACCTAGGGCAAACAAGTTCAGGAACAGGGGCAGCACTGTAAAACCTGCGCTCAGCAGGCCCACAATCAGTAGCAGGCGCGTATCGGCGAAGCCCGCGGCGGGGGCGGCACCCAGGGGCCCGGCCAGCGGCACGAGCACCGCGGTGGCCAGCAGCAGCTGCAAGCCCAACAGCACCAGCTTATCGTAGTGGCGCAGCACGCGTTGGGTAATCAGGTAGCTGGCGTAGCTCAGGGCCACAAGCAAGCTCATGCCCACGGTTTGCAGGTCGCCCGTAGCCAGCAGGCCGCAGCTGACCAGGCTGATGGCAATGGCTGCGCCCTGCACCGGCCGCAGCCGCTCGCCCAGCACGGCCCAACCCAGCAAGGCCGTCAGAATGGGGCAAAGCAGGTAGGCAAACGAGCCGGCCTGCACGCTTACGTGGTTGACCACGTAGATGAACAGCAGCCAGTTGATGGTGAGCAGCATACCACCTAGGGCCGTCAGGCCAA
The DNA here is from genome assembly GCF_025979705.1 of Hymenobacter sp. YIM 151858-1. Taxonomy (NCBI): domain Bacteria; kingdom Pseudomonadati; phylum Bacteroidota; class Cytophagia; order Cytophagales; family Hymenobacteraceae; genus Hymenobacter; species Hymenobacter latericius. Next base: position 3,768,274 of record NZ_CP110136.1, read on the forward strand.
GCATGCGGCGCCGCTCGGCCGGCACCGCCGTGCGGTATTGCTGCCAGGTTTGCTGCAAGGCATTGCGCCGGCCAATCAGCAAAATGGCCGCCAGCAACAGCAAGGCCAGCACTACTCGGAAATAGAGAATCTGGCCGCTGGCGTAGCCCGCAAGCAGGCGCAGCGGAATCGGGAAGAAGCCCCAGATAAGGTAAGCGGCCAGTGCGGCCGTATGAAAGCGGGATGGTTTCAAGCCGGTAAGCGTATGCGCCTAGGTGGCGCGCCGAAAAAGACCGCAAAGATAACCGGTTGCGGAGGCAATATTCTGAATGCGTGTAAACTAAACCCGGCGAAGCGCCGGCGCGGGTGCCTGGGTGAAATGGCCGCGTGCGGGCTCTACCTTTGCGCTGCTATGCTCACCTTCTCCCATCTGCCGGCACTTACGGGCGGTACGCTGCTTCAGGCGCCTTTTGAGGTTGCCGCCCCGGTGCTTCACTTGTTGCTCGATAGCCGCCGCATGGCCCAGGCCGCCGGCACCTTGTTTGTGGCGCTGCGCGGCCCCCACCACGATGGCCATCAGTACCTGCCCGAGCTGTACCAGCGTGGGGTGCGCCTGTTCCTGATCGACAAAGCCGAGCTGCTGCCCGGAACGCTGGCCGATTACCCCGAAGCGGGCTTTGTGTTGGTGCCCGATAGCCTGGCCGCGTTGCAGCGCATGGCGGCAGAGCACCGCGCGCAGTTCAGCATCCCGGTGGTAGGCATCACGGGCTCCAACGGCAAAACCATCGTGAAGGAGTGGCTGGCCCAACTGCTCAGCCCCGACGAGCTTATCTGCCGCTCGCCGCGCAGCTACAACTCCCAAGTAGGCGTGCCGCTGAGCGTGTGGGAGCTGCGGCCGGCCCACACGCTGGGCATTTTTGAAGCGGGCATTTCGGAGCGCGGCGAAATGGCACGCCTCGCGCAGGTCATTCAGCCAACCCTAGGTGTGTTTACCAACCTGGGATCGGCGCACGACGCCGGCTTTGCCTCGCACGCCGAAAAAGCGGCCGAAAAGGCGCAGCTGTTTGCGGGCGTCGACACCCTGTTTTACTGCCGCGACCACGCCGAGGTGCACGCTGCCGCAGCGCAGTTGCCCGCGCACGTGCTGCGCTTTAGCTGGTCGCGCCGCGGGGCGCCCGGAGCCCAGGTGCACGTGCAGCTCGAACCGGGTGCCGACCCCCAGCAGCCGCTGGCGCACGTGCAGTACCTAGGGCACACGCACGCATTTACGTTGCCCTTCGCCGACGAGCCTTCCGTCGAAAACGCCATGCATTGCGTGGCCGTGCTGTTGTGGCGCGGCTTGCCGGCCGCCGAGCTGCAACGCCGCCTGTTGCGCCTGCAGCCCGTGGCCATGCGCCTCGAAATGAAGCAGGCCATTCACGACTGCTACATCCTCGACGACACCTACAACAACGACCTGGCCGGCCTCGACCTCGCCCTCGATGCCCTAGGTCGGCAGCCGCGCCGCGGCCGCCGCACCCTCATCCTGTCCGATTTGCTCGAATCGGGCCTGCCCGCCGCCGAGCTGTACCGGCAAGTGGCGCAGCTGGCGCAGCAGCACCGCGTGCAGCGCGTGCTGGCCGTGGGGCCCGAAATCGGCCAGCACCAAACCCTGCTGCAAGCGGCCGTGCCCGAGGCGCAGTTCTTTGCCGACACCGACGCGCTGCTCGCCTGGTTTCACCCCGACCATTTCCGCCACGAAACCATTCTGGTAAAAGGCGCCCGCCGCTTCGGCTTCGAGCGGGTGGTAGCAGCTTTCCAACGCAAGATCCACGGCACGGTGCTGGAGGTAAACCTCGATGCTTTGGTGCACAACCTCAACTACTACCGCGCCCGCCTGCAGCCCGGTACCCGCCTCATGGTAATGGTAAAGGCGTTTGCCTACGGCAGCGGTTCGTACGAAGTAGCCAACCTGCTGGAGTTTCACCGCGTCGATTACCTCGCCGTGGCCTATACCGACGAAGGCGTGCAGCTGCGCGAGCACGGCATTTCGTTGCCGATTATGGTGATGAATCCCTCGCCCGATTCGTTTGCCTTGCTTCGGCAGTACCACCTCGAGCCCGAAATCTATTCGTTTGCCCGCTTGCGCGAGTACCTGCTGGCCGCGCAGGATGGTCCGTTGCCGCCGGTTCACCTCAAGCTCGATACCGGCATGCGGCGCCTGGGCTTCGACGAAGCCGACCTAGGTGAGCTGCTGCCTTTGCTGCAGCAGCACGCTGGCACGCTGCGCGTGGCCAGCGCCCTCACCCACCTGGCCGGCGCCGACGAAGAGCAGCACAACAGCTTTTCGCACCGGCAGCTGGCGGCCTTCCAGCGCATGGCCGCCCGCCTCGAAACGGCCCTGGGTTACACCGTTATCAAGCACGCGTTGAACTCACCGGGCATCATGCGCTTCCCGGAAGCCCAGTTCGATATGGTGCGCCTGGGCATTGGCTTGTACGGGGTAGAGGCTGCCGGGCTCAACCCAACGGCGCTTCGCCCGGTAAGCACGCTGCGCACCACCGTGTCGCAGCTGAAAACCGTGCCCGCCGGCGAAACCGTAGGCTACGGCCGCCGCGGCGAGGCCGCCGACCACAACCGGCGCATTGCCACTTTGGCCATTGGCTACGCCGATGGCTACGACCGGCGCTTTTCGCGCGGGGCAGGGGCTGTGGTTATCCGTGGCCAACGGGCACCAATTGTCGGCAACGTATGCATGGATATGTGCATGGCCGACGTGACGAACATACCCGGGGTGCAGGAGGGCGATACGGCCGTGGTATTCGGCGAAGAGCTGCCCCTCACCGAGCTGGCAGCCTGCATCGGCACCATTCCGTACGAGCTGCTCACCAACGTCAGCGAAAGGGTAAAACGGGTGTTTGTTTCGGAGTAGGGCTAAGGGCTGACCAACACAGGTTGTGGTGTGTGCGTATGCAGCCCACACTCCCAACCACACCCATGAAAAAACAGATCCTTTCCCTGATGGCCGGTATGGCCTTGTTCACGGCCTGCAACGACCTCAATAAGCCCCAAGCCAAAGACGAACCGCAGGAAGCCACCCAGGACACCGCCGTGGTGTACCGCGACGGCAAAACCGCCGCCGATGCCGCCGCCGGTGCTGCTGCCTCCGTCGAAAACGCTGCCGACCAGGCCGGTGCTGCCGTAGACCCCGATAACTGGGACCTCGACGTAGACCTGCCCAACGTGCGCTACGAGGAAGTAACGCTGCCCGATGTTGAAGTGCGCGGCAACGACCGGTACAGCGTGTACTCGGTTGACGAGAAGGTGTTCTTCGATACCGACAAAGCCGAGCTCAAGCCTTCGGCCAAAAATGCTCTGGAGCAAATTTCGGCCTCCATCGGCAAGCGCTTCGGTGGCAAAGATGTCCGCATCATGGGTTTTACGGACTCGCGCGGCGACAAAAACTACAACAAAGAGCTGAGTGCCCAGCGCGCCGAAGCCGTGAAAAACTGGCTGGTGAAAAACGGCAAGGTGGATGCCAGCCGCGTGAGCCTGGAGCCAATGGGCGAAGCGGCACCGGCCGCCTCGAACGCCACGGCTACAGGCCGTCAGCAAAACCGCCGCGTCGAAATTGCGGTGCGCAACAGCTAAGCCGGGCCTGTGGTTGCCCCAGGTACAGGTGCCCAACAGAAAGGCCGGTTTCCTGCAGGAAACCGGCCTTTCTGTTGATTGGCTGACGAGCAACGGGCGAGGTAAAACGCCGGCTGGCAGCAGCTATTACTTGTAAACGTCGACCTCGGCCTTGATCATGGCGTTGTAGCGCAGACCCGTGCCGTTCGACATGGTAATCAGGCTCCAGCCTTTGCCCATGGAGTACGTCCAGGTGCGGCTTTCCTTGAACTCGAAGGTGGGCTTCATGATCTGGCCGTAAGGCGTGTAGTTATCCATGAAGTTGGTGGTGTAGAACTTGTCGCCCGACACAATCCACTCCATTGCCACGAAGAATCCTTCGTCGGGCGCCATGATGTTGTAGGGCGTCATGTCGATGGTGAACCAAGCGCCACCGCCCGGCGCCGATACCACCACGTTCTCCGTGAGCAGGTCGGTGTTGGGGGCGTTGTAGTCGCCGTCGTTCTTGTAGATACGCACCCGGAAAGGCTCTTTCGGGAAGCCGTGCTCACCGATGTAGAACGATACCGTGCGGATCATGCCGAGCTTTTTGCCCTTCTCGTTCTTCACGAAGAAAGCGTATTGGCTGCCGGGCATGCCCTGAATCATGCCCTCGCCGGGCGTGTTGTTGCGGGCACCCATGTCGGCGTTTTTCACCTTGCCGGCTTCCACTTTTACCTCGGCCAGCACAATGTTGCGCTTGGTAACCTCCACGATGAGGTCTTCGAGCTTGGCACCGCGCTTCACGGCTACGGCCTTGCGGATGTAGCCCAGGGCCTGGATGATAAGGGAGTCTTGGGCGGCTTTCTCCGGCTGTGCCATCTGAAAGAAACCGTATTCGTTTGTCAACGCACCGGTTTGTTCTTCTTTCAGGCCAATAGAGGCAAAGGGGATGGGCTCTTTGGTTTTGGCGTCAACCACGCGGCCTGTAATGCGATTATCCTGCGCACTAACCAACTGCGGGAGCAACCAACCTAGCGCAACGAAAAAGAGTAGGCGTTTGAGCATAAGCGGTGGATTATAAAACCAAAAATACAAGCAGTTTAGACGGTTACTGCAATCTTCCTTCGAATATTTATAAAAGTGCAATTTGGGCCCAGGTAAGTGCTAACCAGCTGGTGCTACGAAGCTTTGATTTTGGCGGAAACCTTTGCGGGGCGTACCTTTGTTTATAGCTTGTCTAAATAAACGTACCGCCTGTGCCCACCCTGTCTGTTGCTTCCGCCACCACGTCCCGCAGCGTTAAAGATCTGCGCTTGGGCGAGACGGGTACCATCTGTTGCCTTAAGGATCCTGAAATGGCACTTAAGCTCCTGGAGATGGGATGCATACCGGGTACGCAGGTAACGCTTAGCGGCCGGGCGCCGCTGGGTTGCCCCATTACCTTGCACGTCGACGGCGAATATACGCTGTCGTTGCGAGTAAGCGAAGCGGCTACAATCATGCTAAAGGATTAACGCTTCGGCGGATGGCGAGTGCGGCAGTATTAACTCCTGACCCGAAGCAGGGCCAGCCAGGCGCAGCAGTAGCTGCCACCCGGTCAGTAGCGGAGCGCCATACGCGCATCGCCCTGATTGGCAACCCCAACTCGGGCAAGTCGTCGCTGTTTAATCAGCTGACGGGGCTTAACCAGAAGGTGGGCAACTTTCCGGGCGTAACCGTCGACCGCAAAACCGGCGTGGCGCAGCTTACGGCCCACCACCGGGCCGAAATCATCGACCTGCCCGGTACGTATTCGCTCTACCCGAAGAGCCTTGACGAGAAAGTCATCACCGACTTGCTCTACGACCGCGCCTCCAGCGAGTACCCCGACTTTGTGGTGGTTACGGCCGACGCTTCCAACCTGAAGCGCAACCTGTTGCTGTTTACGCAGCTGGCCGATCTGCAACTGCCCATGGTGCTGGCCCTGAACATGATGGACACGGCCGAGCAGCACGGTGTTCAGATCGACGTGGCCGAGCTGCAGCAGCAACTGGGGGTGCCCGTCATCCCGATGAATGCCCGCAAAGGCGTGGGCGTAACGGCGCTCAAAATCGTGATGGCGCAGGAGCTGGGCCCGCCCAGCCAAACGTTCTTCGAAGCCACCGACGAGCTGCTGCCGATGATCCGGCAGATTCGCTACTACTTCAACCTGCACAACGATTACCTGGCGCTGCACTACGCGCACCAGTACGAGCGACTGAAGTTTTTGTCGGCCGATGATAAGGCGTACATCCACGAGCTGCGGCAGCAATACGGCTTCGACTCGGTGGCCTTGCAAGCCCAGGAAACCATCGACCGGTACGCCCGCATTTCGGAGCTGCTGCTTGATGTGGTACGCGTAACGCGGGCCGAGAAAAACGAGTCGTACAGCAACAAGATAGACCGGGTGCTCACGCACAAAGTGTGGGGCTACCTGATTTTCCTTAGCATCCTGTTCCTGCTCTTCCAGGCCATTTTCGCCTGGGCCGAGCTGCCCATGGACCTCATCGACCAGGGCGTAGCCTGGCTGGGTGGGCAGGTAAAAACCTTGGGCGAGGGCCCACTCGTCGACCTGCTTTCCGACGGTATTATTGCCGGCTTGGGCGGGGTGCTGATGTTTATCCCGCAGATTGCGCTGCTCTTCGCGTTCATTGCCGTGCTCGAAGAGTCGGGCTACATGGCGCGCGTCACGTTCATGATGGACAAGATCATGCGCAAGTTTGGGCTGAACGGCAAAAGCGTGGTGCCCCTGATTTCGGGTATGGCTTGCGCCGTGCCGGCCATCATGAGCGCACGCACCATCGAGAACTGGAAAGACCGCATCATCACCATTTTTGTAGTGCCGCTGATGTCGTGCTCGGCGCGCATTCCGGTGTACACGGTGCTGGTGGCGCTGGTGGTGCCCGAGCGTACCGTCCTAGGTATCTTCAACCTGCAGGGCGTGGCCCTGATGGGGCTTTACCTCTTGGGATTTGTGTCGGCAGTGCTTTCGGCTTGGGCCTTAAAAACGCTGCTGCGGGCCAAGGAACGCAGCTTCTTCATCATGGAGTTTCCGGTGTACCGCTGGCCGCGCTGGAAAAACGTGGGCCTGACCATCGTGGAGAAAGTGAAGGCATTCGTGTTTCAGGCAGGTAAAATCATCGTGGCCATTTCGGTGCTGGTGTGGGTGCTGGCCTCCTACGGCCCCGGCGACTCCCTAGGTCGGGCCGAGCAGCAGGCCCGTGCCGAGGCCGCGCGGCAGCAACTCACGCCCGAGCAAACCGATAACCTAATTGCTTCGCACAAGCTCGAAAGCTCGTATGCCGGGGTGTTTGGCCGTACCATCGAGCCGGCGGTGCGCCCCCTGGGTTTCGACTGGAAAGTGAGCATAGCCCTGCTTACCTCGTTTGCCGCGCGCGAGGTGTTCGTGGGCACCATGTCGACGATTTACAGCGTGGGGCAGGATGCCGACATGAGCACGGTACAGGAAAAACTGCGCGCCGAAAAAGACGAGTTCGGTCAGCCGTTCTTCACGCCGGCCCGGGCGGCTTCGCTGCTGGTGTTTTACGTGTTTGCCATGCAATGCGTGAGCACCCTGGCCACCACTTACCGCGAAACCAAAGGCTGGAAGTGGCCGCTGCTGCAGCTGGGGTATATGTCGGGCCTGGCCTACGTAATGTCGCTGCTGGTGTACCAGGTGCTCAAGTAGGGGCGCACGTAGCACGCACCCGCCGGGCTACCGGTTTCCCTAGGTGTAATTCAAACGAAAAGCCCGAGCCAGCTAATGGCTCGGGCTTTTCGTTTGCACAAATCCGCGCAAAAAGCGGGCGCGTGCAACGCGCTCCTACGTGCCGATCAGGAACACGGCGGGTTGCTTGTGCAGATCGGGCAGCGGGGCCTTCTTCCAGCCGGCCACGGTGTCGGTGCGCAGGTACTCGTTGGGCGCCGTAAGGTTGGCGGCCACACACAGGCGGGTACTGGGCTGGAGTTGCGCGAGCAAATCTTCCAGCAGCTGCATGTTGCGGTACGGCGTTTCGATGAACAGCTGCGTTTGGTGCTGGGCCAAGGCCTGGCGCTCCAGTTGCTTCACGGCAGCGGAGCGCTTCGGCCGCTCGATGGGCAGGTAGCCATGAAAAGCAAAGCTTTGCCCGTTGAAACCCGAACCCATCAGGGCCAGCAAAAGCGACGACGGCCCCACCAGCGGCACCACCCGGATACCCAGGCGGTGGGCTTCGCCTGCCAGCGCGGCGCCGGGGTCGGCAATGCCGGGGCAGCCGGCCTCGCTGATGACGCCGGCGCTGATGCCTTGCTTCAGCAGGGGCTCCAAGGCGGCACGCACCTGCGCGTCGGTCGAGTCTTTGTCGATAACCGAAATGCGCAGCTCTTCAATTACCTGCGCCGGGGCTACTTGCTTGATGAAACGGCGGGCCGTGCGGGCATTCTCGACCAAGAAATACCCTAGGTCGGCCACGCGCTCAGCAATTTGAGGGGGCAGTACCCGGGCGGCCGTATCGTCGGCCAGCACCGTCGGAATGAGGTAGAGCGTTCCTTTCAAGCGTAATTATTAATTAATAATTATGAATTAATAATTGACCGAGGCAAAAGCGGTTACCAGCTCAAATACTTTGTCGTGGGCTTCGGCGTGCACCCAGTGGCCGGCATCCACCACGGTTTCGACGACGGAGTTGGGAAACAGCTGCGGAATGTGGTAAAGCTTGTCCTCGGTGCTGATGTAGTCGGATTTGCCGCCGCGGATAAACAGCGTGGGCTTCAGGAAAGGCGTTTCGGCCGTGATTTCGGCGCCGATGGCTTCCATCTCGGCTGTGAGGGCGGCCAGGTTGGGGCGCCAGGCAAAGGAGTTGTCGTCGCGGCGGTAGAGGTTCTTGAGCAGAAACTGGCGCACATCGGGCCAGCGGATGTGCTGCGATAACGCCTCGTCGGCTTGCTGGCGGTTTTCGAGTTTGCCTAGGTCCACGGCGTGCAGGCCGGCCAGAATATCGTCCTGGTGGCGCATGTCGCTGAAGCGCGGGGCAATATCGAGCACCACCAGCCGGGCCAGCCGCTCGGGGTGGCTGAGGGCCAGGCGCATGGCTACTTTGCCGCCCATGCTGTGGCCCAGCAGGGTAAGCTGGCTGCCGTCGAGCCCTAGGTGGTCGAACAGCTCCAGCACATCCTGGGCCATCAGCTCGTAGCTGTGCTCGGGGGCGTGGGGCGAGCGGCCGTGGTTGCGCAAATCGACGGCAATAACGCGGAAGTGCTCGGCCCAGCGGCGCGCCAGGCTTTGCCAGTTATCAAGCGTGCCAAACAGTCCGTGCAGAATAACGAGCGGGTGGCCCTGGCCTTGTTCGCGGTAATGTAGTTGCATAGCGGGCGTAAAGGTCGGAAGCCCGGCGCACATATGCGGCTACACGTGCGTGCGGGGCAGCGTGAACTGTACGGTGGTGCCCTGGCCCGGGGTGCTTTTGATGTGCAGCTCGCCGCCTTGCCGCCGCACAAACGCCAGGCACAGCGGCAACCCCAGGCCGGTGCCCGAGCGCGCGCGGCCCACAGCCGGGCGGGGCGGCGTGCGGCCGGGATCGAGCAAAGCCTGAACCTGCTCCTCGGGCATGCCAAAGCCGGTGTCCCAAACGCTTATTGCCACCATGCGGTCGTCGGGCGTGAGCACGGCGCCTAGGCGAATGGAGCCACCCACGGGGGTGCATTTCAGGGCGTTGCTCACGAGGTTGCGCAAAATGGTGCGCGTCATGTTGGCATCGGCCCAAGCCGTGAGGCCTTCGGCCGCAGCTACGCTGAGGCCAATTTGCCGGGCCTGGGCGGCGGGGCGGTGAAGGGCTTCCACGTCGCGCAGCAGCTCGCCCAGCTGCAGCTGTTGGGGCTGAAAGGCCAGCTCGCCGGTTTGCGTAACGGCCCAGTTCAGCAGGTTGTCGAGCAGGCTGTTGAGGTGCTGCGCCGATTGCCGCACTTGCTCGGGCAAGCGGCGCAGGCCTTGCTCGTCGCCGGTGCGCAGGTAAAAATCGATAAGCTCCGTTACGCCCACAAACGAGGTAACGGGGCCGCGCAAATCGTGCGCTACGATGGAGTAAAGCCGGTCTTTGCTCGAGGCCAGCTGCTGGGTTTGGGCATTGGCCCGCTCCAGCGCCGCGTGGTTGGCCGCGAGGGCCCGCTTGCTGCGCCGCAACTGCCACGTAAGCCCGCCCGCGCCCACCAGGCCCAGCACCAAAGCGCCCACGGCAATGCGCAGCTCGCGGTTGCGCAGCTGCTGCAGCTCGGTGCGCTGGGTAAGCAGCCGAATCTGGTTTTCTTTTTCGGCGGTTTCGTAGCGCGACTGCAGCGCCGACAGGGTACCGAGGCGGGCGCGGCTGTTAAGCGTATCGTTGAGGGCCTCGTAGCGCTGCCGCCACTCGTAGGCCTGGCGGTACTGCTGGCGCGCGGCCTGAATGTTGGCCATCAGGTCGTAGCCATCGAGCACGCGTTCCAAAAAACCAATGCGGCGGCCCTGGGCCAGCGCTTTGCGGGTTAGCTCCTCGGCTTCGTCGAGCTTGTTGGTGAGTAGCAATACCGTAGCCAGCAGCTCTTGCTGGCTGGTTACGAAGCGCGGGTTGTTGGCCGCTTCGCTGAGCTCAAGGGCTTTGCGCAGCAGGCCTTCGGCGATGCCGTAGTTGCCGATTTGCAGGTAGTGCGTGCCTAGGTGCCCCAGGTACATGGCCTCGCCGGCACGGTCGCCGGAGCGGCGGGCCAGTTGCGTGGCGTACCGGGTGTACTGCATGCCTTTGGGGTATTGGCCCTCGTAAAAGAAAAGCCCCCCTAGGTTGCCGTACAGCATAAGCTGCGTGCGGACGCTAACGCCGGGGGTGCGCACCCGCGTGAGGGCTTGCCGGTAGTTGGCCCAGGCATTTATGGTATCGCCGCGCTCGTGGTGGATGCTGCCCATGGCGGTGTAGCCGCGCACGATGCCATCGGTATTCTGAAGCTCTTGCGCCAGCAGCAGGGCCTCTTGCTGCAGTTTAAGGGCGTGGGGGCCATCGGACAGGTTGGCGTAGCAGCTGCCTAGGTGCAGCAAGGCCCGCATCAGGCCGGGCTTGTCCTCGAGGCGGCGGGCCAGGCGCACCGCTTCTTCGCCGTAGCGCACGGCCTGGGTGGGCGTATGATCGTGCAGAGCGTAGCACAACTGGCTGAGTACGCGCACCCGGCCGGTGTCGGGGGGCAAAGCCGGTAAGCTCTGCCGCAGCCGAGCCACGCCGAGCGAATCCTGGGCATGGGCCGCCAGGCTTGCCCACAGCCAAAAGCACAAAAACCCAGGCAGAAACCGCCCCATGCTGACGACGAATTTACGCGGAGGTGGTAGGGAGGATTGCCTGGCTAATATAACAACACTTATATGCAGTTTTGCAATAGCCAGTTACAACCAACAAAACCACCGTTCGCGGCGCTGCAAATGGGTATGGCGCAAGAACTCCGCCACGGGCCCTAGGTTGGTGAGCAGCGAGGTAAGCGTGATGATGCGGCCATCGTGCAGGTGCAGGCGCAGGTACTCGTACTTGCTCCAGAACACCCGGCGCGTGCGGCACACGGCGTACTCCACCTGGGTTATGTCGCGCCGCTCGAAGGGCATCAGATACGGGCCCTGGTACACCTCCAGCACGTTGCGCTTGGGTTCGAACAGCAGCGTGGTGTGGCGGTTGTGTCGGTAGTACTGCCAGTGCAGCGCAAAGCTCGGTAACGAAAAACCGAGCACGGCCGCCGCTAGCACCGCTATTAGCACGGCCTCCCAGCTGCCTATGGGCCGGGCCAGCGACTGCGCAATGGGCGGCAAACCCACGGCCAGGGTAGCCATGGGCCAGGTGAGCAAATACACCCCCCGCCAGTAGTGAGCCTGAAAAACAGTGCGTTTGCGCCCGAACAGCCTCAATGCCCACTGCACCACCAAGACAAGCAGCCCAATGCTTACCGCCAGCTCCAGCAGCGGGCCCAGCACTTTCCGCATCAGCGCACCACGATGTACGGTTCGGGGGCCCGGCGCGCGCGCAGCTGGCCAAAGGGCTCGGCCGGCACACCCGCGTCGCGAAGCAGCTGCTCCACGGCGGCACGGCCCTCGGGCGCTACGCACACCAGCAGGCCGCCCGAGGTTTGCGGGTCGCAAAGCCAGTGGCGCTGCTCTTCGCTGATGTCGCCGCCAAAGCCCGACACTTTATGGCCGTACGAATCCCAGTTGCGGTGCGTGCCGCCGGGTATAGCTTTCTGTTGGCGGTAGGCTTCGGCGGCGGCAATGCGCGGTACCTGCGCAAAGTCGATTTCGGCCGTGAGCTGGCTGCCCTCGGCTACTTCGGCCAAATGACCCAGGAGGCCGAAACCGGTTACGTCGGTCATGGCCTTTACTTGGGGCAGCTTACCTAGGGGTTCACCCAATTTGTTGAGCTGCATCATTTGGCGCGGGGCCAGTTGCGCGTCGGCTTCCGTAAGCAAGCCTTTCTTTTGGGCCGTGGTAAGCATGCCCACCCCCAGGGGCTTGGTGAGGTAGAGCAGGCAGCCCTCGGTGGCGGTGTCGTTGCGCTTCAGGTTCGGGATGTCGACCAATCCATTCACGGCCAAGCCGAAGATGGGCTCCGGCGAATCGATGCTGTGGCCACCGGCCAGGGCAATGCCGGCTTCGGCGCAAATGCTGCGGCTGCCCTCGATTACGCGGCGGGCCACTTCGGGCGGGAGCTTATCGATGGGCCAGCCCAGCACGGCAATGGCCAGCACGGGGCGGCCGCCCATGGCGTACACATCCGAAATGGCATTGGCCGAGGCAATGCGCCCAAAGTCGTACGCATCGTCGACGATGGGCATGAAGAAATCGGTGGTGCTGATGAGGGCCTGGCCCGTGCCCAGGTCGTACACGGCCGCGTCGTCGCGCGAGGAGTTGCCCACGAGCAGGCGTTCGTCGTGGGGCTGCGGCACGGTGGTGTGCAAAATCTGGTCGAGCACCTTCGGCGCGATTTTGCAGCCGCAACCAGCGCCGTGGCTGTATTGCGTGAGGCGAACGGCTTCGGGAGCGGCAGAGGCAAGCAAGTCGGAGTTCATATCAAGTCGGAAAATACAGCAGCGGCAGGTGCACGAGGCCTCGCAGCTTAATAACCAGCGGCTTTGGGAGCACCCGCTGAAAGTTGATTAGCGGCAGCCAGTACCAGCTCGGCATTCACCGCCGGGTCGCAGGTATCCGAAGGCACCCGCACCATCGGTACTTTGCCCAGGCGGTCGTCGAGGCCGTGGCTGTAGGTTTTGTCGTAATAACCTAAGGCAATGTCCACCATCTTCTCCATGTCGCCGGCATCAATGGCCGCCAGGGCTTCCTTGGTCATCAGCCCACCGAGCTTTTTCTGGATGCGCCCGATGGCCTGGCGCAGCAGCTCGGGCTCGTGGCGGCCGTACTCGTCGGCCAGCTTGCGAGTGCGCACCGGCCTGGGTATGTCGAGTATTACCAGCGGAGCCTGGCGCAGCTGTTCGTAGAAGATGCCCGGCAGGGCCACGGTGCCAATCGTGCGGCTTTCATCTTCGGCCCACAGCCTAGGTGCCTGGGCCAACTGGCTGAGCTGCCAGGCCAGCTCGTTCTCAAACTGCTCGGTGGTGGGTTGCGGCGGCAGCCCGATGGCCCCAAACGCGGAGCCCTTGTGGTGGGCCAGCCCTTCCAGGTCGATGGTGGGCTCGTGGTGGCGGCCGGCCAGCACGTGCAGCACATCGGTTTTGCCCGAGCCGGTAAGCCCGCCTAGGGTCAGGAGCGGGCGAGGGCGGGCAAATTCGGCCAGCGCCCAGCGGCGGTAGTCTTTGTAGCCTTTGTCGAGCAGGTGCACGCGAAACCCGGCCAGCTCGAGCAGCCACTGCATAGCCCCCGAGCGCATGCCACCGCGCCAGCAGTGCAGGCGCACCTCTTTGCCGGGAGCCAGCCTTTGGGCTTCGCGCACCATCTGGCTCATCTTCGGCCCGAAGAAATCCAGACCTAGGAGCACGGCTTTGTCTTGGCTTATGCGCTTGTAGGTGGTGCCGATGCGCGCCCGCTCCTCGTCGGAGAAAATCGGGAAGCTCACGGCCCCCGGAATGTGCCCCTGCGCGTACTCCAGCGGCGCACGTGCATCAAAGATGGGTGCATCGGCGGGGCCAGCCAGGAAATCGGGGAGGGGAAGACGGGGCAAGGTGGGAAGGAGGAAGGATGAATGATGAGGAAAGAAAAGCCAGGGAAAGGAAGCAGTCAGTTCGTCCTTCTTCCTTCCTCATTCTTAATTAAACAAGCTGCCGGCGGTACAGCTGAACGGTGTTTTCGAGCCCTAGGTACAAGGCGTCGCAAATGAGCGCGTGGCCGATGCTTACCTCCAGCAGGCCCGGCAGCTCCTGCTTCAGGAAAGCCAGGTTATCGAGGTCGAGGTCGTGGCCGGCATTTACCCCTAGGCCGAGCTGCTGCGCCAGCTCGGCGGCGGCGCGGTAAGGTGCCACGGCGGCTTCGCGGTTGTGGTGGTACTGCGTGGCGTAGGCCTCGGTGTACAGCTCGATGCGGTCGGTGCCGGTGCCTACAGCGGCTTTCACCATCTCTAGGTCAGGGTCGAGGAAAATGCTCACGCGGCACCCCAACGATTTCAGCTCGGCTACAATGCCTTGCAGGTACTCCTGGTGGCGAATGGTGTCCCAGCCAGCATTGGAGGTAATGGCATCGGGCGCATCGGGCACCAGCGTTACCTGCTCGGGGCGCACTTCGCGCACCAAATCGAGGAAATCGGGCGTGGGGTTGCCTTCTACGTTCAGCTCAGTGGTTACAACGCGCTTCAGGTCGCGCACATCTTGGTAGCGAATGTGGCGCTCATCGGGGCGGGGATGCACCGTAATGCCCTCGGCGCCAAACCGCTCACAGTCGCGGGCGGCTTGCAACACATCGGGGCGATTGTGGCCGCGGGCGTTCCGCAGGGTGGCTATTTTATTTATGTTTACGCTAAGCTTTGTCATATCCTTTACGTGCCCGAAGCAATACGCCCGGCGGCTGCCAAAGATATAGTTCTGGCCCCGGTGGCGTACAATTTCTGTTCTTGCCTGAGGCAGGCTACACTACCGCTCTGGCTTGCTGCCAGGTTTCAGAATCACCTAGGTTAGATAATAGTTAGCCCGCCGGTATCGTACGTAGTAGCACCGGGCATGCCCATTGTGTTGCCAAAAGGACTAATCTTGCACCTCATTTTTCTGCCGCTTCTGTTATGACGCTGAAAGAACGCATCGACGCCGATATCAAGAAGGCCATGCTGGCCAAAGACAAAGTTCGCCTTACTGCGCTGCGCAGCATCAAGTCGCAAATCATGCTGGCCGAAACCGCCGAGGGCTTTCAGGGAAGCCTGAATGCTGACGCCGAGCTGAAGCTGCTGAACAAAGCCGCCAAGCAGCGCCGCGAAGCCGCCGAGATGTACCAGAAGCAGTTTCGCTCCGACCTCGAAGAAGTAGAGTTGGCCGAGTTGGCCATCATTGAGGAGTACCTGCCCGCGCAGCTTTCCG
Organism: Hymenobacter sp. YIM 151858-1; assembly: GCF_025979705.1. Classification (NCBI taxonomy): domain Bacteria; kingdom Pseudomonadati; phylum Bacteroidota; class Cytophagia; order Cytophagales; family Hymenobacteraceae; genus Hymenobacter; species Hymenobacter latericius. Next base: position 3,783,349 of record NZ_CP110136.1, read on the forward strand.
ATGCCGACCTCACCGAGCGCCTCGTTGAAATCATTTCGCGTGTAGGTGCCACGGGGCCTTCCGACCTAGGCAAAGTAATGGGCGTAGCCGCGCGTGAGCTGGCTGGCCAGGCCGATGGCCGCGCCATTTCGCAAGAGGTAAACCGCTTGCTGAACAACACCAATTTCTAAAGGGCTAAAGGCTTAGCGAGTTAGGCATTAGCGGGTGAACCGACCAGCTCTCCTAACTTGCTAAGCCCTGTAGTCAACGTCCCGATTTCCAGTACATGTCTGGCTTCGACCTTCTGTTGCTTGTGCCGTTGGCCGTGGGTGCGGTTAAGGGTTTCCGGCGTGGTATTGTGCTGGAGGTAGCCTCGTTGGTAGCCTTTGTGCTCGGCGTGCTTGGTGGACTAAAGCTACTGGGAGCAGCCATTCCGCTGGTGCGGCACTACGTGGGCGAAGCGTTTGGCATGCTGCCGTTGGTGTCGTTTCTGCTGGTGTTTGCCATCATCGCCTGGGGTGTGCACATGGCCGGCGGCCTGCTGAAAAGCGTGGTACACCTTACACCCTTAGGTGTGCTCGACAACCTGGTGGGCGGGGCTGCTGGCGCGCTGAAGTGGATACTTGGGCTGAGCCTGCTGCTTTACGGCACTGGCCTGGCCGGCTTGCCCATTGCCCAACCTCTTACCCAGGATTCGGTGCTGCTGCCCGTAGTGGCCGAGGCTACTCCGCTGGCCCTGCAGGTAGTGGGCGTGGTGCTGCCGTTTGCCACCGAGCTGCTTGGCACGTTGCGGAACGTGTTTTAGTACCTAGGGCGTTTGCTGTCCGATGCGCCTGCTGCTGCTCGATAACTTCGACTCCTTTACTTACAACCTGCTCGATTACTTCTGCCAACTAGGCACCGAGGTAATCGTGCGCCGCAACGACGTACCCTTGCCCGAGCTGCTGGCGCTGCCCTTCGATGCGGTTGTGCTGTCGCCGGGCCCAGGTACGCCCCGTAACGCGGGCAGCACCCTAGCGTTGCTTGAGCAGGTGTACCAGCGCGTGCCGGTATTGGGTGTTTGCTTGGGCCATCAGGCGCTGGGCGAGTTTTTCGGTGCTGAGTTGGTGCGGGCGTCGCGGCCCATGCACGGCAAGATTTCGGAGATGGAGGCAGCGGCAGGGGAGGAGTTATTTGCCGGCCTGCCCCAGCGCATGCCTATTACCCGCTACCACTCGTTGGTGCTCCGCAACTTGCCGGCCGAGTTGGTGCCACTGGCCTACACCGCCGATGCCGACCACGAACTGATGGCATTGCGCCACCGCGAACTGCCACTCTACGGCGTGCAGTTTCACCCAGAGGCATTGCTAACCACCCACGGACTGGCCATTCTGCGTAATTGGGTGCGGATTGCGTATCATTGCACAGGTGTGGCCACGCAGTTGGCCTCGCCCAAGGCGCTTATTGAGAACGATGGAATTGCAGATTAAGCAGCACAGCGGATTCAAATATGTGGATGAGGGTAGCGGCGAGGTATTGCTGCTGCTGCACGGCTTGTTCGGGGCTCTCAGCAACTGGCAAGGCGTTATCGACGAGTTTGCCCGCGATTATCGCGTGATCATACCCATGCTGCCCGTGTACGACATGCCCCTCACGCGGGCCGGCATTACGGGCCTGGTAGAGTTTGTGGAAGGCTTCGTGAAAACCATGGGCCTGAACGAGCCGGCCACTGTGCTCGGCAACTCCCTGGGCGGGCACGTGGCGCTGGTGTACACCCTGCGCAACCCCGCGCGGGTGCAGCGCCTGATGCTCACGGGCAGCAGCGGCTTGTTCGAGGACTCGATGGGTGGCTCCTTCCCGCGCCGCGGCGACTATGCCTACGTGCAGGAGCGCGTGGCCTACACCTTCTACGACCCCAAAGTAGCTACCAAAGAGCTGGTCGACGAGGTGTTCGATGTCACCAACTCCAACGCCAAATGCCTGCGCATCATCACCATTGCGCGGTCGGCACAGCGCCACAACCTCACCAAAGACCTAGGGCGCATTCAGGTGCCGGTGCTGCTCATCTGGGGGCTGAACGACACCATCACGCCGCCCGTGGTAGCGCACGAGTTTCACCGCTTGCTGCCCAACTCCGAGCTGCACTTCCTCGACCACTGCGGCCACGCCCCCATGATGGAGCGCCCGCAGGCTTTCAACCGCTTGCTGCACCATTTTTTGCAGCAGCAGGTGCCCCAGCCCACGATTGGCGCCTAGTTTGGCCGTTGCTACGTAGCAAAATTGCCGCCCGACTCGTAGTTTGGGGCTAGCCTGCTGTTGCCGTACCCGTGGGGTGCGGCACGCGCAACCCGGCGCACCGTTTGTCGCTTATACACCTGCGACTAGTTTTCCACCGCTTACCCCGAGCTACCATGCACTCGATGCTCGCCGAAGACCTGCTGAACCAAATGATTCCGCCGCTGAAGGTATCCGACTCGGCTGGCAAGGCAGCGCGTTGGCTCGAAGAATTTCACGTCGACCAGTTGCCGGTGGTGCAAAACCGCCAGTACCGGGGCATGATTACCGAGGCCGACCTAATCGACGTGGCTACCAACCCCGAGCAATTGCTCGGCAGCGTGCCGTTTGGCTTTGCCGAAGTACACGTGCAGCACGACCAGCACTTTTACTCCGTGATGGAAATGGCCATCCGGAACAAGGTGCAGCTGGTGCCCGTGCTCGACGACCAACGCGAGTACCTAGGCGTAGTAACCGTAGGCGACACCCTGGCGGCGTTCGGGCAGATTCCGGGCAACGCCGGCGAAAGCGGCATTCTGGTGCTTTCGATGGAGGAGCGCGACTACTCCCTGAGCCAGATCAGCCGTTACATCGAGGAAAACAACGCCAAAGTGCTCAGCTCGCACGTGGCCGAAGACGAATCCGCTACGCGCCGCATTCGCCTCACACTTAAGCTGAATACCAGCAACATGGGCCGTATTGTGGCCACGCTGGAGCGGTTTGGGTACGTTATTACGGCGCAGTTCAGCGGAGCCGGCGAAATCACGGAGGCCGATCAGGAACGCCTCGATTCGCTGATGCGCTACCTGAGTTTGTAGTCGGTGCGAATTGCAATAGTTGCCGCTTTCCTGTGGATTGCGTTCTGGAGTGCAGCCTTCGCCATCGGCGCGGATAGGTTTCCCGTGTCCGCCACGGGCATGGCTCCGCCCGATTCGGTGCGTCGTTTTGCCGTCGATAGCCTGCTTGCCGCGCAGTGCCCCGGCTATGCGGCTGTGCGCGTGGGGCAGGTGCTGTTTCTGGGCAACGAAGTAACCAAGGAGCACATCCTGCGCGCCGAGCTGGATTTCCGCGAAGGCGACACGCTGCAGGTGGCCGAGTTGGCGGAGCGCCTGGAGCGCAACCGGGCGCGGCTCTACAACCTGCAGCTGTTCAACCAAGTAGCCGCCCAGGCAACCTGCCGCGACGGCGAGCTGATTGTGCTGTTTGGGGTGCAGGAGCGCTGGTACACCTTTCCGGTGCCCATATTCTCCTTCGCCGACCGCAACATCCGCTCCTGGCTTGATAGGCCCGACCGTTGGCGCCGCTTTGATTACGGCCTCCATCTTACGCGCTACAACTTCAGGGGCCGCAACGAGCAACTACTGGGCAACCTACAGTTCGGGTTCAACCGCAAGTACGAGCTGTTCTACCTCACGCCTTCCCTAGGTCGTTTTCGTCGCATGGGCATATCGGCAGGGGCCTCGCTGCTCCAAAGCCGCGCCCTCGACTACGACACCCGCAACGACCAATTACTCGCCCTGCGCACCGACAATACTTTTCCGGTACAGCGCTGGTACGTAACCGGTGGGTTGCGCTGGCGCCGCACGGTGCAGCGCCTCACTACTCTCGAGGGTTATTATTACCACGAGCGCATATCCGACTCGGTGCAGCGCCGCAACCCCAACTATTTCCTGGGGGCTAGGCAGCGCGCTTTCATGGATGTGGTGCTGAGCCGCACGCTCAACCAGCGCAACTCGTTTGCCTACCCGCTTAGCGGCTCCTTTCTGCAATTAAGCCTCACGCAGCGGTTTTTTGTGTCGTCGGCCAGCCCGCCCATTACCACCCTTGCCGGCCGCTACGCCCGCTATTTCGACCTAGGGAAGGGCTTTTATTACAGTGCCAGCAGCGAAGCCCGGCTCCGCATGTCTCAGCGCCTGGCCTATGCCGATAGTCGGGCCCTAGGTTTCCGGCAGGCGTTGGTGCGCGGCTACGATGCCTTTGTGGTTGATGGGCGGCATTACGGCGTGGTGCGGCAAGGCTTTTCGTACCGCATCTTCGATGCCGGCCGGCTCGATCTGCCCATGCTCAACGACCCCCGCCTCAACCGCGTGCCGCTGGTGCTCTATTTGAATACATTTGCCGACGCGGGCTACGTAGCCGAGCGCTCGGTGCCAGCCACCAACAAGCTGCCCAACCAGTTGCTCGCGAGCCTGGGCCTGGGGTTACACCTGGTTACTTACTACGACCGCGTGTTCACTTTGGAATATGCCCGAACGCTCAACGGCTTTGGCGGTTTCTTTTTCCGTACCGAATTTCCCATTTAAGCAGCTCTTTCATCCGGGGCTCTTCCTATGCGCATAGCCATTCAGGGAAAACCATTCGAGGCCGACATGGCACCGCACCTGCAGCAGCTCTTCGACGACCTGGCCGCTCGCCAGGCTGTTATTGCCGTTGCCGAAACCTTCCGCGAGTACCTGCAGCACCTGCGCTTGCCCGAAGGCATCACCACGTTCCGGCGGGGCGACTCGCTGCGCGGAACCGATTTTGTGCTCAGCATCGGCGGCGACGGTACCCTGCTCGATACCGTTACCTACGTGGGCAAGCACGAAATTCCCATTTTGGGTATCAACACCGGGCGGCTCGGCTTTTTATCAACCGTGCCGCCCGATCGTATTCCGCAAGCCATCGATGCCTTGTTTCGGGGGCACTTCACCCTCGACCGCCGCAGCCTCATCCATTCCGATACCGACCCCGATGTATTCGGAGGGCTCGATTTTGGCCTAAACGAGTTTTCCATCCTCAAGCGCGATTCGTCGTCCATGATTGTGGTGCATACCTACATCGATGGCGAATATCTAAATTCCTATTGGGCCGATGGGCTAGTGGTTTCAACCCCAACGGGTTCCACGGGGTATTCGCTGAGCTGCGGCGGGCCGGTGATGTTGCCGCAAACCAACAATTTTATCATTGCTCCCGTATGCCCCCACAACCTGAACGTACGACCACTCATTGTACCCGATCATAGCATCATTTCGTTCGAAATCGAGGGCCGCAGCAACAACTTCCTGTTGTCGCTCGATTCCCGTTCGGTAACCGTTGATGCCGGGGTGCAAATAGCAGTTCGACGCGAAAAATTCGACGCAACATTGGTGAAGCTGAATCATGTGAACTTCCTCAGTACCTTGCGCAGCAAGCTCAATTGGGGGCTCGACCGGCGTAACCCGGCTGGACTATCCATGTAAAGCATCGGATTTTTTCTATGAATTGTTTTTAAAACCCAGAGTGCCTACTACTTTTGTTCTTGACTGCAACCGTGTCCGTAGGGATGCTCCGCTTTCTTAACCTCGATATTTTTAACCTCGCTCCACGTAGTATGAAGAAACTCTTGACTCTCACCCTGACGCTGGTACTGGCGCTGGTGCTGGTTGCCAACCAGGCGAGTGCCCAGCAGTTCAGCAAGCGGAAGCAGTATAACTCGGTGGGCGTGAGCCTGAATGCGATGAACTATTTTGGTGACATCGTACCCAAGCCCAGCATTACCAGCCTGCGTTTTGCTGCCACTCGCCCCAACATCGGCCTCAGCTTTACCCACCGTTTTGCGCCCCGCATTTCGGCTCGTGGCACCTTGGCCTACGGCCGCATCACCGGCGACGACGCTAAAGCTGCTGACGACACCGATCCGGACGCCAAGTACCGCTATAACCGCAACATGAACTTCCGCAATGACATTGTGGAATTGTCGGGTGTAGGTATTTTCGACCTGATCGAGAACCGCAACAACTACCTGAAGCGTCCGGACTTCGTGCCGTATGTATTTGCTGGTGTGTCGGTGTTTCACCACAACCCCAAAGCACAAGATGCTAGCGGCAACTTTGTAGCGCTGCAACCCCTCGGCACCGAAGGCCAGCGCGCCAACGGCGAAGGCACTTACGGCTTGTGGCAAATCTCTATCCCGTTTGGCGGTGGTGTGCGTTACAAACTGAACAAAAGCTTCGACCTGGGCTTCGAAATCGGCTGGCGTAAAACCTTCACCGATTACCTCGACGACGTAAGCGGTAACTACGCTCCCGACAACCAGTTGTTGACCGACCAAGCCAAATATTTTGGACGCGGCATTACCCGCAGCCGTGCCGGCGAATTTGCTCGCTTTGACGAACCTGGCCAAATGCGTGGCAAGAGCAATGAAGACGACTGGTACATCGTTACTGGTTTTTCGCTAAACTACATCCTCGCTCCTCGCGTTAAGAGCCCCAAGTTCCGTTAATCAGTCGTTGGCTGCTCTGCCAACGCAGCCTCCCCCTGATGACAAAGCAAGCTCTCTTCAAAGCACTCCTTGTTTGCTCCGTGCAAGCAGGGAGTGTTTTTTTTGCCCAAAGCGCCGCCGCTCAGAATACCAGTGAAGTAGGTTTAGGCCTGGGTGCCTTAAACTACAAGGGCGAACTGGCCCCCGAGTACCGCTTCCTCAACAATCGTCCGGCCGTCTCTGCCTTCTATCGGAAAGATGTATCGGCACCGGTTACGTTGCGGGGCACCGTAACGTACGGGCTAATCCGTGCCAACGACGCCAATTTGACTGGTGAGAGCGGAAACCCACTGCCACTGCCAGCTTACCGGCAGGCGAATCTAAAAGGCTCGTTGCTCGATGTGGCAGCTACGCTTGAATACAACTTCTTTGACTTTCATAATCGCCGCGACAAGGTGCACTTTACGCCTTATGTGTACACCGGCATTGCAGGTTTTATGGGCTTCACCCGCTTATCGGGTCCGTTGCCTGGGTTCGATGAGAAAAGCAATACCCTAGGTTTGGCCATTCCGGCTGGCGTGGGCATCAAACTGGCTCTTTCGCGGCGTTGGAACCTAGGGCTGGAAACTGGAGCTCGGCGGGCACTTACCGACTTGCTCGACCATGTGAAGGACCAAAGCCCGGCCGTGGCCAACCGTTTCGATAAGGATTGGTATTACTATTCAGGGGTAAGCGTGTCGTTCACGTTCTACAAAATCAATTGCCCCGACTCGTACGGCGAGAAGCCACGCTTGTAGAGCTAAGCCTCTCAAATCCGGGCGTGTGCAACCATTTGCGTAACTTGCGGCCTCTTTTACGCAAACACTACGCATGTCGGCCCCAATAGCTATAGACCCCACACGTATCCCCTCGCACGTAGCCGTAATTATGGACGGCAACGGGCGTTGGGCGAAGAAGCGCGGAGGACTACGCATCTTCGGGCACCAAAGTGCCATTACCGCTGTTCGCGAAACGGTGGAGGCTGCTGCCGAGCTTGGGATATCGTTTCTGACGCTTTATGCTTTCTCAACCGAGAACTGGGGGCGTCCGAAGCACGAGGTGATGGCGCTGATGCAGCTGTTGGTACACACCATCCGGCAGGAGACGCCCACGTTGCTTAAAAACAGCATTAAGCTGCAAGCTATTGGCGACACTACTCAGTTGCCAGACGCATGCCAGCGCGAATTGGCCGAAGCCATGGAGCTGACCGCTGCCGGAACACGCACCACGCTGGTGTTGGCCCTCAGCTACAGCGGCCGTTGGGATCTTGCTCAGGCTGCCCGCAAGCTGTCGGCTGATGTGGCGGCTGGTAAGGTAGCGCCCGATGCCGTGACCGAGGACCGGCTGGCCAGCTACCTGGCTACGGCAGGCATGCCCGATCCGGAGTTGCTGATCCGAACCAGCGGGGAGCAGCGCATCAGCAATTTTTTGCTGTGGCAGTTGGCCTACACCGAGTTGTATATTACCGAGCTATTGTGGCCCGATTTCCGCCGCGAGCATTTCTACGAAGCTGTTCTGGCCTACCAGAGCCGTGAACGGCGCTTTGGAAAGACCAGTGAGCAACTGACCGTTTCGTAAGTTTTCCTTCGATGAGTCCTTTCTTTTTGCGGCTGAGCAGTGTGATGCTCGCCGGGCTGTTGCTAGGGTTGGCCAAGCCGCTAAGCGCACAAACGCAGCCGGCCGGCCGAGCTACCAGCCAAGAGCCGCAGCGCTACGAAATTGGCGGTATCAGCGTTAGCGGAGCACGTTTTCTTGATGCCAATACCCTGATAGGCCTCACAGGCTTAAAAGTCGGCGACCCGGTTTCGATACCGGGCGAAGAGTTGGGCCGTGCTATTCGGAAGCTGTGGGACCAAGGCATCCTAGGGGATGTGCAGGTAGTGGTTGACCGTGTAGAGGGCAACCGCGTTTTTCTCGACTTTCAGCTGAAGGAACGCCCGCGCCTGTCCAAGATTTTCTTTACCGGCATCAGCAAAACCCAGGCCGACGACCTGCGCAACAAGATCAAAATTGTGCGCGGCAAAGTGGTTACGGATGCTCTGCTCAGCAATACGCGCCAAGCCGTTCGGAAGTTTTATACCGATAAGGGCTTCATGAACGTGAAAGTGAACATTGCGCAGGAAGCCGATTCAACGCTGCCCAACAGCGTGGAGCTGGTAATCGATGTTGACAAAGGCGACAAGGTGCGCATCTCGGATATTGCCTTCATCGGTAACGAGGCCATTCCGGACGGCAAGCTGAAGGGCAAGATGAAGAAGACCAAGGAGAAGAAACCTTATAAGTTTTTGAACTCCGGTAAGTTTCAGAAAGCCGAATTCGACGCTGATAAGGAGAAGGTTATTGAGTTTTACAACTCGCAAGGCTTCCGCGATGCTATCATCACGGCCGACTCGCTGGTTACGGTAAAGGATAAAAAGGGCGAGGCCGAAAAGCTGCAGCTGCGCATTTACGTAGAGGAAGGCCCTAAGTACTACTTCCGGAACATTACCTGGAACGGTAACTACCTCTACGACGATAAAACGCTGGCTTCGATCCTGGGAATTAAGAAGGGTGACACGTACAGCAAAGAGTCGCTGGATAAACGCCTGAACTACAACCCTACCGGGCAGGACGTGACGTCGATCTACATGAACGACGGCTACCTGTTCTTCCAGATCGATCCGGTGGAAACACGTGTCGAAGGCGACTCAATTGATATTGAGATGCGCCTTACCGAAGGCGTGCAGGCCCGTGTGAAAGACATCAACATCGCAGGCAATACCAAAACGTCGGACCACGTGATTCGGCGCGAGTTGCGCACGCTGCCCGGCGACAAGTTCAACCGCGAGCTGCTCATTCGTTCGCAGCGCGAACTAGCCTCCCTAGGTTACTTCGACCCGGAGAAGGTAGGCATGAACCCCGTGCCCAACCCGGCCGACGGCACCGTGGACATTAACTACACGGTGGCGGAAAAACCCTCCGACCAGATTACCCTATCGGGTGGTTGGGGCGGCTACGCAGGTTTTATCGGTACGGTGGGCCTGGTGTTCAACAACTTTTCGCTGCGCAAGGCTTCGGATTTGCGCAACTGGCGCCCCGTGCCCGGTGGCGACGGGCAGCGCCTGGCGCTGAACGTGCAGGCCAACGGCTTGCAGTTTCAGTCGTATTCTTTCTCGTTCACGGAGCCGTGGCTGGGTGGTCGTAAACCCAATGCACTGTCCTTCACCCTGAACAAGAGCATTCAGCGCTTCTCTACGGGCAGCAACTTCGATGTGCGCGCCGGTAGCTTCATCAAGGTAAACAGCGCCTCGGTTAGCCTAGGTCGGCGTCTGCGCTGGCCCGACGACTACTTCACGCTCAGCAACAGCTTGTCGTTTAGCCAGTACAAGCTCAAAGACTACCCGTACTTCAGCGGGTTCAGCACGGGCAACGCGAACAACTTCACCTTCAACACCACGCTGGCTCGCAACAGCACCGACAACCCCACCTTCACGCGCCGGGGTTCGGCACTGTCGCTGTCGCTGAACCTGACGCCGCCTTACTCGGTGTTTCCGGGGGCGCACCCCAACGTAAACGAGTGGGTGGAGTTCCACAAGTGGATGTTCGATGCCTCGTGGTTTACGCCCCTAGGTGGCAAGTTCGTGCTGAACACCCGGGCCCACTTTGGCTTTATCGGGCGCTACAACCAAAACCGGGCAATTGGTCCGTTCGAGCGGTTTAAGCTAGGCGGTGCTGGCCTGGGCTTTGGCGGTGCGGCCAATTTCCTGGTGGGTACCGAGTTTGTGGGCCTGCGCGGCTACGACGACCCCAACGACGCGTTTGCCATTCAGGCGCCGAACTCGGCGGGTGGTGTGGCCTACAACAAGTACGTAATGGAGCTGCGTTACCCCGTGTCGCTGAACCCGGCCGCTACGGTGTACGTGCTGGGCTTTGCTGAGGCCGGTAATGCCTTCGAGAATTACTCCACCTACAACCCCTACAAGCTGTACCGCTCGGCTGGTGTTGGTGCTCGTATTTTCATGTCGGCATTTGGTTTGCTAGGTTTCGACTACGGCTACGGCTTCGACACCGTGACGCCGTACTCGGTTACGCCTAACAAGCAGGACCGGGGCAAATTCCACTTCATCATTGGTCAGCAAATCCGCTAAGGCACCAAACCACCTAGGGCCGGCGTTCTGTAGCATATGAAACGACTATTGCTTGCGCTGCCCCTGTTGTGGCTGGCGCTGATGCCCGGCCTGGCCCGGGCTCAAAAGTTCGGTTACATCGACTCGGAGTTCATCATGAGCAAGATGCCCGCCTACGCGCAGGCACAGCAAGAGCTCAACACCATGTCGCAGAACTGGCAGAAGGACATCGAGGCCCAGAAAAAGGACCTCGACCGGTTGTACCGCACCTACCAGGCCGAGGAGGTGTTGCTAACCGAGCCGATGAAGAAGAAGCGCCAGGATGAAATCCTGAAAAAGGAGCAAGACATCAAGGCGTACCAGAATAAAGTGTTTGGTTACGAAGGCCAGCTGTTTAAAAAGCGGCAGGAGCTGACCAAGCCGGTTCAGGATCAAGTGTTCGAAGCGGTGGAGAAAGTGGCCAAGAAAAAGCAACTGGCCATTATTTTCGACAAGTCGGGCGACCTGACCATGCTTTACACCAACCCCGCGCACGACTACACGGAATTTGTGCTCGAAGAATTGGGTTTAGCGTCTGAGGAGCGTAACCAGCCCGCGGCCAAAGGCCCGGTACGCACCGTGGAAAAACCGGCTACCCCCGGCGGTGCAGCCGACGATGCCGAGTTTGAGGACCAGCGCCCGGCCGCCAAACCCGCCCAGCCGGCCAAGGGCAAGCAGTCCGTCCGCTCGGGTGCCCGGAATAATTAACTTTGTGAATCTAACCCTCCTGACTTTTTCCTCTCAATGACCCTGACCCGCAAGTTTCGCCTCGTGTTGGCCGCCGCAGCCCTTACGCTGGCTGCCGCTCCTGCCACCCTGGCTCAGACTGCTCCGGCCACTGCGTCGGCTTCGCTTAAAATCGGCTACACCAACGTTGATTACGTGTTGAGCCAGATGCCCGAGAGCCGTCAGATCGAATCGCAGCTGAAGGACTACAGCACCCAGTTGGAAAACCAGCTGAAGACCAAGTACCAGGACTACCAGACGAAGGCCGAAGCCTACCAGAAAGGTGCCGCTACGATGTCGGACCCGGTGCGTGCCGATAAAGAAAAGGAGCTGACTAACCTGCAGCAGTCCATCCAGGAGTTTCAGCGCAACGCCGAGACGTCGGTGCAGCAAAAGCAACAGCAACTGCTGAAGCCCGTGTACGACAAGCTGCAGAAGACCATTGACGTAGTAGCCGACAAGAACGGCTACACCTACGTGTTCAACTCCGATGCCGGCTTTGGCACTACGCCCATTCTGCTGCACGGCCCGAAAGATGGCGACATCTCGGATTTGGTGCTGAAGGAAATGGGTGTGACGCCCGGCCAAAACAACCAAGCTGCTGCCTCGGCTAAGCCTGCCAGCACCACGCCTGCTACGCCGGCCGCTCAGCCTGCTGGCAATAGCAAAACCAAGGTCAAGAAGAAGTAATCCTTCCGATGCTTTGCCCGAAAGCCGGGGCCTGTTGCCAGGCCCCGGCTTTTATGTTTGTATTCCTTTGCGCGTATTGCTGCTATGCACGAGTTAAACCCCGACCTGCTGCCCGATGACCCCGCCCTAGGTGCGGAGGCCGAAGAAGACGAGCTTTACGAACACCACCGCATTCAGGCCGATGGGCGACAGGAGCCCATGCGGCTCGATAAGTTTCTGCTGAACCGGTTGCCCAATGTGTCGCGCACCAAGGTGCAGGCCGGCATCGAGGCGGAGGCCGTGCAGGTGAATGGCAAGCCCGCCAAGCCCAGCTACAAGGTGAAGCCCGGCGACGTGATTACCGTTACGCTGCCCGAGCCACCTAGGGAGGATAAAGTTGTGCCGGAGCCGATGGACCTGGACATCCGCTACGAGGACGACCAGCTGCTGCTGGTAAATAAGCCCGCTGGCATGGTCGTGCACCCCGCCTACGGCAACTGGAATGGCACACTGGTAAACGGGCTGGCCTGGCACTTGCAAAACCTGCCCACGGGGCGCAACGGCGCCATTCGGCCGGGCCTTATTCACCGCATCGACAAGGACACCTCCGGCCTGCTGGTAATCGGCAAAACCGAGCTGGCCATGACGCACCTCTCGAACCAGTTCTTCTACCATACCATCGAGCGCACCTACCTGGCGCTGGTTTGGGGCGTGCCCAAGGAAGCGCAGGGCACCGTTAGGGGTAACATCGGGCGACATCCCAAGGACCGGAAGCTAATGGCGGTATTTCCCGAAGGCAGCGACGTTGGCAAACACGCCGTAACGCATTACCGCGTGCTGCAAAGCTTCGGAAACGTGAGCCTGCTGCAGTGCAACCTCGAAACCGGCCGCACCCACCAGATTCGGGCGCACATGAAACACATTGGCCACCCCTTGTTTGCCGATGCTGCTTACGGCGGCGACCGTATCCTGTACGGGCAGCGCACGGGCACTTACAAAACCTTCGTCGAGAATACCTTCGAGGTGCTGCCGCGGCAGGCTTTGCACGCCAAGTCCCTAGGTTTTGTGCACCCTACCACCGGCGAGCAGCTGCAATTTGAAGTAGAGCTGCCGGCCGATTTTCGGGCGGCTTTGGATCGTTGGGAGAAGTACGCCACCCAACCCGCCTAACATAAGCCCAGAAAGGCCACAAAAAAGCCCGCTACGAAAACGTAGCGGGCATTTGCATACCTAAGGGGTTACCCTGGCGGTTATTTCTTCTTAGCCGGGGCTTTGGTGGTTTTGCCCTTGCCGGTAATGTCATTGATGGCAGCTGTGGCTTGCGCATCGCCGGGGTTCAGGGCCAGGGCTTGCTGCCAGAACGGGAGCGAAGCCTGCTTGTCGCCTTTTTGGTAGTGGTAGTAGCCCAGGTAGCGGTAAGCTTCGGCCAGGCCTGTCTTGTTCTTCTCTTGGTCGGCTTTGGCTACCTCAATGTATTTCTCGTAGTGCGGCTTAGCCAGGCCTTGCTTGGAGTCGGGGTCGAGGTTGGCGTTGGCTTGCGCACGCAACAGGTAGCCGGGGGCGTAAGTGGGGCGTGCCGTTACCACGATGTTCAGCAGGCTGTCGGCTTGCGTGTACTGCTTGTTCAGCGAGTAAACCTGGGCCAGGCGCACTTGGTCGGTCAGCTGCGCGCCGCCAGCCATTTTGGCTTTATACACGCCAATAGCCTTCGGGTAGTCCTTCTTCAGCAGGTAGGCCGAAGCCAGGTCGTTTTGCAGTTCCGAAGCTTTGCTGGGGTCGGCCTTGATAGCCCGCTCGATGATGGCAATGCCCTCGTCGGAGCGGCCGGCTTTCGTCAGGATCTTGCCCTGGTACACGTAGTCTTCCGTCAGGATTTTGTCCTGCGGTACCATCTTCATGTACTTATCCATGGCAACCAAGGCTTGGTCGTTCTGCCCAGAGTCGAACAGCGAGTAAGCCAGCAGGCGGTTCATGGTAACGTTGGTCGGGTCTTTCGCCAACACTTCCTGAATCTGCGTCAGGGCCTCGGGATACTTTTTGTTCAGGTACAGGAAGGCCGCATAAGTCGCTTGCGTGTTCGGCGACTTCTCCGACATATCCGTGTACTTCTTCATGGTTTGCGCCGCTTGGTCGTACTGGCCGGCGTAGTAATACATGTCGGCCATTTCGCGGTATACCGGCGCAAAGTTCGGGTCGATGCTGGAAACCTTCTGGAAGTTGGCCAGCGCGTCCTTGCCGTTGCGGGCACGCACGTTCAGGCGGCCTTTGCGGTAGTAGGCGGGCAGGTAGTTGGGGTCGGCGCTCAACGCACGGTCGTAGGCCGTCATGGCTTCGCCGCCGCCGTTTTCGCGCTTTTCGTAAATGTCACCTAGGGCCACCAGCATAGCCGGGTCGTCCTTCTTGTTCAGCTTCAGGGCCTGGTTCAGGTAGTCAATGCCCTTCTGGTTGTCCTTGGTGTCCGACTCAGCGTATGCCTGCCCAATGGCTGCCAGTACTTTGGCATCCTTGTTTTTGGTCATTTTGGCAGCGGCGTCAAATTGCGCTTCCGCATCGCCCTTCTTGCCTTGGGCAAGGTAAGCCCGGCCAGCGGCTACTCTGGCCATCGGCGACTTCGGATCGTTCGAAGCTAAGTTGAAGAAGTAAGCAGCCGAGTCGGTTTTCTCCTGCTTCTGGTACAGGCGGCCAAGCTCAAATGCAGCTTCAAAGTTCGTGTTGGCTTGCGGCAACAGCGTACGCTTAGCTTCGCTGTAGCGCTCAAGCTGAATAGCCTTCTGGGCGCTTTGCACGTTCTGGGCAAATGCCGCAGTGCCGGCCAGCGAGAAAGCAGCGAGGAGCGTGAGCTTCCAGGGCTTATTGTTCATGAGGTGAGGGTGAGTGAAAAAGAGAGTGAGACGGTTTCGGCGGGTGAGGTGCAAGCTACTCGCGGTTGGCTTGTACAAGCCGCACCTGACCGGTTGCAGGCATTAAACCCGATTTAAGAAAAATGAGTTGTCCTTTGTTTCCGGCAACAAAGGATGCAAACCCAGTGCCAAGACCAGCGCGGGCCTCGCGACTGATGATGTAAAGCTTGCGGCGCAGCGGATACTCGCCCGTTGCCAGGTACGCCTGATACGGCTTCACGTAGTCGCTGGTGCGGGTGGGCTGCGAGGCCTTGCTGATAGCGGCTACGCGCACCTTGTGCAAAAAGCCCTGGGCCTGCGAGTCATCCTGGTCGCTGATCCAGTTAACACCGATTACGCCGATGGCGTTCGGATGCGTAGCAACGTAATCGATCAGCTTGGGGTTCGATTCGCTGGCAAACACCTTTTTCGACAATGCGGCTCCGCGCGTAATAGAGTCCTGCACGTAGCGGGCCGTGCTGGAGCGGTTCTGGTCGAATACCACGTTGATGTCGCCGAGTTTGCTGCCTTTGCTGCCTACCTGGCTCCACTTGGTGGCCGTACCCGCAAAAATGTCGCGCAGCTGCACCATGGTCAGCAGCGAATCGGGGTTCGAAGGGTGCACAATAATAGCCACGCCATCGGTAGCAATGGGCGTGGTGCGAGGCACGATCTTCAACTGGTCGAACACCGCTTGCTCATCGGTGTTCAGTGGCCTAGCCACCACCACTGCCCGTACCTTGTCGTCAAGCAAATCACGCATAGCTTCTTGCTCGGGCTTGTAGCTGGCATCGATGCGCGCGTACTGGTAGAGCTTCTGAAAGGTATCGACGTGCGACTTCAGAATAGGCTCGAAGGTATTGTCGATGCTGACGCGGACCTTACCCGTGGTAGGCGTATCGTCGACGGCCACGGAGCCGTCGGGGTTGGTGCGGTTGCAGCTGCTGAGCAAGGAAGCACCTAGGGCTATTACCGCCCAGGCCGTACGGCTGTTAGCGCTGAATAGAGTCATGGCGGTTGCGGAAGTGCTGACGAAAGGTGCGGAAAAAGCGGATCAGGCCGTAAAGAACAAACAAGCCACCCACGATACGGCGGGTAGTAGGAGGCAGCGCAAACATATGGGCCGGTGCTACCAACAGGAAAGCGCCCAAACCTACGTACACCGCGGCCATCAGGAGCACGAAATAACGCATTGCCACGCGTTGGCTCTGGCCCCGGTTTACGCGGTCATCGGCATTGGTATCTAACATATGCGGAATGTTGTCGGGAAAGCTATTTGCCCATCCTAACGCGTAAAAGTAGAACGTTTGTTCTCGCAAAGAAGATATAGTATTGCGAATGTTGCCAAGACAAAGCCAAAAGCCTGCCCGATAATGTTGCTCGGGCAGGCTTTTGCGGCGTAAAAACACAACTTCTTGTGCAAGCGGTATAGCGCTGTCTTAATGCGCTATTTTGAACGTAATCGGGAGGGTGTAGCGCACCGAAACCGAGCGCCCGTTTTGCTTGCCGGCCTGCCAGCGCGGCATCGCTCGGATCACGCGGGCAGCTTCTTCGTCGGTGCCGTAGCCCAAGCCTTTAATCACCTCCACATCCATGATTTCGCCAAGGGTGTTTACCGTGAAGGCTACAAATACCTTACCCTCTACCTGCGAACCTAGGGCCTGCGAAGGGTAACGAAGGTTGCGTTGCAGGTACTTAAACAAGGCTGCTTGACCACCTTCAAACTCAGGCATCACCTCGGCGTGCACAAATACTTCTTCTTTGGGGGCGGTGGCATCACCGGCAGTTGGCACGCTGGCTCCGCCCGTGGCGCCGTCAGTAATTACTCCGGTGGTCGCGCCGGTATCACCTTTTGGAGCGGCTACGGTCGTGAGTAGGGCATCGTCTACAACAGTAGTTTGTTCGGGGCGGGGCGGTACCAGTGCATCTTTTACTACGCGGGTGGCCACTTCCTTGAGCTGCGGGGCTTTCGCCGCAGCAGGCGGAGGCGTAACTACTGGCTCAGCTGCCTTAGGCATAATGATGGTAGTCAGCGTTACGTCTGGCTCATTCTTCAGCACTGGCGCGGGTAACGCGGCGTTGGGCCACAGGCGGCTGGCTACCAACGGAGCCACAACCAGCAACGCAAACAGTGCAATGGCAATTGCCAAAGCGCGGCGCAGGTGCTGCGGGTACATCTGGCGCAGTTCAAAGGCCCCATAAGCCTTATTGCGTCCTTCGAACACAATCTCGTCGAGGGTGGGCGGGCGTAGCTGAAGCGGAGTCATAATAGGTTATTGGTTAGGTGAATGGTGGTACAGCTCACTGGCCTGCCCAACTCCTTTCCTACTGCACAATCCCTAGGTAGCGCCTTCACTTTCCAAAACGCACGGCTGCTCTGCCGCAGTATGCAGCTAGCTTAAAAAAATACAGCTTGTGTAAAAGCAAAAGCCCGGTACAAGCGAATGCTTGTACCGGGCTTTTTACCGTGGCCTTGTCGGGCCAGTGGGGTTACTTGATGGTGAAGGTAACCGGAACGGTGTAGGACACGCTTACGGCGCGGCCGTTCTGCTTACCAGGAGTCCATGCAGGCATCCCTTTGATTACGCGTACGGCTTCTTCGTCGCAGCCAGCGCCGATGCCTTTCGTCACCGTTACGTTGGAAATTTCGCCGTTTTGGCCTACTACGAAGTTCACGAACACCTTGCCTTCAACCTGGTTGCGAAGTGCCAGGGGCGGATACTTGATGTTTTTACCGAGGTATTGCATCAGGCCTTCCATGCCGCCGGGAGGGGTGGGCATCTGTTCTACGTAGGTGTAGACCTTCTGCTCCACTACTTCTTCTACAACCTTGTTGCCTTCGTCGCCGAGGCCGCTTAGGTCGAGGGGGTTATCGGTGTTACCTTTTACGGTTGCCGTAGCCACCACTTTGTCTTCCAGTTCTTCCTGATCCGGAATCTCTTCAACCTTCTTCACTTCCTCGTCGCGCTTAACAACGGGCGGAGTGAATTTGATAGTAGAGAGCTTGGGCGGAGGGGGGGGCGGTGCCGTTGGGGGCGGAGGAGGGGGGGGAGGTGCCTGTTGGTCCAGGGGCGGAGCCTCGAGCACGATTTCCGTTTCCTTCTTGGGCTTCTCAATCACTTCTTCTTTGGGCGTGAGCAGGCGCGCGATGAGCGGCGCACACACGAACAACGCGAAGAGGATTGTGGCCACCAGGAAAGCCCGCGTTACGTGCTTGTTGTACAGCTTGCGCAGTACGTACGCTCCGTAGGCTTTATTACGGCCTTCAAAGACGATGTCTTCGAAGGAAGCCCGGGCAAGTTGGGCGTTATCCATCATAGGCCAGAAGATTTGATCAGGTCGGTGTCGTCTTTCGAAATGTCAACCAGAGCGTATTTCTTCTGCTGGGTGATGTTCATTTCGTCGAGGATATCGACCATGTTTTTGTAGTTCGAGTTATCAGCCGGCTTGATGAGCACCGTGGTATTCGGTACGCGGCTCCGACGCTCCAACAGGGTCTTACGGATGCCGTTGCTCGAAAAGTCGGTAACCTGCAACTCGGGCTTGCTGGTTGCATCAACCAGGCCCTCGTAGTAGTAAACCTTGTTTTTCTCGCCTAGCAGTACCGTGAAAGCTTCAGAAGCTTTCAGAGCGAGCGGCTCGGGGTCGTTCGGCTCCGGCGGTACCGGCATCGTAATCTGCATCACGTTTGGTTTAGCAAACGTGGTGGTCAGCATGAAGAAGGTCAGCAGCAGGAAGGCCAAGTCCACCATCGGGGTCATGTCGATTTTGGTCGACATTTTCTTGGCCCGCTTCTTCCCGCCTTTTCCGCCGGAGTCGGCTTGTTGTTGTATTTCTGCCATTGAGCTTATTTGCTAGCCACCGGCTGCATTTCCAGGTCGGTGATGAGGTAGAAACGGTTCAACTTCTTTTCCTGCAGCGATTCGATAACATCCTTCACCGTCGGCACATCCGCCTGGCCGTCGCCTTTGATGGCGATGTAGGGCGCTTGCTGGAATTGACCTACGCTTACCGTGCGAGCAGCCATCACCCATTCAATCATCTGATTGTTGAGCGAGTCGTACGGGATGCCGGGCTGCTTGTAGGCTTTGCGGTCTTCCGTGCTCAGGCTGAGGTAAGCGGGAAGTTGCTGTACGGGTACACCAAAATCGGGCAAAGCGGCGAAACGCTGCTTTTGGGCTGGGGTGAAGGTAAGGTTGTACTTACCAGCAATCTGATCCAGCGTCTTGATTTTGATGGGCTGACCCGACATGGAAAAGAACACGCGCTTATCCTTATCGATGGTAAGCTGAACAACGTTCTTCTCGGGCAACTGCTTTTCCGATGTGGACGAAGGGGTGTCTACCACCACGGCTACGTCTTCCGACGGCGTAGCGGTAAGCATGAAGAAAGTTACCAGCAAGAAGGCCAAGTCCACCATCGGGGTCATGTCCAGCGACGGCGACGTTCTGTGTGGTTTTACTTTAGGCATTTCTAGCTAGTTAAGAGGGTTTCAGAAACCGTAACGTGCAAGGCTGTGCGTTTAGTTTACGCAGCGCCGTGTACGCGTTCCTCACCGTGCTGCGAAGCAAAGGTTTGGATGATGCTGAAACCAGCTTCGTCGATGCTGTAGGTCAGTTCGTCGATCTTGCTCGTGAAGAAGTTGTACATCACGATAGCAATGGCCGACGTCAAGATACCCAGGGCGGTGTTGATAAGAGCTTCCGAAATACCGTTAGCCAGACCTACTGCATCCGGAGCACCGGCGTTAGCCAGAGCGGCGAATGCGTTGATCATACCGAATACGGTACCGAGCAGACCAACCAGCGTAGCAACCGAAGCAAGGGTCGAGATGATTACCAGGTTCTTCTCGAGCATGGGCAGCTCCAGAGCGGTGGTTTCTTCGATTTCCTTCTGGATAGCCAGGATCTTCTGGTCTTTGTCCATGCCACGCTCGCGCGACATCTCCTGGTACTTCAGCAGGCCAGCTTTAACTACGTTGGCTACCGAGCCTTTCTGCTGGTCGCAAACGGCGATGGCGCCGGTGATGTCGTTCACGTTCAGCTTCTGACGAATCGAACGCACGAAGCCTTCAACGCCTTTAGTGCCTTTGGCTTTGCTGATGGTGAGGAAACGCTCGATCGAGAAGGTAACCACGATGATCAACATCGACATCAGCACCGGTACGATGAAACCACCTTTGTACACAATGCCCAGGTAGTTGCCGGGTAGGGGGTGGTTGGCCGGGTTGCCGCCCTGGAAGTTGGCAGGGTTGCCCAGTACGAACTTATAAATTGCAATAGCCACTGCCAGTGCCAGCGGAATTACGATGGCAGCGAATACAGAGCCGCCTTTCGCTTCGCCTGTCTTCGGCGCAGGTGCAGCGGGACGAGCCGGAGCCGCAGGCTTGTTCATGGCATTCTTTTGTTCCATTGTTCCGGAGAATTAGGGAAAGTTGGTTGGTGAAAAAGGTTGAACTGTGCTTGGAAAGTAGATAACTACTGAATGACCTAAGACAGCGGAGCCCCGCTCACCCGCACGATTTGCTTCTTAGAAAAAGAAGCCAAAAACGTGGGTCTGCTCGTGCGCGGGGCCTTCGTCCGTATTAGGTCTATCCTTGGCAAACCTAAACAAAAGGCTTTGCGTCGCCAAATTAAAAATGGGTCTAACGCGTTTAAACCGGTGTTTAACTCAAAAAAAGGCTATTTCTCGGTTGCTGACTGAGCGTCATCAGAAGGCAAGTGCTTGGCTTCCTCCCAGTAACGATCCATCTCGGCCAACGTCAGCTCCGAAAGCGGACGACCAGTGCGTGCTACTGCGGTTTCAAGGTATTGAAATCGGTGGATGAACTTGCGATTCGTTTGTTCCAGAGCTTCTTCGGGGTTGATACCAGCGAACCGAGCGAAGTTTACGAGAGAAAACAATAAATCGCCGAACTCCGCGGTGGCCCGGGCCTGATCCTGCACTTCCCCGTCGCGGAACTCCGCACCAAATTCAGCCAGCTCCTCCTGCACTTTGGCCCACACTTGCTCCTTGTGCTCCCAGTCGAAACCAGCACCACGGGCTTTCTCCTGAATGCGCATGGCTTTTACCAGCGCCGGGAGTGATACAGGTACGCCGCCGAGTACAGAATTGTTCCCTTTCTCCTTGAGTTTCAGCTGCTCCCAATTGCGCTTCACCTCCTCTTCGGTATCGGCCTGCACCTCGCCGTAGATGTGCGGATGGCGGTGAATAAGCTTTTCGCACTGGGCATTGAGCACGTCGGCAATGTCGAAACGGCCCTGTTCGCTGGCAATCTTGGCGTAGAAAATCAGGTGCAGCATCACGTCGCCCAACTCCTTCTGCACATCCGGCAAATCGTCGCGCAAAATGGCGTCGGCCAGCTCGTAGGTTTCCTCGATGGTGAGGTGGCGGAGCGTTTGCATGGTTTGCTTCCGGTCCCAGGGGCACTCGGCGCGTAAGCGGTCCAGCACATCCAGCAAACGTCCAAAAGCCGCCAGCTGCTCGGGTCGGCGGGCAGGGGTATTATAATCCATGATTGTCAAATATACGCGGCCCGTGGCGAACGGGCGAAGACCTAGGGCGGTTGTAGGCGGGCCGGGCGGTATTCGTTACTTTTGCCCGCTGAAAAAATTACATTGCTTGTGGCACTAATCAAATCCATCTCGGGCATTCGGGGCACCATTGGCGGCGCGGCGGGAGAGGCACTCACCCCCATCGACGTGGTAAAATTCACGGCCGCTTTCGGCACGTGGGTGCTCAACCAAACCCAAAACCGCACCATCGTAGTAGGGCGCGACGCGCGCATCTCCGGCGACATGGTTAATAAGCTGGTCATCGGAACCCTGCAGGGTCTTGGCATCAACGTCATCGACCTAGGGCTTTCGACGACGCCCACCGTAGAAATGGCCGTGCCTGCTCGCCAAGCCGGCGGTGGCATTATCCTGACGGCCTCGCACAACCCCAAGCAGTGGAACGCGCTGAAGCTGCTGAACGACAAAGGCGAGTTTATCTCGGATGCCGACGGCAAGCTGGTGCTCGAAATAGCCGAGCAGGAGGCCTTCGACTTTGCCCAGGTAAACGACCTAGGCCAGGTAACTACTGATACCGAAGCGCTGCAGAAGCACATCGAAGCCATTCTGGCTTTGCCCTTGGTGGATGTAGAGGCTGTTCGGGCCAAGAATTTCCGGGTGGCGGTTGATGCCGTCAACTCGTCGGGCGGCTTTGCCGTGCCGATGCTGCTGGAGGCCCTGGGTGTACAAAAGATCGAGAAGCTCTTCTGCGAGCCAACCGGCGACTTCGCTCACAACCCCGAGCCGCTGCCCGAAAACCTGCGCGACATTTCGCGGGTGATGGAGAAGGGCAACTTCGACCTGGGCATTGTGGTTGACCCCGACGTTGACCGCCTGGCCCTCGTAAGCGAAGACGGCTCGATGTTCGGCGAGGAATACACCCTGGTAGCCGTAGCCGATTACGTGCTGCAGCAGCAGGGCGGCGGCAACACCGTAAGCAACCTAAGCAGCACCCGCGCCCTGCGCGACGTAACCGAGAAGCACGGCGGCGCTTACGCCGCTGCCGCGGTAGGCGAGGTGAACGTGGTAACCATGATGAAGCAGACCAACGCTGTGATTGGCGGCGAAGGCAACGGCGGCATCATTTACCCCGAGCTGCACTACGGCCGCGATGCGCTGGTGGGCATTGCCTTGTTCCTGACGCACCTCGCGAAATCGGGCAAAACCATGACGGCCCTGCGCGCCTCGTACCCGAACTACTTCATCTCGAAAAACAAGATCGAACTGACGCCCGAAATCAACACCGACCAAGTGCTGGTGCAGATGCAGGAACGCTATGCCAAGCAGCCCATCAACACCATCGATGGCGTGAAGATCGAGTTCGACAAGGAGTGGGTGCACCTGCGCAAATCGAACACCGAGCCAATCATCCGCATCTACGCCGAGTCGGAATCGAACGCTACGGCCGACCATCTGGCCAACAAAATCATCGGCGACATCAAGGAGATTATCTCGGCGAAAGGCTAAGGCTGGCTAGCGCCACCTGCGGCTCCCGTTTTGCGTGCTTGGCACCTAGGCAACCTAGGGCCGGCGGCGCGAAACGGGAGCCGCTGCGTTCGGCCATTCGTAAACCGTTATTTTTGCACTCCACCCCCTCCAACGCGCTAGCGCATGACGCCGATCCACACCCAGCCTTCGGTTTATTTCGACAACGCCGCTACCACCCCGCTCGACCCCGAGGTGCTCGATGCCATGCTGCCCTTTATGCGGGAGCATTTCGGCAACCCCAGCTCCATTCACGGGCACGGGCGCAAGGTGCGCGCCGCTTTGGAGAATGCCCGCAAAACCATTGCGCACCTGATCAACGCCGCGCCGGCCGAAATCAGCTTTACCTCGGGCGGCACCGAGGCCGATAACTGCGCGGCGTTCGGCTCCATCCGCACGTTTGGGCTGAAGCACGCCATTACCTCCAAGCTGGAGCACCACGCCGTGCTGCACACGCTGCAGGCGCTGGAGAAATCGGGCGAAATTGAGCTGAGCTACGTGCGCTTCGACGAGCGCGGCCGCCTCGACCTAGGGCACCTGGAGGAGCTGCTGGGCACGCACACCCGCTCGTTTGTGAGCCTGATGCACGGCAACAACGAAATCGGCAACCTCAACGACATTCAGGCCATTGGCGCGCTGTGCCAGCAGCACGGCGCCATCTTCCATACCGATACGGTGCAGACGATGGGCCACTACCGCCACGACGTGCGCCAGCTGGGGGTGCACTTTCTGGTGGGCTCGGCGCACAAGTTTCACGGGCCGAAGGGCGCGGGTTTCCTCTACACCAACTCCGAGGTGCAGGTGCAGCCGCTCATCCACGGCGGCTCGCAGGAGCGCAACCAGCGCGCCGGCACCGAAAACGTGTACGGCGTAGTGGGCCTGGCCAAGGCCTTGGAAATTGCCTACCGCGACATGGAGGCGCACCACCGCCACGTTCAGGCACTGAAGGACCGCTTTATTGCCAAGCTGCGCGCCGAAATCGAGGATGTGCAGTTCAACGGCCTGTCGGCCGAGGCCGACCAGAGCCTCTACACGGTGCTCAGCGTGAGCCTGCCGCCATCCGACCTGAACGAGATGCTGCTCTTCAACCTCGATATCAACCACGTATCGGCGTCGGGTGGCTCGGCTTGTACCAGCGGCTCCAACATCGGCTCGCACGTGCTCACGGCCCTCGGCTGCGATCCGGCCCGCGGGGCCGTGCGCTTCTCGATGAGCAAGTACAACACTGCCGACGAGGTAGATTACGCCGTAGAGCAACTCGCCAAAATGTACCGCCGCATACCGGCGTAACGCGGCAAGCATGCCCATAAGAAGAGCGGCGCCCTAGGTCCGGTGAGCATAATGCACCACCAAGACCTAGGGCGCCGCTCGTTTGGCCAAGGGCTTACCGGGCCGAAGCCGGTACCGATTGTACCGGCAGCGGCATGAGCTGTTGCCAAAGCGCGTAATAAGCTCCGCCGGCACTCAGCAGCTCGTCGTGGGTGCCTTCTTCCAGCAGCTCCCCGGCGCCGAGCACCACAATTTTGTCGGCGTGCATTACGGTGCTGAGGCGGTGAGCAATCAGCAGCACGGTTTTGCCCGCGTCGCGGAACTGCTGCAGCGTGCGCTGCACGTACTGCTCCGAAATAGTGTCGAGGGCCGAGGTGGCTTCGTCCAGAATCAGGATTTCGGGGTTGCGGTACAAGGCGCGGGCAATAGCCAGGCGCTGCTTCTGGCCGCCCGAAAGACCGGCGCCCCGCTCGCCCAGCATGGTGCCAAAGCCGTAGGGCAGCTTCTCGATGAACTCCAGAATGCCCAACTGCCGGCAAATGGCAATGATGCGGTGCAGGTCGGGCTCGGTGTCGCCCACGGCAATGTTCTCGACGATGCTGCCGCTAAACAAATCAATTTGCTGCGGCACCACGCTCACCACCCGGCGCAGGCTTTCGGGCTGCAAGTGTCGGATATCGAGCCCGCCGATGGTAATGCTGCCGCCGTTGAGCGGATACAAACCCTGTAGCAACGACAGCAGCGTGGTTTTGCCCGAGCCGCTTTCGCCCACGATACCCGTGATGGCGCCCTTGGGGATGTGCAACGACAGGCTGCGGAACACGGTGCCGCGCGTGTTGTAGGCAAAAGCCACGTCGCGCAGCTGAATGTCGCCGGTGAGTTCGGGTGTCAGCTCGGCTTTGTTCTCGTGCGATTCGCGCTCTAGGTCGATAATTTCGAACAGGCGGTCGGCAGCAATCAGGGCATCCTGCACGGTGCGGTTGGCCCCGATGAGGCTGGTGGCCGGCCCCGTGAAGTACCCGATTACGGCGTAAAACGACAGCAGCTCACCGGGCGTCAGCTCGTGGTCGAGCACGTAGTACGAGCCCACCCACAGCAGCCCGATGCGGAACAGCTGCGACACGAACTCGGCGGCCGCGCCGCCCGCAATGCCGTGCTTGCCCGAAAAATACACCGTGCGCAGCAAGGCAATAAAGCGGTTCTCGGTTCGCTCGCCGGCAAAGCTTTCCATACCGAAGCGCTTGATAGTGCCCATGGCCGTAATCGACTCCACGAGCTGCGACTCCAGCTCGGCGCTTTGCTCCATCAGCCGGCGCTGGTAGCGGCGGTTCAGGCGGTTTTGCAGCCAATAAATCGCGCCGTACAGCGGCAATATGCCCAGCATCAGCACGGCCAGCTTCCAGTCGTAGGTGAACATCAGCCCGAACGAGAACACCACGGTAAAGAGGTTCACCAGCAGACCTAGGGCCGTATCGTTCACGAAGGCCCGGATCTTCACCGCGTCGTTCACGCGCGAAATGATTTCGCCCACCCGCATCGTATCGAAGAAGGTTTGCGGCAGCTTCAGCAGGTGGTTGTAGTACCCCAGAATCAGCCGGGCATCAATCTGCTGGCCGGTTTGCAGGGCCAGCAGGCTTTTCATGCCGCCGATAAACGTCTG
Organism: Hymenobacter sp. YIM 151858-1; assembly: GCF_025979705.1. NCBI lineage: Bacteria > Pseudomonadati > Bacteroidota > Cytophagia > Cytophagales > Hymenobacteraceae > Hymenobacter > Hymenobacter latericius. Next base: position 3,809,226 of record NZ_CP110136.1, read on the forward strand.
GAACAGCAGCAGGAGCAACATGCCCACGCTCAGCAGGTTCAGCAGGTTGCGGTTGCCATCTACCAGCACATGGTCGACGATTTTCTGCACGTACACCGACATGGCCAGGCCCAGCACCGTGTACATGGCCGCCCCAAACAGGGCCTGCGTCATCACGGAGCGGTGCGGCCGAATCAGCTGCCAAAACCGACCTAGGACGGACACCTTATGGTCGCCGGGCTGAAAGGAGGTATCGGGCGCCAGCAGCAGCAGCACGCCCGTCCACTGCTCCTTAAACTGGGCCAGTGCCACGCGGTGCAGCTGCCCGTCGGCGGGGTCCATGTACTGCACGTGCTTTTTCGTAACGCGGTACACCACCACGTAGTGGTGCAGCTGGTTGGCCAGCACCACGTGCGCCACGGCCGGCAGCGGTATTTTGCTGAGGCTTTCGAGGGTGCCCTTCACGCCTTTGGCCTGAAACCCTAGGTGGTTGGCGGCCTTAATCATGCCCACCAGGTTGGTGCCGCGCTGGTCGGTGGTGGCGTATTGCCGGATTCGCGCTACCGGCAGCAGCAGCTTGTAGTGCGCGGCCACGGAGGCCAGGCAAGCCGCCCCGCAATCCGTAATGTCGCGCTGCCGAATTTTAACAGCCTTCCGCATAAAGAGAAGCCGGAAGCCGCCTGCAGCAACCCTCCGGAAGCTTAATTACTAGGTGATGGATGGACAACGGCAGGTGCAGTACCTAGGCCGCGCCGTTTTGGGTGGGGTTAAACCAGTTGTCGGCTTTGTCGAAGAGCAACTGCCACAGCGTGCGGCGGGCCAGCAAAAAGCGCCCGCGTACCGTCATGCCTTTGCGCAACGAGCCGCGGTAGCCGTTCTTCAGCTCCAGGTAGGAGCGCTGCAGGCGGCAGCGCACCTTAAATACCGGCTGCTGCTCGTTCACGAGCACAAAGTCGCGGGCCACGTCGGTTACCTGGCCTTCCACCAGGCCCCACTGGTTGTAGTCGAACGCATCCACCTGAAAGCGCACCGGCATGCCCACGCGCAGGTAGCCTATGTCCTTCGGCGACACGTAGCACTCGGCCAGCAGCGCTCCATCGGGCGAAATCTGGCCCAGCAGCTCGCCGGCCTGCACGTAGCTGCCCGCGTATTTGCCGGCCATTTGCTGCACGGTGCCGTTTACCGGCGCCGTCAGGGCAAACAGGCGCTGCTCTTGCTGCAGCTTTTGGCGTTGGCCGCGCAGCTCGGCCAGCTGGGCGCGGTGCGTGTTCAGGTCGGCTTGCCACTGGCTGCGTTGCGTGGCCGCCTGCACGCGTATTTCGTCGAGCAACTTGCGGTAGGCAAAAGCTTTTTCCTCGAGCTCGATGCGGGCAATTACCCGCTCTGCATACAAACGGCGGCTGGTGGCCAGCTCGCGGGCACTTTTGCTTAACTGATTGCGCAGCAGCTGCTGTTGGTAGCTGAATTGGGCCGCTTGCTGCCCGTAGAGCTGCGTGCGCAGCCCGCCGGCGGGCGCAGCCATGCCGCGCACCAGCACTTCCAAATCCTTTACAAAAGCTTCCTTTTCGGTTTGTTGGCGCTGATTCAGGTCGAGTTGGGCCTGCATGGCCGCCGATTGCAGCACCAGCAGCGTATCGCCCTTGCGCACGGCCTGGTTTTCGCGCACGTACTGGCGCGTAATCGTGCCAGCTACCAACGGGCGTATCTCGGTTTTCTCGGCCAAGGGGCGCAGGGTGCCGCTGGCCTGCGTCGATACATTAAAGCTGACCAGTGGCAAGGCCACTGCCGCACCCAGCAGCGCCGCCAACGAGCACAAGTAAATGGCCCGGTTGGTGCGGCTGAATTGGTGCAGGTACTCCATAGCAAAATCCGACCTGTGTTCCGAATTGCTCATGCTAAGTCGCTATTGCTGAAAAAGATTATGCTTCCGCAACGGAAACCATCGCGGAAGCATAATTAAGCGTGTTGCAGTAGTAAGCTAGCGTGTGACGTCGGGCAATTAATTGCGCATGATTACACGCCGCATACTTGCAACAATCATTTAAGTTGGCGGCTATTTATTAATGCGTGAGGTAATAAATAGTCTCGCCTACCGATTTGCCAAAACGATAAATGAAATAGGCGGCTATCAGAAACAACAGCGGTTGAAAACGTTTGTCGTGCAATGCCGTTTCTGCGAACTCACAGATTGCTTCTTTGAGAGCCATAGCCTATTACTTTTTATGCGTGGCGTAGTAGATGAATTCACCGGCGGCTTTGCCAGCTTCGTAGATGGCTACGCCCGCCGCAGCGGCGGCCCCAATAGCCAGGAAGGGGGCCAGAAAGACACCACCTTCGGTTTCCAGGATTTCTTCATCCGACAGCTCAACCGTGCTGAAATCGGAAGCGGTGAGTAGTTGCAGGCTCATCTGATGTATCAGCTTGAAAGTGACCTGAATTATTTAGCGGCATCCTGGTAGCCGCTGTACACGCCAGCCGCGAAGATGCCCGTGGCAGCAAGGCCAGCAGCAGCCCAGCCAGCAGCCTTAGCGGTAATTACATAGCCGCCGATTACGAGCGGAAACAGGCCGCCGTCAACCATTTCGAGCTCCTGGATGCTCATTTCGGCTACGTTGCAGTTGTTCAGGTCGAGAGTCTTGTTCATCTCAATGAAAGTTCAAAAGGGTTTGTGGAGACCCCGCCCAAAAGGCGAGGCGTGGTGAGCAGAACGAACACATTGGTCGCGACCCGAAGCGGTTGTCCTGTCGCAAATAACCATCCCTTTTTAGGCCATCAGCAATAGTAGGTTTGTATCAATTTTGGGATTTTGTAAATTAATTTATTTAATGTTAACGCTGGTGTATGTACACTGATTATAGGGTCATGTGTAAATAACTAAGCAACTAATTATATTTCATGCTTGCATCATGTGGGTGTGATATTTTGTGCTATGATAATTCATTAGATGTTTGATTTGTTTATAGAATAGCATTCATAAACTAGAATTACAAATCCATTGAGTGGTTATTAAGAAAATGCGTTACGGCAAAAGATATCAGTGAATTACGCCCTTTGAGGCCCAGCTTTTGCCTGATGCGGGCGTAGTGATTATTAACCGTGGTGGGGCTAATAAAAAGCGCATCGGCAATTTGTTGTTGGGTATAGCCTTTGGCTAACAAGCGCAATACTTCGCCCTCACGCGCGCTCAGGGGCTCGGGCTGCGTGGGTAGTTCGGCCCCGGGTTGGGGTTTGCTGGGGGCTTGGGCCCAAGCTTGTTGGCCTTGCTGCAACTGCTCGCGCAGGTGCGCGCCACTGCGCACGAGGTGGCGCAGCGTGGGCAACTGTTCGCGGAGGGCGGTTTGGGTGTCGGCGGAGGCGTGTTTGCTTAGCAGGCCAAGCAGGTGCTGGTCGGTGTGCTGGCTAAGCGCGTGGCAAGCTTCGAGGAGGCGGTGTAGGCTGGCTGTTTCGGGCGAGGGTGGCTGAAAAGCGGCGGACATGGAGCATATGTGTGGTGAAAGCGCATATGCAATAGGTGTGGTGTAGGGCGGCGTTGTGTCGGCAAATTAGACAAACTTTTATCGGTTCGATCAAATATGCTGGCCGCTATAATTGCCAAGGAATACTCTCGGGCAGTAAGCCGGGCTACTGGCTTTAGTCAATGTTTTCTATTAATAGCGCAACATCGGTGCCCCTGAACTTGAACAAAAACCTGTTGCAGGCGAACCGCCATTTGAAAGACCGAAAATGCAGGAACATGCTGAGCTGCAAGCCCATTGCAGTAACCCAGCACTTGGTGCATGGCCAGAGCATCGGTGGCACCCTGCCAGGGCAGCAGCCGTAAAGCCATTGGGCCGGATGCCTGCGGCCTTCGAGGGAGCATAGCGAAGTACCTATTTTCCGGCGCCAAACGTATGGCTAGCCCACAGACACTCTTACAACCGCAGCACCAATGGCTGAAATCAATATCCAACGCAAAAAGAAAGCCGCTAGCCCGTGGCTACTCGTCCTGCTGGTCTTGCTGCTGGTGGGCCTGGGTATCTGGTACCTCGTAAGCCGCGACCCCGGCCCCGAGCAACCTGCCCCGCCCACGGCCCCGGCACCCGAAAGCACCGTAACGCCCGGGGCGCCCACTCACGATTCGGCCGCGGCCAGTGCTGCGGCTCCTACCGGCGACCCGTCGGTGGGGGCTTTGGCCAGTGAATCCGAAGCCGAGCCTGAAGCAGATGGTACCGCCGAGGCGGCTGACTTTTACGCTTTCGTGGCTGATGACCCTGCCTCAAGCGAGTACGCCCGGCGGGGCCTCGCGCTGCTCAGCGGCGTGTTGGTGAGCATGGCCGACCGCAACGACCTGCGCGACCCGGCCGTGGCCGAAAAGCGCAACGACCTGACCAGCGCCACCAGCCGCCTGAGCAGCGGCGGCTCGTTGCGGCCGGGCTTTGTGGCCGCCGCCGAGCTGATGCAGGAAATGCAGCGGCGGGGCTACACCACCGTGGAGCGCGAGGCCAACGCCCTGGTGGAGCAGGCCAACCAGCTAAGCGGCCGCACGGCCACGCCGGCCGAGCAGCAGGCCACCCAGGCTTTTTTTCAGCAGGCCGCCAATGTGCTGCGGGTGCTGGAAAAACCCGCCCAGACCTAGGGCCTCCTAATTCACCCAAACACCTTCTCCTCCTTTGATAGATTATGGAAACCTCGCCCATACCCAGCGCCGATGGCATGCACCTGGTGCGCCTGCGCGATTTGCGCGATTTTGAAGTGGCCGACGGTAGCCCCGATGTGCGGGGCTGGGCCGTACGCGGCGCCGACGGCAAAAAGTTTGGCGACGTGTACGAGCTGATTGTGGAGCCCGACGCCATGAAAGTGCGCTACCTCGACATCGAGCTGGATGCTGCCCTGAACATCAACAAGCACGAGCGCCACATACTGCTGCCGATTGGCGCGGCTGCCCTCGACGACGACGGCGACAACGTGTTTGTGCCCGCGCTTACCGCCGAATCGGTGCTTAACTACCCGCCCTACGTCGAAATCAGCATCAGCCGCGACTACGAGGAAGCCATGCTGCGGGCCTTGCAGCTGCCCGTGCCCACCCGCGACACGGCCTCGCCCTTTTACGACCAGCCCACCTACAGCGAGGATTATTTTTACCGCCAGCGGCGCCCGGCCGAGCTGTCGAGCTCGTTTAGGCGCCGCGAGGCCGACCCGGGCCCGGGTCCCATCGTGTAAGCCCTAGGTCGGGTTCTAAAGCCCCGCGCCCCGGCCCGTGCCACCAGGTGGCACGGGCCGGGGCGCGGGGCTTTAGAACGAGGCCGTAATCATCAGCCAAAGCTCGGGCAGCACTTTGCGCAGCGCCCACAAGCTCCAGACGATAACCATCAGCCCCACGCCCAGGAACATAAAGCGGGTTGAAACCCGGCCTGCCAGGCGGGCGGCAAACGGCGAGGCGGCCACGCCGCCCACAACCAGCCCCAGCACCACTTGCCAGTGCGAAATGCCAATGGTAGCGAAAAACGTAACCGCGCTGGCGAACGTGACGAAGAACTCGGTGATGCTGACCGAGCCGATAACGTACTGCGGCGTGCGGCCCTGCGCGATGAGCGTGCTGGTTACCAACGGGCCCCAGCCGCCGCCGCCAAACGAATCGAGGAAACCGCCGGCGCCGGCCAGCCAGCCCACGTGCCGCACGCGTTTCTTTTTGCCATCGGGCTTGCGGAAGGCGCGGCTGATGATGCGCAAACCCAACAGCAGCAGGTAGGTAGCCAGCAAGGGCTTAACCCAGGGGCCGTACTGCTCGCCGAAGTACGAAAGCAGCAAAGCGCCGCTTACGGCACCGATAATACCCGGAATGAGCAGCGCCTTAAACAGACGTCGGTTGACATTGCCAAAACGGTAATGGTGGTAGCCCGAGGCCCCGCTGGCAAACATTTCGGCCGTGTGAATGCTGGCACTCACGGCCGCCGGGTTCAGGCCGATCGACATCAGGCTGATAGCCGTAACCACGCCGTAGCCCATGCCCAGGAGGCCATCGACCAATTGCGCCGCAAAGCCAATGGCCACGAAGGTGTAAAACGTTTCGGCGCTGCTGACCACGCCCCAAACCTGCGGCCAGGTGTAGTACAACGACAGAATATTGACCGTAAGCAGCAGCCCAAACGCCACCAGCGAAGCCGTGGCGATGTGCCGCCAACGCCGGGCAGCAGGCGTTTCGTACGCTGGGTCACCGGTCAGCTCGGCCGTTACCGCGTTCAAGGACTTCACCTTCTCGGCAAAGTCGCCCGCGAGGCGGCTGCGGATCAGGCCCATGCGCTGCAGCACGTCGTGCAGCTCGTCGGGCAGTACCTCGGTGAGCACCTCGCGCAGGCGCTTGGCTACCGTGGGCGACTTGCCGTTGGTGCTGATGGCAATTTTCAGGTCGCCCTTCTGCACGATGCTCCCTAGGTAAAAATCGCACTCCTCGGGCGTGTCGGCCACATTGGCGAGCAGGCCGTGGCCGGCGGCTTCTTGTTTGATCTGGCTGTTGAGGGCGCGGTCGTTGGTAGCGATGAGCACCAAGTCGTGGCCGATAAGGTCGGTGAGCTGGTAGGCGCGCTCGTGCAGCTGCACCTTGGGGTGCTGGGCGGCCAAATGGCGGATTTCGGGCAGCAGGGTTTCGCCCACCACCGTAACGGCCGTGGCCGGGCTGTTGCGCAGCATGGCCGTCAGCTTTTCGAGGCCCACGGCGCCGCCGCCCACCAGCAGCACGCGCAGCTGCTCCAGCTTCAGGAATACCGGAAACAGGTTGTTGGTGGTTGAGGGCGCGGCTTCGGCAGGCGGGCCGGAATCGGCGAGGTGCAGGCTGGCGGAAAGAGCGGATGAGTTCATACGAGCTCAGGCGTGGAAGTTTTGGCCGTGGGTAGTGGCGGCTACGTAGCCCTGGCGGATTACAAAGTCGCCGAAGCGTTCGGAGGGCAGGCGGTGCTGGGCGTAAGCTTCGAGCAGCGGCGTAAGCTCCTGCACGATGCCGTTTTCGTCCAGCATTTCTTTATACAGCTTGTTGAGTCGCTCGCCCGAGTGGCTTGCCCCGAGGTACAAATTGTAGCGCCCCACGGCTTTGCCAACCAAGCCTATTTCGCCTAGGTAGGGGCGGGCGCAGCCGTTGGGGCAGCCCGTCATGCGGATGAGAATACCTGCGTTGGCCAGGCCATTGGCCTGAATAACAGCGTCTAGTCGGTCGAGGAGCTGCGGAATATAGCGCTCAGCTTCGGCAAATGCTAGCGAGCATGTGTTAAGTGCCACGCATGCCAACGCACCCAGGCGCAAAGCAGTTCGTTGTTGGGTTTGGCCCAGCACGCCGTACTGCGCCAGCACAGCCTCTACCGGAGCGCGGTGCTCGGGCGCAATGTTGGCAATAACCACGTTCTGGTTGCCGGTCAGCCGAAACTCGCCGGTGTGGAACGCGGCTATTTCGCGCATGGCCGTTTTCAGCTGCACAGCCTCGGTGTTCTTCACCCGGCCGCCTTCCACAAACAGCGTGAGGTGGTAGCGGCCATCGGCACTTTGGGCCCAGCCGAACGCGTCGCTAGAAGTTTCGAAGCGGTAAGGGCGGGCCTCGGCCAGCTCGTAACCCAGGCGCTGGTGCAGCTCGGCCCGGAAAGCCTCCAGGCCTGCCTTGTCGATGGTGTATTTCAGGCGCGAGAACTTGCGGTTCTGGCGGTTGCCCCAGTCGCGCTGAATGGTGACTACCTTCTCGCACACGTCCACCACCTTATCGGTGGGCACGAAGCCGATGAGGTCGGCGAGGCGCGGGTAGGTGTCGGGCATGCCGAACGTCATGCCCATGCCGCCGCCCACGGCCACGTTGAAGCCCACTAGCTCGCCATTTTCCTCAATGCCAATCAGGCCAATGTCGTTGGCGAAGATGTCGGTGTCGTTGTAGGGCGGCAGCGCCAGGGCAATCTTGAACTTGCGCGGCAGGTAGGTTTTGCCGTAGATGGGCTCCTCGTCCTGCGCGGGCTCGGTGTTCAGGTGCGGCTCGCCGTTCAGCCACAGCTCCCAGTAGGCGGTGGTGCGCGGCGTAAGGTGGGCGCTGATCTGCCGGCTCACCTCGTACACCTGCGCGTGCAGCCGCGACTCGGCCGGGTTCACGCCACACATCACGTTGCGGTTCACGTCGCCGCAGCCGGCAATGCTGTCCAGCAGCACCTCGTTGAAGCCCCGGATGGTTTCGGGCAGGTTGCGCTTCAGCACGCCGTGCAGCTGAAAGGTCTGGCGCGTAGTCAGCTTCAGGGTGCCGTTGGCGTAGGTATCGGCCAGCGCATCCATGCGCAGCCACTGCGCTGGGGTAGCCACGCCACCCGGCACCCGCACCCGAATCATAAACGAGTACAGCGGCTCTAGCTTCTGGCGTTTCCGCTCACTGTCCAGGTCGCGGTCGGTTTGCTGGTACGAGCCGTGGAACTTGATGAGGTGGGTGTCGTCGGGGTAGAGCGCGCCCGTAATGGGATTCTGCACGCTCTCGCGCAGGGTGCCGCGCAGGTAGTTGCTGGCATCCTTTACGTGCTCTACTTCGGAAAGCTGCTGGGTATCGGCCATGGGGTTATTGCGGTGGTTGAGCCGGGCTAGATGGCGCATCGGGCGCCGGCGCCGCGGGGGCTGGGGCGTGCGCCGCGTGGGGGCGCAAGTCGAAGTTGTGGAAGTAAAAAACCCGGATGGTGTGCTGGTCGCGGTAGGTGCTGCCCGCGGGTAGCTGCTGAAACAGGTGCATGTAGCCAGCGTGCAGCTGGGCGTGCTTGTTGAGCTGGTACACCACGCCGGCAAAAGCCCGGTTTTGGTCGAAGTAGTTGTAGCGCACCTGCTTGCCGAAGTTCACCATCAGCTCGTTGTTGAGCAGCAGTTGCAGGCCGCCGGGCTCGAAGCCGCGCCGGGTAAGCGGCAGAAAAAGCGCCGCGTTGTAGCGCGTCCGGAAGTTGAAATCGTAGTCGGGGCCAAGCTCGGAGCTGCTTTGCAGCTGGCGGCGGTAGCGCTCCTCCAGCCGCACCCACTGCATCAGGCGCGCCTTCGGAAACTTAGTAAACCACTGCACCTGCTGCCAGGGCCGGTGCTCGGGCTGGCCCACGGTGCGGGCGCCGTCGGGGAAGTGGTGCACGTAGGCGTAGCCGGCGGTCAGGCGCACGTCGTCGGTTAGGTAGTACGTCAGACCTAGGCGCGCTACCGTCTGAAACTTCGCTTGCACGAAGTGGTCGTGCAGGCGTAACTGCAGGTCGGTCCAGGAGCCCCAGCGTTGCGAAAAGCGGGTTTGGTTGAACACGCCCAGCCAGGTTTGCTGCTCGCGCACAAACTGCTTCTGGGCCTGCAGCCTAGGTGCTGCGAGCAGCAGCAACGTAAGGGAGGTGAGTAGTGGTCGTTTCATCCGGAGTGCGGAAGGGCTGTATTAGAGCTAAGTTTAGGGCTAGTTCCCCTCCTCAGATGAGGAGGGGCTAGGGGTGGTTGAAAAGCTAGAACTAGTTCTAGCGGCTGTTCAGGCGTCAAGGTCAACCACCCCCAACCCCTCCTCATCTGAGGAGGGGAGCTAGTCGTAGATCTAGCTGTAATTAGCGGATTACGGTGGCGTCGAACGTCAGCGACACGTAGTACAGCGCCCCGATGGTAGGGCCTGCGGCGTATTGGATATAGCGGTTGTTCAGCATGTTGGTGCCGCCGAGCTTCACGGTAGCCTTGAGGTTCGGAATGCGGGCATTCACCTGCGCATCCACGGTGTGGTAAGCGGGTATCTGGCCGTTGGCCAGCTGGCTTTCCCAGTAGAAGGAGTCCTGCCAGCGCCACACCACGTTGAAGCCCACATTGCGCACCACCTCGCGGTTGCCGAACGTGAGGTTGGTTACCCACTTGGGCGTGTTGAAGCCCGTGATGAAGATGTCCTTCGCGGTGTTGGCCCGAATGGCGTTGTAGTTGGCGTTGGCTGAGAGCGTGTACTTCTGGAAGAAGTTGTAGGTGAGGCCCAGCGCCGAGCCGTAGCTGCGGTAGCGGTTGCGGGCGTTGGTGTACACGCGGTAGCGGTCTTGGTTGGCGCGGGTGAGCATGTCCAGCACCGCTGCATCTGTCGTCACCGGGCCCGATTTTGGCACCGCTACCTCTACCTGACCTAAGAAACCCTTGTACACGTTGTAGTACGCGTCGAGGTCGAGGGCCAGTTTGTTGTCGAGCAGCACGCTTTTGTAGCCTACCTCAACGGCATCGATGTGCTCGGGCTGCATGGTGGGCAGGTTGGCTACCTGCAGCACGTCGCGGTTTTTTAGGGCGGCGGCGTTGCGGCTCATGCCCGCGGCCACGTCGCTGTTCACGGCGGCCGTAAAGTTGTCGAGCGAGGTGAGGGTGTAGGAGTTTTCGAGGTAGCCGAGTCCTTGGTTCACGCGGGGCAAGCCACCCACGCGGCGCACGTTGCCGTTGTTGACAAACGAAAACGCCTCAAATAAGGCCGGGAAGCGCCAGCCATTCTGGTAAGAGGCGCGCACGTTGTGGTGCTCACCCAGGGTATACACAGCCGCGGCCCGCGGGTTGAGCTTGGGGCTGAACTCGGGGTTGTAGTCGATACGCAAAGAGCCCACCAGCTTCAGGCGGTCATTGAACAACAGCTTCGTGGCCTGCCCAAAGGCGCCGTACTTGCGGTAGTACTGGTTATTGCCGCCCGGCGTGGAGCGCTCCTGCAGCGGTTTCGAGAAATCGACGAAGTTGTTGCCGTCGGGGATTACCTCGTACACGCGGGCGTCGCCGCCCAGCACCAGGTCTACCCACTGCACGCGCTGGCCTACGTTCCACTGCGCATCGGCGTGGTAGGTGCGGCTGCGCTGCCACAGGGCCGCACCGCCGGTGGCCGGGGCGCCCGGCACGTTCACGGCAATGTCCCATTTGTTGATGCCCGTGATGGTGTTTTTCAGCTGCTCGAAGGCGGTAGTGCCCGGCTCGGCGCGGCCGGCATCGGCTACGGCGCGGGCGCGCTGCATGGCGGTAGCCAGGTCGGTACCGTTGTTTACCTGGGTTTGCAGCTCGTTGCGGAAGCGTGTGCCCCACACCGCATTCGAGCCGTTGTTCAGGTCGAGGTTGGTGGCCAGCGGGTTCAGGTTATACGAGTCGCCGGTGTTCTCAATGAGCGTGTAAGCCCGGGCGTAGAAGGAAGGGCTGCGCAGCTCCAGCTTGTGGTTCTGCACGGTCACGTTCTTCAGCTGAATCTTGTTGCCGCGCTGAAAAATGCCGTCCATCAGCCCGAAACGGTAGCCGTAGCTGGCTTCTAGCTTGTCGGTGAGCTTGTAGTGCAGGCTGCCGTCTACCTTCAGGTTGCGCACCGTGGGGTTGATGAGGTCGCGCTCGTAGTAGCCGGTGCGGCGCACGTTGAATGTTTCGGTGCGGCCGTTCAGCGTAATCGGCACCGATACGTTGCCGCTGCGGTCGTCGCCGTAGCGGTTCCAGAGGTCGGCGGCGGGGTTGTTCGGGCCCGAAAGCTCCGGAAAGCGCGGGTTGGCCGAATTCAGATTTTGCGGATTCTGGTCGATTTGAGTATCCGACAGCCAGTCGGTGCCCTGCATGTAGGAGCCGTTCACCTTGTAGGCCCAGCGTTGGTTGGGGCCGAGCACCTGCGCCCAGCGCACCGCCGATTCGGTGAGCAGGCTAGGGGAGTAGTCGCGGCCGTCCACGTGGTTCACGCCCAACTTCTGGTACACGCTCAGGCCCTGGTAGGTGAAGGGACTTTTGGTGGTGAGGTTGGCCATGCCGTTGATGGCATTCATGCCGTACAGCGCCGAGGCCGCGCCGGGCGTAATTTCCACCGAGGCCACGTCCAGCTCCGTCGGGCCGATGGCGTTACCTAGGGGCACGCCCAGGGTGGCGGCCTGCATATCTACCCCGTCCACCAGCTGCATAAAGCGGAAGTTGTTCGGGATGTTGAAGCCGCGCGTGTTCGGCACCTTGAACGTGAGGCTCGAAGTGGTCATCTGCACGCCCTTCACGTTCTCCAGGGCGTCGTAGAAGCTCGGCGCTGGCGTTTCCTTGATGGCCCGGATGTCGAGCTTCTCAATAGCTACCGGCGACTTCAGCCGGCTTTCCTCCACCCGCGAGGCCGATACCACCACTTCATTGGTGAGCAGCGCCTTCGACTCCAGTCCAATCGAAATAGGCGTGGCCGCATTCACAATTTCAACCTCCTTGGCCTCGTAGCCCAGCATGTTGAATACGAGGGTGAACGGAAACTTCAGCTTGGCCTTGAGCGCAAACTGCCCGTTGGCATCGGTAAGCGTGCCCGTGGTGCCGCCTTTGATGCTGACACTCACGCCCGGCAGCGGCTGCTGCATGCTGGTTTCGAGCACCGAGCCTTTGATGGCAATAATTTCGTCCTGCGCCGTGGCCGTGGTGGCGGTAGCCAGCAGTACGGCCACGGGTAACCAGGATGACGCGTAAGTCTTCTTCATAGGGTGTGGATTTTGGCTGCGGAGAGAGGTAGGCCCTAGATGCCAGCGGCGCGGTTGGCCGACGGCACCTAGGGCAAAAGCGTGAAGGGTGGGTTAGTACACGTCCTCGAGGTAGCGGCGCTGCTTTTTGAGGTTGCGCACGTAAGCCTCGGCTTCTTCGAGGGTAGCGCCGCCCTCCATTTGCACCACGCTCACCAGCGCTTTGTGCACGGTAGCGGCCAGGCGCTGCTTATCGCCGCACACGTAGAAGTGGGCACCGTTTTCAAGCCAGTCGTAGACGTCGCGGGCGTATTCCAGGAGTCGGTTGTGCACGTAGATCTTTTCTTTTTGGTCGCGCGAAAACGCGACGTTGAGCTTGGACAGGGTACCGCGCTTGAGGTGCTGCTGCCACTCCGTTTGGTACAGGAAATCGGTAGTGAAATGCGGGTTGCCGAACACCAGCCAATTGCGGCCGTCGGCCCCTAGCTCGGCGCGCTCCTCCACGAAAGCCCGGAACGGCGCCACGCCCGTGCCCGCGCCTACCATGATGATATCGGTGCTTGGGTTTTGGGGCAGTTTGAAGTACTCGTTGCGCTCCACAAACACCCGCACGTCGTCGCCGATGCTGATGCGGTCGGCCAGGTAGCAGGAGCAGGCGCCTTGCTTTTGGCGGCCGTGGGCCTCGTAGCGCACGGCGCCCACCGTGAGGTGCACCTCGTCGGGGTGGGCCAGCAGGCTGGAAGAAATGGAGTAGGCGCGGGCCGGCAGCGGGCGCAGCGTGTCTACCAACTGCTGGGCCGATAGCTCCACCGGGTAGTCGACCAGCAAATCCGCGGCGTCGCGGCCGTAGAGGTAGGTTTGCAGGCGGTCGGTGGCGGTAGTCAGCTCGTGCAAGGCCGCTTGGGGCTGATGCTGGGCGTAGCGCTCCAGCACATCGCGCGAGAGGGTAGCCAGCTCCAGCCGTTCGGTAAGGGCTGTGGCCAACGGCAGCGTTTCGCCTTTCAGCTGCACCGGCGCATCGGCTTCGAGCTGGGTAGCGCGCAACACTTCCTCCACCAGCGCCGCCGAGTTCGTGGGCACTACCGATAGCGCATCGCCGGGCGCGTACTGCAGGCCTGAGTCGGCCAACGACAGCTCCAGGTGGTAGGTCTCCTTCGCCGAGCCGCGGCCGTTTAGCTGAATCTTCTCCAGCACCGAAGCCGTGAGCGGGTTCTGCCGCGAGTACTCCACCGCGGCCGCAGCCGGCGCTTCGGCCTTCACGCTGGCAGCGGCCGGAGCCGTGGCGCCACCTAGGGCAGGTAGCACGCTGGCAATCCACTGCTCGGCCTCGGCGTGGTACTCCACGTCGCAGTCTACCCGCGGCACAATGCGCTGGGCACCTAGGGCAGCCAGCCGATCGTCGAACTCCTTGCCCGTTTGGCAAAACTGCAGGTAGCTTCGGTCGCCTAGGGCCAGCACAGCGTAGCGCAGCTCGGGCAGCTTGGCGGCGCGGGCGCTGGCCAAAAACTGGTGCAACTCCTCGGCGGCAACGGGCGGCTCGCCTTCGCCTTGGGTGCTCACCACTACCAGCACCACCTGCTCGCCTTTCAGCTCGCGCGGCTGGTAGTCGTTCATGTCGCGGGCGGTGGCATTGAGGCCGCGCTGCTTGGCGGCTTCTACGGCTTGCAACGCTACCTTCTTGCTGTTGCCGGTCTGCGAGCCGAAGAGCACCGTGATGCGCGGCCCCGCTTCGGGCGCGGCTTCGGCCGGAGCGGTAGCGGGTGCCGGAGCAAGCTGCGAGCCACCGTTGGCTGCGGCGTAGCGGCCGTAGAAGTAGCCGCTCAGCCACAGCAGCTGCCGCTCCGTGAGGTTGCCGGCAAGTTGCTGAAGCGTAGTATCATCGAAGCCGATGGGCAAACGCGGATCGGTGCTGGGCGTTGGCATAGCCAGTGGGGTTGAGGCGGTGATGAATAAATCAGGGGATGTGGCGCGGAGTGGCACTCCGCGGGCGGCCCACAGCCGCCATTCGGCAATGGCCGCGGCCGGCAGCCTACGTTACTTGGCGCCGGCGGCGCCACGCGGAGTACCACTCCGCGCCACGTGGTCGGATCAGGCCACGGCCGCGTAAAGCGGGGCCAGTTCGGGCACCAAGTCGGCCGCTTGCGGCACCGAAGCCAGATTTACCACGTTGCCGATGACGATGACGGCCGGCGCGCCAATGCCAGCCGCCGCCACGCGGGCCGGCAGCTCCGCCACCGTGGTGCTAATCATGCGGGCCGTGGGCAGCGTGCCGTCTTGGATGACCGCAGCCGGACGGTGCGCCCCGCCGAAGCGGCAGAACACATCGGCAATGGCTTGCACCTGACCCAGGCCCATCAGGATGACGGCCGTGGTGCGCGGCGCCCGCGCCGCCTCGTAGATTTCCTCCGACAACTCGCCCCTGGCCGTCGTGGCCGTAATCACCCGAAACGACTCGCTCAGCCCCCGATGCGTTACCGGAATGCCTACGCTACCCGCCGCCGCTACCGCGCTGCTGATGCCCGGCACGTAATCGGTCTGCAGACCGTGGCGCTGGGCATACAGCATTTCCTCGCGGCCGCGGCCAAACACGAACGGGTCGCCGCCCTTTAGCCGCACCACGTGGCCGTGCACCCGGGCGTAGAGCACAATCAGGTCGTTTATCTCCTGCTGCAGGTAGCCGCGCAGGCCTTTGCGCTTGCCCACGTACACCTTCTTGGCATCGGGGCGGGCGTGGGAGAGCAGCTTGGCATTGCTGAGGGCATCGTAGAGCACGACATCGGCCTCAGCCAAAACCCGGGCACCCTTGAGCGTAATCAGCTCTGGGTCGCCGGGACCGGCACCTACCACGGTCAGGCGTGGAACAACGAAAGCGGGCATGGTGAGAGGGGCCTCACCCCCGGCCCCCTCTCCGAGGGAGAGGGGGAGCCTAGGTGGCGTGGGCGTTTATGGGGTCAATGAGTTGAGTGCAGTAGAAGCCCGAGTCGGGTTCGATGCAGGAATTCTCGAAGTCGTTGCTGACGTGAGGCTCCCCCTCTCCCTTTGGAGAGGGGGCGGGGGGGTGAGGCTGTTACTCAATGAGGCCCGCGGCCAGGGTGGCGCCGGTTTGCTCGTCGAGCAGGATGAAGGCGCCAGTGGTGCGGTTCTGGCCGTAAGCATCGGCAGCCAGCGGCGCGGCCGTTTTCAGCCGGACGCGCACGATGTCGTTCAGCTTGGCTTCCTCGGTGTCTTCCTGGGCGAAGCTTTGGATGTTGGTTTTGCCCAGGATGGCTTGTACCACGGCTTTGGTTTTGGCAGCGTGGTGCTGCACCAGCAGCTTGCGGCCGGCGCGTAGCGGGCGGTCTTCCATCCAGCACAGCGTAGCTTCCAGTTCGCGAGTAGGCTCGGGCGCTTGGTCGGCGGGCACAATGGCGTCGCCGCGGCTTACGTCCACGTCGTCGGCGAGGCGCAGCACCACACCTTGCGGCGCCACGGCTACCTCTACCTCTTGCTGATTTATTTCAATGGCTTCGAGCGTCGTCTCGATGCCGGCGGGCAGCACCACCACTTGTTGGCCGCGGCGGTACACCCCGCTCTGGATGCGGCCGGCATAGCCGCGGTAGTCGGGCAGCTCCGCGCTCTGCGGCCGGATGACGTACTGCACCTGAAAGCGAGCGGCTTCGTGCGTGGTATCAGGCGCTACCGCAACCGTCTCTAGGTACTCCAGCAGGTTCGGGCCTTTGTACCAGCCTAGGTTGGCCGACGCGCGCACCACGTTGTCGCCGTGCAGGGCGCTGATGGGGATGTTCACAACGTGCTTGATGCCCAGCTGCGCCGCCACGGCGGCGTAATCGGCCACGATGTCGCGGAACACGGCCTCGGAGTAGCCCACCAGGTCGATCTTGTTCACGGCCAGCACGAAGCGCTTGATACCAAGCAGGGCCGATACAATGGTGTGGCGGCGCGTTTGTTCCACCACGCCCTGGCGGGCATCCACCAGCACAATGGCCAAATCGGCGTTCGAAGCGCCCGTCACCATGTTGCGGGTGTACTGCACGTGGCCGGGCGTATCGGTGATGATAAACTTGCGGCGCGGCGTGGTGAAGTACTTGTGCGCCACGTCGATGGTAATGCCTTGTTCGCGCTCGGCGCGCAGGCCATCGGTGAGCAGGGCCAGGTCAACAGTACCGGCGGCGGAAGTGCGGTTTTGCTCCTCCAGCGCAGCCAGCACATCGAGCGACACGGCGTCGCTGTCGTAGAGCAAGCGGCCAATCAGGGTGCTTTTGCCGTCGTCGACGCTGCCGCAGGTGATGAATCGAAGTAAGTCCATGGTGTCCTAGGTGACAAGTGACAGGTAACAGGTGACAGGTAGGTGACGAATCCGGCTTTGCTCGCCGGGTCACGTGTTGCTTGTCACCTCATCACCCCTGATTAGAAATAGCCGTTGCGCTTGCGGTCCTCCATGCCGGTTTCCGAAATCCGGTCGTCGAGGCGGGTAGCGCCCCGCTCGCTCACTTTGGCCTGCAGAATGTCTTCGATAATGGCCGCAAGGGTGCTGGCGTCGCTTTCCACGGCGGCGGTGCAGGTAGCATCGCCCACGGTGCGGAAGCGTACCTGGCGGGTAGTCAGCTCGTCGGAGGCATCGAGTGAGAGGTGCTCCGTTACGGCCAGCAGCTGGCCCGAGGGCAGCACCACGCAGCGGCGCTCGTGGGCGAAGTAGATGCTAGGCAGCTGGATGTTCTCGCGCTGGATGTAGTTCCACACGTCCAGCTCGGTCCAGTTCGAAATGGGAAACACGCGCACGTTTTCGCCGGGCTGAATCTGGCCGTTGTAGATATTCCAGAGCTCGGGGCGCTGGCGGCGCGGGTCCCACTGGCCGAACTCGTCGCGCACCGAGAAGATACGCTCCTTGGCGCGGGCCTTTTCCTCGTCGCGGCGGGCGCCGCCGATGCAGGCATCAAAGCCAAACTCCTCGATGGTATCCAGTAGCGTGTAAGTCTGCAGGGCGTTGCGGCTCGGAAACTTGCCGCCCGGCTCGCGCAGGCCGCGCTGCTGAATGGTGTCCTCCACGCGGCGCACAATCAGCTGCTCGCCTAGTTCGGCAGCCAGTGAGTCGCGAAACTCCAGTACTTCCGGGAAGTTGTGGCCCGTGTCGATGTGCACGAGCGGGAACGGAAACTTGCCAGGCCGGAAGGCCTTTTGGGCAAGGCGCACCAGCGCGATGGAGTCTTTGCCGCCCGAGAACAGCAGCGCGGGGCGCTGAAACTGCCCGGCCACTTCGCGCAGGATGTGGATGGCTTCGGCTTCGAGCCGATCGAGGTAGTCTAAACGAGGGAGCGTTGGCATAAGGCAAGGGGGTGCCTGTTCGGCCTGTAGGGCCGAATTTTTAGGGAATAGGAAGTGCGGGGAATGCAGGGCCTCACCCCCCGGCCCCCTCTCCGGGGGAGAGGGGGAGCCTGATGTCAGCAGGCATTATCCGGAGCATGAAGTAGAAAGAGCAGGGTAGCGCATTACTGGCACAGATGTATGCCGCCAGCAATTAAGTAGTAAGCACAGCGACGTTGCTGCCAATTGGCTCCCCCTCTCCCCCGGAGAGGGGGCCGGGGGGTGAGGCGTGCAGGCCGCACTCCTTCGCCGACTGATCTTCCCACCACCAGCGGCCGGCCCGGAAGTCTTCGCCGGGCTTCACGGCCCGGGTGCACGGCGCGCAGCCAATGCTCACGAAGCCTTGCAGGTGCAGGGGGTTATGCGGAATGCTGTACTCGCGGATAAAGGCCCAGGTCTGCTCCCAGGTCCAGTCGAGCAGCGGATTCACCTTCAGCAGCTGGTAGGTAGCATCGAACTCGGCTATCTGCATGCCGGTGCGGGTGGCCGATTGCTCGGCCCGAATGCCCGTAACCCAGGCTTCTTTGCCGGCCAGCGCACGGCTCAGCGGCTCCACTTTGCGCACGTTGCAGCAGGCCTTGCGGGCATCCACGCTTTCGTAGAAACCATTCGGGCCCTGGCGCTCTACCAGGGCGGCTACCTGCTCGTGGTTGGGGTAGTAGGTCCGGATGGTTTTGCCGTATTTGAGCACGGTTTTGCTCCAGGTAGCATACGTTTCCTGAAAATTACGACCTGTGTCGAGGGTAAATACCTCAATGGGTAAATCGTGGGCAAAAATCAGGTGCGCGATTACCTGATCTTCCAATCCAAAAGAGGTAGAAAAAGCGGCTTTACCGGTAAATTCAGTGGCAATTAGGCGCAGGGTATCCAACGCATCAGCCCCAATTAATTGCTGACGAATTTGCGCCACCTGTGCATCGATTAAAGTCGACATGCGCAGCAGGGCTACGACCGGTTTCTCCGAAGAAAAACCAGGTCTGATAAGACAAAAAGAAAGGGAGCCGGAGGGGTAGGCGGCGAGTTGAGCTCAAGCGGCCAAACCAAACGGACCTAGGGCGTGCTCCTGCGGTAGGAGCCTAGGCGTTGGCGTTCCGGCAAGCGGGCAGGGGAGGATGTAAAAGCCTCAACAACACGCGCGGCGCATAGCCAGGCAACAACAGCACAGGCTGTTGGAGCCGAAAAGGCCCGGCTGCAGAGCAGCGGAGGTAGCGCGGGGTGTGATGATGAGGTTCACGGCGTACGTTGTTTTTATATGGTCAGGAATTGGCACCGTTCCGGATGATCCGGAGGGTTGCCGGCGCTTCACGGAGCCTGTCTCTCCACGCCTCTGTATAAAAACAATCCTGGGAAGAATTGATGGAGCAAAGGTAGCAACACAAATTTTGGAATTGCAAATTTTTTCTTGAGCTGGCCCCAAAGCTTTGTGTCTTGACAATACCAATTCGCCTAAACCCAGTTTGTATTAAAAAGCTTAGGGCCGTGCTTGAACAATTAATTCAAGCACGGCCCTAATGCGCAATTCAAATAGCAGGCGCTGATTAATTCCGGCGCACCATATCCACCACGGCATCAACCCAAATGGGGTGGGTATTGCAGCTCGGCACCAATTGCCAGTGGTTGCCGCCGGCTTCCTCAAACATTTCCTTAAACTCTTCGCCTACCTCGATGGTGGTTTCGAGGCAGTCGGCCACGAAGGCGGGGCTGAAGGCCAGCACGTTCTTGTAGCCCTTGGCCGGCATCTCCTTCAGGACCTCGTCGGCGTAGGGCTGCAGCCACGGGTCGCGCAGGCGGCTTTGCAGGCGGCTCTGGAAGCACACGGTGTACTGGTCGTCGCGCAAACCCAGGGCCTCGGCCAGCAGGCGCGAGGTGGCAAAGCACTGCGCGCGGTAGCAGTAGCGGTTATTTTTATTGTAGTGGTTGCAGCAGGTGCCCAGCTTGCAATAGCCTTTGTGGCTGCCCTTAAGCACGTGGCGCTCCGGAATGCCGTGGTAGCTGAACACCACGTGGTCGTAGTCGTGCTTTTCCATCTCGGCCTTGCCCAGGGCCCCGAAGGTGGCAATGAAGCCGGGGTCGTCGGCGAAGGTGCTGATGAAGCTGATGCTGGGCACCACCCACCATTTGCTTACGATGTCCATCACCTTTTCCTGCACCGAGCCCGTGCTAGCCGCGGCGTACTGCGGAAACAGCGGCAGCACGATGATGCGCTCCACGGCTGCTTCGCGCAGCTCCTCCAGCGCCGATTCGATGCTGGGATTCTGGTAGCGCATGCCGAAGGCCACGAGGTAGTCTTTGCCGAGCTTTTCCTGCACCAGCTTTTTCAGATCGAGGCCGTGGTAGAGCAGCGGGGAGCCGCGCTCATCCCAGAGCTGCTGGTAAATTTTGGCCGACTTGGGCGCGCGCAGCGGCACCACCAAGCCCTGAAACAGCGGGTAGCGCACAGCCGCGGGCATGTCGATAACGCGAGCATCGGTCAGGAACTCGTTGAGGTAACGGCGTACATCCGGCGTGCGGGGCGAATCGGGGGTGCCCAGGTTCACGAGCAGGACACCGATGCGGCCTTGGGTAGAGGCAGGGGTAGAGGGCATAAAAGAGAGGTAGCGCACACCGCCGGTAACAAAGGAAAGCGGTGCCGACAGATGCCATACAAAGGTACGGGCCCCAAAGTTTGCGCCGCAGCTGCGGCACCGGCTCAGTACGCCCTGATTTATATCCACGAAATAGCCGGCATCCGCTGAAAGACCATACGCCAGGTGATGACAGAGGTAACGGTTCGTCAGCACCTAGGGCCTTGCCAGCAACGTTTTGGTGTAGCGCTGGTAACAATTGTCGGGCGGAACAGCGGCGCGGTTGTGCGCGAGCCAGGCGGTACCAATGGCCGGGGGCGTAGCGGCAGGGCCGAAGCACGTGGCAGCGAGGTCGGAAAAGGGCGATGGTAACCGGCGTGGTGTAGTGAAGGCAGGCGAGCCTAGGTGCTGGCTTGGGCAAGCGGTAACAGGAGCCAGCATACCGTGGCATTAACATTCGGGCGCGGCATTGCCCAAAAGGTACTTTTAACCGTAAGCGCCTATTATTCAGGCTATGCAGCTTGAGCGCGCATAAAGCCGTACCTTTGTGCCCCTTAACGCATTACCACCATCGTGACTACTGAACCCAAACCGCACCGAGCCGGCTTCGTGAGCATCATCGGCAAGCCCAACGTGGGCAAGTCGACGTTGATGAATGTGCTGGTGGGCGAGCGGCTCAGCATTATTACCAGCAAGGCCCAAACCACGCGCCACCGCATTCTGGGCATCCTGAACGGCCCTGACTTTCAGCTGGTATACTCCGATACGCCCGGCATCATTCAGCCGAAGTACGAGCTCCAATCGGCCATGATGTCGTTCGTGTACTCGTCGTTGGAAGACGCCGACGTGATCCTGTTCGTGACGGACATCTACGAGAAGCACGACGAGGAGCCCGTGGTGGAGCGCCTGCGCCGCTCGGAAGTGCCGGTGCTGCTGCTGATCAACAAAATCGACCAGGCGACGCAGGAAGAAGTAGAGGCCAAAATGGCGTACTGGCGCGAGCAAATGCCCAACGCCGCCGAAATCATCCCCATTTCGGCCCTCAACGCCTTCAACACCGAGCAGGTCTTTAACCACATCCTCGACCGCCTGCCCGAGCATGAGGCTTTCTACCCCAAAGACGAGCTGACCGACAAGCCGGAGCGCTTTTTTGCTTCGGAAATGATTCGCGAGAAAATCTTCAAGCTCTACAAGAAAGAAGTGCCTTACAGCACGGAAGTCATGATTGAGGAGTTTAAGGAAGACGACGCCATCATTCGCGTCCGCGGTATCATCTTCACCGAGCGTGCTTCCCAAAAAGGCATCATCATTGGGCAGGGCGGCGCGGCGCTGAAGAAAGTAGGCACCTGGGCCCGCGAGGAAATGGAGAAGTTTTTCCAGAAAAAAGTGTTCCTCGAGCTGCACGTCAAAGTCAACGAAAACTGGCGCACCGACCCGAAGATGCTCAACCGCTTCGGGTACAAGCCGGAGTAGAACGAAACTAGAGCTAGCTCCCCTCCTCAGATGAGGAGGGGTTGGGGGTGGTTGAAGAACTAGAAGCTAGATCTAGTAACCGTTTAACGACAGGTCAA
The DNA here is from genome assembly GCF_025979705.1 of Hymenobacter sp. YIM 151858-1. Classification (NCBI taxonomy): domain Bacteria; kingdom Pseudomonadati; phylum Bacteroidota; class Cytophagia; order Cytophagales; family Hymenobacteraceae; genus Hymenobacter; species Hymenobacter latericius. The sequence continues at coordinate 3,831,090 of NZ_CP110136.1, forward strand.
CCACCCCCAACCCCTCCTCATCTGAGGAGGGGAGCTAATTCTAATCTTAGCTCTAGTCGTAAAAGTATCCCGACCTCACATCAACTTAACTACCCCGGGCACTGGCGGAATTGGTCGGACCGACGGCTGGGGTCAGCACAATGAGAAATACCATTGCAATTGTGGGCCGCCCGAACGTGGGCAAGTCCACGCTGTTCAACCGCCTGGTCGGTGAACGTAAGGCCATCATGGACAACCAGTCGGGCGTAACGCGCGACCGGCATTACGGCAACGGCGAGTGGACCGGCAAGTACTTCACCGTTATCGACACCGGGGGCTACGTAGTGGGCTCCGACGACGTGTTTGAGGAAGGCATCCGCAAGCAGGTGAAGCTGGCCATCGACGAGGCCGACGTGGTCCTGTTCATGGTGGACGTAGACGCTGGCCTGCACCCCCTCGACGAGGAGTTTGCCAACGTGCTGCGCCGCTACGATGGCAAAAAACCCATTTACCTGGTGGCCAATAAGGCCGATACCACGGCCCGCTTTCAGGCCGCCGGCGAGTTTTACGCCCTGGGTATCGGCACCGGCGACATCTTCCCCATCAGCTCGCAATCGGGCGGCGGTACGGGGGAGCTGCTCGATGCCGTGGTTAGCCACTTCGAGGAAGAAGGTGTGGAAAACCCCGACGAAGGTATTCCGCGCATTTCGGTGATGGGCCGCCCCAACGTGGGCAAATCGTCGTTCGTGAACGTGCTTCTGGGTGAGGAGCGCAGCATCGTGACGGACATTGCCGGCACCACCCGCGACGCCATTCACACGCGCTACAACGCCTTCGGCAACGAGTTTATCGTGATTGACACGGCCGGTTTGCGCCGCAAAGCCCGCGTTGACGAAGACATCGAGTTCTACTCCAACCTCCGTTCGCTGCGCGCGATGGAAGAGTCGGACGTGGTGATTGTGATGCTCGACGCTACCCGCGGCATTGAAGCCCAGGACGTGAACATCATCGGCCTGGCCGACCGAAACCGCAAGGGCATCGTGATTCTGGTGAACAAGTGGGACCTGATCGAGAACAAGGAAACCAACACGGCCAAGGAGTTCGAAGACCAGATTTACGAGCGCATCAAGCCCATCAGCTACCCGCCCATCGTCTTCACCTCGGCCGTTACCAAGCAGCGCGTGCACAAGGCCATCGAAACCGCGATGGAGGTGTATGCCAACAAGCGCAAGAAGGTGCCCACCTCGGAGCTGAACGAGGTGATGCTGCGCGAAATCGAAGCGTACCCGCCGCCCACCACCAAGGGTAAAATGGTGCGCATCAAGTACGTAACGCAGCTGCCCACGCACAACCCGGTGTTTGCGTTCTTCTGCAACCTGCCGCAGTACGTGAAAGAGTCGTACACGCGTTACCTCGAGAACCGCCTGCGCGAGCATTTCGACTTCACGGGGGTGCCCATCGGCATCGTGTACCGCAAAAAATAATTTGCTTTAGCAGCGTCGGGCGGGCCTTTTCCTAGGTCCGCCCGATTTTTTTTGAGGAGGCAGAGGTTACCTCCGGAAGGGTGATGTATAAAGGGGCAGAAGCTACCAACGCTACTTGGTGGCTTCGCTAGTCAAGATTTTCAACTCCACCACTTTTCACCTAACAATTACCATGAAAAAGGTTCTGTTCCTCGCTCTGGCTGCTGCTTCGTTCACCTTCGCTTCGTGCGAAAGCAAAACCGAGCAAGCTGCTGAGCAAACCGCCGAAAACGTAGAGGCTGGTGCTGAAGCTACTGCCGACAAAATGGAAGAAGCTGCTGACTCGACCCGCGAAGCTGGCGAGGCTCAGGCTGAAGCTATCGAAGAGGCTCCTGCTGCTGAAGGTGCTACCACGGCTCCGGCCGCTGGTGCTACCACCACCCAGCAGTAATTACTGCCGTGCGCTGCCTGCGGGCAGGCACAAACAACAAGAGCGCTCCGGCAACGGGGCGCTCTTGTTGTTTGTGGGCAGTTGCAGCACCTAGGGCTAGGCGCCCAGGCGGCGCTGCAGCAGGTTCTCTACCACGCTCATCAGCTTTTTGGGCGCGTAGGTGCGCCAGGCCAACTCGTCGAGCTGGCCGCCGAAGTTGATGTAGGAGTCGATGTTGTACTGGCGCATCTCGCGCGCCACGTGTTCCTGAAAGTTGATGGCGGCAATCCAGCCGTCTTCCACGTCCTCAAACCACTCTTCGTAGTAGGAGTCGTCGGAGCCGTGGAAGTTGAACACGTTTTCGCCGATGAGGATGTAGCGGTGGATGCCCTCGTGCACCATCGGGTCGATGATCTGGCGCTTGAGCTGCATGATATCGTTCTCAATGGCGTCGTTCCATTCGCCAATAAACTCGATAATGGCCACGCCCTGCTCGTAATCCACGAACAGAATCTTCAGAAACAGCGTGTCAGACTCCATGTCGTCCCACTGCGGATGAATGAAGTAGCCGTAAATGGTATTAACGTAGTTATCGAGGCTGTTTTCGGCCCCGAACAGCGGCGACCTAGGATCTTCCGAGGCCGAGTATTGCTCCATCCAGGCGTAATGGGGTTCGATGGTATGCATAAGGCAGAGGTTGCGGAGGGTAAGGGGCAGCGGCAAACCGGTTGTTAGGGTAGAAACGTCCGGACCGGTTTAGTGTTCCCCTCTCAACCCCGAAAAGCCCCTAAAACAACTGAGCACGCCCAATAGAGCGTGCTCAGCAATAGATAAGGTCCAAGAGATGCTTAGTGTCCGCTGTGCGCCGCTAGCGCTGCCCGCACCGAGCCGTGCAGCTGCAGCAGCTCGGCCGCGTGGCTTTGGTCGATGCCGAGCTCGTCCATCAGCATTCGTTCGCCGCGGTCCACGAGCTTGGCGTTGGTTAGCTGCATGTCTACCATCTTATTGCCCTTCACCCGACCTAGGCGAATCATGGTGGCGGTGGTGAGCATGTTGAGCACCAGCTTCTGGGCGGTACCGGCTTTCATGCGGGTGCTGCCCGTTACGAACTCGGGGCCGGTGACAACCTCCACCGGAAAGTCGGCTACCGCGGCCACGCGCGAACCCGCGTTGCACACCACGCAGCCCGTGGCAAGCCCATGTTGCCGAGCGCGCTCCAAACCGCCAATTACGTAGGGCGTGCGGCCCGAAGCCGCAATGCCCACCACAATGTCGTTGCTGGTGATGTTGTGCTCCTGCAAATCGCGCCAGGCTTGCTCAAAGTCGTCTTCGGCGTTTTCCACGGCTTTGCGAATGGCGGTGTCGCCGCCGGCAATAAGGCCTACTACCAGGCCGTGCGGCACCCCGAACGTGGGCGGGCACTCCGAGGCATCGAGAATACCTAGGCGGCCGCTCGTGCCGGCCCCGATATAAAACAACCGCCCACCCGCTTGCAGGCTGCGCACGGTAGCCTCCACGAGTTGCTCAATCTGCGGCAAAGCCTTTTCAACCGCTTGCGGTACCGTGTGGTCGAGCTGGTTGATGTTGGCCAGCAGCTGGGCGGTAGGCTGCGTTTCGAGGTTATCGAACTGCGAGGCGCTTTCGGTAGTACTCACGGGTGGGGAGGGGTAAAATGGGGTAGGAAACGGGTGCAAAGGAACACAAGCATCAGCCGCTAGCACGCGGCCAGGTCGGGTGCCTACCTAGGATTTGGGCGGGGCAGGCTTCAGCCGTCCTACTACGTAAAACTTGTCGAGCACATTTACGGTGTGCGGCGCATCTTGGTCAAGCTCGGCAGTTAAATCTTGCCCGGCCCAGTGCTCGTAGTGGTGCCCGCGGCTCCAGAGGCGCGAGCGGGTTACGTCGTAAATCAGCCCGTGGTAGGCAAACCAGATTTCGTCGCGGTCTTGCCCGTTGCGCAGGGCCAGCTGATGCACCGAGTACTCGGGCAGCTCCGAAACAGGGGTGCCATCGGCCGTAGCGGGGATGTGCGTGTTCAATTAATTGATAATTATCCCAGCAGGGCTTGGGTCAGAATCCAGCGGTTGGGCAGGTCGCCCTGGGCAGCGCGCAGGTAGTCCTGGTAGCTGCAGGGCACAATACGCCGCACCGTGCTATCGGCGAGGCTTTCTACCTCCATCCACCACTTTTCGGTGCGTTTGGCCTTGTAGAACACCAGTTTGGCCGGGTTGCCGGGCAGGCCCACGGCGTAGCGAATAAAGCGGCGGCTGGTGAAGTCGGTTTCGTTGCGGCGGTGGTAATAGCCTTCCACAAAGTACCACAGCATGGTGGCGGCGGTGGCAGCACCCAGGCCCAGCAGGTCGTGGTCGGGGCGGTAGCCGTAAAGCCCGATGCTGGTGAGCTGGTCGTTGTGGCCGGCGTACCAGCACAGCTGCGCTGCCTCCTCGGCCGTGAGGCCAAACGGCGAAGCCGGCAGGTACCCCGGAAACTCCGGCCAGCGCAGGGCCGTGAGGTCGAAGCTTACCATATCGGCCTGGCGCAGCAGCGGCTCGGCCTGGCGCACATCGGCCCTGATTTCACCTAGGCGCAGGGTTTCGAAGTGCAGCTTCTCGAGGGCGGCCAGTACCGAGGTAGGCACCAAATACTGCTGATGCCCCAACTGCCCGAAGTTGAACAGAAAGTTGGGCTCGTGCATGAGGATGCGGCGCAGGTGCGTGTCTTCGGCGTGGGCGCCGGCTTCCTCCACCATGTCCACGCGGGCATCCACGCAGGAGAGGCTCACGGGGCGGTCGAGGGTTTCGTAGGCCAGAAACTGGCCGATGTCGAGGTCGTGCGAGCCGCCGAGCAAAATGGGCACGGTGTTGTGTTCGAGCAGGGCCGCCACAATCTCGCGCAGGCGCAGGTACGTGTCTTCGAGGGTGAGGCCGTTGCGCAGGTTCCCTAGGTCGACGAGGCGGCAGGGGCCGGTGCCGCGCTGCAGCTGGTAAAAGCGCTGGCGCACGGCATCGGGCGCGGCGGCGGCGGGTTGGCCGGCCGCGCTGCCGCGCCACTCGTTTAGGCCAATCAGAGCAAGGTCGGCGGAGCGCCAGTCGGGGAAGGTATCAACGAAGCGGGCCGCGTGCGCGCCCAGCGTGGTGCTGCCCCATGCGGAGGCTTCGTCGGCGAGCGGGTCGAAAAACAGGGCCAGATTCATAACAACAGTGCAGCCGCGCCAGCGCGCCCAAGGCCGCTGGTGTCAAAGCTACTGAAAAACCCTGCCGCAAACACCCGGATTAACGGCCGTTAATAGCGTTTGAGCCAAAAAATGTATTTATTTCAGGAAGAATTCCCTCCCGACCTTTACTCCTTATGGACGTTCGCCGCACCTTCGATATTCTGCCGCATCAGCTGAAAAACTTTCCGAAAGCTGATTGCCTCGCCGCCAAGCAAAGCGGCAACTGGCAGCCGTTCAGCACGCAACAGGTTTTCGACAACGCCGAGCTGGTGAGCTTTGGCCTGCGGAAACTCGGCATCGGGAAAGACGACAAAGTCGCCATCATCTCGATGAACCGCCCCGAGTGGCTGATGACCGACTTCGGCATTTCGCAGCTCGGCGCCGTTACGGTGCCCATGTACCCCACCATTACGGTGGAGGATTACGCCTACATTTTTGCCGATGCCGGCGTGAAGGCCGTGGTGGTATCCAACCAGGAGCTCTACGATAAGGTGAAGCAGGCTACCGCGGGGCTCGATATTTCCGACGACTGCATCTTTACCTACGACCGCGTGCCCGGTGCCCGCCACTTCGACGACCTGTTGGCCCTAGGTAAGGGCGGCGACAAGGCCGAGCTGGAGCGCATGAAAGCCGCCGTGCAGCCCGACGACCTGCTGACGCTCATTTACACCTCGGGCACCACGGGCAAGCCCAAGGGCGTAATGCTCTCGCACGACAACATCCTGAGCAACTGCCGCAACTCGCAGGCTTCGGTGCCGGTTACGAAGGACGATAAAGCCCTGAGCTTCCTGCCGCTCTGCCACATTTTCGAGCGCATGGTTACTTACCTCTACATGATCAACGGCGTGAGCATTTACTACGCCGAGAGCATGGAAACCATTGCCGACAACCTGCGCGAGGTAAAGCCCAACATCTTTACCACGGTGCCGCGCCTGCTCGAAAAAGTGTACGACAAGATCGTGGCCAAGGGCTACGAGCTGTCGGGCGTGAAGAAAAACCTGTTCTTCTGGGCCCTCAACCTAGGCCTGGAGTTCGATACGCAGGAGGACAAAGGCTTCTTCTACAACTCGCAGCTGAAGCTGGCGCGCAAGCTTATCTTCTCGAAGTGGCAGGAGGCCCTAGGTGGCAACATCCGCTGCATCGTATCGGGGGGTGGCGCGCTGCAACCGCGCTTGGCGCGGGTGTTCTGGGCCGCTGGCATTCGGGTGATGGAGGGCTACGGCCTGACGGAAACCTCGCCGGTAATTGCCGTGAACGGTTTCGAGCCCGAAAACAACAAGATTGGCTGCGTGGGCCCGCTCATCGACAACACCGAAGTACGGATTGCGCCCGACGGGGAGATTCTGACCAAGTCGCCGTCGGTGATGAAGGGCTACTACAACCGGCCCGACCTGACGGCGGAGGTGATTGACCAGGAGGGCTGGTTCCACACGGGCGACATCGGCGAGTTCGTCAACGGGCGCTTCCTCAAAATCACCGACCGCAAGAAGGAGATGTTCAAGACCTCGGGCGGCAAGTACGTGGCCCCGCAGGTCATCGAAAACAAGCTCAAGGAGTCCCCGCTCATCGAGCAGGCCATGGTCGTGGGCGACGGGCAGAAGTTCCCGGCCGTGCTGCTGGTACCCTCGTTCGACGAGCTGAAGAAGTGGTGCCAGCGCCACAGTGTAGATTGCAGCGGCTCGAACGAGGACATGATCCGCAACGAGAAAGTACGCGCCATGTACCACGAGCTGGTGGGCAAGTACAACCAAGGCTTTGCGCAGTGGGAGCAGGTGAAGAAGGAGGTGCTGCTGCCCGCCCAATGGACGGTGGAAAGCGGCGAGCTGACGCCCACTATGAAGGTGAAGCGCAAGATCATCAGCAACAACTATAAGGATATCATCGACAGCTTGTATCAGGTGGAAGCCGTGCGCTAAGCCCGCGCCCTGGCTGGCAGTACCGCGGCCCGGTTGCCCTAGGTGGCAGCCGGGCCGTGGCGCACCCAGGCACAGGCTTGCTGCCGCCGTCAGTAATATTACACACGCCAATTCCGTTTAAAATGAATCCTTTCTACAGATATCCGGCCGTTTGGCTGCTGGGTGTTGGCCTGCTTGCCGCGGGCTGCGGCAGCAAACGCCAAGACCCCACGCCCCCGGTGGCCGCTACCACTACCAGCATTGCGGGCGTGGTGCAAACCGAAGACGAGCAACTGCAGCCCCTGAGCAAGGCCGGCGTGTTGGTAACCCTGGAGGGCACTGCCATCCGGGCCACTACCGATGCCAACGGCGCCTACCTGCTGGACAACGTACCCCTAGGCCGGCACGTGCTGAACCTGAGCCGCCCTGGCCTGGGCACCATGCGCTACGAAGCCAACATTACCGACCTGGTGCCGCGCACCATGCCGCCGGTGCTGCTGAGCGAGCAAAGCTCCACGCGCGTTACCGACCTGAAGAGCGTGGGCAAAACCCCGTATTCGCTGGCCAGCGAGGTGGCCGCTTACGAGTGCACCGTGGCCTACAACGCCCAGCTGTACCCCGCGCCCAAGAAGTACGCCATCCGGCTATACGTGGGCAAAACGGCCGACGTGAGCAACACCAGCTACCTGCAAGCCACCCAATACAGCCAGTTGGCCGACGTGACTTCGCCGGCTACCCCGGGCACGGGCCGCTTCCGCCTCGCTTTCTACGACAACGAGCTGCGCCAGCTGGGCTTTGCCAAAGGCGACCGGGTGTACGTGGCCGTGTATGGATCCCCGAAGGACGTGCAGTGGGGCGGCATCGGGCGCGAGGCTACATACTTCGTGCCGTACTCGCTCGACCCGGTTACGGGCCGTATTCAGCGCGTGGAGGCCAACCTAAACCCCAATCCCGGGCGCGTCGATTTTGTGCTGCCCTAGGTGGCGCGGCAGCCACAACTCGGGGCAGGCCGGCTTCGTTACCCGAAGCGGCCTGCCCAACTTTTTTATGGCAAACTAGTATGCTTGCATAACAAAATTATTTGTACGTTTACCCAGGCTCAGGTGCTTGCCGGGCTCCGCTTACATGAAACCCGAGGAAACCGTAGACTACAATATCAAGGTGGCGTGGCACGCCATTTCGCGCATGTATAATGTGCAGGCGGCCAAACACGACATCACCACGAGCATCGGCTTCGTGCTCCTGAACATTGATCAGGAGCAGGGCACGCCGGCCACCAAGATTGCCCCGCTGCTGGGCCTCGAAACCCGCTCGCTCACACGCATTCTGCGCTCCATGGAGGAGAAGGGCCTTATCTATAAGCAGGCCGACCAGCAGGACAAACGCTCGGTGCGCATTTTCCTCACCGAAGAAGGCCTGCGCAAGAAAGAGGTGTCGCGCCAAACGGTGCGGCAGTTCAACCAGAAGATCCGCGAGAAAGTACCAACCGACCAGCTGGAGGTGTTCTTCCGCGTGGTAGGCCAGATCAACGGCCTGATCGACAGCAAAAGCATTTTCGAGGGCTTCAAGGTGAAGCCGCTCAAAACGGATAAAAAAGCTTAACCGCGGCGCCTAGGTAGCAGCGGATCGTGCTCAACCATTCACTCATTCACGCATTCCCTGAAAGAATGAATCGTACCATCAAGAAAGTAGCCGTGCTGGGCTCCGGCGTAATGGGTTCGCGCATTGCGGCTCACTTCGCCAACATTGGCGTGCAAGTGCTGCTGCTCGACATCGTGCCCCGCGAGCTGACGCCCGACGAGGAGAAGAAAGGCCTCACGCTCGACTCGCCGCTGGTGCGCAACCGCATCGTGAACAGCTCGCTGGAAGCCGCCGTGAAGGCCAACCCCTCGCCGCTGTACCGCAAGCAGGATGTGAGCCGCATCAAAACCGGCAACTTCGACGACAACCTCAAGGAAATTGCCACCTGCGACTGGACCATTGAGGTAGTAGTAGAGCGCCTCGACATCAAGAAGAGCCTGTTCGACCGCGTAGAGCAGTTCCGCAAGCCCGGCACGCTCATCACCTCGAACACCTCGGGCATTCCGATTCATTTGATGACGGAAGGCCGCTCCGACGATTTCAAGCGCCACTTCTGCGGTACGCACTTCTTCAACCCGCCGCGCTACCTGAAGCTGCTGGAAATCATCCCGACGCCCGATACGGACCAGTCGGTGGTGGATTTCCTGATGCACTACGGCGACCTGTACCTAGGCAAAACGACCGTACTGGCCAAAGACACCCCGGCGTTCATCGCCAACCGCGTGGGCGTATTCGCCATCATGGACGTGCTGCAGGTAATGCAGAAGCTCGGCCTGACGGTAGAGGAGGTGGATAAGCTGACGGGGCCGGTTATCGGCCACGCCAAGTCGGCTACCTTCCGCACTTCTGATGTGGTAGGCTTGGATACGCTCATCAACGTAGCCAACGGCCTGGCGCAAAACCTGCCCAACGACGAAGCCAAAGACGCGTTCCAGCTGCCCGACTTCCTGCGGAAAATGGGCGAGAACAAGTGGCTGGGTGACAAAACCGGTCAGGGCTTCTACAAGAAAGTACGCGGCGAAGGCGGCAAGTCGGAAATTCAGGCACTCGACCTCGCTACGCTGGAGTACAAGCCCAGCGCCAAGGTGAAGTTTGCCACGCTGGAAACCACCAAGGCTATTGATAAGCTGGCCGACCGCTTCAAGGTGCTGGCTGCGGGCAAGGACAAAGCGGGCGAGTTCTACCGCCAGTCGTTTGCCGGGCTGTTCGCCTACGTGTCGAACCGCATTCCGGAAATCACCGACGCGCTGTACAAAATCGACGACGCGCTGCGTGCCGGCTTCGGCTGGGAAATGGGGCCGTTCGAGACCTGGGATGCCCTAGGTGTGCAAGCCGGTGTGGAGCTGGTAAAGGCCAACGGTAAGCAGCTGGCCCCGTGGGTAGAGGAGATGCTGGCCGCCGGCAACACTACTTTCTATAAGGTAGACGCGGCGGGCGTAAAGCAGTACTACGATGCCGAATCGAAGAGCTACAAGGCTATTCCGGGCGTCGAGAACTTCATCATCCTCGACAACCTGCGCGCCAGCGGCAAGGTGCTGTGGAAAAACTCCGGTGCGTCGGTTATCGACCTCGGCGATGGCATCCTGAACGTGGAGTTCCACTCCAAGATGAACACTCTGGGCACTGATGTAATTCAGGGGTTACTGAAGGGCGTGGAGTTGGCCGAAAAGGACTTCCGTGGTCTGGTAGTAGGCAACGATGCGCCCAACTTCTCGGCGGGTGCCAACCTAGGGCTGGTGTACATGTACGCCCTGGAGCAGGACTACGACGAGATTAACATGATGATTGCCCAGTTTCAGCAGGCCATGATGCGAATGCGCTACAGCAGCATTCCCGTAGTGGGCGTCCCGCACGGCCTCACGCTGGGCGGCGGCTGCGAGCTGAACCTGCATGCCGACAAGGTGGTAGCCGCGGCCGAAACGTACATGGGCCTGGTGGAATTTGGCGTAGGCCTGATTCCGGCCGGCGGTGGCACCAAGGAAATGGTGCTGCGCACGGCGGCCAAGTACGAGGAAGGCGAGCCGGAGCTGAACCTACTGCGCAACACCTTCGTGACCATCTCCATGGCCAAGGTGTCCACGTCGGCCCAGGAGGCGTTCGACCTGGGCTTCATGCGCCGCGGCGACGAAGTGGTAGTGAACAGCAACCGCGCCATCATGGCGGCCAAGCAGGCCGTTATCGATCTGGCCGATGCGGGCTACACCATGCCCACGCCCAAGACCAACATCAAGGTGCACGGCAAAAACGCCCTGGGCATGTTCCTGACCGGCGTGTACGCCATGAAGGAAGGCCGCTACATCTCGGCCCACGACCAGAAAATTGCCGAGAAGCTGGCTTACGTAATGTGCGGCGGCGACCTGAGCGCCCACACCGAGGTAAGCGAGCAGTACCTGCTGGACCTGGAGCGCGAAGCCTTCCTGAGCCTGACAGGCGAGCGGAAGACGCTGGAAAGAATTCAGTCGATTCTCACGACGGGCAAGCCGCTGCGCAACTAGGGCTAAGACTAGTTCCCCTCCTCAAATGAGGAGGGGCTAGGGGTGGTTGAAGAATTAGATCTAAAAACTAGCTCTAGTTGTTCTTTAATCAGAGGTCAACCACCCCTAACCCCTCCTCATTTGAGGAGGGGAACTAGAACTAGCATTGGTCTAACCTCTACTTCTTTCAAGACACAATCAACATGGAAGCATATATCGTAGCTGGTTACCGCACGGCCGTGGGCAAAGCCCCCCGCGGTGGTTTCCGCTTCACCCGCCCCGACGACCTGGCCGCCGAGGTAATCAAGCACCTGATGGCCTCGGTGCCGGCCCTCGACCCTGCCCGCGTCGATGACGTGCTGGTGGGCAACGCCGTGCCCGAAGCCGAGCAAGGCCTGCAGATGGGCCGCCTGATTTCGCTGCTGGCCTTACCTATCAACGTTCCAGGCCTCATCGTGAACCGCTACTGCGGCTCGGGCGTGGAAACCATTGCCATGGCCGTGGGCAAAATCAAGGCCGGTATGGCCGACTGCATCATTGCGGGCGGTACCGAAAGCATGAGCCTGGTGCCCACCGTGGGCTGGAAGACCGTGCCGAACTACAACCTCGCCCAGAAGCACCCGGATTACTACCTCGGCATGGGCCTCACGGCCGAAGCCGTAGCGCAGGACTACAAAATCACGCGCGAAGAGCAGGACGAGTTCAGCTACAACTCGCACCAGAAAGCCATTCGTGCCATTAAGGAAGGCCGCTTCAAAGACCAAATTGTGCCGATTACGGTAGAGGAAACCTACCTCGACCAAGCCTCGGGCAAAAAGAAGAAGCGCACTTACGTGGTAGACACCGACGAAGGTCCCCGCGCCGATACTTCGGTAGAAGCCCTGGGCCGTCTGCGCCCAGTGTTTGCCCAGAACGGCACCGTAACGGCCGGCAACTCCTCGCAGACTTCCGACGGTGCGGCTTTCGTTATCGTAATGTCGGAGCGGATGGTGAAGGAGCTGAACCTGGAGCCGGTAGCCCGCCTGATCAACTACGCTGCCGAAGGCGTTGATCCGCGCATCATGGGCATGGGCCCGATTAAGGCGGTGCCGAAGGCGCTGAAGCAAGCTGGCATGAAGCTCGACGACATCGACCTCTTCGAGCTAAACGAGGCTTTCGCTTCGCAGTCCATCGCGGTAGTGCGTGAGTTGGGCATCAACCCCGACAAGCTGAACGTGAACGGCGGCGCCATTGCCCTAGGTCACCCGCTGGGCTGCTCAGGCGCTAAGCTCTCGATTCAGCTATTCGACGAGCTGCGCCGCACCGGCAAAAAGTACGGCATGGTAACCGCCTGCGTAGGCGGCGGCCAAGGCGTAGCCGGCATCTACGAGCTGCTGAAGTAGCAAAAAAAGAACGTTATGTCGAGCGCAGTCGAGACATCTCCCGCTTCGTTGAGCATACGATCAGGAGAGATGCTTCGGCTGCGCTCAGCATGACGTTCAAGAACAAGCGCAAAAACCCGCTGACTTTCAGAACCGAAGCCCTGATCTGCTGGTTTTGATATAGGTAACAAACAGAAAACCCGGTATTTCCGGGTTTTCTTTACCCAAAGTAGTCGGCACGCATAACATTTTTTATTACCTTTCGGTACACAGTGCAGCCGGCCCTTGCCGGCCCCAAATAGTCGGCAAGCCTAACACTTTCTACGACATCTCAACATTCCCACGGCCATGGAAGTAACCCAGCAAACCACCAAGGGCGGCGAGTTCATCATCAAGGAAACCGAAGCCCAAAACGTATTCACGCCTGCTGACTTCTCGGAGGAGCAGCGCATGATGTATCAAACCTGCCTCGACTTCGTGGTGAACGAAGTGCACCCGCTGCTCGACCGCCTCGACAACCACGAGGAAGGCCTCATGGCTGACTTGATGCGCAAGGCTGGTGAGCTGGGCCTGTTTGGTGTGAGCATCCCCGCTGAGTACGGCGGCTACGACATGGACTTCAACACCTCGCTGCTCGTAACCGAGGGCGTAGGCGGTGGCCACTCGTTCCCGGTTGCTTTCGCGGCCCACACGGGCATCGGTATGCTGCCCATCCTGTACTTCGGTACCGAGGAGCAGAAGGCCAAGTACATTCCGGACCTGACCAGCGGTGCTAAGTTTGCCGCCTACTGCCTCACCGAGCCCGGCTCGGGCTCCGACGCCCTAGGTGCCAAAACCAAGGCCGTGCTGACGGAGGATGGCAACAGCTACGTGCTGAACGGCCAGAAGATGTGGATTACCAACGCCGGCTTTGCCGACGTGTTCATCGTTTTCGCGCAGGTTGATGGCGACAAGTTCACCGGCTTCATTGTGGAGCGCGGCACGCCCGGCCTCACCTTCGGCAACGAAGAGCACAAAATGGGCATCAAAGGCTCCTCCACGCGCCAGGTATTCCTTTCTGACTGCGTAGTACCGAAGGAGAACGTACTGGGCGAAGTAGGCAAAGGCCACCTCATCGCCTTCAACATCCTGAACATCGGCCGCATCAAGCTGGCTGCTGCCTGCCTGGGTGCAGCCAAGCGCGTGGCTGGCCTGAGCGTGAAGTATGCCAACGAGCGTCAGCAGTTCAAGCTGCCGATTGCCAAGTTCGGCGCCATCCGCCAGAAGATTGCCCAGCAGGCTATCCGCATCTACGCCGTAGAGTCGGCTATCTACCGCGCGGGCATGGACATCTACCGCAAGGAGCAGGAGCTGCAGTCGCAGGGCCAGGGCCACAACGAAGCGCTGCTGGGTGCTGCCCGCGAGTTTGCCGTGGAGTGCGCCATCCTGAAGGTAGAAGGCTCGGAAGTGCTCGACTACGTGGTGGACGAAGGTGTGCAGATCTACGGTGGCTACGGCTTCTCGGCCGACTACCCCATGGACCGCGCTTACCGCGACTCGCGTATCAACCGCCTGTTTGAGGGCACTAACGAAATCAACCGCATGCTGGCCGTTGATATGATCCTGAAGAAGGGTCTGAAGGGCGAGCTGGACCTGATGAGCGCCGCTACGGCCGTGCAGCAGGAGCTGATGGCCATTCCGGACTTCGGCGGTGAGGAAGAAACCGGCCTGTTCAGCAAGGAATACAAGACCATCAAGAACCTGAAGAAGGCCATCCTGATGGTAGCCGGCACGGCCGTTCAGAAGTACATGAACTCGCTCGCCAAAGAGCAGGAAGTGCTGATGAACATCGCCGACATGGCCATTAAGGTGTACACCGCCGAAAGCACGTTGCTGCGCGTGGAGAAAGAAGTGAGCCTGAAGGGCGAAGACGCCCTGGGTCCGCAGATCGACATTGCCCGCGTGTACCTGGCCGACACCGTTGACCTGGTGAACAAGTCGGGCAAAGACGCCATTGCCTCCATGACCGAAGGCGACGAGCAGCGCCTGCTGGCCCTGGGCCTGAAGCGCTTCACCAAGGCCGAGCTGTTCAACACCAAGGACGCGCGTCGTCGCATTGCGGCGCCGCTGATCGAGGCCAACGATTACGTGTACTAAGCGACACGCAAGCATCCCTGCCGCGGGGAAACGGCAGGGCTATTTCCCGATGGGGGAAAACTGAAAAACGCCGCTCCGGCTTGGAGCGGCGTTTTTTGTTGTGGCTGTTCGGTTGCCCTAGGTGGCGTGGTCATCGTGCCCAATGGCCAGCAAGCCGGTGTTTGCTGCTGAGGCATTGAGCAATAGCAAAAAGAAGCGTTGGGCAGGGCTATCGGCCTGCGGCAAGGTGGGCGAAAGCTGCGGGTGCCGGTGCAGCAGCAATTGCAGCTTCATGTTCACGATGCCGTTGCTCCAGCGGAAGTCCTGCCAATAGTCTAAGCGTTTTTCAATGATGCGCTGCTCCTGTAGGTCGGTAAAGTCGTCGGCCGACAGTTGACCGGCCTTGGGCAACTCGGCTAACCGGGCGGGGGTGGGCCTAGGTGCGGCATCATCCAACAGGTAAAAATCGAGCATCTACTTCAGCACGATTTTGTTGAGCTGAAGGGCAGCCGATTTCTTGTTGGGGCGCGTTACCACTACCATCGTCTTGTCGTCGAGCCAGGCGGTAAAGTCCTTCACGTAGGCCAGCTGCTGGTCGTTGGCAACGTTCAGACCTAGGGCCTTCGGGGCCGTTACCGCGCCGGTAGCTGCTGTCACTTTACGGCCGAACAGATCCGACTTGTTCTGCAGCTTCTCCATCGTCACGATGCTCACATCGTTGCCGATGGTGGCGGCGCGGTAGCCGATGCCCGTGAAGCTCTCAGCGGCCGGCGCAATCTGGTGCTTGGCCACTACCTTCTGCCACGTGGGCGACTGAAACTCGTTGTAGCCGAACAGGTGCAGCTCGCGGGCGTGCACGGGGGCATTCTCGCCTTCTTCGGCTTTTTTCTCGGCAATTACCACTACGTTCTGGTCGTCGGTGCGCAGTACGTCGGAGAGGTACACGTCGTCGAGGCGCTTGGCCGCTCCGCCGGTGGCTTTGTTTACCTCGGCCAGGTACTCCGGCGTAAACTTGAACTCCGGCGCAAACTTCATGTCGGTGTTGGCGAAGTCGAATTTCACCAGCTTCAGGCTGTAGTACTCGCCCGAGTTGAAATCGGCGCAGAGGGCAGCGCCAAACAGGGTTTTGCCATCGAGCATGCGCCACTGCGTGTCGCGCACGGTCACCTTTTTGCCGCCAAACGTGCCGCCCACCGCTACCGACATCACCTTCACTTCCGTCTCGGCATCGGCGTAGCGGCGCACCGTCAGCTTCTGGTTGTTGTCGCTGATGAGGGCCACGTACTGCGTGCCGTCGTTGGCCACATACACGGTAGGGGAGAAGAACGAACCTAGGGCCGCGAAGTCGTAGCTGCGGTCTTTCAGCTTATTCAGCTGCCGATCGTAGTGCACCGCGTTCAGGGCTTTGATCTGCTCCTCGCGCGTTACGTAGCGGAACGCGACCAGCTGCGTGCCATCGGGCGAAATACTGATGCCCGGGCGCCGCTCGCGCGGGCCGCCTGCCGCCACTTTCTTGGCCGCAGCTTTCTGGCCGGTTTTTAAGTCGATGGGTTGCACGAGCAAATGCTGACCCGTTTCGTCTTTGTGGTGCACCACCACCAAGGCCTGCTGATCGTTGCGCGAAAACGCTTCCAGGCTTTCGCCGGCAGCAACCGGCACAGCTGCCGACCACACTTTTTTCAGGTCGGCATCGTAGCGCTCTACGGCGTATTCAGAGGCCGATCGGTGACTCAGGATAATAAAATCCTTACTGCCGGCAATGGGCAGCGTTTTCACGTGAACGCGCTGGTTGTAAGGGTCCTCGGTATGCTCGGGTACGTAGGCGAACGGGGTAGAGCGCACGCGTTGCGCTTCGGCAACGGGCGCGTTCAGGCACAGGCCAGCTACCAAAAAAGCGGCCGAGAGGTGAAAAAAAGAAAAGCGCACGGAATGAATTGGTTTAAAGGGGCTTGTAAGCAACGCTAAAAAAAGTTCCTACTCAAAGGTATCATTCTGCGGGCCGCTCCCGTACACGCCCCGCTGCCTAACGCTCAAAATCAGTTGTTCACGTTTTCTTAACCCGTTTTTTGTCACCTCTTGCTCATCTAATCGTTTGAGCCACCTAGGATTACCCGGAATGAAGGCTTAAATTTGCGCCGCGGTAACGCAAAGTCGGTCTGCCACACCGATCAGCGCGCATTAAATCTATTTCTAGGGTTCCGCCAGTCAAGCCAGCCGGGCTTGGCCAACGTTTAGGCCCAACTTTTGCAGAGGCCTGCTCCCTCCACCTGTCGATTGCTCACATGAAATCCTTTTTACAATTCGTTGTTCTGCTAACCCTGGTTGTTTTGGGCAAGCTCGTTAAAGAGCGCGCCAGTACTTCAGTTGCTGTTACGCCCCAACCGATCTACCAACCCGTAAACTCGCTGCACGCGTTTTTTGCCCGCCCGGTAAGTTACTCCGAAGCGCAAGGCAGCAACGCTCCGGTTCGAGCGACAACCGTCTCGATGAACTAGCACTGTAAAACGGCTCCCAGAGCCGTTTTTTTATGCCCATACCGCAGCGGGCAGTTGTTAGCTGATGCGGCTCCAGTTCACGGCCGTAGGCGGCAACGACTCAATGTGGCGGCGGATGTTCTGGTTTTCGGTTTTCGCCAGGTTGGGGTCATCGTTGAGCAGCTCCTGCGCCGCCGCCCGCGACTCCGTCAAAATCTTGCCGTCTTTGGCTAAGTCGGCCACCAGCAGATCGAGCACCCCGCTTTGCTGCGTGCCCATCAGGTCGCCCGGCCCGCGCAGCTTCAGGTCGATGTCGGCAATTTCAAAGCCATTGTTCGTGCGCACCATGGTTTCGAGGCGGGTGCGCGAATCTTTGCTGAGCTTGTAGCCCGACATCAGGATGCAATAGCTCTGATCGGCGCCCCGGCCCACGCGGCCGCGCAGCTGGTGCAACTGCGAAAGGCCAAACCGCTCGGCCGATTCAATCACCATCACCGAAGCATTGGGCACGTTCACGCCTACCTCAATCACGGTAGTGGCCACCATTATCTGGGTTTCGTTGCGCAGGAAACGCTGCATCTCGTAGTCCTTGTCGGCGGCGCTCATGCGGCCGTGCACAATGCTCACCTTGTACTCCGGAAAAGCGCGCGTAATGCTCTCGTAGCCGTCGGTCAGGTCCTTGTACTCGGCCATACTTTCGCTTTCCTCAATCAGCGGGTACACCACGTAGCACTGCCGACCTAGGCGTATTTGCTGGCGCATGAACTCAAATACCTTCAGGCGGTTCGAGTCGAAGCGGTGCACGGTTACGATGGGCTTGCGGCCGGCGGGCAGCTCGTCGATTACCGACACGTCCAGGTCGCCGTAAAGCGTCATGGCCAGCGTGCGGGGTATGGGCGTGGCCGTCATCACCAGCACGTGCGGAATTACGTGCGGGTTCTTTTGCCACAGTTTCGAACGCTGCGCCACACCGAAGCGGTGCTGCTCGTCCATAATGGTGAGCCCTAGGTTCCGGAACTGCACCACGTCTTCGAGCAGGGCGTGGGTGCCCACCAGCATGTGCAATTCGCCCGAGCGCAGCTGTTCGTGCAATACACGGCGCTCCGAGGTGCGGGTGCTGCCCGTAAGCTTGCCAATCTTGATGCCGAGCATGTCGGCAAACTTCTTCAGGCCCTCGTAGTGCTGGTCGGCCAGGATTTCGGTAGGGGCCATCATGCACGATTGGGCACCGTTGTCGGCGGCAATCAGCATCGAGATAAACGCCACAATGGTTTTGCCCGAGCCTACGTCGCCTTGCAGCAGGCGGTTCATCTGCTTGCCGGCCGTAAAATCCTTGTAAATGTCGTGGATTACCCGCTTCTGCGCCATCGTCAGATCGAAGGGCAGCACATTTTTATAGAAGTGCGTGAGCGTGGGCACTTTGTCGAAAATCTGCCCGGCCAGCTCCACCTTACGCTCGGTTTTTTGGCGCAGCAGCTTCAGCTGAATGTAAAACAGCTCCTCAAACTTTAGCCTTAAGCGGGCGGCCTGCAGCAAATCGGCGCTTTGCGGGAAGTGAATCTGCTGCATGGCCTCGGCCTTGGGCATCAGGGCGTAGCGCTGAATCAGGTCGGCCGAAAGCGTTTCGTGGAAGTGTGGTGCCGCCAGCTTCAGCACCTGCGCCATCAGCTTGCCGATGCCCTTGGTGTCGAGGTTGAAGTTGCGCAGCTTGTCGGTGCTGGAGTACACCGGCTGCAGAAACGAAGCGCCGGGCTTCACCTCCGATACTTCTTCCAGCTCGGGGTGGGCTATCTGCGGCTTGCCATTGAACAGCGTCGGCTTGCCGAAAACTATGTACTCCTGGTGGTTTTTCAGCCACTTCTCAAACCACTTCACGCCCTTAAACCACACCAGCTCCACCTCGCCGCTGGCATCCTGCGCCTTGGCCACGAGGCGCTGCTTGCGGCCCTCGCCCAGCAGCTCCTTGGTGCGCACGGTAGCCTTCACCTGTACCATGGGCAGGTCGTCGTGCAAGTCGCACACGTGGTAGAACTGCGTGCGGTCGAGGTAGCGGAAGGGGTAAAAC
Source organism: Hymenobacter sp. YIM 151858-1 (assembly GCF_025979705.1). NCBI lineage: Bacteria > Pseudomonadati > Bacteroidota > Cytophagia > Cytophagales > Hymenobacteraceae > Hymenobacter > Hymenobacter latericius. The sequence goes on from NZ_CP110136.1 coordinate 3,850,141, forward strand.
TGCACCAAGTCGCCGTAGGTGAACAGGTTCAGCTCTTTGGCCAGCACGTCGGCCCGCCGCGTATCCATACCGCGGAGCAGGGCAATTTTGGTGTTGAAGAAGTTGCTCATGCAGTCATTCAGCTGCCAGCAGCAGGCGAGTGGCTATGGGCAGGGCCCTAGGTGGATAACAGTGGTTAGCTGATGGGAGGCCAGGCTTACTGGTACTTCAGCGTATTGACGAGGTGTACGATGTCCTCCTTCACGTAGTCGATAACCGGCGCCAGCGAGTCGTTGGCTACGGCCGTGCGGAAATACAGCGCCCCGCGGAAGAAATGCTTCGTGGAATCGGTAGTGTAGAACTGAAACTGGCTCGGCACCTCGCCGCTCAGCTCGAACACGGTTACCTGCTTTCCGTCGGGCGTTTTCAGCATGTTTTCCTCAATGGCCGACGCCTTGATCTGGTGCTTGCCCGTGAGCTTGCGCGCGTCCTCCAGCATCTTGGCGAACAGTTTGGGGTTGTTCTGGATGTCGGTGTAGGTAATCTGCACGTTGGCGTGCAGCGCGGGGTAGTTCACGTTGATCCAGTGCGGCTGAGCCAGATACGACGAATCGCGCAGGATGCGGGCGTGCTTCGAGTACTCGAACCGGTACGGGTGGCCGGCCGGCAGTTGCTGGTAAGCGTGCGGCGGCAAATCGATGCGGTTGTAGCCTTTGGGCTTGGGCGTGTAATCGGAGGCGGTGTTGCAGCCCGAAAGCAGCAAACCGGCAATCAGCAGCGCGCAGTAGGAGCGGAGCACAGGCAGCGGGAGAGAAGGTGACAAACCAAAATTACGCGAAGCAAGCCGGAGTACGCCCTAGGTGCCCGGCCGCTCGGCAGCAAGCAGCAGCCGAAGCACCTGGAGCAGCGCATTAGTTGCACGCAGCACAAACGCAAACCGCCCCAGCCAACGCATGACTGGGGCGGCTTATGCCACTAAACAACCGGCCTAAAACGGCAGTTCGTTTAGCTCCGGCTCCTGGCGGAAAGTATTGGGCTCGGCCGCCGCGTTGCTGGCTTGGCTGGCAGCCTGGTTGCCTTGCTGCTCGCCGTGGCTACGCCCGCCACCACCTAGCATCGTGATTTCGTCGGCCACGATTTCGGTTACGTAACGCGTCTGCTGGTCTTTGTCCTGGTACTGGCGGGTGCGAATTTTACCCTCCACGTACACCTGCTGACCCTTCTTGATGTATTTCTCCACCGTTTCGGCCAGGCCGCGCCACGCTACCACATTGTGCCACTCGGTGCGCTCTACGCGGTTGCCTTGCTTGTCTTTATAGAACTCGTTGGTAGCCAAGCGGAACTGCGCTACCGTGCTGCCGCCTTCGAGGTGGCGCACTTCGGGGTCGGTACCTAAGTGGCCGATCAGGATAACTTTGTTTACGCTCGACATAATCTTCTGTGTGTCTTGTTGAAAGGAACAACTAGCCGGTGCTAATTGCATTACAATATCTAAATTTTTTAGCTAAAAAGCAAACGCTTTTAGTTGCTTAAAATGCCTTTTTGACTCAGGTAATTGCTGATGATAACCGGTTTGGGCAGCTCATCCATTTGCTCGGCCAGATAAGCCTCTAACCCCGTCTGTTTCAGTACCCGGTCGGTAAGCGGAGCATCCAACCACAACTCATGAAAGCGGGCTTCTACCTTTTGATGGCTCAGCGCGTGCCGCAAAGCCGCTGCCGGTTCGCTCACCCGGTCGGTGGCTACTTGGGCACCTAGGGCCTCTAGCTCGGCGAGCAGGGCCTGGGGTGGCAAGGCGGCCTCGGGCGTTTCGGTAAGGTAAAAGTCGTAGAGGCTGTGCCAGATATCCTTGCCGGTGCGCTTGCGCAGATACACCCGCTCGCCGTGGCGCAACACTAGGTAGTGGAAGTAGCGCGTGCGGCCCGCTTTGGCTTTGCTCTTGACGGGCAGTTGCTGCACCATGCCGTGCTGAAACGCAAAGCACGGCTCGCGCACGGGGCAAAACAGGCAATCGGGGTTGGCGGGCGTGCACTGAATGGCGCCAAACTCCATAATGGCCTGGTTGTAGTCGGCCGGGTTTTCAACCGAAATCAGCTGATCGGCCAGGTACTGGAACTCCTTGCGGGCCGAGGGCTGGGCAATGTCGGTGGTCAGCCCAAACACCCGCGCCAGCACGCGGTACACGTTGCCATCGAGCACGGCCACCCGCTCGCCAAACGCAAACGACGCAATAGCGGCCGCCGTGTACGGCCCGATGCCCCGCAGCTTCACCAACTCAGCGTAGCGCGCCGGAAACTGCCCGCCGTACTCATTTACCACCTGCTGCGCGGTAATGCGCATGTTGCGGGCCCGGGAGTAATAACCCAGGCCTTGCCACAGGCGCAGCACCTCCTGCTCGGGCGCGGCGGCGAGGTCGTGCACGGTGGGGTAAGCAGCCAGAAAACGCTCGTAATAAGGCAGTCCTTGCTGCACGCGTGTTTGCTGTAAGATTATCTCCGACAGCCAGATAGCGTATGGATCCTGGGTGCGGCGCCACGGCAGGTCGCGGCGGTGGCGCGGGTACCAGTCCAATAATGCCTCGGCAAAAAACGGATGGGCTTGAGGCGGCGAAGTGTTGATCAACGTGTTGATTATTAATATATTGCCATCAATTGCCCGGATTCACGGTATTTGGCAATTGCATTTGTAAAACCAAAAAACGGGACTACCTTTGTGGCCCGAAATGCCTACCGGGCAAGGGCTTACGGGTTTTTAACAGCTTTTTGCCTATTCTTTTTTTCACTTTTCAGGTTCCTAATACAGTGACCAAAGCAGAAGTAATTGCCGAGATTGCCGAGAAGACCGGCATTGAGAAAACCGACGTGTCTGCAACCGTTGAGGCTTTCTTCAAAGTGGTGAAGGATTCGATGGCCAACGGCAACAACATCTACGTGCGTGGCTTCGGTAGCTTCGTAAACAAGAAGCGGGCCCGGAAAGTGGCCCGTAACATTTCGAAAAATACTTCGATCATCATCGACGAGCACTTCATCCCGAGCTTCAAGCCCTCGAAGACCTTCATCAGCAAAATCAAAAACAGCAAGAAGGTAAAAGAGCAGCCGGTACAGGCCTAAGGCTTAAAACCGCTCGGTTCTTCGTAAACTTGCCGGCGCCGCCGAGCTGGTCTGCCCCGAAAGCAGCAGCCCGGCGGCCGCCTTTTTCTTCTGCTTATGGCTAACGGCCGCTCTTCTTTTTCGCCCCAACTGCTCATTCTCATCCTGGCTGCCGCGGTGGTAGTTGGGTTGTTTTTGTTGCCCAAAGGTGTGGTGAAACCCAAGGAGGGCAAAGGCGAAGCCGCCCGCGACGCCGCTGCTACCAGCTCGCCCAACGGCGGTGGCCCCAACACCAACGGCTCCAAAACCGAGGCTTCCTCGGGCCCGGTGCCAGCCAGCCAAGGCGTTACGGCTCAGCAGCCGCACACCATGGCATCGGCCGAGCAGCGCAAGGGCCTGAACACGCTCGTGGCTCGTTACCGGAGCGCGCAGGGTGCTGCCAAGCTCACCGTAGCCACCGACCTAGCCAAGCAGTACCAATCGGTACAGCGCTTCGATAGTGCCGGTTACTACTACGAGCAGGTAGCCCAGGCTAAGCCCGGCGAGCAAGCCTGGAAACGGGCCGCCGATCAGTACTTCGAAGCGTACAGCTTTGCGGCTACCGAAGAGCGCGCCAAAATGCTGGGTGGCAAAGCCCGCGAGCTGTACGAGAAGGTGCTGAAGCAGAACCCCCAAAACCTGGACGCCAAAACGAACCTAGGGATGGCGCTGATGGCTAGCGAAAACCCCGTGCAAGGCATCATGATGCTGCGCGAGGTGCTGGCCGCCGACCCGAAGAATGAAAAGGCACTCTACAACCTGGGCATCCTGGCGCTGCAAAGCAACCAGCCCGACAAGGCCGTAGAGCGGTTCCAGGAGTTGGTGAAGGTAAACCCCAAGAATGTGAACGGAATGTTCTACTTGGGCGTATCCTTGGCTCAATCCGGCAAGAAGGAAGATGCCCGGCAAACATTCCTGAAGGTGAAAAGCCTCAGCAATGACCCCGGCCTGCTAACCTCGGTGAACGAAGAACTTCAGAAATTGTAGTGTAAACTACTTTCGAAATCAACCACTTAACCTTAAACCATAAATCTCATGCCCTGCGGTAAAAAGAGAAAGCGTCACAAGATTGCCACCCACAAGCGGAAGAAGCGCCTGCGCAAGAACCGTCATAAGAAGAAGTAAGCCCGCGGGGGTTTGCTGGGCGCCTGCGTGGCCGTAAGGTGGCGCCGCGCCCTATGTTTCACCCCGCCGACTCCCGGGCGTGGCTTTGTGGTTACGTTCTCCCCGTGGAACTAGATAAGGGGGAAGCTGGTGCTTGTGCGCTGGCTTCCCTTCTTGGCTTATGCACGGTGCAACGTTTTACAAGCCTTCCCGGACAGCCGGCTAACCCCGAACTCCATTGAGTAACGAGTTAATCATTAATTCGACTCAGGAAGGCGAGCGGATTGCCCTGCTTCAGGACAAGCGGCTGATCGAGTATCACTTCGACCGCAACGACACCAACTACGCGGTGGGCGACATCTTTCTGGGCACCGTCAAGAAAGTAATGCCCGGCCTGAACGCCGCGTTTATTGATATCGGGTACCAGAAGGACGCCTTTCTGCATTACGGCGACCTAGGCGAGCAATTCCAGACCCTGGCCAAGTGGACGCGCCTGGTGCACTCCGGCAAAGCACCGGTAGCGCACCTCAAGGGCTTCCCGCGCGATGCTGCCCTCGAGAAAGTCGGCAAGATGGCCGACATCGTCAAGAAGGGCCAGCAAATGCTGGTTCAGATTGTGAAGGAGCCGATTTCGACGAAGGGTCCGCGCCTTTCTTCCGACTTATCCATGGCCGGGCGCTACCTCGTGCTCATGCCCTTCTCCGACACCATTTCGGTATCGAAGAAGATCGTGAGCCGGGCCGAGCGCGAACGGCTTAAGCGCCTGATTGCTTCCATTAAGCCCGATGGCTTCGGCGTGATTATCCGCACCGTTGCCGAAGGCCGCGACGTGGCTGAGCTCGACCGCGACATGACCAACATGGTGGCCATGTGGGAGCAGCTCTACCAAAACCTGCGCAACGCCAAGCCCAACGATAAGGTGCTCGGCGAGCTGGGCCGTACGTCGTCGATGCTGCGCGACATGCTCAGTGACTCGTTCGACGCTATCCACGTCGATTCGCAGGAGCTGTTTGACGAGCTGCGCAGCTACTTGCAGCAGATTGCCCCCGACAAGGTGGATTTGCTGAAGCTTTACTCAGGCAAAACGAAGATTTTTGAGCAATTCGACATCGAAAAGCAGCTCAAAACTCTCTTCGGCAAAACCGTTACGGTGCCCGGCGGTGGTTACTTGGTTATCGAGCACACCGAGGCGTTGCACGTTATCGACGTAAACTCGGGCAACAAGAGCAACCAGCAAAGCGACCAGGAAGCCACCGCGCTGATGGTGAACCTGGCTGCCGCCAAGGAAGTGGCCCGCCAGCTGCGCCTGCGCGATATGGGCGGCATCGTGGTAGTCGACTTTATCGACATGCGCTCGGGCGAGAGCCGCAAAAAGGTGGAGGACACGGTGCAGCAGATTATGGCGCGCGACCGAGCCAAATTCACCATTCTGCCCATCACCAAGTTTGGTCTGCTGCAGATTACGCGGCAACGCGTGCGCCCTGAGCAGAACATCATTACCACCGAGGTGTGCCCCACCTGCGGCGGCACCGGTAAAATTACCGCCTCCATTCTGGTTACCGACGAAATCGACCTCAGCATCGACGAGCTGCTAGTGAACCAGAACCACGCGGGCCTCACCTTGTACGTGCACCCCTTCTTGCACGCTTATTACACCAAAGGGTTGGTAAGCAAGCAGATGAAGTGGTATCTGAAGTACTACAAATGGGTGAAGGTGGTGAAGGACACGAGCCTGGGCCTGACGGACTACCGCATTCAGGACGAGCGCGGCGAGGACATTGAGCTGCACAGCCGCGCCGCCGAGCTGAACAGCCTGCAAGACCGCGACGACGAAACGGATGATTAACGCCTAGGTTCTTGCTCTAGGCGTAAAACACCAACGCCCGCCGTTCTTGAGTGCAGAACGGCGGGCGTTGGTGTTTTCTCTGGTAGCTACCGATTAGAACTTGAGACCCAGGTCGAGGGCTACTTCGTTGTTCTTGAACGTGATGTCCTTGAGCTTGCGGGTATTGTCGAAGTAACGCTCGATGTTGAACAAGCCGCGGTGGTACGACACGCCAGCGAATACCTTGGTGCTTTGGCCCACCTGGTACTCAACCCCTAGGCCACCTAGCAAAGCCGCATCGGGCACAATAAAGTGGCTGGAGGCCTTGGTCTCGTTGCCGGTAGAGGGGTCGGTGTAGAATTTGTTGCCGTTGATGCGCGAAGCTACGCGAGCGTTGGCCGTGCCGCCCACCTGAAAGTAAAGCTTGGTATCGGTAGCAATTTCGTTGGTGAACAGCTTCAACGTAACCGGAATTTCGAGGTACTGCAAACCGATCTTTTGCTTCTGCGTCGAGAGGCCGTTATCGGTAGGCGAGTTTTCGGTGAGGTAGCGTACGTTGCCGCCCTTAAACGTCAGGTTCAGACCGGTGCTGAAGGCGTAGTTCTCGCCAAAGAAGTAATCAATTACTACTCCGCCACCGATACCGGCACGGCTGCCGTCGCTCTGGAAGTTGCGCTCCGTAGGCGAGCTAACGCGCAGGCTGGTAACCGAAGGCGATACTTTCAGGCCGATTTCAACCTGGGCCGAGGCTTTGGTAGCTACGCCGCCCACAAGCAGGGCCAGCGCCAACATCGTTTTTTTCATAGGAGGAGATGCACGCTTAGCAGCCGTAGCGCGTTGCTACAGCCAACCGGGCGCGTTGGCCCGGCGTTTTGTCTAATTTCGCCCTAAATATAAAGTCCCCCTGCTACCCATCATGCCCTTTCCGCGTTTGCGCCTTTGGCTGAGTGCCCCGGTGTTGGCCGCCACGCTGCTGTTTTCGGTTGGTTGTAACCGGGATGAAAAGTGCGAGATGTCGCCGGAAGTAGCCCGCGTGGCCGCCCCGGTGCAGCTCGACCGGCTGGAAAAGCAGTTCTTCCAGATCCGGACGCCGGCCGACGCCAAGCTGTTTATGGACCGCAACCCGGTTTTTGCGCGCCACTTTTTGCAGCGGGGGCAATACCCCTCGGATGCCATTCTGCAGCAGGCGTTGGTGCGGTTGGCCACCAACCCCGGGCTGCAAAAGCTAGGGCAACAAGCCGATACCACTTTCCGGGACACCGAGCGGTGGCAGGGCGACTTGCAGCGCATGTTCCAGCACGTGCGCTACTACTTCCCCGATTTTAAGGTGCCACAGGCCAAAACCTTTGTGAGCGGCCTAAGCCAGGACGTTTTCGCCAACGACAGCTTGTTGGTTATCAGCACCGATTTTTTTGTGGGGCCGAAGGCCGCGTATCGGCCCAACGTGCCCAACTACATCCTGCGCCGCTACCGCCCCGAGTACGTGCTGCCCACCACGGCCCTGGCTATTTCAACCAAGTACAACAAGAAGGAGCTGACCAGCAACACCATGCTCGGCGAGATGATACAGGGCGGTAAGGCGCTCTATTTCGCCGAAAAAGTGCTGCCCTGCACCGATGATTCGTTGCTGGTTGGCTTTCCGGGCAAGGAGCTGCAAAATGTGCACTACAACGAGGCCAAAATCTGGGGGCACTTCCTGGAGAAGAACTTGCTCTACAACACCTCGCCCTTCCAGATTCAGAAGTACGTAGGCGAGCGGCCCAGCGTACCCGAAATCGACAAAAACTGCCCCGGCCGCATTGGCCTGTGGCTGGGCTGGCAAATTGTGCGCAAGTACATGGCCGAGCACCCCAACGTAACCCTGGCGCAGCTAATGGCCATGAAGGATTCGCAGCGCATCCTCACGGAATCGCGCTACCGGCCCAAACCGAAAGGTTAATTCTGAATGCTGAATTATGAATTCTGAATTGGGATGACGGTACCTGCACATAGCGCCTTCCAACGCGAATAATTCAGCATTCAGAATTCATAATTCAGCATTTTCGCCAAGTGCACATCGCCGTTTTCAGCCAGTACCACACCAACCCCGACTGCCCGGCCACCAGCCGGCATTACTCGTTGCTGGCGCACATTGCCCGGCACCACCGGGTTACGCTGATTACGACCAACACCTGGGAGCGGCAGCGTCTGACGCATAACTACCCGTGGCTTCCCGACGGCGTAGACATGCTGGCCGCCGACATACCGTACCACAACCGCATGGGCGTGGCGGCGCGGGGTTGGGCCTTTGTGCAGTACATGGCCTATGCGTGGCGCCAAGGCCAACGCATACCTAAGCCCGATGTGATTTGGGGTATCTCCACGCCGTTGTCGGCTGCCTGGGTGGCGGGCAAAGTGGCCCAGCAGCGGCGCGTGCCGTGGGTGTTTGAGGTGCAGGATTTGTGGCCCACCTTTCCCATTGAAATGGGCGCGGTACGCAACCCACTTGCTCAGCGTCAGCTATATGCCGCTGAGCGGCGCCTCTACGAGCAGGCCCGCCACATCGTCACTCTCTCGCCGGGCATGACGCAGTACGTGCGCCACCTAGGGATAGGAGAGGAGAAGCTGAGCACCATCCTCAACGGCACCGACCTCGACCAGGCCAGCCAAGCTACGCCCGAAGCCGTTGCAACCCTGCGCCGGCAGCACAACTTAGCAGGCCGCCCGGTGGTGCTGTACGCCGGCACCTTCGGTCGCGCCAACGACATACCCACGCTGGTGCAAGCTGCCGAAGCGCTGCACCGGCTGCAACCCGAGGTGGTGTGGTTGTTTATGGGCCACGGCTATTATGAGCCGCTTATCCGGGAGGCGGCTTCGCGTTGCGCAGCCATCCGGCTGGTGTCACCGCAACCCAGGCACCAGGTATTTGCGTGGCTGGCGGTTGCCGATGTATCGGTGGTTTCCTTCATCAACCTGCCGGTGCTCGATACCAACTCGCCCGCCAAGTTCTACGATAGCCTTGCCGTGGGCACACCGGTGGTTGTTACGAACCCAGGCTGGACGAAGCAGTTTGTGGAACAACACGGCTGCGGCTGGTATGTGCCAGCCGAGCAACCCAGGGCTTTGGCCGACAACTTACACCGGGCCCTAGGTGACAGGGCTGAACTGAGCGCGGCCGGGCAACGGGGGCAGCAAGTAGCGCAGCAGTTGTTCGACCGCCAGCGGCTGGCCGCCGAAGTACAGCTGATATTGGAGCGGGCGGCCGGCTAAACCGGCGCCACAATGGGCTCCAGCGTGGGCTGCACCTTGTCGTTGTAGTACTTGCAGAAATCGGTAAGCGGGCACTGCAGGCACTTGGGGTTGCGCGCCACGCAGATGTAGCGGCCGTGCAGAATCAGCCAGTGGTGAGCTTTCGGAATAAGCTCCTCGGGCGTGTGCTTCACCAAGCCTTTCTCTACAGCTAAGGGCGTAGTAGCTGTGCGCGGTACCAAACCTAGGCGGTGTGCCACCCGAAACACGTGCGTATCGACGGCCATGGCCGGCTGGTTGTATATAACCGACACGATTACGTTGGCCGTTTTGCGCCCAACGCCCGGCAGCTGCTGCAGGTCTTCAAGTCGGTCGGGTACTTCGCCGCCAAACTTCTCTACCAGCATCTTGCCCAGGCCGGCCAGGTGCTTGGCTTTGTTGTTGGGGTACGAAACGCTGCGGATAAACGGAAACACCTCCTCGGCCGAGGCGGCCGCCAGGTGCTGCGGCGTGGGGAATTGCTCGAACAGCGGGGGCGTAACCAGGTTCACGCGCTTGTCGGTGCACTGCGCACTGAGTACCACTGCCACCAGCAACTCGTAGGGGTTGCGGTAGTGCAGCTCGGTTTCGGGCTCCGGAAAGTGGTTGGTGAAATAGGCCAGAAAGCGGCGAAACCGCTCGGCCCGGGGCATAGAAGCTCTGGGCACAGGCGGTTTAGCTCGAGCGCATGAAGGTGCGCGAATACTGCAAAATGTTCTCGACGGCGCGGTCCGACGGCCCGTCTTGCAGGGCATCGAGGTAACGCTGGGCCTGGAGCAAATCGGCGCAACGAGCGGCCAGGTCGGCGTCGTGCAGCAGGGCTTGCTCTATACTTTGGGTCTCCTTAACCGGCAACTCGTTGTACACATACCGGAGCAGGGTCTCGTGGGTAAAGGTTTTGATCATAGAAGACGGGTTGCGCGGCCATTTTCTTCCGCAAGTTGATGAGCGCGTAGCGCATACGGCCCAGCGCCGTATTGATGCTCACCCCCGTTGCATCGGCAATTTCCTGGAAGCTCATGTCGCCGTAGTGGCGCATGATGAGCACTTCCTTCTGCGCGGCCGGCAGCTCTTGTATTAACTCCCGAAGATGGCTATAGGTTTCCTCACGGGTCATGGAGGCGTCTACACCTTCTTCGGCCAACGACAACGAGTTGAACGCGTGGCCGGTGGCATCGAGGTTAAGCTGCGGGTTGCGCTTCTGGCGGCGGAAAAAGTCGATGGCCAGGTTGTGGGCAATGCGGCAGATCCACGACGAAAATTTCCCCTCCTCATTGTACCGGCCGCTCTTCATCGTGTGCACCGCTTTGATGAACGCGTCCTGCATCAGGTCTTCGGCAATCACGGGGTCTTTCACGATCAGCATGATCGTGGTGAAGACACGGCGCTTGTGCCTGTCCAAGAGCAGGGCGAAGGCTTCTTCCTTGCCGGCAATGTAGAGCGAAATCAACGCGGAATCGCTCGGCTGCATAGTTTCCATAAAGGCTACGGTTAGGGGAACGTAGAGCTTTAGGCCATATTGTGCAGGTTGCCGTGAAAAGTTAGATGAAGAGCCCGTGAAGAAAGCGTGTTGATCAAATGTAGAGTTCTGGGGGCTCCGAAACAACGCGTATTGTGGCCGGCACCGAAATTATTTTTTGGTTCCGAAGCTCAACAATAAAAAAAGCCCGCTGGAGCAGCAGGCTTTCCAAGGCGCAAAAACCGTGCAGTTACTGTTTCAGCTGGGCATCGAGGGTGCGGAGCTGCTGGTCGTAGCGGGTGCCGTTGGGCACGGCGGCGGCACCTAGGGCCGTGCGCTCGGCCAGCTTATCGGTGGCTTGCTGCAGCAGGGCCACGCGCTCTTCCAGCTGCCGGAGCTGCCGGGCGGTGTTGGCCGGTACGGGTGTGCCGGGCACCATTACGCGGGTTTCGCCGGTGCTGCCGGTTACCTGCACGCTTTGCTTTTCGATGGCCTGCGGCGTGCGCATATCGTCGCGGAAGTTGACAACCACGCCCTGCATGTTCACGGCCTGGCCTTCGGGCAGCTGCTGGCGGGTGCCGTCTTTGCGCACGAGCATGCCCGAGGGGTTGATAACGGAGCCGTCGGCGAGGGTTAACGGAGCTTGCAGGCGCGTGGCTTTTCCGGCTTTCAGGCGCATAACCACGCCGTTGCGGCGGTAGGCGCCGTCTTTCAGAGCAGGGGCCGACTGTGCCACCGAAACCAGGGTAGCGCAGCACAGGAAAAACAACAGGAGTAGGCGTCTCATGGGGCTATCGGGCGCGCCGCGAAAAGTGGATGCCGGTGCGCACGCTGCTCTACGCGGCCTAGGTGCCCGTTGTTGTAGGCAGCGGTTGGGCGTGCGCAATGTTCAGCTGGCGGCTTTGCCTGAGCCACTCCGTAGCCGAGTGCTCGTCGGTAAACACCTGCACGCGGCAACGGTCGTCGGCGGGTCGGGCATTGCTGATGATGGCGGGAATTTCGCTCTGGTGCGCCGGCGAAATCAGGTAAGCCAGATACACCTGCCCACCCAGGGTAGCTACCAGCCGGGGCAAAAAAGCTTCCATTACCCAGCGCGTGGCGGTGGTGCTTACCATGCCGCGGCGGCGCATATCGAGCAGCCAGTAGCGCGCCCGGCGGGGTGCGGCCAGCGCCAGGGAAGCCTCGTAGCCTTGGCGCACCTCGGCGTCATCTACCCCGCGCAGCCAGCGGCTGAAGAGTAGGCCTAGGTCGTCGCGGAACGACACGTCGACAATATCCTGAAGGGCAGCGCTCATTATCAGCAGAAAAAAAGAAACCAAAGCGCGGCAAAGAGGCGCAACACAGCAGCGGAAGCACAGCCCGGCGGACGTATCTGCTCAGGCAAAAGGGCCGGAAAGCAAGCAAAAATCGGCACCTCGCCAAATTCAGCCCCCGGGGCGGAGCTGGCAAGCAAAGCAACAGTAGGTGCGGGCGGCGCAGCAGATGGAGGCGCCGGAAAACCAGGCTGCCGGCGGGTGGGTGCAGCACCTGGCGTTATACACAACAATACTAAAATTGGGCGCCTAAAGCAAATCGTCGGAGCAACAACGGGCAGCCTACCTTTGCGCGCTTTTCCCGTTAGAGGCTTCCTATGAGTACTGCCGATTCGGCCGCGCCCCAGCGGCCCCTCCACGACCCCTACGCCGCGCTGCGCATTCCGGAGTTTCGTCGCCTGATTTCGGCGCGGGTGTGTTTGGTGCTGGCCACGCAAATGCAGGCCGTGGTAGTGGGCTGGCAGATGTACCAGCTGACCAAAGACCCGCTGGCCCTCGGGCTGATTGGCCTGGCCGAGGCCATACCCAGCATCACGGTGTCGCTGTACGCGGGGCACGTGGCCGATTCGGTGCGGCGCAAAAACATCATCGTGTCGGCCGTAACGGTGTTTATGCTGTGCTCGTTGGCCTTGTACCTGTTCACCAGGCCTACGGGCGCGTGGGTGATTGAGCACTACAAAACCCTGCCCATTTACGCGGTCATCTTCGTGAGCGGCATTGCGCGGGGCTTTTTGGGGCCGGCCTTGTTTTCGTTTATGCCGCAGCTGCTGCCCAACCGCCAGCTGCTGCCCAATGCCATTACCTGGAACAGCTCCACGTGGCAGTTTTCGGCCGTAATGGGGCCTGCCATCGGCGGTTTGCTCTACGCGCACCTAGGGATATCGGCGGCTTACGGCATCGATTTGATTTTGACGATTATGGCCCTGCTGCTGTTTAGCAGCATAGCCGGGCGGCCGCTGCCGCCGCGCGAGGGCGAGCAACTGAGCCTGCAGGAAAGCATTTTGTCGGGCGTGCGCTTCATCTTCCAGAATCAGATTGTGCTGGCGGCCCTGTCGCTCGATTTGTTTGCGGTGCTGTTTGGCGGGGCCGTGGCCTTGCTGCCTATCTTCGCCGACGAAATCCTGAAAACCGGCGCCGACGGCCTGGGTTACCTGCGCGCCGCGCCGGCCGTGGGCTCGGTGCTCATGGCCGTTACGCTTACCTACTTTCCGTTGCACCGCCACATGGGGCGTAAGCTGTTGTGGGCCGTGGCGGGTTTTGGGTTGGCCACCGTGGGCTTTGCGTTGTCCACCAACTTCTGGTTGTCGTTGTTCCTGCTGTTTCTCACCGGCGTGTTCGATTCGGTTTCGGTTATCGTGCGCTCCACGCTTATCCACACCTTCACGCCCGAGTACATGAAGGGCCGCGTGGCTGCCGTGAACAACATCTTCATCGGCTCGTCCAACGAAATCGGCGCCTTCGAGTCGGGCACGGTAGCCCGGCTGATGGGCGTGGTGCCCTCGGTGGTGTTTGGCGGCCTGATGACGCTGGTGGTGGTGGGCTTTACGGCCCTGCTGGCTCCGCGCCTGCGCCGACTGCAAAACGTGAAGGAGGCCGCCCCGGTGGCCGCTACCTAGGGCACGGCCAGCCAGCGGACAGCCGTGTCCGAAACCGGACATAATTTCGACATCATTTGGCCGCTGTTTGCCCGCAGCAACCACATTATCATGTGTTTACTGGTGTGGCATTGATTTGGTATTTCGTACGGGCATTCACCTGGGCCTTGTACGATTATGGACAGTTACGCTTTGCTTGCCCCGATTTCGGTTTCGCCTGTGGTACGCCGTGTGGCTGCCTGGGCTGAGCATGCAATTGAGCCTTCGATAAAGCATAGCGCAAAGCATATCTTCCGTAGTTTTGCGCCGCGTCAGCCGCAAGGCCCGCGTGCTACCCGCGAGGATATGGCTGCCAGTATACCCGAAGTTGAAACAGTAGATGCCCTGGAAGCCCGCCTGGCCGAGCTGCAGCGCACCAACGGGGAGGCTTTCATGCAAGAGCTGTTTCGGGCCTTTTACCGTCCCCTAGGTAGCGTCGTGTTCCGGGTAGTGCACGACCGCGCCGTGGCCGAAGACCTGCTGCAGGACGTGTTTTTGCGCATCTGGAACAACCGCGATACGCTCGTTATCAGCAGCACCTACAAAGCCTACCTCTACCGCGCCGCCCTGAACGCGGCCCTGCGCCACGTAGCGCAGCAAAAACGCCAGGTAAGCTGGGACGACGCCAACCTCGCCGAACCCGGCCGCGACACCACCGCCGAGCACCTGGAGGGCCAGGAGGCCGAGCAGCTGGTGGCCAGCGCCCTCGAAGCCCTGCCGCCGCAGTGCCGCGCCGTGTTTCTGATGAGCCGGCAAGAGGGCATGAGCTATCAGCAGATTGCCGAAGCGCTGGAAGTGGCGCCCAAAACCGTAGAAAACCAAATGGGCAAGGCCCTGCGCATCATGCGCGAAAAGCTCAGTGGCTTTTTTTCGGGCCTGAATTCGTGGCTGTTATAGCGAGGTTGAAAATTTTTTCAGGGGTGGCGTAGGGGTAGGGCCCGGGTTGCGGCTCTTACTACTGAAAACCCTGATCAACCAACCTCTCTCAACCGCTATGAAAACCAACTGGCTCATCGCTCCACTTGTCTCGGTACTGCTACTCTCTGCCGGCTGCTCGCACGAAGGCGACGCTTTCGGCCCGCGGGTGCGGGGCACTGGCCCCACCGTTACGGAAACCCGCTCGCTCAACAGCTTCAGCCGTGTGGAGCTCAAGATTGATGCGGAGGTAATTCTCACGCAGGGCAGCCGGCAGGAAGTACGCCTCGAAGGCCAACGCAACATCCTCGATGTGCTCGAAACCGAAATCAACGGCGACGAGCTGCAGATTGAGTACGGCCACGTGCAGGTACGCAGCCACGATCCTATTAAAGTGTACATCACGGTGCCTTCGCTGTCGGAGGTGCAAGTATCGGGCTCGGGCAAAGTGCGCAGCACCTCGCCGTGGTCGGCCAACTCCTTTCAGGTAGAGGTATCGGGCTCCGGCGAAGCCACCCTCGACCTAGCCCGGGTACAAAGCCTTCGCACCCGCATTTCGGGTTCGGGCGAGGCCCGCCTAGGTGGCGAGGCCACCAGCCACACCGTCAACATCAGCGGCTCGGGCAAGGTAAGCGCCTACGAGCTGGCCACGCAGGATACTTACGCCTCCATCAGCGGCTCGGGCAAAGCCTACGTGCACGCCGCCCGCACGCTCAACGCCGAAATCAGCGGCAGCGGCACGGTTTACTACCGCGGCAACCCCACTGTTACCACGCGCATCTCGGGCTCGGGCAAAGTGCTGTCGGGCAACTAATCTCAGTTGGGGAGTTCCTGAGTTTAGGAATTGGCTCTGCGTTCGGCCTCCAAACCGCGCCAGCAAAACTCGCTCACTCCTTAACTCCCTAACTCATCAATTCCCAAACTCTCCCTTCTCTCAACAACCGCAACTGCTCTGGCTGGCGTCTGCTAGCCACCTAGGGAAGCTGCATCTCTGAAAACAAACATGAAACTACCTATCCAATGGGGGCTGGCCGCGGGGCTGCTACTGACGGCCAGTCCCACCTGGAGCCAGAACGCGCCCGCGGCCACCAGGCAGGCGCCCGCCGGGCAGGCTACCCTAAGCGGCTACCTGCGCGACGGCGCCACCGGCGAAGCCTTGGTAGGTGCCAGCGTATTCGTGAAAGCGCTGGGCCTAGGTGCCAACACCGACGAAAACGGCTACTACCAACTGCAGCTGCCCAAAGGCACGCACACCGTTACTTACCTGATTATGGGCTACGAGCCGCAGGAGGTGCGCCTCGACCTAGGGGCCGATGCCACGCGCTCGGTGAAGCTCGCGGCCGTGCGCATGCAAACGCAGGAAGTGGTGGTGCAAGGCCAGCGCGCCGAAGACAACGTGCGCAAGCCCGAAATGAGCGTGAACAAGCTCGATATGAACACCGTGAAGCTCATGCCCGCGCTCCTGGGTGAGGTGGATGTGGTGCGCAGCATTCAGCTGCTGCCCGGCGTGACGACGGTAGGCGAGGGGGCTTCGGGCTTCAACGTGCGCGGCGGCGGCGTCGATCAGAACCTGATTTTGATGGACGAGATGCCCGTGTACAACGTGTCGCACTTGTTTGGCTTGTTCTCGGCCTTCAACCCCGATGCCGTGCAGGACATGAAGCTGTACAAGGGCGGCATTCCGGCTCAGTACGGCGGGCGGTTGTCGTCGCTGCTCGATGTGCGCCTGCGTGATGGGCACACGGCCGAGCGCGCCAGCGTAAACGGCGGCATTGGCCTGATTTCGAGCCGGCTGGCCGTGGAGGCGCCGCTGATCAAGGACCGCACCTCGGTGGTGCTGGCCGGCCGCCGCTCCTACGGCGACTTGTTCCTGAAGCTGGTGCCCGATCAGAAAGACAATCAGGCGTACTTCTACGACCTGAGCGTGAAGGTGAACCACAAGTTTAGCTCGCGCGACCAGCTGCAGCTAACCGGCTACCGCGGCCGCGACGTGTTCAACTTCAGCAACGTGTTTAAAAACAACTGGGGCAATACCGGCGGCACCGCCCGCTGGACGCACCAGTTCTCGCCCCGCTTGTTCGGGAACTTTACCGGCGTGGCCGCGCAGTACGATTACGCCCTAGGTGTGCCCAACGGCACGCAGGCCTTTGAGTGGACCTCGAGCGTGCGCAACTACACCGGCAAAGCCAATTTGAGCTTCCTGCTGAATGCGAACAACACCATTAGCGGCGGTGTGAGCGGTACCCGTTACCAGTTTAACCCCGCTACGGTAAAGCCGCTGAGCGCCGAGTCGATATTCGTGGAGCTGAAGGTGGACGAGCAAAAGGCGGGCGAGTACGCGGCTTACCTCGACAACGAGCAAACCCTGTCGCCGCGCCTGCAGCTGCAGTATGGCCTGCGCCTGTCGGTGTTCGATTTCCTAGGTACCGGCAAAACCATTTACGACTACCAGGGCGAAACCGGGCAGCGCAAAGACCCGCTGAACCCGCGCACGCCCAAAAACGGCGAGGTGGTGAAGCGCTACGCCAACCTCGAGCCCCGCGCCTCGCTGCGCTTCACCCTGAGTGAGAACAGCTCGCTGAAAGCCAGCTACAACCGCACGGCGCAGTACATCCACCTGATTTCGAACACCACGGCCGCCTCGCCCTTGGATGTGTGGAGCCCCAGCACCAACAACATCCGGCCGGAGCGCGCCGACCAAGTGGCCCTAGGTTACTTCCGCAACTTCCTCGACAACGGCTACGAGGCCTCGGTGGAGGTGTTCGGCAAAACCATGGACAACCAGATCGACTACGTGAACGGGGCCAACACCCTGCTCAACAAGAATCTGGAAGGCGAGCTGCTCTACGGCCAGGGCCGCGCCTACGGGGCGGAGTTCTTCGTGAAGAAAAACCAAGGCCCGCTTACCGGTTGGGTGAGCTACACCTTGTCGCGCTCGGAGCGGCAGATCGACGGCATTAACCGCGGCGAGTGGTACGCCAACAAGTACGACAAAACGCACAACCTCTCGGTGGTGAGCATGTACCAAGTGGGCAAGCGCCTCACGGTGTCGGGCAACTTTGCCTACAGCACCGGCGTGGCTACCACCTTCCCCAACGCCCGCTTCAGCTATGAGGGGCTGGTGGTGCCGGTGGTAAGCGGCGATGCCCGCAACAACTACCGCGTGCCCGCCTACCACCGCCTCGACCTAGGCGCCACGCTCAAGAACCGCACGGTGGAAGGCCGCCGCTGGCAGAGCGAGTGGGTGTTCTCGGTGTACAACGTGTACAGCCGCCGCAACGCCTACGGCATCTACTTCCGCCAGAACGAAGACAATCCGCGCAAAACTGAGGCCGTGCGCCTGTCGGTGTTCGGCTCGATGCTGCCTTCAGTGTCTTACAACTTCAACTTCTAACGGCTGCGGCCGCCTAGCTATATGCTTGCCCGTTTCATCTCTTTTGCTGCCTTAGCCCTAACCCTAGGTACGCTGGCCAGCTGCACCGATGTGGTGCCGATAGATTTGCCCGAGCCGGAGTCGCAGTTGGCCGTGGAAGGCAACATCACCGACCAACCCGGTCCCTACGAAATTCGCCTGACGCGCACCGGCGCTTACTTCGACGACAAAACCCCACTGGCCGTACGTGGCGCCGAACTCACCATTTCGGATAGCCAGGGCACTACCGAAACCCTGCGCGAAACCGAACCCGGCGTGTACCAAACCAGCACCTTGCGCGGGCGCATCGGCAACCAGTACACGCTCACCATTAAGGCCGATGGGCAGGAGTACCGCGCCGCTACCGAAATCAAGCGCGTGCCCGAAATCGACCGGTTTGAGCAGCAGCACAAAGTAAACGAGCCCGGCTGGCGCGACGGATACTACGTGCTCTACAACGGCCCCGAGCTGCCTGGCGTGGGCGACTACTACCGCTTTAAGCTGTACCAGAACGACACGCTGCGCAACAACCCCGACGAGCTGATTGTGCGCGACGATGCCTTGGTAGATGGCAAGTACATCGGCGACGTGGAGCTCACCGACCGGCCTTTCCGCATCGGCGACCGGGTGCGGGTGGAAATCCTGTCGCTGCCGAAGGATTATTTCTTCTTCCTGAACGAGATGTTCACGCAGATCAACAACGTGGGCATGTTCTCGTCGCCGCCCGCCAACGTGCGCACCAACATCATCAACGTCGATCCGAAAGGCCCGAAAGCCGTAGGCTACTTTGCCGGCACCGCCGTGCGCTCGGCTAGCCTCACCATCACGCCATAGCAGTAGCGCGGACTTTGGCTACGCCTTCCTTCGGTTGTAGTCCGCGTCCTAGGATAGTAACTTCTAATCAGTTGAACGATTGATAGTACTATCCGAAGGACGCGGGCTGAACCGAAGGAAGGCGTAGCCAAGCCTACGCTACATGCAGTTTGGTCGAAAATCACCAACTTAATACCCGATTCTCCGCCACCATGCCCGACCTCTACCCCGATACGGAAGCCCCCTGGGAGCTACTCGCCAAACATTTGGCGGGCGAAGCCTCTGTGTCGGAACAGGAGGAGCTGCACCGCTGGCTAATGGCGCGCCCGAGCCGCCTGCGCGTGCTTACCGATGCCACCCGGGCGTGGGAGCGAGGCGGCACCACGGCCGAGGTTTTCACCGAAGCTGATGTGGATAAAGCCTGGCGGCGCTTTAGCGCCGCGGCCGGCATAAAAACCACCGGCGGCAGCACGGTAGCACCACCTGCACCGGCCGAAGAAGCTCGGGTAGTTTCGATGTGGGGCAGCAGCCAAACCTGGATGCGCGTAGCCGCGGCCGTGTTGCTGCTGGTAGGTGCCTGGGCCGTGGCCCGCACCTTCTTGCTCAGCCGCAACGCGGCCGAAACGGTAACGGTAGCCGCCGGCCCCGAGCGCAAGCTAAGCACCTTGCCCGATGGCAGCCGCGTGTGGGTAAACCGCAACTCCACGCTCAGCTACGCCGCCGATTTCAACGAGAATAGCCGCGTGGTGCAGCTGAAAGGCGAGGCGTTCTTCGAAGTAAAAAAGGACAACGGCCGACCCTTTACGGTGCTGGCCAACGACACCCGCACGCGGGTGCTGGGCACCTCCTTCAACGTGCGCGCCTACTCGGCCGAAGATTCGGTGGAGGTATCGGTGGTGACGGGACGCGTGGCGTTCAGCCCTGATCGGCAGAAGGTGACGGTGCAGGACTCGGTGGTGCTTACGCCGGGGCTGCGCGGCGTAATCCGGCGCTCGGCACCGGCGGTGGCCGTGCAAAAGCCCATCATCGACCCCAACTTCCGGGCGTGGCAGCAGGATGAGCTGGTGTTCGACAACCAGAGCCTCGGCCAGGTGGCCCAAGCCCTTACGCGCTTCTACGGCACGCCCGTGGAGCTAAGCCGACCCGAGCTGGCGAACTGCCGCTTTACGGGCACCTTCAAACAGGCCCAACTGCCGCAAGTGCTGCGCGTCGTCAGCCTGTCGGCTAATCTGTCGGTTTCGCAATCCGCCGACGGCTATACCCTTGACGGACCGGGCTGCCAATAGCCCTATCTTCACCCTCCAACAGACTTCCTGATCCATGTCTGCTATGCGAAACCGCATATGCCTGGCGGCTGCCATGCTGTGCGCCCTGGCTACCGAGCCCGTTGTGGGCCAAGTTCGGAGTGGCTCGGTGCTCGAGCGCAAAGTCACGGTTACGTTCAACGAGGCGCCGCTCGAGTCGGTGCTGCGCACCTTGCGCCGGCAGTACGGCGTGCGCATCTCCTACAGCAACACAGCGCTTGATCTGAAGCAGCCCGTAACGGTTTCGGCCAACAACCAGCCGCTGCGTACGGTGCTCGGCGAGGTGCTGCGCGATAAGAACATCGGCTACGAGCTGGTGGGCGACCAAGTGGTGCTGCACCCATCAGCGCCGAAAGCAGCGACCAAGCCTGCCCCGGCTGCGGCACCCACGGCTACTACTACTACCGTCAACAAAGCCGTAATCGACCGAGCACCCGACGAGGCGCCTAGGTCGGAGCCGAGCAAAGCGGCCGATAAACCCAGCGCCGCACCGGCTGCCAAGCCGGGAACACCAGCTAAAGCCGCCCCCACGAAGAAGGAGCCAGCCAAGGCGACAAAGAGCCAGTCGGCTACCTCTAAGGCTAGCAACACGGGAGGCGGTAAAGCCCCAACCAAGGCAGCGGTTCCAAGCAAAAGTGCAACGCCCGCGCAAGCCGCTACCGTTGCCAAACCCAACGGCCAAGGCGCTGCTGCTACTGGCGCAGGAGGTACCAACCCGGAAATAGCGCCAGTTGCCACTGCAACAATCAGCGCACCGGCCGCTACTACACCAGCCGCCGCTACGCCGCCCATCACAACTGAGGCTAAGCCCATAGCCAAGCAGGACTCGACTGCCGTAGCTGCCGCGCCGCCTGCAGCTACCGAGAGCGAAGAACCCGCACGCCCTACCTACAAGGAGCCGGCGCAGATTTCCTTCCTAGGTCCGTTGGGCTCCAATGGGCTGCGCAGTGGGCAAACGGTGAATAACCTATCCATCAACGTGCTGGGCGGCTACGCCGCCGGCGTAGAAGGCTTCGAGGCGGCCGGCCTGTTCAACATCGACCGCGACACCGTAGATGGCGCGCAGGTAGCCGGCCTGGCCAACATCGTGGGTAAACACCTGGATGGCGTGCAAGGCGCAGGCCTGATGAACGTGCTGGGCGGTGGCGGCCGTGGCTGGCAGGCCGCAGGCTTGCTGAACGTGGCCGCGCGGCCCATTGCCGGCGCCCAAACGGCGGGATTGTTCAACTATGTGGGCCCTACCAAGAAGCTGCCCGTGGTAGCCGATGCAGCGCCAGCCGCCGAGGCCGTGCCAACCCGGAAACCCACGGTGCAGGCAGCAGGCTTGTTCAACGTGGCCCTAGGTGAGGTGCGGGGCGGACAAGCGGCAGGGCTGCTGAACGTGGCCGGTACCGTGCACGGCGTGCAGCTGGCCGGCCTGCTGAACGTAGCTGATTCAGTAGACGGTGTGAGCATTGCGCCCATCAACTTTGTGCGGCACGGCTACCACCGCTTCGAGGTAACGAACTCCGAGGTGTGGCCCGTAAGCGCCAGCCTGAAGCTAGGCGGCTCGGCGGCGTTCTACACCTTCTTCACGGGCGCCTACGCGGGCTTCGGCAACAAGCCCCGGCGGTGGGCCCTAGGTTACGGCTTGGGCTCCGAGGTATGGGCGCGGCGCCGCCTGAGCCTGGCCCTCGATGCCGTAGCCATGCACGTAAACGAGGAGCAACGCGGCTGGACGCGCGACCTGAACCTCGACAGCCAATTGCGCCTGCTCCTAGGTGTAGCGCCCTTTAAAAAAGACGGGCACCTGCGGATTGTGTTCGGGCCCACGGTTAGCGTGCTCGTAACGCAGCGCTACGATACCACCGAGCAGCAGGTGTATTCCAACCTGGCCGAAGGCCGCAAGCTGTGGCTCGACGAGGGCAACTCCGCCACCCGCGTGCTCGGTTGGGTGGGCTACACGGCCGGTATCCGCTTCTGAGCACCTAGGGTGCTAGCGTTTGGTGTGCCGCGCCAGCCAATCGCCGATTGCCTGCAGCGCTGTGGGCGAGAAGGTTTCCTCAATTTGGCCGTACTCCTGGCTGAGGCCCGTATTGGCGGTTTGGAACAAGTGGTTGAGCCCCGTTAACTCCTGCACCGTTACATCCTGGTTGCCACCCGCACGTACGCCCTGCTCCCAAGCGGGCAGGTTTACGCTGGCCGCTACTTGCAGGTCTTTGCCGCCGTTGAGGGCCAGCACCGGGCACTTCACCTTGGGCAGCAGCGGCTGCGGATCGAAGGCGAGCAGCTGGCGGTACCAAGCGGTGGTAAGCACGGCTGCTTGCTGCTGGGCTTGGGCGGCGCTCAGGCCGGCTTGCTTCATCAGGGCAATTACGCGTTCGTTGGCCTGCGCTTTGTCGGGTGTTTGCAGCACCGTCATGTACACCTGTTGGTTGAGGGCGCGGGCGCTGGCAACTTGGTCGGGCGACATGCCGGAGGCGCGGCCCAGGTCTTCGGCCTGGCGCAGCATAAACTCCAGGCCACGGACGGCGGGCCCGGCCAGTGCAATCAGGAAAGCCGGCGGGTTGGGCTCGGTAGCCGCAATTAGCCCAATCATGGCGCCTTCGCTGTGGCCCAGCAGGCCGGCTTGCCTGGCTTGCACCTCGGGGCGGGTGCGTAGGTAAGCCAAGGCGGCTTGGGCATCGGTTACGCCATCGGCAGTGGTGTAGGAGGTAGTAGTGCCGCCCGATTTGCCCACGCCGCGGTCGTCGTAGCGCAGCACCACGTAGCCGCGGCGGGTTAGGTAATCGGCCAGCACCCAAAACGGCTTGTGGCCGAACACGGTCTCGTCGCGGTCTTGCGGCCCCGAGCCGGTAACCAGCACCACCGCCGGAAAAGGCCCTTTGCCGGCCGGCGTGGTAACAGTGCCTGCTAGCTTGATGTTGGTCTTGGCATTGCTAAACGTAACTTCTTCGCTGTGGTACGGAAACGGCGCCTTGGGCTCCTGCGGCCGATTGGCAGTAGCGCCAGCCTGGTGAGCTAGCGTGAGCGGAAACGAGCGGCCCGCTTGCAGCCACGCTCCTTCAAGCTGTTTGCCGCCGCCAACTACGCGCCCGGCAAAGCGGGCGGCGGGGCGGGTTAGCTGCAGTATTACGCTGTCGGCGCGCTGGGTTACTTTCTCCACCGGCAGGCCGTAGGCATTCTGATTGGGGCTATCCAAGGTAGCGGTGCGGGCACCGTTAGCCGCTTCGGCTATATGGAAGATGAGCGGCAACTCGGTGGCGCCGGCCTGCATTTTGCCCCGCCAAATACCGGCACGTAACGGCGCGTTGCCCTGCGCCCAAGCCGTAGCCGAAAAACAAAGCAACACGAGCAGCCACACGGCGCCGCGCAGATAACAGAGAAACCGTAGCATAAAGCAGAAGGTGGAACGCCTGGGTGGCCCAAACAGGCTGGTAAGCAAACAGGTGATAAACATCCGGGCCAGCAAGTTGCAGGCCCACCCCTAAATAACCTAGCACAAAAAAAGAGCCGCCTAATTGGCGGCTCTTTGCGTTGCGGTGCTGGCCTGAGCGGCTTTCGCTTTGCTCCTCAGGCTCAACTTTGTTTTGGCTACCTGGGATTGCGGCGCGGCCGGCTTCGGGACGGGCTTGGCGCTGTGCTTGGCAATCCAGCCGTGGATGAGCACCAGCGCGCGGGGCGAGAAGGTGGGCTGAATTTCGCCGTTCACGAGCGGCCACTGCGAGCGGTCCGATTGAAACCAGTGGTTTACGCCGGTTAGCTTGTACACCTCCACTTTTTTGTTGCCCTTGGCACGCAGGCCTTTTTGCAGCAGCGGCAGGTTGCGGTTGGCCGATACCATTAGGTCGGCGGTGCCGTTGAGGGCCAACACCGGGCATTTCACGCCCGAAAAACGGGTTTTGGGGTCGAAATCGATGAAGAAACGGTACCAGGGCGAGGTTAGCTGCGTGGCGCGGGCCTGCACCATGGTAAAGTCGATGTCGGCGTTGCTCATGCGCAGCATGGCGGCCACTTTGGCGCGGGCGAGGTCGTTGTTGGGCGTTTCGCGGATAATGTTGAGCATCCGCTCGTGCAGCTGCAGCGCGGCGCTAACCTGGGCCGGCGTCGAGCCAATCAGGCGCATGATTTCGGTTTGCTGACGACGCAGCAGTTCCGAGCCCGATTGCCCGCTACCCGCCAGCGAAATCACGAAGTTGGGTGCCCCAATGGGTTGGGCGGCAGCCAGCAAGGCAATGTTGGCGCCCTCGCCGTGGCCGAGCATGCCCACCTGCGTTTTGTTTACTTTGTAGTGGGCGCGCAAAAAGCCCATGGCTGCCTGCGCGTCCGATACCAGATCGGCGGTGTTGGCCTGCTGGTAGCTGCCCGTCGATTTCCCCACGCCGCGGTCGTCGTAGCGCAGCACGGCCACGCCCCGGCGCGTGAGGTAATCGGCCAGGATGTTGAACATGCGGTAGTTATCCACGGCCGCGTTGCGGTCTTGCGGGCCCGAATCCGAAATCAGCACCACGCCCGGAAATGGCCCCCGGCCCTGCGGCATGGTGAGCGTACCCGTCAGGCGGAGCTTGTCTACTTTGTTGGGCACTACTACTTCTTCTTCGCGGTAGGGGGCTGCGGGCTTAAAGGTAGCGGCGTTCAGCACCGAGCCGGCCGAGCGCTCGAGCACCAGGGCCGAGGTAAGCCCCGGCTGCGACCACATGCCCTTCATGCTCTTGTTGTCGGCGGAGAGGCGGCCCGTAAAGCGGCTGCCGGCCTCCTCGATGCGCATGGTTACCTCGGAGCCTTTCAGGGTCACCTTTACGGGCATGCGGGTAACCTTCTGCTTCGGCACGTCGAGGGTGGCGTAGAGCGTGCCGTTGCTCAGCGGAATGATGGTAATGACCAGCTCCGAGGTGCCGCCCGATACTTTTAGCTCGCCGCGCCATTGACCACCTAGGGGCGAATCGGCAGGGTTGTATGCAACAGCTGTACACAGCAGCGGAAACAGCAGCAGAAACCACAAGATCGGCTGAAGGCGTAAAAAATTCCTCATAAAGTTCAATAAAGAGGCTGGCAGAGCGGAGTTAAGCACGCTTTATTCTGGGAGAATACCAAAATTAAGCATTCTTGGCGAAGCCGCATACGCAAGAATACTGCCGAGGTTGGTTGAACTCTGAAGAAAGTTGTGGCTATAAAGCAGCCGTGCCAGCCTAGCGCGCAGGTTTTCAGACTAGGTATTGCTTGAGCCGAGCCAATCCTCGCGGCGCATCTCAAACTTTATTTCGCCTTTGCCGTGCTGGCCTACCTCGCGCCAGCCGTTTTTTCTGTAGAAACCCGCGGCGCGGGTATTGGCCCCAGTGCCCAACCACACGGTATTTTGGTTTTGCGCAAAGTACCAGTCGAGCATGCAGTCGTGCAGCCGTTTGCCGATGCCACGGCCCTCAAACGCCGGGTGCACAAACAAGGCCCAGATATTTTGGTCCTGTAAATCGGCAATGGCAAACCCCACTACTTGCTCATCAACCAGGCAAACCCAGCCTTTGCCGCGGCGATTAATGTATTGCTCGCAGTCCTGGTCGGTAACACGGCTAGGGTCCGACAGCACGTTTTCCTTCACCGAATTTCGCACCAGCTGCATTTGCTTGATGTCGGCGGTTCGGGCCTCTCTGATGAGTACGGTAGACACTGGCTGGCGATTAAAGGGATTGACGGGCCGGTTTTGATGTCACCGGGATTGGGCCTTCTCGTCGGTTGATTTCGGTAACAAGGGTCAATCTATCAGCTTCGCACCAAACGCATTCAGCCCCGTTGTACCTTCGCTGCCCCAATCCACTAACCGGGTTAGCCGAAACCTAAGAGGTAGGATTGGGTGTTAGAGGAATCTATGGCCCAGGACAACCTGCAGGTAGCCGCACCGGCTGCCGATCCGATTGATCAGCTCGACCCGCGCGAGTTCATCATTATTAAGAACGCGCGCGTTCACAACCTCAAAAACCTGAGCGTGGCTTTCCCGCGCAACAAGTTTATCGTGGTCACGGGCCTGTCGGGCTCGGGCAAGTCGTCGTTGGCGTTCGATACGCTGTATGCCGAGGGCCAGCGCATGTACGTGGAAAGCCTGAGCTCCTACGCGCGGCAGTTTTTGGGCCGTATGGACAAGCCCGATGTCGACTATATCCGCGGGATTTCGCCGGCCATTGCCATCGAGCAGAAGGTAACGGTGCGCAACAACCGCTCGACGGTAGGCACCAGCACCGAGATTTACGACTACCTCAAGCTGTTTTTTGCCCGCGTAGGCCGCACCTATTCGCCTGTTTCGGGCCGCGAGGTGCGTAAGGACCAGGTATCCGACGTGGTCGATTACTTGTTTACCTTGCCCGAAGGCACCCGCGTGATGGTGCTGGCGCCGCTGGTACCCTCCGAAGACGGCCGCCCGCTGCGCAAGGAGCTCGATTTGCTGCTGCAGAAGGGCTACGCCCGCGTGGTGATAAACGGCGAAATGGCCTTTATCGAAGACCTGTTGGCCGAGGGGCAGCCCGAGCCCACAGGGAAGGTGCAGATCATGATTGACCGCGCCGTGGTGCAGCCCGGCGACGAAGACCTGCAGTTCCGCCTTTCCGACTCGGTGCAAACCGCCTTCTTCGAGGGCCACGGCACGTGCGTAGTAGTTGTCAGTGGCCAGTTGCCGGTTGCCAGTGAGGAAGGCCAGCCCCAACCGACAACTGAGACAAGGACTTTCTCCGACCGTTTCGAACTCGACGGCATTGCGTTCGAGGAGCCCAACGTCAACTTCTTCACCTTCAACAACCCCTACGGCGCGTGCCCGCGCTGCGAGGGGTTCGGCTCGGTGCTGGGCATCGACCCCGATCTGGTGATACCCGACAAAACCCTGACGGTGTACGAAGGCGCCATTGCCCCGTGGCGCACCGAGAAGCAGAGCGAGTGGCTGAAACCGCTGCTGAAAAACGGCATTCGCTTCGACTTCCCCATTCACCGCCCCTACAACGAGCTAACCGAAGCCGAGCAGCGCCTGCTTTGGGAAGGCAACAAGCACTTTCAGGGCCTGCACGACTACTTTGATTGGGTTCAGACGCAGACGCACAAGATTCAGTACCGCGTGTTGCTGAGCCGCTACCGCGGCCGCACCGTGTGCCCCGATTGCCGCGGTACCCGCCTGCGCAAAGACGCCCAGTACGTGAAAGTGGCCGGCAAGAACATTGCCGACCTGGTGCTGCTGCCCATCCGCGACGCCCTAGGTTTCTTCGAGAACCTCTCGCTCACGGAGCACGAAAAGGCCGTATCGGACCGCTTGGTAACGGAGGTACACAACCGCCTGAGCTACCTGGTGCGCGTAGGCCTGGGCTACCTCACGCTCAACCGCTTGT
This sequence comes from Hymenobacter sp. YIM 151858-1, assembly GCF_025979705.1. NCBI lineage: Bacteria > Pseudomonadati > Bacteroidota > Cytophagia > Cytophagales > Hymenobacteraceae > Hymenobacter > Hymenobacter latericius. The sequence continues at coordinate 3,877,634 of NZ_CP110136.1, forward strand.
CAAACACCTTGTCGGGCGGCGAGTCGCAGCGCATTCAGCTGGCTACTTCGCTGGGCTCGGCGTTGGTGGGCTCGATGTACGTGCTCGATGAGCCCAGCATCGGCCTGCACCCCAAGGATGCCGAGCAGCTGATTGGCGTGCTGCGCTCGTTGCAACAGCTAGGCAACACCGTGGTGGTGGTGGAGCACGAGGAGAAGATGATGGAGGTGGCCGACCAAATCATCGACATCGGACCCGAAGCGGGCTCGGGTGGCGGTAATCTGGTGTTTCAGGGCACGTACTCCGAAATTCTGCAGGACGAAAAGACTTACACCGGCCAGTACCTCAGCGGCAAAATGGAGGTGCCGGTGCCCAAGGTGCGTCGCCCGTGGCGCAACGCCCTGGAGGTAGTAGGCGCCCGCGAAAACAACCTGAAGAACCTCACGGTGAAGTTTCCGTTGGGCGTGATGACGGTGGTAACGGGCGTATCGGGCTCGGGCAAATCCACGCTCATCAAACGCATTTTGTACCCGGCGCTGGCGCGGCACCTAGGCGGCACGGCCTCCGAGAGCATCGGCAAGTTCGATAAGCTCGGCGGCGACCTAGGCGCAGTGTCGCACGTGGAGTTCGTCGATCAGAACCCCATCGGCAAGAGCAGCCGCTCGAACCCGGTAACCTACGTGAAGGCCTACGACGCCATCCGGACGTTGTTTGCCGATCAGCAGCTGGCCAAGGCCCGCGGGTTCAAACCCTCGCACTTCAGCTTCAACATCGAGGGCGGCCGCTGCGAGGTGTGCCAGGGCGAAGGCCAGGTGAAAATCGAGATGCAGTTCATGGCCGACATCTACCTGACCTGCGAAGCCTGCGGTGGCCGCAAGTTCAAGCAGGACATCCTGGAGGTGAAGTACAAGGACAAGAGCATCGACGAGGTGCTGGAGCTGACCGTGGAAGATTCGCTCGACTTCTTCGCCGATCAGCCCAAGGTGGCGGAGCGCCTGCGGCCGCTGTTCGATGTGGGCCTGGGCTACATCCGCCTAGGTCAGTCGGCCAATACCTTGTCGGGCGGCGAGGCGCAGCGCGTTAAGCTGGCGTCGTTCCTTACCAAAGGCGCCACGTTGCAATCCGATAAGATCCTGTTCGTGTTCGACGAGCCAAGCACCGGCCTGCACTTCCACGACATCAACAAGCTGCTCACGGCCCTGAACGCGCTGGTGGAGCAGGGCAACTCGGTGCTCATCATCGAGCACAACATGGACATCGTGAAGGCTGCCGACTGGGTGATTGACCTAGGGCCCGAGGGCGGCACCGGCGGCGGGCACCTGCTGTTCGAGGGCACGCCCGAGGCGTTTGCCAAGCTGAAAGACGAAAATCACACGGCGCGTTTCCTGGCCGAAAAGCTGTAGCCGAGCTACCGGCCCGCCGCTGCACGCACAGCGCCGCGGCGGGCCAAGTGGCAAATTTTAAGGTTCTTTGCCGGGGTTTGGAGCCTATGATACTGCACGACGTCCCGGAAATAGTGCTGCAGCACGACCCCGCCACGGCCCTGCTGCGCGCGGCGTGGCGCGCGCATTGCCCGCTGGCCCGGTTTGTGCCCGTTTTGTTGCAATTGGTCGAGTTCAGCCGGCAGCGCGGCATACGCCACTGGCTCATGAACATCGACCAGCTGCCCCCGCTTGGGCAGCAGGAGCAGGCCTGGATTTTTGATACGTGGTTTCCGCTGATGGCCACCACGCCCGTGGAGCACCTGGCCCTGGTGCTACCCGCCGGCCTGCACAACCAGCTGGTGGCCACCGCGCCCGTGTTTGATAGGCCCGCCGTTATGTCGTTCGAGCTGCATTTTTTTGCCGACGACGAATCGGCCTTCAGCTGGATTAGCGAAGGCAACCTTAACGGCGCGCAGCTGCGCCAGGAATGGGCCTTGACGGTGGACCAAACCCAGCACGGGGCTGCCAACCGGCCCGAAAGCCTGCCGGCCGGAAGCTAAACCAGCGGGAACAAAGGCGGCACCAGTTGTTGTGCCGGTATGGAAACCGTAGCACCCCCTACCACCACACCGGCGCCGGCCGCTGCCCCGCCCGGCTACGCCTGGCGCTGGCTGGCCGCCCTGGCCATCTTCGGCTGCATTTTGCTGAACTACTGGTGGAACGCCAACCCGCCCAACGGCCAAAACATGGGGCAGGTATCGGCGCAGTACCCCACGCCGCTTACGCCCGCTGGTTGGGCATTTAGCATCTGGGGGCTGATTTTTCTGGCCGAAGCCATTTACGCCGTGTGGCAGCTGCTGCCTGCCCAGCGCGCCAACCCCTTGCCCAATGCCGTAGCGCGGCCGCTTACCGTGGCCAACCTGGCCGCCGCGGCCTGGGTGGTGTGCTTCAGCTACCAGCTGATTGCCCTGTGCACCGCCCTGATGCTGCTAACCCTAGGTGCCTTGGTGCTGGCTTATGGCCGGGCAAGGCGGCTGGTATTGGCCGGCGACACGGCCAAGCTCTCGAGCTGGCCCGTGTCGTTGTTTATGGGCTGGATATCCGTGGCTACCGTGGTAAACCTCACGCTGGCGCTGCGCGATTTTGGCCTGGAAACGCCCCTGAACGTAACGGTGGTGCTGTGCGTGGCGCTGCTGGCGGTGGTAGTGGCATTGGGCCTCATCATCAGCAGCTCGTTCCGCGATGCCGTGTACGCGCTGGTGCTGGCTTGGGGCCTGATAGGAATTTGGGCTGCCCGCCGCACCGACGTAGTAGAGCTGGCCTGGGTAGCTCTAGCCGGTGCCGTAGTGGTGGGCCTGCTGGGCGTGCTGCTGGCCAACCGCCGGCGCAGCACCAGCCGCGCCGGTGAGTAGGGGAGGGCTAAGCCCAGGCTATGTGCCCCAATACCCGCCCCGACCTCCATCAACCAATTTTGTTTGCCTTAATAGCTGCAACCCCGCCCACCAGCGGGGTTGCTCTTTTTCGGCCACCTAGGGCCGCGGCACCGATGGGTGCAGGCCAAATGCTTTTCTTTGTACCTCGTCAGATATTTCCCTCCCACTCTATGCGTAAGAACATCGTTGCCGGCAACTGGAAGATGAACATGACTCTTCAGGACGGCCAGGCTCTCGTTTCGGAAATCGTGAACATGGTGCAGGACGAAGTAACCGGCTCCGGGGTGGAGGTGGTTATTGCGCCGCCCTTCCCGCTGCTGCCCGTTATCGGCCGCATGCTGCCCGAGGGTGGCCGCATTCACCTAGGGGCTCAAAACTGCCACCAGAAGGAGAGCGGCGCGTTCACCGGCGAGGTATCGGCCAAGCTGCTGGCTTCGGTAGGCACGGGGTACGTTATCCTGGGCCACTCGGAGCGCCGCCAGTACTTCGGCGAAGACGACGAGCTGCTAAGCCAAAAGCTGAAGGCTGCCCTGGCTGCCGGCCTGCGCCCCATCTTCTGCGTGGGCGAGTCGCTCGAAACCCGCGAGCGGGAAGAAACCTTCGCGTTCATTGCCAGCCAGCTGAAAAACGGCCTGTTTCACCTCAGCAACGAGGAGTTCGAGCGCGTGGTAATTGCCTACGAGCCCATTTGGGCCATTGGCACCGGCAAAACGGCCACCAGCCAGCAGGCGCAGGAGGTGCACGCATTTATCCGCGAGCAAATTGCCCGTGCCTACGACGCCGAAGCCGCCCTGAACACCACCATCCTGTACGGCGGCTCGGCCAACGCCCAAAACGCCCGCGAGCTGTTTTCGCAGCCCGATGTGGACGGCGGCCTGATCGGCGGCGCTTCGCTGAAGTCGCGCGACTTTACCGAAATCATTAAGTCGTTCTAGGTTCTGTAAATCAGCTGATAGTAGCTGCTGAAACAAATTGTAAGCGAGTTTACTGGCTAATAAAATTGGTCTGGTAAACTCGCTTACGATACGTTTATAGCCTGCCCGCACGCTAGTTGCACCACCCGACCTAGGCCCGAACCAAAGTGGCGCGGTACTTGTCGGTACCCGCAGAACCTTCCTTGTCCGCTATGCTTCTGGCCACGCTCGTATCGGCTTTGCTCTGGCTGCCGCCCGCCACCACGCCCAAAGTGCCTTTTGCGGCGCAGCAGCAGCGCGGCGGCTACGTCGATCCGTGCAAAATTTACGGCAGCATTTACCTGGAGCGCGACCCGCGCCGCCGGGCGTACTGCTCGGCCACCGTTTTCGTGGAGCAGCAGGATGCCTTTGCCAGCCTCGTGGTGTACCAGGAAGCCAACAAGCTGTTTGCCGATAAGCCGGGCACGTGGTACGTAACGGATGCCCGCGACTTTGCCGACTACACCGTGCTCGTAACCGACAACCGCGCCTTCGCCGATTTCGGCATCTTCTACACCAAAGTGCGCTCGTTTGCGGGCTGCCGGCAGAACTAGAAACGCCATTGGCTGCTAACCACAAGGCCCGGCCGCAACGGTACCACGTTGCGGCCGGGCCTTTGCTTTGGGGGGGCTTGCGGCTACAGCTTCACGAGCTCCACGCGCCGGTTTTGGGCTTTATGCGGTTCGGTGTCGTTGGCCACCAGCGGCTTATCGGAGCCAAAGCCAGCGGCCCGCAACCGGTCGGCCGCAATGCCTGCTTGCGTGAGCTTCGTTACCACGGCCTGCGCCCGTCCCTGCGAGAGTTGCCGGTTGTGGGCCGGGCTGCCGGTGTTGTCGGTATGGCCCTCCACACCTAGGCGCAGCTGCGGGTGCTGGCGCAGCAGGGTTACTACCTCGGCCACCGTCGGCTCCGATTCGGGCCGGATGGTGGTCTGGTCCGTGTCGAAGTTCACGTACAGGGTAGCGTGCCCTTCAGCATCTAGTTTTTTTTTAGCTCAGCGGCCTGCACCACCGAAATCTGCTGGGGCATGGCGGCTTTCTCGGCTACGTTCAGGTAGTAGTCGCGGTCAAGCTTCTGCATGTCCAGCCATATTTCCTTGTCCTTCTGCCGAATCACGTACACGTCGTGCTCAGCCGAAAAGCCCGATATGCCACCTTTTTTGGCAGCCTGGCTGCCGCCTACTTTTTCCACGGCTTCGTCGGGAATGGCGCCCGAAAACACCTTCACGCCGCCTACGCTGTTGATGAAGTTTTCGTAGTTGCGGCGCACCATCAGGTCCGAGGCCTGCTTCTTTTCGTCGACGGGGCTGAAGCGGCGGCGCAGCACGTGGCCCTCCACGGCTACCAGGTTTTTGCCGTCGTAGAAGTAGGAGCGGTCGAATTCGTAGTCTACGCTGTCGCTGTCGTAAGGCACCTGGTAGCCCTTCATGGCGCCCACGTACGGAAACTTGCCCAGGTTGGCCGATGAAACGGGTACGCTGCTCATGTCGAAGGTAGCAGCGGCCTGGGGCGTGGTGGCCGCCGGCGCCGCGGTGGCCGGGGTTTCGGTAGCCGGAGCCGCAGCAGCGGCAGCCGTTTCGGGAGTGGTGGTTTCGGCAGCCGCCTCTTTGGCTTCTTTCGAGCCGCAAGAGGCCGCTAGCGTCAGTAGGGTAAAGCTGGCAGCTAAACGCAGGGTTTGTTTCATAAAAGGATGAACGGTAGGATAGAATGATTGCGGTTGAGCTGCAAAGCAATAAATATTTTGATACTTCTATGTAAATGTGCCGGAACTGCGCCGCCGGAGTGCCCTGCATCGGGTGGTTTTTTATCCGACCTTTGCGGGGCGCCCGCCTCGTACGCCGGCGCTGCACACTGCTAAGTTGCTCATGGATTTTATTGAACTGCGCGTAACGGCCCCGGCCGACCTCACCGATATCCTCGTTGCCGAGCTGGGCGAAGTAGGCTTCGACACCTTCGAAGACAACGACGAAGGCTTTTGCGCCTACACCACCGAAGATGGCTTCAACCAGGAAGCCGTGTCGGAGGTGCTGGCCAAGTACGCCGCCTGGCCCAGCGGCCACCCCACCGCCGACAGCCGCGTGATTACGCGCCAGAACTGGAACACCGAGTGGGAAAAGAACTTTGAGCCGCTGGTAATTGGCGAGCAGGTATCGGTGCGGGCGCCCTTCCACCCGGAGCGGCCCGATTTGCCCTACGACATCGTGATTATGCCGCGCATGTCGTTTGGTACCGGCCACCACAACACCACGGCCCTGATGATTGAAAACCAGCTGACCGTGGACCACCAGGGCAAGCGCGTGCTCGATATGGGCTGCGGCACCGGCATCCTGGCCATTATGGCGGTGCACCTGGGCGCCAACTACGTGCTGGCCGTGGACGTGGAGCCCTGGACGGCTGAAAACGCCGCCGACAACGCCCAGGAGAACCACGTGCAGGACAAAGTCGAGGCTAGCCTAGGTGATATTTCGGCGCTGGAAGGCGAGGAGCCGTTCGACATCATCCTGGCCAACATCAACCGCAACGTGCTGCTCGAGGATATGGGCGCTTACTACCGCTACCTGCGGCCCGGCGGCCCCATTTTGTTTTCGGGCTTCTACGAAGAAGATATGCACCTCATCCGCGAGGCCGCCGAAAAGGAAGGCTTCCGCTACCAGTCGATGCGCACCCGCAACGACTGGGTTTCGGCCATCTTCACGAAGCCCGAGTAAGCCCGTTGCTCTTATTTCAGCAAGCGCCCGCAGCCCTGCCCAAGCTGCGGGCGCTTGGCTTTTGTACTACTCCGATACGCTTGGTAACGGGCAGGAAATGCAATAGTTGAGTTAAATAGTTTATAATTAATATTTGTTTAAGTACATTTTTTGTCCGTCTTTTGTGCCGCTAGCTAGTGACGTATCCGGGGCAAAGCTGATCATTAGGCGGGGCTTTGCGTGGCGCCCAACCGGGGCTCCCGTGGCTGACGATAGAAACGCTTTATCTACAGCACGTATGCAATGAAACAAGTACGACTTTTATTACTCGCCTTTTTGTATCTGCTGGTAGCCTTACCGGCGCTGGCTCAAGTAGAATGGGAGTGGGCCAAAACCCAGCCCTTTAAAGTAAATGCCGTAGCCACCGATGCCGTGGGCCGCGTGTACGTTACCGGCAGCTTCAGCGGCAGCATCACGCTGGGCGAGCAGCAGCTCACGGCCCAAAGCACCGGCACCGATTTGCTGGTGGCCCGCTTCAGCCCCGAGGGCAAGGTGGACTGGGCCAACTCCCTAGGTGCTGCGCCTTTTATTAACGGCGCCAGCAGCGCGGCCAGCGGTACCGACATCAGCGTGAACCTACAAACGGGCGAAGCCTACGTGGTGGGCAGCTACAGTGGCAACCTGATTGGGGTACCAGGCGCCGAGCCCGGCGACCCGGGCATCACCCGCGTGGTGGTGCTCAAACTTGCCGACAGCGGCCGCATTCAGTGGGTAGTGCGGGCGGGCAGCTTTAGCCCGGCCACCTTAGGCAACGCCATTGCCACCGATTTGCTGGGCAACGCCTACGTAACGGGCAGCACCAACGGCGGCTTCAACCTGAGCAACGGCAGCACCTTCGGCACCGGTAGCCGCAGCCTGTTTGTGTTGTCGCTGAACCCGGCTGGCCAAACCCGCTGGATCGTGGGCGCGCAAAGTACCCTAGGTGCCCGGGGCGATGATTTGGCCACCAACGCGCAAGGCAACGTGTACTTGGTGGGCCGACACTTTGGCCCGGCCAGATTCGGAGGATTTGATCTGCCGAGCGAGTTCAGTACTTTTCTGGCCAGGCTTAACCCGGCCACCGGCGTGCCCCTGTGGGTCCGGACGGGCAGGGTTGGCGAACGAAGCTCGCTGGCTGCTGATGCCCAGGGCAACCTTTACATCGGTGGCTACGCGAATGGCAACATCAACTTCGGCGGCGCTAACCTGACCTTGGGCGCGGAGCCTGAGGGTTACGTGATTGAAGTGAGCCAAAACGGCAACACTAGCTGGCTGCGCTCGGTGGGCCCTGTAGCCCCGCTCCTGCCGGTGGAGGTAGCCGCGCCGCCCGCGCCCAGCGGTGCCGTGCGGGTGGTAGTAGGGCTTACGCGGCCCTCCAACGCGGCCACGGTGCTGGCCCTGCGCTCCAATGGTACCATCATTTGGCAGGAGCAAGCCAGCGGCGGCCAGAGCAACATCCGCGACGTGGCCGTGGCCCCCGGGCTGCGCATTTACCTGGGCGGCACGCTCGCGGGGCAGGTGCAGTTCGGCGACAACGCGCTCAGCAGCAACCGCGCCACCGATTACCTGGCTGCCCTGGCGCCGCGGGCCAACCCCTTGCGCTTCAACTGGGGCGAGCTGAGCGTGTTCCCGAACCCGGCTGCGGTGCAGCTCTCGGTGGAAGTGCCGCCCCTGCCGGCCGTGCACATCCAGCTGCTCAACCTCAATGGCCGCGTGGTGCGCGAGGTGCGCCTGCCTGCCAGCCGCCAGTCTCAAACCGCCACGTTTGATGTGCGCGAGCTGCCCGGCGGCTTGTACTCGCTGCGCCTCACCGCGGGCGGCGAAACCTACAGCCGCCTGGTGCAAATTCGCTGATCTGGTATTCCGCTTTCTTGCCACGCCCGGCCGGCAGCGCTCAGCTGCCGGCCGGGCGTGTGCTTTTGGCCTAGGTGCCATGGCGTTGCCCGGCCCGCAGGGGCGGCAAAATACCTGGGGCGGGTCGCTAATAAAATGCCTTCGCAAACGTTGTGGTTCTTTGAATATTCCACATTCATTACTTGGATGCATTCAATGTAAAATGTGGATTTTCAATTGGTTGACTACTCTGTTCCAATGAATGCGCCAAATTTTACCGAAATTGTAGGCGACTCATTTTGCCTTGAGGGCATTTGTATGAAGCACTTCGCCACATGGGGGCTTTGCGCGTTGATGGCGTGGGGTTCGGCTGTTACCAGCTGGGCCCAAACTACTAAGCCACAACAGCCAGCCACAAATCCTACTCCATCTATCTCGCCTGTAGTACGCTACAGCACCACCCCTTTTAGTACCGATGCCGAGCAGTTTATCGGGGAGGTAGTAGCCTTAATGGCTACCACCAAAAACGCCCCGGCCATTGCCCTTACCGAGCAGCTTAGGCAGCTATGGGCCAGCAACAAGCTCACCACCACCCAGCAAGGCAAGGTGATTGAGCTGGCCCGCCAGATGCAGGCGCGTCGCCTGAAGCCACGCCCCCACCTGGAGGCCCTCGTGGGCTTGGTGGTGGCGGCCAAGCAGGGGCAACTGGCCCTCAACGACCTGCAAACCGATCAGCTGCTGGAGGTAACGGGCAAAGCACTGGCCCAGCAAGACCTGCGCGAGCTCGAGAAGTTCGTGAACTCGACCACGCAGTTCCTGAAAACCCGCGAGCTGTATACCTCGCGCTACAACCGGCTCAAGCTAAGCAGCAACACGCTGGTGTCGTTTGCCTACAACGAGACCGACTACCCCATGCCGCCCGCGCCCAAGCCCTCCGACGCGCCGGCCCCGCTGACGCCCGAACCGCTGAAGCCCGCGGCCACATCGGCCAAAACCCCAGCCAAAGCTAAACCCGCTGCCAAACCGGCCGCCAAGCCCGCAGCTAAAAAGAAAAGCAGCGGCTGGGACGACTGGGACTCGGGCGCAGGCTGGGATACCGGCGGTGGCTGGGGCTCCGATGACGGTTGGGGTGCGCCCGTGAAAAAGAAGGCTCCCGCGCCAGCCAAAAAAACGACCGCCGCCACGCCGGCCAAAACCGCCACGCAGCCCGCAGCCGCAGCAAAAGAGCCCGAGCCGGAGCCCGAACCGCAAGCCCCGGCCTACAGCAGCTATTACGCACCGCCCAGCACCAAAGGCCCCGTGTTGGTGCTGAAGGATGCCGACCTACTGCTCGCCACCGCTTACGACTCGGTGCTGATCCAGAAAACCAGTGGCTCGCTTGTAACCACCACGGGTAAGTACGTGGGGCAGGGCGGCACCTTTGGTTGGCAGCTCAACGGCAACCCGCTCACGGCGGAGCTGGGGCCGTTTGATATGGACGTGAACAAGCCCCAGTTTAAGGCCGAGCCCGTAACGCTTACCTACCCGGCCGTGCTGGAAGCGCCCGTAAAAGGCGCCATGGCTTACAAGAGCGTGCAAAAGAAAAACGGCGCCGACACGGGCTTCCCTAGGTTCGTGTCGCTCACCAACGATGCCCGCATCAAGAACATCGGCGAGAACATCAAGTACCAGGGTGGCTTTTCGCTGAACGGCAAGCAGATGTACAGCTCCACGCTCGACGGCTCGCTGTCGCGCATTACCGTGGAGCTCGATGGCAAGCCGCGCTTCCGGGCCGCTTCGCGCAGCTACATGCTCGGCGATACGCTTATCACCGCCGACCGCGCCGCTATTACCATCTTCCAGGACAAGGTTGACTCGCTCACGCACCCCGGCGTGAAGCTGAAGTACTCGAAGCCCCGCCGCGTGCTGGTAATGGCCCGCGAAGAAGGCCTGTACAAAACCACGCCCTACTACGACTCTTACCACCAGATGGAAATAGCGGCGGAGCAGGCCAAATGGAACCTCGCCACGCCCAACATCGATTTCCAGACCCTCACGGCCAAAAACCAGGTTACGGCCGATTTCGAGTCGAAGGAGTTTTACACCAACACCCGCTACCAGCAGATCAAGGGCATCAACAAGATGCACCCGCTGCAAATGGTGGTGGGCTACAGCCAATCGCACGGCAACGCCAAACGATTTGCGGTGCAGGATTTGGCCAAGTCGCTGAACCTGAAAGAGGCCAACGTGCGCTCGGCCGTAGCCGGCCTGGCCCGCGACGGGTACGTGAGCATCAGCCCCGTAAGCAGCGACATTACTCTGCTGCCCAAGGCCATGCACTACGTGAACTCCTCGCGCGGCAAAAAGGACTACGACCACATTGCCATCAAATCGTTGGCGCCCAACGGCCGCAATGCCTCGCTCAACCTGAACAGCAACGTGCTCACGGTGCGCGGCGTCGACAAGTTCAACTTCTCCGACGACTCCATTGCCGTGTTCGTGAAGCCCGACTCGGCCATTGTGCGCGTGCAGAAAAACCGCAACATCGAGTTCAACGGTACGGTGGTGGCCTCGGCCTTCGTGTTCAAAGGCAAGGAGTTTAAGTTTGATTACGACGGCTTTTACATCGACATGTTCAAGATCGACTCCATCATCGTGAAGGGGAAGAACTCGAAAGGCTCGGTGATGCGGGCGCGTAAGGAAACCGACTTTACCCTCACCAACAAAGACCGCCACTCGGCCGGCCGCTTGTACATCAACGCGCCCAACAACAAATCGGGCCGCAAGAAGCTGGGCGCTTACCCCACCTTCGATGCCACCACCGGCGCCTACGTGTTCTTCAACAAGCCCGAAGTACTGGGCGGCGCCTACGACACCACCATCTACTTCGACATTCCGCCCTTTAAGCTCGACTCGCTGAACAACGCCAACCGCACGGCGGTGGGCTTTAAGGGCACGTTCGTGTCGGGCGGCATTCTGCCTGATATCAAGACCAAGCTCTCGATGCAGGACGACGGCTCCCTAGGTTTCAATTACGCCGTACCGAAGGAGGGCTTTCCGGTGTACGGGGGCAAAGGCCGCCTCTTCAACCAGGTGCGCATGAGCAACCGGGGTATCCAGGGCGTGGGCGAAATGACGTACCTCGCCAGCACTCTGCAGAGCGACCAGTTCATCTTTTACAAGGACTCGGTGGTAACGGTGGGCAAAACAGCCCAGATCAAGGAAGGAACCCTGAACGGCGCCGAGTACCCGAAAGTGGCCTTGCTGCCCGGTTACCAAATGAAATGGGTGGTGAAGGCCGACTCGATGTACCTCTCCACGCCGCCCGGCGGCGAGTCGATGCGCTTCTACGACGGTACCTATCAGTACAAAGGGGTAGCCACGCTCACGCCCAAAGGCCTGTACGGCACGGGCCGTATGGAAAGCCAGCAGTCGGTTATCCGTTCGCCTTCGTTCACCTTCCTGCCTACGCAGTACAAGGGCAACAACTCGGTGGTGAGCGTTAAGTCGTCGGAGCCGAACAAGCCCGCGCTTACTGCGCCCGACGTAGCGTTTACCTACGACATCAAGCGCGGGTACGCCGACTTTACGCGCGAGCAGAACGCCAAAACCACCATCGAGCTGCCGTACTCGCAGTACCGCACTTCGCTGAGCGGCGGCCGCTGGGATTTCAAGAAGAAATCGGTGCAGCTGCGCGTAGCGCCGGGGCAGGACTCTACCACGGCCTATTTCTACTCGGTGAAGCCCGAGCAACAGGGCCTGCGCTTTCGGGCTGCTACCGGCATGTACGACCTGAACAAGTACCGCCTGGTGGCCAACGGCGTGCCCTACATTGCCGCCGCCGATGCCTGGATTCAGCCCGACTCGAACAAGGTATATGTGCTGCCCAATGCCGAGATGCGCTCCTTCCAGAATGCGGGCATCACGATGGACACCCTGCAGAAGCACCACCAGCTGTACCGGGGCGAAATCAAGGTGTTGTCGCGCCTGGCCTTTACGGGCAACGCGCTGTACCGCTACAAAACGCCTACCGACTCGTTCGCCATTAAGTTCAGCAACTTCCGCACCGACTCGACCAGCATTGCCGGCGTGAAGGGCGAAGGCAAAAAGCGCGGCGGCTTGCTAAGCCGCGGCAACGACAACGGCCCCGAGCGCCTGCCCACCCTGGCGCAGGCCGATATCAAGGCCGCCGACAAGTTCCGGATTGCGCCCCGCATTCAGTACCGCGGCGCCATGACGATGAACTCGCAGCGCAAAGGCTTTGCCTTCGACGGGCAGGCCCGCCTCGAGTTCAGCAAGCAGCAGGCGCAGGCCGGCTGGTTCCCGGTGCAGGACAGCATCGACCCGCAGTTCGTGAAGATTCACCTGAAGGAAACCAAGGCCGAGGACGGCACGCCCATGCTCACGGGCTTGTTTGCCAACGAGGGCACCGGCAAGCCGTACCCGCTGTTTGTGGCCGCCAAGCCCAACGTTACCGACGGCAACTTCTTTGAGGTGGGCGGCACGCTCACCTACGACCCCAAGAAGCGCGTGTACACCATCAGCCAGCACGATGCGCTGAACACCGAAATCTACGAGGGCTCGGTGCTGACGCTCAACGACACCACGGGCCACCTAGGCTTCCGCGGCAAGCTGAACCTCATCAACTCGAACAAGGACTACAGCATCGTGGCGTCGGGCATCGGCAAGGCCAACACCGATTCGAGTCGCTACAACATCGATGCGATGATGGGCTTTGACATGAACTTCCCCGACAAAGCTTTCGAGGCCATGGCCGCCGATATGGCCAAGTACTCGAAGGGCTTGCCCGAAGCGCTGACCAGCACCCAGGACGAATACTACAAGCTGGGCGAGTTTGCCGGCTCCAAAGCCATCGGCGACTATGCCAACCGCAAGGGCGGCAGCTACGTGCCGCTGCAAAAAGTGTCGGCCAAGTTTCTGCACGACGTGATGCTGAACCGCGTGAACCTGAAGTGGTCGAACAAGCACAACGCCTGGTACTCGGTGGGCAAAATCGGCCTCGTCAGCATCGGCAAGAAGGACATCAACGCCTTGGTGGATGGCTACGTTGAAATCAAGAAGGGCAGCGCCGGCGACGCCGTGGAGCTGTACCTCGAGGCCGACCCCGAAACCTGGTACTACTTTAAGTACTCCGAGAACAAGCTGCTGGCCAAAGCCCAGCACGGCGAGTTCGACGAAATCCTAGGTCGGGCGGCGAAGGGCGACTACAACACGGCCACCAACTTCGGCTTCTTCCTGGGCGATGAGCAGGAAAAAGTGCTCTTCGTAAACCACTTCCGCAAAGACTACCTAGGCGAAACCAAGCCGCAAAAGCAGGTAAGCCGTCCGCAGAGCTCGGGCAACTTCGATTTCATGGAGGAGCCGGGCAAGAAGAAAAAGAAGAAGGAAGAGGAAGCGCCAGCCGTGGAGGAAGGCCCGATTGACTACTCGGAGCCCGCCCCGAAGAAGAAAAAGAAGAAAGACGAAGCTGCAGCGGCCGATGGCTTCGGCGACACCAACGCCGCGCCGGCCGAAGAGCCTGCCAAAAAGGACAAAAAGAAAAAGGACGAAGCCCCGGCCGCAGCCGACGAACCGGTAGCCGAACCCAGCAAAAAGGACAAGAAAAAGAAAGAAGAGGCCGCCCCGACGGAAGAGCCGAAGCAGGAAGAGGCCCCGAAAAAGGAGAAGAAGTCGAAGAAGAAGGCCGAGGACGACCCCTTCGGCGACACCTGATCCGAACTGCCCGACCGCGCAACAGCCACGCCCACCTAGGGCGTGGCTGTTTTGCTTTTGGGGCCGTAGGGGTGGATTTACCGAAAACCGCCACCCGGCTCGGTCGAGGCTGCGTTAGCTAGCTATATTTGACTGTTTCCATCTTTCCCCGCTATGAATTTGGCTGTAGTGCTACCCTTGCTTGTGCTGGCTTACCTGCTCGGCTCCATCCCAACGGCCCTGTGGGTCGGCCGCCGCTTCTACGGCATCGATGTGCGGGAACACGGCTCGGGCAACGCCGGCGCTACCAACACCTTCCGGGTGCTGGGCAAAAAGCCGGGTTCGTTTGTGCTGTTTGTTGATGCCCTGAAAGGCTTTGTAGCGGCCTACTTCCTGCCCATGCTCATGGTAGACCTAGGGGCCATTGCGCCCGAGCACGAGGTGTACTACCGCCTGGGTTGCGGCGTGCTGGCTATTGTAGGGCACATCTATCCGGTGTTTGCGCAGTTTCGGGGCGGCAAGGGCGTGGCCACGGTGCTGGGCATGATGCTGGGCGTGGCGCCCGTTACCGTAAGCGTGTGCATCCTCATTTTTATTACCATGCTGCTGCTTACGCGCTATGTGTCGCTCAGCAGCATGACGGCCGGCGTGGCTTTCGCGCTGCTGCAGCTGCTGCCCGCGTTTCGGCCGCCGCAGCCGTTCTTGGTGTACGTTGGGTTTGTGCTGGCCGCGCTGCTGGTGTACACGCACCGCGCCAACATCGGCCGCCTGCGGGCCGGTACCGAGAGCCGCGTACCGCTGTTTGGGCGCAAATAACATGCGGACAAATATTTCTGCAGGCTATTGAGGGTTAGCTACTTACTGATAGCAGGAGCATTTATAACAATTCAATAACGAAACTTTTGAATATGATAGTTTAACTATCATGGATAACAGTGGTTGTTTTGCGGACACAACCACACGTTTTATTCATGACTGTACTGAAGTCTTTTTTGCTGGTGTTGGGCCTGGGCCTGCTTGCCGAAACCACCGAAGCGCAAACCAAGCGCCGCACAGCAGTTGCCGAAAAACAAAACCCGGCCGCCGAAAACTCGCCGCAATGGCTTAAAGAGCATTACGTCGTCGACCGCGACTCGGCCTACGCCAACCCCTACGTAGCCCTGCGCAAGCTGATGGGCGGCAACCGCCGCTTCGTGGAGCACAAAAGCATTAAGCCCCGCCAAGACCAGGCCGCCCTCACCAACACCGAAAAAGGCCAGAAGCCCTTTGCCACCATCGTGGGCTGCTCCGATAGCCGCGTGCCCAACGAAATCATCTTCGACCAGGGCGTGGGCGACTTGTTTATCATTCGCACGGCCGGGCAGGTAATGGCCGAGGCCTCGTACGGCAGCATCGAGTTTGCATCGGTAGCGCTGGGCTCTAAACTCATCGTGGTGCTCGGCCACCAAAGTTGTGGCGCCGTGGATGCCGCCGTTCGGCGCCCCGACGTGCCCGGCCACATTATTACGCTGGTGAACGGCATCAAGCCCGCCGCTGAGAAAACCAAAAACATGGCCGGCGACCGGCTCGACAACACCATCCGCCAGAATGTGCTCGATCAGGTGCAAGAGCTGCGCGACCTGGAGCCGGTACTGGCCAAAAAGTACCGCAACGGCGAAATCCTGATCGTGGGCGCCGTGTACAATTTGCACACGGGTAAGGTGGAGTTTTTGCCCGAAACGCTGCAAAACCTGCCCGCTTTCCGCCCGGCAACTGCCGCCGCCAAGTAAGGTGGCCGTTGCTTGTTACGCCCCGGCCCCGCAGAAGCCGGGGCGTAGCCAGGACTTAGGTGCAACCAGCAGGCGCGGGCCCTGGGTGCGCAAATGAGGCACGGGCATATATACGCGTCGGCAACTGCTATTACCTTTATAGCCCACTGCATTCCTGTTATTTCCCCATCTGCTGATGACCTCGACCTACCTCACCGAAAACCAAGATCGTTTCCTGAGCGAGCTGCTCGATTGGCTTCGCATTCCGTCGGTTTCGGCCGATCCTAAGTTTAGCGGCGACGTGCTGCGTGCCGCCGAGTACCTTAAGACGCGCCTCGAAGAAGTGGGCCTCGACAACGTGGAGCTGTGCCCCACGGCTGGCTACCCCATCGTATACGGCGAAAAGCTGATCGACCCCGCCCTGCCCACCGTGCTGGTGTACGGCCACTACGACGTGCAGCCCGCCGATCCGTACGAGCTCTGGACCTCGGGTCCGTTCGATCCGGTTATAAAAGACGGCAACATCTACGCCCGCGGCGCCTGCGACGACAAAGGCCAGGTGTACATGCACGTAAAAGCCTTTGAGGTGCTGAACCAGAATGGCGGCGTGCCCTGCAACGTGAAGGTGATGATTGAGGGCGAGGAGGAAGTAGGCTCGGAGAACCTGGGCATCTTCGTGCGCTCGAACAAAGAGAAGCTGCGCGCCGACGTGGTGCTGCTCTCCGATACGGGCATCATCAACAACGAAACCCCCAGCATTGAGGTGGGCCTGCGCGGCCTGAGCTACCACGAGGTAGAGGTAACCGGCCCCAACCGCGACCTGCACTCGGGCCTGTACGGCGGCGCCGTACACAACCCCATCAACGCCTTGTGCAAGATGATTGCCTCGTTGCACGACGAGAACGGCCACATCACCATTCCCGGCTTCTACGACAACGTGCAGGTGCTGACGGAGGAAGAGCGCGCCGAGCTGAACAAGGCTCCGTACGACGAGCAGGAGTACAAAGAGAGCATCGGCCTGCCTGCCACCTATGGCGAGAAAGGCTACACCACCCTGGAGCGCACCAGCATCCGGCCCACGCTCGACGTGAACGGCATTTGGGGCGGCTACACCGGCGAGGGCGCCAAAACGGTTATTGCCTCCAAGGCCTACGCCAAAATCTCGATGCGCCTGGTGCCCAACCAAACCTCCGAGGAAATCAGCCAGAAGTTTCAGCAGCACTTCCAGAGCATTGCGCCCGAGGGCGTGACGGTGGTAGTGAAGCCCCACCACGGCGGCGAGCCGGTAGTTACGCCTACCGACTCGGTGGCCTACCGCGCGGCCTCGGCGGCCATGGAAGACACCTTCGGCAAAAAGCCTATCCCTACGCGCGGCGGCGGCTCCATCCCGATTGTGGCTATGTTCAAGGGCGAGTTGGGCGTTGATTCGGTACTGCTTGGTTTCGGCCTCGATAGCGACGCCATTCACTCGCCCAACGAGAAGTACGGCGTGTTCAACTTCATGAAAGGCATTGAGACGATTCCGCTGTTTTACCAGCACTACGCGCGCCTGATGAAAGAGCAGCAAGCCTAGGTTTGCCAACCGCCCTAGGTGCCACAACGCCCGGCTTCTGCGAGGAGGCCGGGCGTTGTGCTGTTCAGGCGCCTTTGGCGGGGGCGGAGCCGGCTTTGCGCCGAAATGGGTTTAGCCGGATTTTCTTCAGCCCCGCAAAACTATTGAAGCGGTAGCCCAGCGAAAACTGCACCACGCTGTGGCGCAGGCGCACTTGCGTGGTGGTGGCGGCATCGTAGCGCACGGGGCGGTACACGTTGGGCAGGCCAGCGGAGTAGCGCCAGCTTAGGCTCAGCCCGTTGGGGTCCTGGTAGCCCAAGCCTACCGCGAGGCCGTAATCGAGCGGGCGGTAGGTATCGAGGGCGAAGGGGCGCAGGGCGGCATCGTGGTAGCGGGTGCGCAGCAGGCGGGCGGCGTAGGGGCCCAATTCTACAAAGGCGTCGTCGCGGGTGTATCGGGCCAGTAGCGGCACCTCCAGGTAATCCAGCTTGGCCCCGATACTGGGGCCGTACTGCAGGGTATTGTCGCCTTTGGCTGAGTATAGCACCTCGGGCCCCACCGACCAGTACCTGCCCAGCTGAAGCTGCGTAACGAGGCCGCCGTGGTACGCCAAGCACACCTTGCGCCGGGCAGCATCGGGGCCGGCGGCGTTGGCGAAGTTGGCGCCCCCGCGCAGGCCCGCTTTAAACGATACCTGCGCCCAGCCGGTACCGGGCTCTATGGCCAGGATCAGCAGCAGGGCCGCTACGGAAGTCCGAAAAGATAGTAAGCCCGAACGGATGGCGGCCGGGCAGGAGCCGAAAACGGATAAGCAACGCAACGAAATACCGGTAAACAACGCTTGGGCAACCCAGCCCGCCGCCAAAACTATAAAAAGGAACCGGCCGGCTCCCTAGGTAACGGAGCCGGCCGGTTTGTGGTGGCAGCTATGCCAGCCGAAAATTACTTGCCGAAGAAGTACCCCAACGACAGCATAAACGTGGAGTTGCGGGCGTTGCTGAACTCGTTTTGGGCGGCGTCTTTCTTGCCGTATTTGCTGAGGCCGCCGTTGTAGCGCAGCCCAATCAGCAGGCCCATATCCGACTCGTAGCCCACGCCGGCGGCGTAGCCGAGCTCGGTGCGCTGCACGTTGTCGAGGTTGTCGTAGTTGCTCGAGTTGTTGGTAACGTTGCCGTTTACCTCGCGCCGCACGTTGTTGCTCACGCTCAGCAGGTAACCTACCTGCGGGCCGGCCTCGAAGAAGATGCCATCGGCGTTGATCTTGAGCAGAATCGGCACATCGAGGTAGTTGTAGTTTACCTTGCCCGTTTCTTTGATGCGGTTGCCGAACACGTCGGTGTACGAGTTGTCGGCGTACTTAAAGCCTTTTTGCGAGAACAGCAGCTCGGGCTGTACCGACAGAAAGTTGTCGTCGGTGAGGCCGATGTTCACCATCAGGCCGGCGTGCGGGCCAACCTTGCTGTCGTAGCGGTTTTCGTCGGTAAGGTCGCCGGCCAGGTTGGAGTAGTTGGCGCCGGCCTTCAGGCCGAGGCGGATGTCCTGCGCCTGGGCAGCGGAGGCAGCACCTAGGCCCAACAGCGTCAGCAGAAGTAGTTTTTTCATGGCTACTGGTAAAAGTACGGCGCGAAAGTAGGCAGCCGGCGTCGCTTTGGCCCCGGCGGCCTGCAGGCCCTATACGTAGCCACGGGCACCTAGGCTGCTTACTCGCCGCCAAACATAAAGCCTACCGATAAGAGAAACACCGAGTTGCGGGCGTTCCGGAACTCGTCGCCCTGGTAGCCGTCGTCGGCAAAATCGGTGAGGGAGCCGTTGTAGCGCAGCCCGATCATGGGGCCGCTTTTGGCTTGGTAGCCCAGCCCGGCGGCGTAGCCCACCTCGGTGCGCTTCACGTCGTCGAGGTTGGAGTAGTTCTGCGACGACGTTTGCGTCTGGCCGTTGCGGGTTATCTCAATGTCGTCGCTGGCGCTGAGCAGGTAGCCAAACTGCGGCCCGGCCTCGAAGAACAAGCCGCCGGCGTTGATTTTCAGCAGCACCGGCACATCGAGGTAGTTGTAGGTGAGCTTGCCGGTGAAGCGGAACCGGTCGTTGCCGATGGTTACGTCGCGGTCGGCGTACTTAAAGCCCTTTTGCGAGAAGAGTAGCTCGGGCTGCAGCGACAAAAAGCCGTCGTCGATCAGCCCCACGTTCAGCATCAAGCCGCCGTGCACGCCAAACTTGCTTTCGTAGCGGTCCTCGTCTACCACGTCGCCGGCCAGGTTGGAGTAGTTGGCGCCGGCTTTCACCCCAAAGCGGATGCCTTGCGCCTGAGCGCTTAGCGCAGCCAGGGTGCAGAATGTCAGAATAAAGACGAAGTGTTTCATAGCGGTAAAAGGGTTAGGAATGAAGAGCAGGAATGGCTAGCGCCAACAACGGATACAACCATTCGGCAAATCATATGTTTAACTGAAGCGCTTATAAATCAGTAACTAAAACGCCCGGCCTCCTAACGGAAGCCGGGCGCGTTTCATAGCTCAGAGCAGGAGACAGCCGAGGGGTTACTTACCCGCGAAGAGGTAGTTTACCGAAAGCTGGAAGGCCGAGTGGCGGGCGTTCTTCAGGTCGCCCTGGAAGTAGGTGCCGTTCTCCGGCTTCACGAAGTCGCTGAAGGCGCCCGTGTAGCGCAGGCCAAAGCCCAGGCCGCTTTCGGTTTGGTAGCCCACGCCGGCCACGTAGCCCAGCTCGCTGCGCTTCAGGCCGCTTACATCGTTCTGGTCTTCCGTCTCGCGCACTTCCTGGAAGGTGCCGTTGGGCAGCGTGCGGCGCGAAAGTTTGCTTTCGTTGCTCGAGCTGAGCAGGTACGAATACTGCGGGCCGGCCTCAAACACGAAGCCATCGGCGTTGAACTTAGCCAGTACCGGCACGTCGAGGTAATTGTAGTTTACCTTGCCTTCGCGCTTTACCTCGTAGCCCGCGCCAAAGAGCGTGCTGGTGTAGGTGGTGGGCTTGTTTTCGAAGCCTTTTTGCGAGTACAGGATTTCGGGCTGCACCGAGAAGAATCCGTCGCCGGTGAGGTCGGCGTTCAGGATTACGCCGCCCATGAACCCGATTTTGTTATTGTAGATGCTCTCGTTCTGCACCTCGCCCGCGAGGTTGGAGTAGTTGGCCCCGGCCCGGAAACCCAGGCGTACGCCTTGGGCGTGAGCGGCCGGAGCAGCCAGGGCAGCAATAGCGAGAGCGGAGAAAGCAAAAACAGCTTTTTTCATGGTGAAAAGGCAGTTTTAGGTGGAGAAATAGGACTGCGTTTGGCAGCCCAGGGGCCATAAGCGTGCCAATCCGGCTTTGGCGCCGGGCAAAAAGTTCCGTGCTGGCGGTAACTCGCAGAAAACGTGTTACAAAAAAAGAGCCGCCCTAGGTGGGCGGCTCCGTTGCAATGGTGCGGGGTAGTGGGGCTTAGCGGCCGCCCGTGGGCAGCAGGTAGCCCAGCTGCAGGGTAAAGGCGTTGTTGAAGGCTTTGGGCTCGTTGTCTGCGTCTTTGGAGTCGATGAGCGAGTTGAAGCCGCGGGCGTAGCGCAGGTTCAGGCTAATGCCGGCATCCGGAATCATGTAGCCTACGCCGGCCACACCGCTGATGTCGAACTGGGCCAGGTCAGACTTGTACGCCTCGTCGCGCGAAATGCCGGTGTAGTCGCGGAAACCGCTGTTGTCCTCCACCTTATCCTTGGTGCCGTTGCTGTACTTGGTGGTGGTTTGCGTCTTGGCTTTCGAGCCGAACAGGTAGCTTACCTGCGGGCCTACTTCGAAGAACAGGCCGCCGGCGTTGATGCGCGCCAGCACCGGCACATCGATGTAGTGCAGCACGCGCTGCTGCTCCATTTCCATTTTCGAAACGCCGCTGGGCAGGCCCGTGGTCTGCTCCGATTGGATTTCGTAGCCCTTGCGGTTGTACAAAATTTCCGGGGCGATGGAGAAGAACCCGTCGCTGCTCACGGGCAGGTTAAACGACAAGCCCGCGTTGTAGCCCAGTTTGGAGTCGCCTAGGTCGGAGCTGTAGCCGGGGCCGGTCAGCTGCTGTACGTTGTCGCCCGATACGTTGGAGTAGGTGGCACCTACTTTAACCCCGATGCCAAGGCTGGTTTGGCCTTGCGCAAAAGCGGCGGTGGTACCAGCCAGGGCGAGTGCGAGAGCAAAAAACTTTTTCATAGTCAGTGGATTTTGTTGCTTGTTTGGAATTTGAGGGCGGCCGCTGCACAGTATCTGCTATCCGGAGCGGGGTGCTGCCAACTCGTTACAGCGCCTCTTACGCAATAGCGCTTGCACAATGTTGCGGATCAGTTGTATTATTAATTTTCAATAAGCTATATCCAAGCTCAAGCGGCGGGTGCACCGGGCTCAGGTACAAGGGCTAAACGGCGGCTATCTATTTTTGTAGCTGGTCTGATTCCTTTGCTTATGCCCGCTGCTGTTCGGCGCCTTGTTGTATTGTTGTTGCTGTGGCCGGGGGGGGCGCCGCTGTGGGCGCAGGCACCTAGGGCAACCCAACCGGTGGTGGTAGGGCTGTACGCGCAAGGCGGTTTTATCATTGCCCACTCGCCCCGCGTTAAGCACCTCGTAACGGCCCACCCCACGGGGCTGGAGCTGAATTTGCAACGCCAGCTAACCGGCACCCAGCCCTGGCACGCGTGGTACCGCTACCCCAAAGTGGGCGTGGCCCTGGTGTACTACGATTACCACAACCCGGCCATGGGCAAGTCGTACGCCGGCTCGGTGTACCTCAGCAAAACGGCGTGGCGTACCCCGCGGCAGGAGCTGAGCTTCCGGCTGGGTACGGGCATCGGGTATTTTCCGAAGGCCTTCGACCGCGAAACCAACCACAAAAACCTGTTCGTCAGCTCGCGGCTGAATGCCACTTTGCAAGCCCGCGCCGAGTACGACGTAGCCCTTACGCCCAAGCTGGGTTTGCTGGTGGGCCTGGCGCTGAACCACTACTCCAACGGCGCCACCGCCAAGCCCAACCTAGGCGTGAATATTCCGACGGTGGTGCTGGGCCTCAACTACCACCGGCAGCGCCAGTTTGTGCCCCTGCCTGCCACGCCCGCCAACGAGCCCACCGACCTAGGGCGCAACTTTTTCAACGTGAGCACCAGCGTGGGTTTCAAGCAGCGCAACGAATCGGACCGGCAGCGCTACTGGGTAAACTCCGTAACGGTAGCCGGCGGCCGGCGCATCAACCGCAAAAGCAACCTGCTGGTGGGGCTCGAGGGCTTTTACGACCGCTCCCTGCTGGCCGAGCAGCGCGATACCGCCCGCAACGCCGATAAGCTGCAGGATGTAAAAAAAGCCGGCGTGCTGCTGGGCCACGAGCTGCTGCTGGGCCGGCTGGCCTTTGGTACCCACCTGGGGTTTTATTTCTACAACCCCTACAAATCCAACAACTTCTACTACGAGCGGCTCAGCCTGAAATACCACCTCACCCAGCACCTTTTCGGGGCCCTCGATCTGAAAGTACACCGCGGCGCCGCCGACGTAATTGAGTGCCGCGTGGGCGTGCGGTTGTAGGCTGCCACAATCGGCACGGCCCCGCAGCTGCTTGCAGTTGCGGGGCCGTTCGGTTCCTGAGGAGTAGGAAGTAGGTTACTTGGTTTCGGCAGGCTTGGGTGCCGAGGCAATTTTGTTTCGGGTTTTGCGCGGCCGCTTTTTGCCAAACGAGCCTTTCGTGAGCTTGCCGCGTTTCGATTTCTTGTCTCCTTTGCCCATAATGTGTACTGGTGTAAAAGGTGATTGAGAAAATGCCTAGGCTAAAATAGCACCCGGGCAGGTTCGGTTCAACCCCGTTCTACGAGCGGCAGCCGGGCTAGTTCGCGGCACATGCGCTGCACCACGGCGGGCCCTTCGTAAATAAAACCCGTGTAGAGCTGCACCAACGAGGCACCGGCCGCCAGTTTCTCCTGCGCATCGGCCGGCGAAAAAATGCCGCCTACGCCAATAATCGGCAGCGTGCCGCCCGAGCGTTGGTGCAAGTACCGGATTACTTCGGTGCTGCGCGCCCGCAGCGGGGCACCGCTCAGGCCACCCGCGCCTATGTGCTCTATTTCGCTGGCTGGGGTGCGCAGGCCGCCGCGCCCGATGGTGGTGTTGGTTGCCACTACGCCGCTTAAGCCGGCCTCCTGCACAATGGTCACAATGTCGTCGAGCTGCTCGTTGCTGAGGTCGGGCGCGATTTTGAGCAGCAGCGGGCGGGCGGTGCGCTGGGCGTGGTTGGCGCGTTGCACCTCGCGCAGCAAGGCCAGCAGCGGCTCGCGCTCCTGCAGCTGCCGCAGTCCCGGCGTGTTCGGCGACGACACGTTCACCACAAAGTAGTCGACGGTGTCGTGCAGGGCCTGCACGCAGGCCACGTAATCGTCGGCAGCTTGCTCGTTAGGCGTGTCCTTGTTCTTGCCAATGTTGCCGCCGATGATGATGCTCGCGCTGCGCTTGCGCAGGCGCTCGGTCGCCGCGGCTGCCCCACCATTGTTGAAGCCCATGCGGTTGATGAGTGCCTGATCGGTTGGCAGCCGGAACAACCTAGGGGTTGGGTTGCCGGGTTGCGGCCGGGGCGTCACGGTGCCCACTTCCACGTGCCCAAAACCCAAGGCCGCCAGCTCATCAACCAGCACCGCATTCTTATCGAAGCCGGCAGCGAGTCCGATGGGATTCTTGAACTTCAGCCCGAATACCTCGCGCTCCAGATTGGGGTGCTCGTAGCCGAACTGGTTGCGCAGCACCGCGTGCGCGAAGGGCAGCTTGCCCGCTGCACCCAGGGCCTCGAAGGTAAAATGGTGTGCCTGCTCGGGGCTGAGGCGGAACAGCAGGGGGCGCAGGAGGTTCTGGTAAAGCACGGCGAAAGCAATGAAAAATTCAGAATTAAAAATTATGAATTGACCTGGAAGGGCGCTTGGGTGGATGCATCTGCCAGCGGGGTGTGAGGGGCCATCTTTAATCTTTAATTCTGAAATTTTAATTGGCCCCTCAGCCAGCCCAACCTTCCCGGTCGAGCGAGCGGTACTGGATGGCTTCGGCCAGGTGTTCGATGCGGATTTCGTCGGAGCCGGCCAGGTCGGCGATGGTGCGCGATACTTTCAGGATGCGGTCGTAGGCGCGGGCCGACAGACCCAGGCGCTCCATGGCGGTTTTCAGCAGCGTGCGCCCGGCCTGGTTTATCTGGCAAATGTCCTTCACCATCTGCGAGGGCATCATGGCGTTGGAGTGGATGTCGGGGAAGTCCTTGAAGCGCTCGGCCTGCACCTGCCGCGCCTTATCGACGCGCTCCTGAATGCTGGCGCTGCTCTCGGCCCGGCGCGTTTCGGTCATCTGGTCGAAGGTAACGGGGGTTACCTCCACGTGCAGGTCGATGCGGTCGAGCAACGGGCCCGATACTTTGTTCAGGTAGCGCTGCACCACGCCGGGGCCGCACACGCACTCCTTATCGGGGTGGTTGTAGTAGCCGCAGGGGCACGGGTTCATGCTGGCAATCAGCATGAAGTTGGCCGGGTAATCAATACTCACCTTGGCGCGCGAAATCGTAACGCGGCGCTCCTCCAGGGGCTGGCGCATTACCTCCAGCACCGTGCGCTTAAACTCGGGTAGCTCGTCGAGGAAAAGTACGCCGTTGTGCGCCAGCGAGATTTCGCCGGGCTGCGGGTTGCCGCCCCCGCCCACCAGGGCCACGTCGGAAATGGTGTGGTGCGGCGAGCGGAACGGCCGCGTGTTCAGCAGCGACGAATTTGCGCCCAGCTTGCCGGCTACGGAGTGAATTTTGGTGGTTTCGAGAGCCTCGTGCATGCTCAGCGGCGGCAAAATGCTGGGCAGGCGCTTGGCCAGCATGGTTTTGCCCGCGCCGGGTGGGCCGATCATGATGACGTTGTGCCCGCCAGCCGCCGCAATTTCCATGGCCCGCTTGATGTTCTCCTGGCCTTGCACGTCGGCAAAGTCGGCGGCGTACTGGTTGGCCGAGTGCTGAAACACGTCGCGCGTGTCAATCTTCAGCGGCTCAATCTCCTCGCGGCCTTCGAAAAAGTCGATGGCCTGCTGCATGCTCTCGACGGGGATAATGTCGAGGTTGTTGACGATGGCAGCTTCCTGGGCGTTTTGCTTCGGCAGCACAAAACCCTTGAAGCCCTCTTTACGGGCCTGAATGGCAATAGGCAGCACGCCTTTGATGGGGCGCAGCTCGCCATCGAGGGCCAGCTCGCCCATAATAATGTACTGGCCCAGCTTATCGGTGCTGATTTGCTGCGACGCGTGCAGAATACCTAGGGCAATGGGCAAATCGTAGGCCGAGCCTTCCTTGCGGATGTCGGCCGGGGCCATGTTCACCACCACTTTGGTGCGCGGCATGTGGTAGCCCCGCACGCGCATGGCCGCCTCAATGCGCTGCTGGCTTTCCTTAATGGCATTATCGGGCAGGCCCACCACAAAAAAGTTGGTGCCCTGCGATACGGCAACCTCAATGGTAATGGTGTAAGCGTTGACACCCTGAACGGCCGAACCGTAGGTTTTAGTAATCATTCGAGCGAAAGCAATCAGCTAAACAGGCAAAAGGAAGCCCGCCTTTTGGAGGGGCGGGCTTTACCTAGGGCAAATTTACAAAGCATCTGGCTGCTTGGCTGCTACGAGTCGCTCGATTAGCAAAATCAGGATGTGAATTACTTTGATGTGTATCTCCTGAATGCGGTCGGCGTAGCCGGCGTGCGGCGCGCGTATTTCTACATCGGCCAGCGCGGCGAGGGGGCCGCCGTCTTTGCCGGTAAGGGCCACCACCTGCATGCCGGCAGCCTTGGCGGCCTCGGCGGCGCGCAGCACGTTGGGCGAGTGGCCGCTGGTGCTAATGGCCAGCAGCACATCGCCCCCGCGACCCAGGGCCTGCACGTAGCGGCTGAACACGTACTCGTAGCCGTAGTCGTTGGCCACGCAGCTCATGTGCGAGGCCTCGGTAAGCGCAATGGCGGCCAGGGCGGGCCTATCCTGGCGGTAGCGGCCCGAAAGCTCTTCGGCGAAGTGCTGCGCATCGCACAGCGAGCCGCCGTTGCCGCAGCTCAGGAGCTTGCCGCCACCCAGCAGGCTGGTAGCCATTAGCTGCGCGGCTTGCTCGATGCGGGCCAGGTTGGTGGGCTCGGCCAAAAAACGCTCGAGCACGGTGCGGGCTTCCGTTAGTTCAGCCCGGATAAGGTCGGTGAGGGTATCTGCCACGCCGCGAAGTTACACAGCGGGGCGGTCGTTCGGGTAGGGCGGCGTGTTGGTGGGGTGCGGATGAATGGTAGTGGGCGGCACGGCGCTGGGCGGCAGGTCGGCGGCGGAGGGCGGCGGCACAGCGGTGCGCGGCAAATCCTGGTCGTAGCCTTCGTCGAGGGGGCGTACGGGCGGCATGGTGGTGCGGGCAATGCTGCCGGGGGCGGCTTGCGGCTGCGGCGTTACGGTAGGCTGGGCTACCACGGGCTCGGCCGGGCGGGGCGTGCTGGTGCCACCCGAGCGCCACGATTGGTCGCGTTGCTCCAGTTGGTGGTCGTAGAGCTTGGCTTTCAGTTCGTTGATTTTGGCTTCATAATGCGTCACGTTGCGGCGCAGCGCCACGGTGTGGGCATTCTCGACGAGCAGCAGCAACAGCAGCAGGGCGGCGCCAATCAGCATCATGTTGAACCAGAAATCGGCGCGGCTGGTGCCAAACATGCTGATCATGGCATCGCGGGCACCGGCCGTTACGGCCAGCAGCAAGGCCATCAGCAGGTACACCATCACCAGCACGGTAACTATTCGACGGAGGGCTATCATACGGAAAGAGGTTTGTGGAGGAGAGCCGCGCAGCTGCCAGGCCGCGCCGCGGAAATATACCTCTTTACGTATGGTTGCTCGAACAAGTGGCGTGAGGATGCACTGGCGCGAACAAACGGCAACCTGGATATGCTGGCGCGAGTCTTAGCGCGGAGCGCGCGACTCGTGCCGCAGCATGGGTGGGAATCTCCAGACTTCCGGGCGTTGCACGGCACTTAGAGAACGGCTTGCTGACTTAAGCTCCTTGGCTTGCGTGCCCCAGCGGCACCTAGGCCGGGTCGTTCACGGTACGGGAGTCGGAGACTCCCCTCCATACCTAGGCACGAGTCGCGCGCTCACGCGCTAAGACGCGCGCCAGTTTATTGTGCGTTGCTCGCGCCGGGTTGCCTGTTCGATGCGTCACTCTATCCCTAGGTGCCTCGTGCTACGCCAACGCCGGGTTTCCTTGCATCCGACTCAGGCGGGCATACAGGCCATCGGGGCGGCTCAGCAGCTCGTCGTGGGTGCCGCGCTCGGCAATGCGGCCGTGCTGCAGCACCACAATCTCATCGGCGTGTTGCACGGTGCTGAGGCGGTGGGCAATTACCAGCGAAGTGCGGTTGGTCATGAGGCGCGTTAAGGCTTCCTGCACCAGCTTTTCGCTTTCGGTGTCGAGGGCCGAGGTGGCTTCGTCGAGAATGAGAATGGGCGGATTGCGCAAAATGGCGCGGGCAATGCTCAGGCGCTGCCGCTGCCCACCCGAAAGGCGCGTGCCCCGGTCGCCGATGATAGTGTTGTATCCCTCGGGCGAGGCCATGATGAACTCGTGGGCGTTGGCAATTTTGGCGGCCTCCATTACCTCCTGCTCCGTGGCGTCCTGTTTGTTGAAGCGGATGTTGTTGAAAACGGTGTCGTTGAACAGGATGCTCTCCTGCGTTACGATGCCCATTTGCGCCCGCACCGAGTGCAGGGTGCAGTCGCGCAGGTCGTGGCCATCGATGAGGATCTGGCCGGCGGTGGGGTCGTAAAAGCGCGGTACCAAATCGGCCAGGGTGCTTTTGCCGCCGCCCGAGGGGCCCACCAGCGCCACGGTTTTGCCCTTGGGTACTACCAGGTTAATGTCTTCCAGCACCGTACGCTCGCCGTAGCTGAAGGCCACGTTGCGGAACTCCACTTCGTGCGCAAACGCAGGCAGCACCTGCGCATTCGGCTTGTCCTTGATTGTAGGCTCAGTGTCGATTACCGACAGCACCCGCTCGCCGGCCACCAGGCCGCGCTGAATGTTGCTGAACGCCGACGACAAGGCCTTGGCCGGCACCAGCACTTGCGAAAACAGCACGATGTAGGTAATAAAGTTGGCCGCGGTCAGGTCCGATTCGCCGCCCAGCACCAGGGTGCCGCCGAAGTACAGCAGCGCCGCCACCACCGATACGCCGGCAAACTCCGAGAACGGCGAGGCCAGGTCGCGGGTGTTGTCGATGCTGCGCTGGGTGCGGGCGTACTGCTCGTTCTGCGCGTGAAACTTGCTCAGGATGTACGGCTCGGCGTTGAAGGCCTTAATGACGCGCACGCCACCTAGGGTTTCGTCAATCACCGAGAGCATCGAGCCCAGGGTTTGCTGGCTTTGCTGGGCCTGGCGGCGCAAACGCTTCGAAATGCCCGCAATCAGCCCACCCGAAATCGGCAGCAGAATCAGCGTGAACAACGTTAGCTTGACGGACATAAAAAACAGCACCGCGAAATAGCCCACGATGGCCAGCGGCTCCCGGATAACGGCCGTGAGCGAGTTCACCACCGAGGTTTCCACCTCCTGCACGTCGTTGGTAAAGCGCGACATCAGGTCGCCTTTTTGGGCCGCCGTGAAGTAGCCCAGTTGCAGCTGCGTTACGCGCTGGTACAGGGCGGCGCGCAGGTTGCGGATAACGCGGGCGCGCACCTTGGCCAGCAGCCGCAGCCCTAGGTACCGGAACACGTTGCTCAGAAATACCGAGCCAATCAGCAGCATGCACACCCACGCCAGCGCCCCGAGCTTGCCCTGCGTTTCGATTACCTCGCGGAAGTGGTACTTGAACGTATCGGTGATAAACGACAGCGACAGGCTGAACGCCGGCGGGGCGCCGGGCGCTTCGGCCAGCATTTTGCCGGTGGTGTCGAACAGGATATTGAGCAGCGGAATGAGCATGCCGAAGTTGGCAATGCCAAAGAAGATGCCCAGCACCGTGAACAGGATGTACTGGGGCAGAAAATCGGCGTAGGGCCGGGCAAAACGCAGAATGCGGAGGTAAGTCTTCATCGGAGGTGCAAAGGTAGACCACGGATTCAAGCGGATTCATCGGATTCCGCGGATTTCGTGGGCGGCCGCGCGCGTAGCGGGCCGGCACCTAGGGCGCGGCCTGGCCAGGCCGCGCCCTAGGTGCCGGCCAGCCGGCCCAACGCCAACGGCCCGGAGCAGGTGCCCCGGGCCGTTGGCGTTGTTCACAAAATCCGCGGAATCCGATGAATCCGCCCGAATCCGTGGTCTAGAATTCGAGCAGGCGCTGGGCGGCGTTCCAGCGCAGCGACACCGACGGAATGATGGCGTTGCCGAACAGGTTGCTGTTGCGGGCAATCAGCTTGGCATCGAACCAGAGGTTGTGGCGGGCTTGCCAGGTGGCCGTCAGATCGGTGTGCAGCAGGTTGTGGCGCCGGCCGTCGGCGGTGCGGTAGCCAAAGTCGATGAGGTTGCCGGCGGCATCGCGCGGGCGAGTGTTGTACGAGCGCAGCACGTTGGAGCCAAGGTTGGTACCTTCGGCGCGGTCGTCGAAATCGATGCCCTGCTGCACGTAAAAGGCCTTGCCCACCAGCGTGAGGCGGGGCAGGGGCTGGTAGGTGAGCACGCCCAGCACCTCGCGCAGGTTGGCGCCCATGGGGTGGGCCAGCGGCTGGCCGTAGTGCTCGTAGGCACGGTACAAATCGGCGTGCTGGTAGGTGTAGGGCCGGATGTAGTTGAACTCGGCCTGCAGATCGAGGTTGCGCAGGCCCAGCACATCGAGGTACTTGGCGCCCAGCTGCACCGATTGCTTGTTGCCCCACCAGCCGTTGCCGGCCCGCACCTGGCTTACAATCAGCTCATCGAGTACCACTTGCCCATAGATCTGCCCGCGTTTCAGGATGTTCCACTTGAAATCGGCGCCTAGAATGGCGTTGTCGTTCGAGCCGACGTGCTGCTCGATGCTGCGGTAGAAGATGAGGGGGTTGAGGTACTGCAGCTCGAAGCGGCCCTTGCCCCGCCCAAACATCACCGACTCGAACACGCCCACGTTCAGCGACGGCGTAATGTCGAGGCTGAGGTGGTGAAACGCCATGTATTTCTTCTGGAAGATGGTGTCGCGGTCGGGCGTCCGCTCCGCTGTCAGCTCCGCGAAGATGTTCTGGTAGTTAAACTTCCAAACGCGCGTGTTCAGCTTCAGGAAGAAGTACGGCGCCGAAAAGTCGCTCAGGATTAGTGAGCGGTAGCCGTTGCCCACAAAGTTGCGGTCGTGGCCGAGCTGCACGTTGATGTGCTTGGTGGCGGCGTACGTTACGTAGCCGCGCGCCGTCAGGAAGTCGTATTGGCCGCGCTTGTCCTTGAACAGCTTCCAGTAACCCTCGTGCGGCACGGCGTTGTCGCGCTCTACGCGTTGCTGCACGTACAGCGGCACCGAGGTTTGGTTATCGACGAAGTAAGTAAAGAAACCCAGGCGCTTATCGATGGTGCCCTCGATAACGGCGCCGCGCGTGTTCACGAAGCGCAGCCCGTCGGAGTCGGTATCAGTGCCCACCTGAAAGTGCAGCACCGGGTTGACGCGCAACGTGAAGTCCGGCGTTTGCACGCTGTACAGATCGGCCGGGTTGCGGTAGAAATGCTTAAGGAAAGGCTTTTTACTGACGTTTTCGGCGCGGAGGGAAGGATCGGTGACGTATTGCCAGTTGTCGCGCAGCAGGTATAGGATGTTGAAGCGCTCAATCGAATTCCTTCTTTCTCCTCTTGCGCCAAATTCTAAGACTCGAACGTCATTGGGAGGGGCGTCTGTGGGAGTGACTATTCCCTCTCTAGGATAAATCCGCTCGGCCAAGCGGGCCACCGCAGCCCGGTTGTAGGGGCGGATGGTGGTATGGATGTCGCCGACCGAATCGGGGCCGTACTTAATGGCGTAGCGGTCGATGAGGCGGTACACGTCCAGGTCAAGCGGTACGTACACGGGCGCCTGCAGCAGCGGCTTGGCATCGGTAGCCTCAATGCGCTCGGGCGTAGGCTGCTGCGCAGAAGGGGGCGTAACCGTTACAGGCGTAGGCGCTGGCACCGGTGCCGAGGCGGGTGGCACCTGCACGGTATCGACGGGCTGGGGCTGAACGGGCGTTGGAACCTGCTGCGCAAAGCTGGCGGTAGCCGGTGCCAGACCCAGTAAAATCCAGAGGAGGCGGTTGTTCATAGAAGAAAGTAAGCGGGCTGCATACGCAAACCGCTTCGGCGAAGCTACAACTCGGCCGCCGAAAACCGCCCAGCTTTACCTAGGGCGCCGGGCCATCCGTAGATTTGTTGCCTCCGCACCACGTATACTGCGCCTATGACGACTGCCTTACCCGCCATTGTGTTGCTGCACGGCTTTGGCGAAAGCCGCGAAATCTGGACTGAGTTCACCCGCGAGTTTCCCGACGACGAATACCGCCTGCTCACGCCCAATCTGCTGGGCTTCGGCACCAACATCCACGATATCCGCGACTACTCTATGGAGGCCCAGGCCCGCTACCTGGCCGACTACCTGCGCCAGCGCGGCTGCGAGCGGGTGCTGCTGGTGGGCCACAGCATGGGCGGCTACGCGGCCCTGGCCTTTGCCGAGCGCTACCCCAACATGGTAGCGGGCCTGAGCCTGTTTCACTCCACGGCTATGCCCGACTCGGACGAGAAAAAGGCCAACCGCGACAAAAACATCGACTTTGTGCAGCGCCACGGCGTCGATAAGTTCATGGAGTCGTTTATCAGGCCGCTGTTTGCGCCGGCCAACCGCGAGCGGCTGGTGCAGGAGCGCGAGTTTCTGGAGGAAATCGGCAAAGCCACGCCCAAGGAAACCGTCATCGGGGCCCTGCGCGCCATGAAAGAGCGCCCCGACCGCACCCACGTGCTGCGCGATGCGCGCTACCCGGTGCAGTTTATCGTGGGCAAAGAAGACGTGGCCGTAACCGTGGAAAGCGTGCTGCCGCAGCTGGCCCTGCCCGCCGAAAGCTACTCCCTGCTGCTCTCCGACGTGGGCCACCTAGGGTACTTCGAGCGCCCCGACGAAACCCGCCGCGCCGTGCTCGATTTTGCGGGCCGGGTATACGGCAAAGCCTGATGCCAGCGCTGCTCAATATTCAAACCTGGGAGTTTTGGGGCATGGCGCTCAGGCTGTTGCTGCTGGCGGTAGCGGGGCCCATGCTGCTGGGCGGGCTGGCTTATTGGCTGCTGAAAAGGCAGTACCCGCCGTACCGCGCCAACCCCTGGCCCAGCCTGTTCGGGGCAGTGCTCCTGAACATAATCGGGCCGAAGTTTCTGCCAATGGGCGGTACTTTTTTCATGGCCCTCGGAATGGTAGCGCTGCCGTTGGCCGGTGGCGCGTTGGGCTACTTCTGGGCCCGGAAACCGCTCTGAGGCTTTGAAGGCCCGTGCCCTAGGTGCTTGCCCAGCCTATGGGCAACGGGGGCGATTCGATGCCGGCTTGCAGGCGCGGCGGCGAAGGCGTGAGCCGCAGCCGCCGCAATCGTTGCACGAAATCGTTGCTGACGGCCTCGCCGCCGTGGCTCCCCCTCTCTGCGGGAGAGGGGCCGGGGGTGAGGCCCCCTACTGCCCCAGCAACCCAAGCGTCCGGTTTCCGCGTTTACCA
This sequence comes from Hymenobacter sp. YIM 151858-1, assembly GCF_025979705.1. Taxonomy (NCBI): domain Bacteria; kingdom Pseudomonadati; phylum Bacteroidota; class Cytophagia; order Cytophagales; family Hymenobacteraceae; genus Hymenobacter; species Hymenobacter latericius. The sequence continues at coordinate 3,910,613 of NZ_CP110136.1, forward strand.
CCGCTCACCAACGCCCCAGCCCCATGAAGCCCACCCTGTTGTTTATCCACGGCTACCTCGAAAGCGGTGCCGTGTGGGACGAGTTCGCGGCGCCGCTGCGTGCCCGCTACCAGGTGCTGTGCCCCGATTTGCCGGGTTACGGCCCCAACGCCCAACCCGCCCCCGACTACTCGCTGGAGGCCGCGGCCGATTTCCTGCGCGACGAACTGAGCCGCGCCGGGGTGGGGCAGGTGCTGCTGGTGGGCCACAGCATGGGCGGCTACGTGGCCCTGGCCTTCGCCGAAAAATACCCCGGTCTGGTGGCAGGCCTGTGCTTGTTCCACTCCTCATCGTTGCCCGACACCGACGACGACCGGGAGCAGCGCACCCGCAACCGCCAGTTTCTGGAGGAGCACGGCGTGGCCGCGTTTGCCGAGGAGTTTCTGAAGCCCCAGCTGGCCGCCGCCCACCGCGAGTCGATGGCGCACCACGTGCAGCAGTTGCAACGCATTGCCGCCGCCGTGCCAGCCGAAACCGCCCTGGGCAGCCTGCAGGCCATGGCCGCGCGCCCCGACCGCCGCGCCGTGCTCGAAAAAGCCACCTTTCCGGTGCTGCTCATCGCCGGCAAAGACGACCGCGCCGTGTCGCCCGAAAAAACCCACGAAGAAAGCCTGCTGCCCGACCATTGCCTGGTGCTGTGGCTGGCCAACGTGGGGCACCTAGGGTTTCTGGAGCGCCCCGAGCCCACGCGCAAAGCCATCGAGAACCTGGCCGAGCTGGTGCTGCCCGAGCCCGCGGCGTAAGCCCCGGCGCAACTGTGGGCTCAGCTTTTAGAAGCTGTTTAAGTTAGCTAACCAAGCGAGGTTTAGCATCATGCTGAGCCCCGCCGAAGCATCTCTACCGCTTCGTCAGGTAGTAGAATGCTATCCGTAGAGATGCTTCGGCGGGGCTCAGCATGACGTTCTGAAATCAACTCAAACAGCTTCTTAAACCTATCAACTGGCCCCGCGCCCTGGGTGCCGGATCGCGCCCGGCACCCAGGGCGCGGGGCCTGCCAACGCCAGCCTCCGGCCCGGGCAATTGCCCAAACCGGAGGCTGGCGGCGTGCCAACGAAACTGACCTAGAACGTACGCATGCGCGGGCCGGCGGGGGCGGGGCCGGGCCGCCCGCTTCGCACCACGGTAAATGTAATCGGCACGAGGTAGAAGCTGCGCACGGGCTGGCCCTGCTCGAGGGCCGGAAACAGGGGCGGCAGCTGCGACACCACGCGTACCGCTTCCGCGTCGAGCTCGGGGTGGGCCGCGCCAACCACCAATGGGTTTTGCACGCGGCCTTCTTCGCTTACTTCAAACAGCACCGTTACCTTGCCTTGGAGGCCGGCCCGCAACGCCGCAGGCGGGTACTTGATGTTGCGGCCCAAAAACTCGTACAGCGCCTTGCCGCCGCCCTCGATAACGGGCGGCTCCGTCGGGAACAGGCGCAGCCCCGGCAGCAGGCCCACCGTGCCCGTAGCCCCGTCAAACAACACCGGCACCAGGGCCGCGCTGCTGCTGGGCTGGCCGTTGCGCACGGCCGCCTGCCAGCGTAGGCCGCTGCTGCCCAGCGCCGCCACGGCAGCCTCCACCAGCGTGGCGTCGGGCGCTTGCACACCGGCTTTGGGGTTGCGGGTGGCTTTGTCGCCCATCAGCGAAAGCGGCCGCACGCCGCTTACCTGGCCCAGCGAATCGACCTGCACGCTCACGAACACCAGCGCCGAGGTTTGGGTCTGGCGGGCGGCCTCGGGGTAGGTTGCGCTTTTCAGGTGAGCCGCCAGCGCCTCCTGCCCACCCACGGGCCTGGGTGGGTACAGCTCGGCGGCGGGCCGGGGGCCGCTCAGCAGCGGCTGCACCGGCGGCAGCCGGAAGTTGATTTGCAGCGTTTGGGCCACCGGCACGGCGCGCCCGGCCTGCCGGCCCGGCTCCCAGGCAGGCATCGTCTGAATCAGGCGCAGGGCCTCGGCCTCAAACAGCGGGTTGCTGCTTTTGACGATTTTGACCTGCTCGGTGGTGCCCGCGGGGCTCACCACGAAACTCACGAACACCCGGCCTTCGAGGCGCTGCGCGGCGGCCTCGGCGGGGTATTGCCGGTGGCGGTTGAGGTAAGCGTACACCGAATCTGCACTGCCACCCCGAAACCGGGGCATTTGCTCCACAAACGTGTACGTAGCCGGTGCCGCTGCGCCAGCACCCGCCACTTGACCTAGGGCGGCAGAAGTCACGAACAACCCGGCACCGCAGAATAGAGAACGTAATAGCATAGCCACAAAAAAAGCCCGGATGCGTCAGCTTTCGGGCACATCCGGGCTCAATAATTTTCACTCGAGCTTACTTAATCAGCCCTTGCCGCAGCATGTACTCGGCAATTTGCACGGCGTTGGTGGCGGCACCTTTGCGCAGGTTGTCGGCCACCACCCACATATTCAGGGTGCGGGGCTGCGATTCGTCGCGGCGCAGGCGGCCTACCAGCACGGCGTCGCGGCCGTGGGCGTCTTTGGGCATGGGGTAGCGGTTGTTGGCCGGGTCATCAACCACCTCCACGCCTTCGGTAGCCTCGAGCAGGCGGCGCACTTCGCCCAGGTCGAAGTCGCGGGCAAACTCCACGTTCACCGACTCGGAGTGGCCGCCCATTACGGGGATGCGCACCGTGGTGGCGGTTACGCGAATGGTGTCGTCGCCCATAATCTTCTTGGTTTCCTTCACCATCTTCATTTCCTCCTTGGTGTAGCCGTTGTCCTCGAACACGTCGATGTGCGGCAGCACGTTCAGGTCGATGGGGTGGGGGTAGGCGGGGTTGCTGGCCGGCTGGCCGGCGCGCTCCTGCATCAGCTGATCCACGGCCTTTTTGCCGGTGCCCGTAACGCTTTGGTAGGTGCTCACCACCACGCGCTCCACCTTGTAAGCCTCGTGCAGCTTGCTCAGGGCCACCACCATCTGAATGGTGGAGCAGTTGGGGTTGGCAATGATCTTATCTTCCGGGGTGAGCACGTGGGCGTTTACCTCGGGCACCACCAGCTTTTTGGTGGGGTCCATGCGCCAGGCCGAGGAGTTGTCGATTACCACGGTGCCTACCTCGGCAAAGCGCGGGGCCAGCTCCTTGCTTACCGAGCCGCCGGCCGAGAAAATGGCCACGGCCGGGCGGGCGGCAATGGCGTCGTCCATGCTCACCACCTTAAAAGGCTGGCCTTTAAAATGAATGATTTGGCCCACCGATTTCTCGGAAGCCACGGGCAGCAACTCGGTTACCGGAAAATTGCGCTCTTCGAGCACTTTAAGCATTTCGCCACCCACAAGGCCGGTGGCGCCTACTACGGCTACTTTCATATTCAGTATCAGCGGAAAGCTGCTTTGGGCAAAGCAGCTCGCAAAAGTCGGTAAAACGGAAGTATTTTTGGAGAATATCTATTGCTATCCTCGATGCTGCCACGCCTGCTTTACTTGTTTGGGCTGATGCTTTTGGCCTTGCCGGCCGCGGCGCAACTAGCCGAAACCTTCGCCGACGGCGACTTCAGCCAGAACCCCACTTGGGTGGGCGACGCGGCCGCTTTTCAGGTAAACGCGCAGCAGCAGCTACAAAGCAACGGGCCGGCCGTTACGGGCTCCCAAACGCAGCTGGCCACCCCGCAACAGGCGGCCACCGGCACTACCTGGGAGTTTTGGGCCAACCTGCGCCTGGCCACCTCGGGCGGCAACCTGGCCGATGTGTGGCTGATATCGGAGCAAGCCGACCTGAAAGCTGCCGGCAACCGCGGCTACTTTGTGCGCCTGGGCGGCACGCCCGACGAGGTTGCTCTGTTTAGGAAAGATGCCACGGCCAGCCCGGTGTACGTTATCAACGGCCAGGACGGTACCCTGAATTCGACCACCAACAACCTGGTGCGCGTGCGCGTTACGCGCAGCCCCGCCAACGTCTGGACGTTGGAGCGCGACCTCACGGGCGGCCGCACCTTTGCCAGCGAGGGCACCGCCACCGATGCCACCTACCAGCGCAGCCAGTACCTAGGCGTGCTGCTCACGTACTCGGCCGCCAACAACCGCAACTTCTATTTCGACGACTTTCGGGTCGTCGATGCCACGCCGCCGCAGCTGGTAAGCGCCACGGCCGTATCGGCAACGCAGGTTGATGTGCAGTTCGCGGAGCCGGTGGCTACCTCGGTAGCGGCCAGCTCGTTTCGGCTGGGCAACGGCGCCGTTGCCACCGCCGCGCAGCCCGATGCGGCCGATGCCAGCCTGGTGCACCTCGCCTTCGGCGGCAACCTGCCCCTAGGTCAGAATACCCTGGAGGTGCGCAACGTGGCCGACTTGTTCGGCAACGCGGCCGCGGGGCCGCTTACCACCACGTTCCGGTTTAGCGGAGTGCTGGTGGCGCCGGGCGTCAATCAGGTGCTCATCACCGAAATCCTGGCCGACGAAACGCCGCAGGTGGGTTTGCCGGCATCGGAGTACCTCGAAATACATAACCCTTCGGCCACCAACCAGCTCGACCTGGGCGGTGTGCGCCTGCTGAAGCCGGGCAGCAACGCGGCGGCGGTGTTTCCGGCGGGCGCCGTGCTGCTGCCCGGCGAGTACGCGGTGGTGTGCGCCAGCACCCGCACGGCGCAGTTTACCGGCTTTGGCAAAGTGTTCGGCCTCACCAACTTTCCGAGCCTTACCAACACCGCCGACCAACTGCTGCTGCGCGCCCGCGACGGCCGCACCCTGTTTGAGGTACGCTACGCCGACACCTGGTACCGCGACAACCGCAAAAAGGAGGGCGGCTGGGCCCTGGAGCTGATTGACCTGGGCAACCCTTGCGCCGGCGCCGACAACTGGCAGGCCAGCCTCGATGCCAGCGGCGGCACGCCCGGCCGCGCCAACTCGGTGCAAGCCGCCAATCCCGACCGTACCCCGCCGCAGCTGCTGGCCGCCGTGGCCGTAACGGCTACGCGCCTGCGCCTCACCTTCGCCGAAAAGCTCGATAGCACCCTCGCCAGCAACCCCGCGCTGTACCGCGTGTTGCCCAACGGCCCGGCGGTGCAAAGCGCCGCCCCGGTGCCGTTCGACTTCCGGACGGTGGAGCTGACCCTAGGTGCGCCGCTCGCGCCCAACCAGCCCTACACCGTGCAGGTGCAGCGTGCTACCGATTGCGTAGGCAACGGCACCGGCCCAATTACCTCAGCCACCATTGCGCTGCCCGTGCCCGCCGCGCCCGGCAACGTGGTTATCAACGAAGTGCTGTTCAACCCGCGTTCGGGCGGCTACGACTTTGTGGAGCTGCTCAACCGCTCGGGCAGTTACCTGAGCCTGCAGGGCTGGCGCCTGGCCCGCGAGTTGCCCGATGGCTCGCTCGATGCCCACAACATCAGCCCCGAGCCGCTGGCGCTGGCGCCCGGCCAGCTGGTGGTGCTCAGCGAGCGGCCCGAAATTGTGCAGGCGCAATACCCCAACAGCCACGAGGCCGCGGCGTTTCTGCCGCCCGTAAGCCTGCCCTCATTGCCCGACGATGCCGGCGTAATTGTCCTGCTCGATGCGCAAAACCGCACCATCGATAGGCTGGCCTACGCCGAAACCATGCACCTGCCGCTGCTCGATACCCGCGACGGGGTGTCGTTGGAGCGCATCCGGCCCGACGGGCCCAGCACCGCCGCCAACTTTCATTCGGCGGCCGGCAGCACGGGCTACGCCACGCCCGGGCGGCGCAACTCGCAGTACCAAACCGAGCCCGGCGGCGACAAACAGTTTGCCTTGGAGCCCGAGGTCTTCACACCCGACGACGATGGCCAGCAGGATTTTGCCACCCTCAGCTACCGCCTCGATGGCGCCGGTTACCTGGCCAGCATCACGGTGTACGATGCCCTGGGCCGCCTCACGCGCCGCCTGGTGCGCAACGAAACGCTGGCTACCACCGGCTTTTTCCGCTGGGACGGCCTCACCGATGCCAACCGCAAAGCCGCCGTGGGCTACTACGTGCTGCACATCGAGCTCTTTCAGCCCAATACCGGCATTCGGCGCGAATACAAGAAAACCGTGGTGCTGGGTGCGCGGCTGTAGCGGCTACGCGGCACCTAGGGCTTGGGCCCGGCTGTCATGGCGAGCAAAGCGAGACATCTGGGGGCTGACGTTGTTTAGCCTGTCATCCTGAACCAAGCGAAGGAGCTGATCGGGACCTCACCCCCCGGCCCCCTCTCCAAAAGAGAGGGGGAGCGGATGCTATCCGACGTCAGCACGCGAGATGCCTCGACAAGCTCAGCATGACGATACCGCCCAACGTCCGCCCGCCAGATGTCTCGCTTTGCTCGGCATGACAGCCGGGCCCAAGGTCACCAGGCTCCCCCTCTCTTCTGGAGAGGGGGCCGGGGGGTGAGGTCCAACGTGAGGCCCCTCGTCAGGATCACAACGGCGCGCCATACAACGCGACCTAGGGCAGCGGCACTCAACCGCGGCTTGCCGTGGCCGGCGGCCACCAAAACCACCTGGTATAAATACTGAAAAAGCAAGCTGGGCAATATCCATCTGGTTGTCAGGGCGTAATAATGGGCAGACTCCAATGTCCAACCATTAATGATATCCGACTTACCATGAAAATTCTGTCACCTTCCGCCCACGGCGTACTCGACTACATCGTTTCCATCTTTTTCCTCATGGCTCCGCTGCTGTTCGATCTGCAGCACCCGTACTCCACGGCGTTCTACACGCTGGGGGCCGGCTACCTGCTCATTGCGCTGCTCACCGATTACCCGCTCGGCTGGATGCGCGTAATCCCCTTCCCGATGCACGGCGCCATGGAGCTGGTTAGCGGCCTGGCATTCATTGCATTGCCCTTCATCTTTGGTTTCTCCGACTCCGAGCCCACGGCCCGCAACCTGTTCATCGGCTCGGGCATTATGTTCGTGATGTCGTGGCTGATTACCGACTGGAAAGCCTCGCACGGCCACAGCCGCACCGGCACCCTGCTCACCGATGCCGGCGAAATGCGCCACTAAGCAAGCCTGCTTGCAGCCCCAACCACAGCGGCCGGATCACCCCTAGGTGGTCCGGCCGCTGTGGTGTGTAGGCACCTGGGGCCGGGGGTTACCGGCGCACCGTGAATCCCACAAAAAATTCGCGGTCCATGTCGCGGTTCAGCGCAAAGTGCCCGCCGAAATCGAACTGCACGTTATCGGTAAGGTTGATGATGGGCGCCACGTTTACGGAGCTGCGCCAGCCCGTGTGCTTGGCGTCCCATTTGGTTACGCCTTCGAGCAGAACCGACAGCTTCTGGTTTACCTCGTAATCGACGGCCACCGAGGGCATCACCCGCACAAAATGTTCGGCATCCTCGCGGTCGTAGTTCAGGTCGGTTTCGAGTTGGGTTTCCAGGTTCCATTTCTCGCCGATGTGCCAGTCGAGGGGCAAAATAAGGCCGCCCTCTACGCCGCCTTCGCCGGCCTGGCCGCCGGTGGGCAGGCGCACGTAGCCCACCGCGGCCACGGCCACGGGGCCCTCCTGGTCGTCGCCAATAAAGTTGTGCTTCAGGCGCACGGCCACGTCGCCAAAGCCCCGGTGCGTTTGCCAGGTGGGCTCGTCGGCCATGCGCTCTTTCTGCACGCTGTACAGTGGGGTTTCTACTTGCACATCGGTGCGCCGCCACAGGCCCAGCTTGGCCGTTACGTAAGCCGCGTGCCACTCCCGCTCGCGCTTGTCGTCGTCGCGGCGGTTGATGAGGCGCAACGCGTCGGTTTCAATCTGCAGGTGGCCGGCATCAACGGTAAACGGGCTTTCGGTAACGCCGGGGCGGTCGGGGCGCAGCTCGCGCAGCTGGTTGCGCGGCACGGGTTTAAATAGGTGAAATCGGGCCGAATCGTACGGCGACGACTTGGCCGGGCCGCCAGCTTGAGCGTGCGCCGAGGCACACCAAGCCCAAGCGGCCAGCAGACAAAGTATCCGGTACATGGTTGGGGAAGAAGTAAGGGGTTGTGCCCCCGCATACGCGGCCTGGGCCAGCTTGGGTGCGTGGTGTCCGCTCGCCGGAACCATTCGGTGCCAACCCAGCAAAAAGCCCGAACCTGCATGGGGTCCGGGCTTTTGTTGGGTTGGCACCTAGGCGAATCCGGTAGCCCCGGCGGGCGCGTTGCACGCGCCCCTACAGCGTGTACCGCACTCCCAGAAAACCGCGGCGGCCCTGCACCGGCGCGTAGTTGTACTCGGTATCGAAGGTGTAGCCGTTGGGGTTGTCCTGCTCGATGTACTTGTCAAACGGGTCGAACGCGCGGATGAGCACGTGGCGCGGCAAGAAGTTCAGCAGGTTTTTCACGCCGCCGTACACCTCCAGGCCTTTGCCGAGGCGCTTGGTAGCCTGCAGGTTTTGCAGCGAATACCACGGCGAGCGGCTGGGGCGGTAGTCGTTGGGCTGCACGGGCAGCAGCATGGGGCCGTTTACCTGCCCGGTGTAGTCGAGGGTGAGGCCCCACCGCTCGGCCGTGTACGAGGCCGCGTACGTGCCCGAAAACGCCGGCGTGTGCAGCTGCCTGATTTGCTCGGTGGGCCCATCGGGCGTGCGCTGCTCGCGGCGGTACACATCCAGCGCCGTGATGCCGGCCATGATTTTTACCTGCGTACCTAGGGCCAGGTCGGCGTTGAGCGTGGCCCCGCGCGATACGGCAAAGCCGCGCAGGTTGCGGTACACAATCAGGTTGGGGTCGGTGTCGTAATCGGGCGTGATTTTGTTGGTGAAGTACGTCCAGAACAAGCTGCCATCGAAGGTGAGCGAGCCGGTGGCCGTGCGCAGCTGGTGCACGTAGTTGAGGGTGGCGTTCCAGGAGCGTTCGGGGCGCAGCTGCTCTTCTACCACCACGGTGCGCGCGCCGGTAAGGGCGGCGTGGTCTTCGGTAAACAAATTCACCACCCGAAAGCCGTTGCCCACGCCCAGGCGCAGCACGCGGCTGCCGTCGTCGGTGCCCCACTTGTAGTTGGCCCGCGGCGACAGAATGGCCCCGTGCCGCGAGTTGTAATCGAGGCGCAGGCCCGTGAGCAGGGTGGCGTGTTCGGTAAGGCGCCATTCGTCTTGGGCAAACACGCCGGGCAGCTGCACCACATCGGGCTGGTTGCGCACCAGGTCGGTGGTGGCTTGCTCGGTGGCGGGGGTGTTGTCGTCGTACCAGGTGTAGCGGTACGCCGAGCCCAGCAGCAAATTGTGCCGAATGCTGAGGGCGCGCGTCCACGTCAGCTGGCCAAAGCCTACGTGCTGGGTGGCGTTGTAAAGCGTGGTGCCGTACACCGAGTTCTGGCGGTGGCGGTTGTACGAGCCGCTCAGCATCACCTTCTGGCCCCGAATGGGCAGCTGGTATTGGCCCAGCAGCTCGTAGCGGCTGGTGTAAATGCTTTCGCCGTAAATGCTGTCGGTGCCCCGAAACTCGTTGCGCCACGGCAGTTGGCCGCCAAACCGGTCTTCGTAGTAATAGCGGCCGGCCAGCGTAGCCACCTGGTTTTCGGGCCGCGCCAAGCTCCACTTGTTAAACACCGAGGCGCGCTTCTGCGTCGGCAGGTCCGTAAACCCGTCGCGGTTCACGTCGCGGCGCTGGTTGAAGTGAAACACGTTGCCGGTGAGCAGCGAGGTAGCCTTGCCGGCGCGCAGGGTGGTGCCCAGGTCGAGGTTGGTTTCGCCGTGCGAGGTGGCAAAGCCATCCGCCGAGAGGCGCGGGGCCTTTTGGGGGTCCTTGGTAATTACGTTGATCAGCCCACCTAGGGCCTCTGAGCCGTAGAGCGTAGAGGCCGGACCCTTCACCACCTCGATGCGCTCCACCATGCTGTTGGGGATGCCGCTCAGCCCGTACACCGTGCTCAGGGCCGATACGATGGGCATGCCGTCGATGAGCACCATGGTGTAGGGCCCCTCCAGGCCGTGAATATGAATGTCGCCGGTGTTGCACACGTTGCAGTTCAGCTGCGGGCGCACGCCGTTTACCAGCGTCAGGTTCTCGAACAGGCTGGGCGCGGGGTTTTTCTGGAAGAACTTGGGCGTGTAAATCTCCACCGGTACCGGCGATTCGCTTTTCACTACCTCGCCCAGCGTGCCGCTGATTACCACGTCCTGCAGCTCGTTGGCTGTGCTGGCCAGCAGCAGGTTGTGCTCGGCCGTGGCGCCGGCTTGCACCGTAACGGTGCGCTCGGCGGGTTTGTAGCCCACGGCCGTAGCCACCAGCTGGTAGGTGCCGGGCGGTACTTGCTTCAGGGTATAGGTACCGGTTTCGGAGGCGGTGGTACCTAGGGCGGTGCCTTTCAGGGCCACGGTAGCAAAGGGCACCGGCTGCCCGCCCGCGCGCACCTGCCCGCGCAGCGTGGCCGTTTGGGCCCACACCCGACCTAGGGCGCAGCTTAGTAGTAACAGAACAAGTAGCAGCTGTTTCATAGCGTATTTAGGTGCGGCGGCGTTTGGTATTTAGGCGAGTCTAAAACTCGAATTGGGCGCAAAAAAACGGAGCTGCCTCGGTGGGCCGGCTCCGCTTTTTAGGGTTAACCGAAGAAGGTTTCGTAGAGCAGGTAGGCGTTCAGGGCGATGATGATGGCCGATACCGACCAGGCCACCAGCTTCACCCAGGGCTTGTTGGCAAAGGGGCCCATTTTCTGCTTGTCGCCGGTAAACAGCACCAGCGGCACCACGGCAAAGCTCAGCTGCAACGACAGAATTACCTGGCTGAGGACCAGCAGCTCGCCGGTGCCTTTTTCGCCGTACAGCAGCGTAACTACAAAGGCCGGCACCACGGCAATCAGCCGCGTAATCAGGCGGCGCAGCCACGGCTTAAGCTTCAGGTTGAGGAAGCCTTCCATCACAATCTGGCCGGCGAGCGTGCCCGTAAGGGTGGAGTTTTGGCCCGAAGCCAGAAGTGCTACCGCGAATACCACGCTGGCCGCACCCGCGCCGAGTACCGGGGCCAGCAGCTTGTGCGCGTCGTGGATGTCGGCCACCTGAAACAGCCCGTTGCGGTGGAAGGCCGCAGCGGCCACCACCAGGATGGCCGCGTTCACGAAGAAGGCCATAAACAAAGCCACCGACGAATCGATGGTGGCAAACTTGATGGCCGAGCGTTTGCCTTCTTCGTCGCGCTCGAAGGCGCGCGTTTGCACAATGCTGGAGTGCAGGTACAGGTTATGGGGCATTACGGTAGCCCCCAGTATGCCGATGGCCACGTAGAGCATGGCCGGGTTGGTCACGATTTCGGTTTTGGGCACCAGGCCGGCCGCCAGAGCCGCCCAATCGGGCCGCGAAATGAACACTTCGTAGGCGAAGCAGCCGAAAATGATGAAGATGAGCCCCGCTACCAGCACTTCCAGAATCCGGAAGCCCCGGTTTTGAAAGTACAGCACCACCAGCACATCCAGAATGGTGATGAGCACACCCAGCGTGAGCGGAATGCCGAACAGCAGGTTGAGGGCAATGGCCGAACCGATGACCTCGGCCAGGTCGCAGGCGGCAATGGCAATTTCGCAGAGCAGCCACAGGGCCATGGCTACCGGCTTGGAGTAATGGTCGCGGCAGGCCTGGGCCAGGTCGCGGCCGGTTACGATGCCGAGCTTGGCCGCCAGGTGCTGCAGCAGCATGGCAAACAGGTTCGAAATCAGGATTACCGACAGCAGCGTGTAGCCGTAGCGCGAGCCGCCCGCAATATCGGTAGCCCAGTTGCCGGGGTCCATGTAGCCCACGGCTACCATCAGGCCCGGGCCCCAAAACGCCATCAGCTTGCGCCAGAACGAGGCATTGCGGCCCGGCACACGAATGGAGGCGTACACCTCGCCCAGCGAAGGCGCGTGCCGGGGTCGGCGCCAACCCGGGTCGGCGCCTTCGGTGGCCGCTGGCACGGCAGGCGGAGTAACGGGTGGGGTAGGGGTATTTACGGTAAGCATCAAATCAAGAGGAGATTTCAGCGCAAAGGACGTTAATTTTTAGGCTTGCCTAAAATATTTTTTAAGCCCACTTAAATACCGGCTTCGCGCCAAAAAGTTTCGCCGTATCGGGGCACGCATCCGTTTAGGTCGGATGTTTACGCTTTCATTGCCCCCTACAGTTGCTCCGCATGCTTGCCCTCAAACGCAACCGCTTCGGCCTGCTTTCCTTGGTGGTAAGCGTGGTGCTGGTGTTCACCAAGTTTTACGCCTGGGCCCTTACGCACTCGCAGGCCGCCCTCACCGACGCGCTCGAATCCATCATTAACGTGTTCACGAGCGGTTTTGCGCTCTACAGCATCTACCTCTCGGGCCTGCCCAAAGACCAAAACCATCCCTACGGCCACGGCAAAGTGGAGTACCTGTCGGTGGGTTTCGAAGGGGCCCTGATCCTGGGTGCCGGGGTGTATATTTTTTCCAGCGCCATCCAGGCCCTGCTGCACCCGCACACGGTGCAGCAGCTCGATTGGGGTGTGCTGCTGCTGGGCGGTACGGCCGTGGCCAACCTGCTCACGGGCTTCGTGCTGGTGCGCCAAGGGCATAAACTGCACTCGCCAGCCCTGGTGGGCGATGGGCAGCACCTGTACCTCGATGCCGTGAGTACGCTCGTATCGTGCGCGGCCCTGGGGCTGGTGTACTTCACCGGGCTGGTTATCTTCGATACGGTAGCGGCGCTGATCCTGGGTGTGGTAATCGTGGTGAACGGCTACCGCATGCTGCGCCGCTCGGTATCGGGGCTGATGGATGAATCGGACGTGAGCACCGTGGAGCGCGTGATTGCCGAGCTGCAGCAGCACCGCCAACCGCCGTGGATTGATGTGCACAATCTGCGCATCGTGCGCTACGGTGCCAACCTGCACATCGACTGCCACATCACCATTCCGTACTACTTCAGCCTCGAAGAAGCGCACACCGAGGTGTCGCGCATCGAGGAGCTGATCCGGAGCCGATTCGAGGTAGAGGTGGAAATGTTTGTGCACGCCGACCCCTGCACCTTCAGCGCCTGCCCGCACTGCTCCATGCCCGATTGCCCGGTGCGCCAGCACGCCTTTACCCGCCTCGTGCCCTGGACGCTCGACAACGTGGTGAAAAACGAGCGGCACCAGCTCGACGAACCTACTACCGCCTAACGCAACGGGGGCTGCCACTTGGCAGCCCCCGTTGCGTTAAGTACCTAGGCGCCGCGCCTACCGAATCAGCTCGACCCAGCCTTTGCGGCGGGTGCCGTTGCCGAAGGTAATCTGGTAGTAGTACACGCCCGCAGCCTGGCCGGCGCCGTCCCAGTTGTTTTGGTAATCGGCCCACTCGGCCACCTTGCGGCCCCAGCGGTTAAAGATTTCGAGGCGTTGGGCGGGCAAGGCGGGGTCTTTAATGACGAACACATCATTAACGCCGTCGCCGTTGGGCGTGAACATGTTGGGCACCGGCGCCACTACCCGCACCACAAACGAAGCCGTGTCGGCGCAGCCCGGGCCCAGCTCGGTGGGCGCAACGGTTACAAAATAGCGCGTAGTAGCCTGGGGCCGAACCCGGATGGTGGCGCTGTTTGCGGCCCCGGCACCTAGGCCGCTGGTGCCCGCCGGGGTGCTGGCTCGCCAGCTGTAGGCGTAGCCCACGGGCACGTTGTTTACCGCGAGCGGCCGGTTGGGGCGGGCAGTAAGGGCAATTTCGTCGCGGCGGGTAACGAGCGTATCGCGCCGAAAGCGGGTGCCTTTGGGCGGGTTGGTGCCAGCTACTACCACATCGGCAAAGCTGCGGCGCGCCACCTGCACCACGATGATGCGGTTCTGCACGGCTCGCACGGGGCAGGCGTTGTCTTCGATGCGCACCGGAATGCGGAAGGTGCGGCCCGCCAGGCTGATATCGGGGCGCAGGCGCAGCTTGCCCACCGGGGCGTTGGTGCCGTTGCCCAGCAGCGCAAAGGGTCGGGCGGCGGCGTTGCCAGGGTCGCGGAACAGGGAAGCGTAGGCCGGTTCGGTGGGCTCGGCGAAGGTTACCGTCAGCAGGTCGGCGGGGTTCGGGTCGCGGAAGTTGATGTCGAGCTCGGTGTACTCGCAGGTTTGGGCTACTACAATGGTCGAGTCGGTATTGGTAACCAGCTGGTTGGCCTCTTGCACCAGCGGCACAGCCCTAGGTGCATTGGGCACCTGGTTGCCGCCGCAGTCGATTACCACCACCAGCATATCGCGCCGCACCGAGCCCACTTTGTAGTAGCGGCCGCCCACCCGGCGGTACTCCGTAACCTTGCCCACCACGGCGTACTTGTTGCGGCCATCGGAGCTGGGCCCTGGGAAGTAGAAGGCGGGCGTGAAGGTGAAGTTGCCGGCCTGCGCGTTGAAGGAAAAAAACGGCGTGGCCGTGCGCACCGGGCAGCTGCCCCCAAACGTGTAGGAGCCAATAGGGAACACCGGCGAATACGCCGCCGTGCCGCCCGGGATGGTTACCACGCAAGGGTTGGTGGGCGAGTTGCTGGGGTCGAGGATCAGCCCGCCCAGCGGCGAGTACGATTCGTAAGTGGTAAACTGATTGCAGCCCAGCAGCGGCCGCTCCAGCGAGTACACCAGCGAGTCGCCGTCGGGCTCGGTAGTGGAGAAAGTAATCTGGGTACGCTGCCCCACGCACACAAACGGCACCGGAATGTCCTGATCCTGGTACTGCGGCGAGGTGTTGCTAACGGCCAAAGGCCCGCCGGGCAGCGGCAGCTGGTTGTTGAGCGTGGCTTCGTAGCGCAGGTCGGTGTTGCCGGGGATGTTCGCCAGCGCGGGGCGGTTGCTTATTTCCACGCTCAGCGTCCACTCGGGCGCGGGCGGCAGCGTGATTTCGGCGGTGTAGCGAGCGGTTTCGTAGTTGGTGAGGCCGTTTACCAGGCACTGCGTAGGCCCGCCGGGTATGCTGGGGCACCAGGGGCTACCCGCCCGGAGCGGCCCACGCACCAGCGTAGCCGAAAAGTTACGCACATCAATGGTGTTGCAGGAGGTGGCGGGGCTGCCCACGCGGCAGTTCAGGGTAAGCTCGGCGTTGGCCTCGTTGCCCGAACAATCGCGGAAAAACCGGCACGTTACGCGGTAACGGTTGGAGCCGGGCGGGCCGATGGCTTCATAAGTAAGTTCGCCGCCTTGCGCGTGCGAGGCCCTCGCCCCAGGTGCGCTCAGCAGCACCAAACACCACGCAGTAAGCCAGAAAAGATAAACGGGTAATCGTTGCTTCATGAGCAATAGGCAAGCAGAGGAGTAGCCGCTGACAAGCAGCGCAACCGAAAGTTACGCACATTTTGGGGCTGCCTCGGCTTAAAATCAGGGGCGCAGCAGACGGCTGCGCAGCTCGGTGCCATCGGGCGTGCGCACCCGGAGCAGGTACAGGCCCGGCGCGGCCGGCGGCAACGTAAGCCGGGTAGCACCCGCAGCTAGCTCGCCCTGCCACACTTGCCGCCCCCGGGCATCGGTAAGCAGTGCCGTGGCGCCGCTGCGCAGCGCCGGCAATTGCAGCGTAGCAGCCGTGGCGGCCGGCGCGGGGTTGGGGTAGAGTGTCAGACGCAAAGCAGTCGGCCGGTTAGTCGAGGTGGGAGTGAAGGCGCGATTCTCAAGCACCAATATTCGGTCGTCGGAGGGGCCGGGGTTGGCGCGGCCGTCGCGGTTGGAGGTGCCCACGTACACGCGCCCCTGCGGCGACACGCAAATGGCGCGCAGGCGGCCGTAGGTGCCCGCCCACAGGTTGTTTTCGCGCAGCACCTGCTCGCCGTTGCTCGATAGCGGCAAGGCCGAAAAGGTACCGGCCTTCAGGCTCAGCAGCAGCAGGTTGTTGCGCCACTCGGGGATGGTGGGGTGGTCGTAGTAGGCGAGGCCCGAAACACCTAGGGTGGGCGTCCAGGCCATCAGCGGCTCGCGCACGTTGTTGGCCTGGCAGAACGCCTGCTCGGCGGGCAGGTTGCAGAAGCCCTCCACGTTGGGCCAGCCGTAATTGCGGTTCGCCTCGATCAGGTTCAGCTCGTCGTCGTTGCTGGGGCCGTGCTCCGAGCTGTAGAGCTTGCCGGTGCCCGGGGCCCGCACCAGCCCCTGCGGGTTCCGATGACCTAGGGTATACACCAGCGAGCCGGGCACGGGGTTGTTGGCCGGGGCAGTGCCGTCGAGGTTCAGGCGCAGGATTTTGCCCGTGAGGCTGCTGCGGTTTTGGGCCGAGGGCAAATCCTGCGCGTCGCCGATGGTCATCAGCAAGGTATTGTCGGGCAGCAGCAACAGGCGCGAGCCGCTGTGCGTGGTTTGGGCCGGAATGCCCGCCAGCAGCACCTGCGGGTTGCTGAGCGTATTGGTGCCGACGGCGTACTGGTAGCGCACCAGCTTTTCCTTCAGCTGGCCGCCGTCGGTGTAGTTGTACACCACAAATACGCCGTATTGGTTGCTGCCCTGGGTTGGTACCACGGCCATGCCCAGCAGGCCGCTTTCGCCGGTTTCGGTTACGTCGGCAATGGTGAGCAGCGGCGTTACGGTGCCGGTAGCGGGGTCGATGCGGCTCACGCGGCCGCCGCGCTCCGTCATCCACAGAAAGTTGTCGGGGCCCCACAGCAGCTCCCAAGGCGTGTCGAGGCCGGTGGTAAGCGTGGAGATGCTCACGGTGGTGTTGCCCACCTGGTAGCTGCTGGGCTGGGCATCGGCACTCCTGGGAGTACAATTGGCGCCCAATACGATCAGCAGAAAACATGCGGCGAAACGTTTCATACGCAGAAGCTTATGGGTGAACAACAGCCGGAAAGAGCAAGCTTACAAGCATAACGGTTTTAGGTGCGGTTCGGATTGCGGATATTTCCGGCAGTGCCGCCGTTCTACCCGTTTCCTTTCCCCTCCATGAAAAAACTTTTCCCCGCGCTGCTCGGCGGTGCCGTGTGCTTTGTGGGCGGTGCCCTTACCATGCGCGCCACCGATGCACCTAGCGCCATTACGGTGCCCATGCTGCGCGCCGCGCAGGAGCTCATCGGTCTGCACTTTACGGATGCCCAGCTCGATTCGGCCCGCCGCGAAGTGACTGATTCGCGCAGCAGCTATGAGGCCTTGCGCAAGCTGCCTATCGGCAACGGCGTGGCGCCCACCATGATCTTCGATCCTGTGCCGTTGCGCCTGCGCCAGTTTCCGGGCAAGAAGGTGGCTCTGTTTGGCATGGGCGATGACAAGCTGCCCAAAATGGGTAAGGTAACACTGCCCGCCAACCGCGACGACCTCGCCTTTTACACCGTGCGCCAACTGGGCGAGCTGCTGCGCACCAAGCAAATCAGCTCCGAAGAGCTGACGAAGTTCTTCCTTGTGCGGTTAAAAAAATACGACCCCAAGCTGTTATGCGTAACCTCTCTTACTGAAGAGCTGGCCTTGCAACAAGCTCGCGAAGCCGACAAAGAGATTCGCCGCGGCAAATACCGCGGGCCCCTGCACGGCGTGCCCTTTGGCGTGAAAGACTTGTTCAGCACCAAGGGCTACAAAACCACCTGGGGCTCGGTGCCTTATAAAGATCAGGTTCTCGAAGAAGACGCCGCCGTGGTAACGCGCCTGCGCGATGCCGGCGGGGTGCTGGTGGCCAAGTTTACCCTAGGCGAGCTTGCCATGGGCGACGTGTGGTACGGCGGCATGACGCGCAGCCCCTGGGATATCAGCAAGGGCAGCAGCGGCTCGTCGGCTGGCTCGGCATCGGCGGTAGCTGCCGGTTTGGTGCCCTACGCCATCGGTACCGAAACCCTAGGTTCGATTGTAAGCCCCAGCACAGCGTGCGGCACAACTGGCCTGCGCCCGACTTTTGGCCGCGTAAGCCGCCACGGCGCCATGGCTCTGAGCTGGTCGATGGACAAGATCGGGCCTATTACGCGCTCGGTCGAAGACTGTGCTCTGGTGTTTAATGCTTTGGAGGGCGAAGACCCGCGTGATCCGGCCACGCTGTTGATTCCGCGCTACGGCACACAGTTTCAGTATGCTTTCAACGTTGACCTGAAAAAGCTGCGCATCGGCTACGTAAAAGCCGATTTCGACCGCACGTACCCCACCAAAGCCAACGACCAGGCCGTGCTGGAAACCCTGCGCAAGCTGGGCGTGCAGCTCGTTGAGCTGGAACTGCCCAAGCTGCCGGCCGGCGACATGACCTTCCTGCTCACGGCCGAGGGCGCCGCCGCCTTCGACGACCTCACCCGCTCGGGCCGCGATGCCAGCATGGTAAAGCAAGACCGCAATGCCTGGCCCAACCTGTTCCGGGCTTCGCGCTTTGTGCCGGCCGTGGAGTACATCCAGGCCCAGCGTGCCCGCCGCTTGCTGATTGAAGAACTGGATGCCCGCATCAAAGACCTCGACGGGTACGTGGCGCCTTCGTTCAGCAGCAACCTCGTGATTACCAACCTCACCGGCCACCCGGCCGTGGTAGTGCCCAACGGCTTCCGGCCCGGCGGGCTGCCCAGCACCATCACCTTCACGGGGCAGCTGTACCAGGAGGCCAAGCTGCTGGCCCTGGCCAAGGCTTACCAGGACGCCACCGAGTTCGACGAAAAGCACCCGCCGCTCAACTTCTAACCCTAGGTGACAACTCCCGACCAACCCCTTGCAGCCTCGTTGGCCGCGCGCTGGCAACAAACGGTAGCCCCGCTGTTGCCGGCCGCAGCCGGCGAGGCTGCCTGGTGTTACGTGCTAGGTGCTTACGCAGGTTCCGACCGGCATTACCACGCCTTGCCGCACCTGGTCACCATGTTTGCAGTGCTTGATGCCCACCCCGAGAAAGCACCCGATGCGGCGGTGCTGGAGCTGGCCGTGTGGTTTCACGATGCCGTGTACGACCCCTTGCGCCACGACAACGAAGCCCGCAGCGCCGAGGCCGCCCGGCAGCACCTGCAAGGCAGTCGCCTCACGGCCGAGCAGCTCGCCCGCCTCGATTACCTCATCCGGCGCACGCAGCACCACGCCCGCACCGAGCCCAACGACGGCCCCGATACGGCTTTGCTGCTCGATGCTGATTTGTGGATCCTGGGTGCCGAGCCTGCGCAATACGCCGCCTACGCCCGGCAAGTGCGGCAGGAGTACCACCTGGTGCCCAAGCTGCTGTACCGCCCCGGCCGGGCCAAAGTGCTGCGCCATTTGCTTGAGGCCCCGCAACTCTACCGCACCAGCTACGCACAGCAACACCGCGACGCGGCCGCCCGGCGCAACCTCGCCGCCGAGCTGCAAGCCTGGGAAGCCGGCCGCGGCCTCGACGACCTAGGCGTATGACCTAAACTGCCCCTAGGTGCCCGGAGCTGGTTGCAACGGCGGCACCTAGGGCTTGTCTTTCGCGATGCGTAAGTTGCGCTTCGTCCTTTCTCTCCCCCGAATACCACCTTTATGCGTTTTTCTAGTGCGCTGCGGCTGCTGGCTTTGTGGCCGGTAGCAGCCGTTGCCCAAACTCCGCAGGCTGGTTCGCCGCTGGCGCCGCTTACCGTCGAGAAAATCATGCGCGAGCCGGCCCAATGGCTCGGCGGTCTGCCCTCGGCCCAGTACTGGAGCGAAGACGGCAAGCGCATTTACTTTCAGTGGAACCCCGAGCGCGCCCGCCGCGACTCGCTCTACTACACCACGCCCGATGGTAAGGCGCCGCGCAAAGTAAGCCTGGCCGAGCAGCGCCAGCTGCCCTCCGCCCGCGGCGACTACGATGCCGCCCACACCCTCAAGGTGTACGAGAAGGACGGCGACATTTACTTGCTCGAGCTGAAATCGGGCAAAACGCGGCGCATCACCAACACCGCCGAGCGCGAGATGGAGCCTGAATTTGCCCTGCAAGGCAAAGCGGTAAGCTACACCCGCAACGGCAACCTGTTTACCTGGGACCCCGCCACCGGCGAGACGACCCAGCGCACGGATTTCCGGCGGGGGCAGCGGCCGCCCGGCCCATCTACGGATAAATCGGAGAAGTACCTGCGGGCGCAGCAGCTGGCCCTTTTTCAGGTGATTAAACAGCGCGAGCAAGACCGCGAGGCCCGCGAGCGGCTGCAAAAGGCCCTGGCCAAGCTGCGGCCCAAGCCCATTTACCTAGGCAACCAAACCGTCGAGAACCTGCGCCTCTCGCCCGATGGCCGCTACGTAACCTACTCGCTGGTGCAGGCCCCCACCAACGATAAGGTAGCTATTGTGCCGGCCTTCGTCACGGCTTCGGGTTTTACCGAAGACATCAACACCCGCAACAAAGTAGGCGCTCCGCAAACGGCCTACGAGCTGGGCATTTACGACATCGGCCGCGACACTACCTTTGTGCTCGGCTATAAAGAGCTGAAGGGCCTCGACGAGCAGCCCGCCTACCGCAAAGAGTACGCCCTGAAGGCCAAAGCTCCCGTGCCCGCCGAAGGCGACAAAGCCAACGGCAAAGACAAGCCCGCCACCGAGCTGCGCCGCGTAATACCCCACGGGCCGTACTGGAACGACTCCGGCCAGCGCGCTTTTCTGGTGATGCGCTCCACCGACAACAAAGACCGGTGGATTGTGTCGCTCGACCCCGCCACCCAGAAAATAGCTCTGCTCGACCGCCAGCGCGACGAAGCCTGGATTAACGGCCCCGGCATTGGCTACGAAGCCGGCAACGTAGGCTGGATGCCCGATGGCCGCCGCATGTACTTCCAGAGCGAAGAAACCGGGTACTCGCACCTCTACACCGTGGATGCGGTTTCGGGACAGAAAAAAGCCTTAACCAGCGGCAACTTCGAAGTGCAGCAAGCCAAGCTCAGCCGCGACAAGAAGACCTGGTACCTCACGGCCAACAAGTCGCACCCCGGCGAGCAGCACTTCTACCGCATGCCAGCCGAAGGCGGTCAGCTCACGCAAATCACTACCCAAAGCGGTGCCCACGAGGTAGTTCTTTCGCCCGACGAGAAAACCCTGGCCGTGCGCTACAGCTACGCCAACAAGCCCTGGGAGCTGTACGTGATGGACAACAAGCCCGGCGCCAAAATGCGTCAGCTCACGCGCTCCACCACCAAGGAGTTCGAGAGCTACAAGTGGCGCGAGCCCGAGGTAATAACCTACAAAGCCCAGGACGGCGCCCTGGTGCACGCCCGCCTCTACCGCCCCGCGCAGCAGGACCCCACCCGGCCGGCCGTCATCTTCGTGCACGGGGCCGGCTACCTGCAGAACGCGCATAAGTGGTGGAGCCAGTACTTCCGCGAGTACATGTTCCATAACCTGCTCGCCGACCGCGGCTATACCGTGCTCGATGTGGATTACCGCGGCTCGGCCGGCTACGGCCGCGACTGGCGCACCGGCATCTACCGCTACATGGGCGGCAAAGACCTCTCCGACCACGTCGATGGCGCCAAGCTGCTGGTGGAGAAGTACAACGTCGATCCGCAGCGCATCGGCATCTACGGCGGCTCCTACGGTGGCTTCATTACCCTCATGGCCATGTTCACGCAGCCCGAGGTATTCAAGTCGGGTGCTGCCCTGCGCTCCGTTACCGACTGGGCCCACTACAACCACGGCTACACCGACAACATCCTCAACGAGCCCTACAACGACTCCGTGGCCTACGCCCGCTCGTCGCCCATCAACTACGCCGAGGGCCTGAAGGGCAACCTGCTGATGTGCCACGGCATGGTCGATACCAACGTGCACTTCCAGGACATCGTGCGCCTCACGCAACGCCTTATCGAGCTTGGCAAAGACAACTGGGAACTGGCCGTGTACCCCGTGGAGGACCACGGCTTCGTGGAGCCTTCGTCGTGGACCGATGAGTACAAGCGCATCCTGAAGCTGTTCGAAACCACGCTACGCAACCAGCCGGGCACTGCGGGGGCAGGCTCCGCTGCCGGCAGCACGGGCGGTAAGTAGCACCTAGGGATAAGCCCGACAAAGCAAAGCGGCCGCGCCCTAGGTTGGGCGCGGCCGCTTTGCTTAAGGCAAAATTCCTGTGTAAGTAAATGATTACTCCTTGGCGTCGGAGTTGCCGTTGATCTGGAACGCGAGGCTTACAGCTAAGCTGAGGGTGCGTGCCTTGTAATCGTAGCCGCGGTAATAAGGCGTATCGAAGTAGCGCACCACAAACGGGTCGTAGTAGTTGCTGAGGCCGTAGCGGCGGGCATAGAGCATCAGCGTAACGCGGTCGTGCCGCAGGCCCACCTCCAGGTACGGCAGGCGCGTGCTCTCAAAACCATCGAGCCCGTAGGAGCTGCTGACGGCGCCCAGCCGCGGCGTGGTGGTGTAGTGCAGCTCATTGGCCTCGAAGCGCTGAAAAGCGTGGGCCGGATACACGTGCAAGCCTGTTCCGGCTACCAGTTGCAGCCGGCTACCCAGGGGGCGCAGGTAGCGCAGGCCCAGCTCGATGGAAGTAAAGGAACCGCGCCAATCGAGCGTGCCCTGGTAGTTAGCCGAGCCTGCCGGCGAGGATACGCGTGCGGTACGCCCAAAGCCCGATCGGTTAACGGCAGTATGCAGGGCCAAATGGCGGCCGGGAAATACAACATCGAAGAACACCCCGTACTGCGCGTGCAAACGTCCGTCGGTCTGCAGCCCATCGAGGGTAGGTTGTTCCAGGCCGGGGCTGTCGGCAAGGCGCAGGCGCTGCGAATTGTAGCGCACGCCAATGGCTGGTCCTACCTGCAGCTTCACGCGGTTGCGCGGTTTGGCAACCACGTTGCTGCTGCCCGGCTGGCGCGCGGCCGAGCACTCGCGGTTATACCGTTGCACAAGGTTGGCCAGCGCTGTTTCGGTGAAGGCCGTTTTGGGCAGGGCGGCCACCACGGCGGGGCAGTC
This sequence comes from Hymenobacter sp. YIM 151858-1, assembly GCF_025979705.1. Classification (NCBI taxonomy): domain Bacteria; kingdom Pseudomonadati; phylum Bacteroidota; class Cytophagia; order Cytophagales; family Hymenobacteraceae; genus Hymenobacter; species Hymenobacter latericius. The sequence goes on from NZ_CP110136.1 coordinate 3,933,256, forward strand.
GAGGAAATACACCTCCAGCTGGCCGCGGTAGTTGTTGGCGTCCACCACCTTCACCACGCCGCCTAGGTTTTGGCGGTACTTGCGCGGGGCCAGCTCGAGGTAAGGTTGCTGCTCGCGCTTTACAAAGTAGTGCTTCACGTTGCCGTCCTCAATCAGCAGCAGCGAGGCCGCGCCGGTTACCAGCACGTCGGCCAGCACCGTATCGGGCCGTTGCTCAATGCGGAGCTGCTCGGGCATGCGCTTCAGGTCCGACGTCACGGTGTAGTCGATGGGCAGCACCTCGCGCCGCAGCAGACGCCCGCTCCCTAGGTGCACGCCGCGCAGCTGCCGCGCCAGGTAGGGGGCAGGCGGCGTTTGGGCGTGGGGCCGAAAGCGAATTTCCTTGGGCGGCGCCGACCAGTAGTTGTTTTCTACCTCGCCGCGGAGCGTGTCGCCAGCCGTTAGAATAAGGTAACCGGGCTCAAACACCTGGGCCGATGCCGACCGGGCACTGAGCATTAAACCGGATAACAATGCAATCGAACAAGTAAAAATTCGCATGCCAAAACGTAGCGGGTTCATAATCGGGTAAAGCTAAGCCCCAAGCCCGACGGTTGCCGCCGTCCGCGCCCACCCAGTGCCAAAAATACCCGCGCCGGCTGGGCCTAAACGACTTCGGCCCGCGGCAGCCAAAGCAACCGCGGGCCGAACCGACCTAGGGGCACCCGGCTCTACAGCCGCTTCGTGAGCAGCAGTCCGCCGTACGAATAGCCGTTGGCGTTCAGGCCCTGCATCGGCACCACCGAAAAGCCGTTGCGGTTCTTTTTGTGCAGCTGCGGCACCAAAATGCCCGAGGCCGCGCCCACGGCGTAGCCCACCAAGTTGTCCGACAAAAAGTGCTTGCCCGCTTTCAAGCGCAGGTAGCCCACGGCGGCGGGCACGGCCGCTGCCGCCGCCCACACGTAGGGCCGCGCCGCCGACTCCGGGTGGAAGTCGTGGAATACCTTGGCCACGAAAAACGTGTTGGTGGCAGTGGCCGCGGTGTGGCCCGCAAAAAACGAGTTGGTGGAGTTGTTGTTGCCGCGCTGGCTGATGGTCAGCTCGGGGTTGGTGCTGTAAGCCAGCGGGCGGCTGCGCGGCACCGCGGCCGTAGCCACCGTAAACAGCGCCCCCGTTACCGAAAGCGTTTCGAGGTACAGCACGCCCACCTGCCCGGCCTTGGAGCGCACGTCGCCGTCGGCCAGGGCCAGCACCAGCGGCGCCGCAAACGAGGCGTAGAACGGGTAGTCGCTGATGCGTTTGGCCGTGGGGTCGTAGTTGCCGGCCGCAAACCGGTCGAAGCGGTTCACGTCGTCGCGGCGCAGGGCGGCCACTTCTTCGTCGGTCAGGCCCTCGTCTTGGCGGCCTTGGTTAAAAGCCACGCCCGTGGTCACGAGCAGCGCCCCGATAACGGGGCCATCGACGGCGAGGCGGGTTTGGTAGGGCGAGCGGCTTTGGGCCGAAGCCAAGGTGGGCAGCACGGCGCTCAGCAGCAGGGCCGCGCGTATCAATAAGGTCTTCATCAGAGAAAAGCAGAAAGCGGTTGCTGCCTCAAACGCAAGCTCGGCCGTTGGGTTGGTGGCGGGCCGCGCCCAAGGTGCCAGGCGGCCCCTGCCGGGTTCAGCACCTAGGGCGCGCTTTCCTGCCCACAAACTGATGTGCTTTCCTGATTTTCGGTAGCTTTGCGCCCCACCTGTGGGTTGCTCTGCCGGGGCTTCTCCGCGGGTTTAGGTTTCACCGAAGCCGGCACTACATCAGCGCAATGCCATATCTGTTTACCTCTGAATCCGTTTCGGAGGGCCACCCCGACAAAGTAGCCGACCAGATTTCCGATGCCATTCTGGACGAATTTCTGCGACAGGACCCCTCCTCCAAAGTTGCCTGCGAAACGCTCGTTACCACGGGCCTGGTAGTCGTAGCCGGCGAAGTAAAATCGAAAGCCTACGTTGATGTGCAAGGCGTGGCCCGCGAGGTTATCCGCCGCATCGGCTACACCAAGGCCGAGTACAAGTTCGAGGCTGAGTCGTGCGGCATTTTGTCGGCCCTGCACGAACAGTCGCCCGATATCAACCAGGGCGTAGAGCGCCAAAACCCCGAAGACCAGGGCGCCGGCGACCAGGGCATGATGTTCGGCTACGCCACGCGCGAAACCGACAACTACATGCCCCTGGCTCTCGACCTCTCGCACCGTTTGCTGCGCGAGCTGTCGGCCATTCGCAAAGAAGGCCGCCAGATGACGTACCTGCGCCCCGATGCGAAGTCGCAGGTAACCATCCGCTACGCCGACGATAACACCCCCGAGGCCATCGATACCATCGTGGTTTCGACGCAGCACGACGACTTCGATACCTCCGAGGAAACCATGCTCCGCCGCATTTCCGACGACGTAAAAGGCATTCTGATTCCGCGCGTGAAGGCCCAGCTCAGCCAGGAGGTGCAGCAGCTCTTCACCGACGACATCACTTACCACATCAACCCCACGGGCAAGTTCGTCATCGGCGGCCCGCACGGCGACTCCGGCCTCACCGGCCGCAAGATCATCGTGGATACCTACGGTGGCAAAGGTGCCCACGGCGGCGGTGCTTTCTCGGGCAAAGACTCCTCGAAAGTTGACCGCTCGGCCGCTTACGCCGCGCGCCACATCGCCAAAAACCTGGTAGCCGCCGGTGTGGCCGATCAGGTGCTGGTGCAGGTGGCCTACGCCATTGGCGTAGCCAAGCCCGTGGGCCTGTACGTGACGACCTACGGCACCACCAAAGCCGTGGGCAGCAACGGCCAGCAACTCACCGACGGCCAGATTGGCGAAAAGGTGCAGCAGCTGTTCGATATGCGCCCGTACGCCATCGTGCAGCGTTTTGGCTTGCAAAACCCCATCTTCGGCGAAACCGCTGCCTACGGCCACATGGGCCGCGAGTCGCAGACCAAGCAGGTAACCCTGCCCAACGGCGAAACCCGCCAGGTAGAAACTTTCACGTGGGAAAAGCTCGACTACGTCGACCAGATCAAGCAGGCTTTTAATCTGTAAGCAACCCTAGGTGCCCCACAACAAAGCGGCCCGCCTCAGCTGAGGCGGGCCGCTTTGTTGTGGGGCACCTAGGGTTTTTAGTGGGCTGTCTGCTTCTCTTTGTGGCGGATCAGCTGCTTTTTGAGCTGCTCAGCGGCCGAGTCGGCGGCTGCTTCGAAGCTGGCCGCATTCTCTTGGCTAAACAGGGTAGTGCCGGGCACGAATAGCTTGATTTCGACAGTTTTATTATCTACGCCGTCGTTGTTGTTCAGGCGCATGATAACCTCGCCTTCCGTAACGCGGTCGTAAAAGGTTTCGAGTTTATCGAGGCGCTTCTGGATGAAGTCGAGCAACTTTTGATCGGCGGTGAAGTGCACCGATTGCATCTGTACTTTCATCGGTCGTGGGGTTTTGGGGTAAGACAAAGGAAAATCAGGCCTTTGGATGGGCCTTTTCAAATACAGCTTTCAATTTGTCGATGCTCAGGTGCGTATACACCTGCGTAGCGGCCAGGTTGGCGTGCCCAAGCAACTCCTTAATGGCGTTCAGGTCGGCGCCTTTGCCCAGCAAATGCGTGGCAAAGGAGTGGCGCAGCACGTGGGGGTGCTGTTGCCCGGGCGCCGAAGTAATTTGCCCTAGGTAGTGCTTTACGGTACGATAAACCAGCTGCGGGTAGAGCGGCTTGCCTTTATCCGTAACGAGTAGGGGAGCGGTGGCGTTGTCTGCCGGGCCAAACTCGCTGGTTTTGCGCGCGATATAATTTTCGATGACGCCGATGAGCGACGGGTTGAGCGGCACTACCCGCTGCTTGTTGCCCTTGCCCGTAACGCGCACCGTGCGCGCGGGCAGGCTTACATCGGCGTGCGCAATGCCGATAAGCTCCGAGAGGCGGATGCCCGTGCCGTAGAGCATTTCCAGCATCAGCTGGTCGCGGATGCCCGCAAACGAGTCCTCGAACTCGAACGAATCGAGCAGCTGGTTCAGCGACTGCTCCGGCACAAAGTCGGGGAGCTTCTTGCTGGTTTTGGGCGGCGTAATGCGCAGCATCGGGTTGCGGCCGATGTGCCCCGTGCGCAGCAAAAACTTGTAGTAGGAGCGTAGGCAGGCAATCTTCCGATTTACGGTGCGCGGGTCGCGCTGCTGCTCCATGAGCGTCACAATCCAGGAGCGAATCAGCGTATGGTCGGCCGCAGTTGCGTCCTGCAGTTCGTACGTGTGCAGCAGGTAGTCCTGAAACTGCCGCAAATCCGTTTGGTACGACAGCACAGTGTGCGGCGAGTAGCGGCGCTCGAAGCGCAGATAATCAAAAAATGCTTCCATAGGGGAAGCCGCAACGGCGGCAACGGCAGAAACCCAATGTAGAAAACCTCAACGATAATCAAAACACAAAAAAACAGCGGGCCTGCCCTAGGTAGGGCAGGCCCGCTGTGAGCTTAAGCGCAGCAAATAACTATGCCGCTGCTAGGCGGTACGGCGCAAAAACTAGTCTTGCGAGCCGTACGTGGCCAGTTTGTAAGCAGCCTTGTCGCGCTGCTTGCGCTTGGTCACCGACGGCTTCTGGAAAAACGTGCGGCGACGCAGTTCTTTCAGCACACCCGTGCGCTCGAATTTTTTCTTGAAACGCTTCAGCGCGCGGTCAACCGACTCGTTTTCCTTGATTTGGACGATGAGCATAAAAAAAGAAAGCGTGGAGTTTCAGAGTTTGAGGGTTGCAAAGGTAACAGCCAAGTCGTTACGATGCAAGCCCCCACGAGGTTCCTCTATTTCAGAATAGTACGGGCAATTACGAGCTTCTGGATTTCAGAAGTGCCCTCGCCGATGGTGCACAGCTTCGAGTCGCGGTAGAACTTTTCGGCCGGGTAGTCCTTCGTGTAGCCGTAGCCCCCGAAAATCTGCACCCCTTCGTTCGCTACGCGCACGCACACCTCCGAAGCGTACAGCTTGGCCATGGCCGACTCGCGGTTCACGTTCAGACCTTGGTCTTTCATATCAGCCGCCCGGTAGGTCAGCAACGAAGCCGCCTCGATTTCCGTCGCCATATCGGCCAGTTTAAAGCTGATACCTTGGAAGTTGCTGATCGGCTGGTTGAACTGCTGACGCTCCTTGGAGTATTGCAGGGCGGCCTCGTAAGCGCCTTGCGCAATACCTAGGGAAAGAGCTGCAATGCTGATACGGCCCCCGTCGAGCACTTTCAGCGCCTGCACAAAACCGTCGCCAACGTTACCAATCACGTTCTCCTTCGGAATGCGGCAGTCGGTGAAAATAAGCTCGGTGGTTTCCGAAGCGCGCATGCCCAGCTTGTCTTCCTTGCGCCCGGCCGCAAAGCCCGGCGTACCCCGCTCGATGATAAATGCCGTCATGCCGTGCGAGTCGCCTACCTCGCCGGTGCGGGCAATTACAACCGCTACGTGGCCACTTTTGCCGTGCGTAATAAAATTTTTGGCGCCATTTAGCACGTAATGGTCGCCGTCGAGCACGGCCGTGGTGCGCATGTTGCCGGCATCCGAACCGGTGTTGGGTTCCGTTAGGCCCCAAGCGCCAATCCACTCGCCCGAGGCAAGCTTGGGCAGGTACTTGCGCTTCTGCTCCTCCGATGCGTGCTGCAAAATGTGGCCGGTGCAGAGCGAGTTGTGGGCCGCCATCGATAAGCCAATGCTCGGGTCAATCTTCGACAACTCGGCAATAGCCGTTACGTACTCGGTGTAGCCAAAACCGGCCCCACCATACTCCTGCGGCACCAGTACGCCCATAAGGCCCAGTTCACCTAGCTTGTGGAAGACCTCAGCCGGAAACTCCTGCGTATCGTCCCACTCGCGCATGAAAGGCTTGATGTGGGTAGCGCCGAAGTCGCGCACCATCTGGGCAATCATTGTCTGGTTTTCGGTAGCTACCAGTTCCATGGAAAAAAATGTTGTGGGAATGATGGGGAGGCAGTGGGGTAAAACAAACGCTCGTTTGGTTAAAGCGAAGGTACGAATTTTGCGTAGCTGAGGACGTTATGAAACACCTTCCGCAGAGTTGCTATTTTGATAGGGGCTCTTTATTCAATTTCTTTGATGGTTTATTGGCACAAATTCGTCAGCGTCTAGCGTTAGTGCCAAAATTGCCAACCCACCAAAGCCAGCTCGCCTTAAGGGCGGTTTTCATGCATCTAATCAAATCATTCCGCCCCTCACGTATTCTGCTATTCTTGTCTTTACTAGCAGTGCTTGGTTCGTGCGCATCCTCGCGCCGTTATCAGCAGAGCATTATGTTTCGCCCCACAAAGCAAGATCTTGCCGATACGCTGATGATTCGGGGTGCTTTGTCACAGGTGCAAGGAACATATCGGATTAAGCCAAATGATTACCTAGAAGTTCGCGTTTTTACCAACGAAGGCGAACGGCTTATTGACCCAAACGGAGAGCTTGGTTTCGGTACCCCGGGAGCCCAGTCAGGGGGTGTTGGTAGTGCTAACCGGCAACAGCGGGTTTTAACTACTCGAGGTGCAGGTGGCGGTGCTGCTCCCGCACCTACCGACTACTTAGTGGGCCCCGACGGAAGAGTTGTATTGCCTGTTGTTGAACCAGTGCGGGTTGCAGGCCTAACCGTACGGCAAGCAGATAGTCTGCTGCAAACTCTGTACGATAAGTTCTACCGAGGGGTGTTTGTGCAAACCCGAGTTACCAACCATCGGGTAGTTGTGCTTGGCACTCCTGGGGGGCAAATTGTGCCCTTAACCAATGAGAACATGAGTGTGATTGAAGTGCTTGCAGCTGTAGGCGGGCCTAATAACGCAGGTGGAGTTGCCTCAGCCATAGGAGGAAAGCTCAATAATATCCGCCTGATCCGGCCCGAGGCCAACGGTAGTTTTAAGAAGGCTCAAGTACAGGTAATCGACCTGACTACAATTGCTGGTATGCGGGAAGCCAACCTGAGGGTGCAGCCGAATGATGTTATATACATCGAACCTGCCCGTCGTTCGGCCTTTATTCAGGGCTTACAAGATGCCGCTCCGCTTATCGGATTGCTCGGCACCATAACAGCCCTCGTCTCAACTTCGGTCTTCGTTATAGATCGTCTCTAATTTTTGCAAGGGTAGCCGTGTTTTTGGCCAAACCCGCTTTTCCGCATGGCAGTAAATAAGGAAGCAGAACTGGAAGAATTAATTCGCGCAAGCGGCGAAGAAACCGACGACGTTGCCGAAAGCAGCTTCGATGTGGCTACGTTGCTGATGGTAACGCGGCGTAGCCTGCCTTGGATGGTGCTCCTCATTGCCCTGGGTTTAACAGCCGCATGGCTGTACCTGCGTTATACCCAACCGGTGTATCAGTCGGCCTCTACTCTCAAAATTGATCAGAAAACACAAACGGCTGTTTTAGGATTAGGTGCCGCAGGTGGCGCAGCCGAAGCCCAACAAAACGCTAAGAACCTTGCTGGTGAAGTAGAGCTAATTCGCTCCAACCTGATATATCGTAAGTTGCAGGACTCACTAAACCTCAACGTAAGCTATTTCGTGGAAGGTACTGTCTTGGCGAGTGAATTATATAATGCAACGCCTTTTCGAGTAGATTACGATCCTACCGATCAGTCGATATACAATCGAAAATTCGATATAATATTTGGTGATAATCAGCACTTCTCTATTTCTGTAAATTTAGCTGGTGTAGAGGTTAAAGCTGAAGGTGTATTCAATCAGCCTTTCAAGATAGGAAGCTCGATACTGACGTTAAAAAAAACAGAACAAGATGTGCAGTTGGGGATTAATTATTACTTTATTATTCACGATAACTCCGCTGTTTGGGCATATATCGATCAAGGTCTCACAGTCGAGGTTATAAATCCTGAAGCAAATACAATTGGTATTTCATTTAAAGATCATAGTCCTGAGAAGGCGCGTGATATAGTTAATAAAATAGATACGTTGTATCTACAAGAAAAATTAGCTAAGAATACACAGGCGACTCAACAGGCGTTAGCCTTTTTGGAGGGGCAACTGGATCAGAATAGCCAGCGTTTGCAGGGTGCAGAAGAGGCTTTGCAAGAATTTGTAAAGCGGAATAAGACGTACGACGTGAAATCCGATTTGGCCACCATAACTGAAAAAATGGAGGCCATTGAAGAGGAAAAAGAACAATTGTTACGCAAGGCGGGCGCAATTGGCGAAATAGCCCAGCTGGTTGAGCAAAACCAGATAATGGTGCAAGAGGGGGCGGATATTGAGCAGAGCATACCGGCTCTAGCTATATTAGAAGATGCGCAGCTGACCCAGCAAATCGGTATTCTTAACGATCAACAGGCCGATATGAATCGGTTGCTCGAGTCTTACAAGCCTACCACTTCAGCCGTACAAATTCGGCGTGAACAACTAGATTTTACACGCCGATCTATCCGCCGGCTCTTACAACAGGCCGGCCAGTTAGTGCGTTCAGAGGTGAACAAGCTAAACCAACTGCAAGGCGAGTTGGAGGGGCGTTTGCAACTGCTTCCCGAAAAAGAAACGGAGTTAGTGCGCCTTCGCCGTCCATTTGAATTGTACGAGAAGACGTACTTAATGCTAATGGACAAAAAGGTGGAGTTCAGTATTCAGAAAGCAGGTACAACTCCTGATTTTCAGATCTTATCCCCTGCAACTTTGCCTACAGCACCAATATATCCTATACGGAGCATGGTGTATGCAATTGGCTTAGCCTCGGGAGTAGCACTTGGCCTAGCATTGGTGGCAGTTCGCTTTTTGCTGCACAATACCGTTACCACAGTGCGCGAATTAGAATCTAGCACGGTTAGCCCAGTATTAGGCGTAGTACCATCTTATGATAAAGAGAAGCTCACGGTTTCTAAGTTGATTGTGGATCGAAATCCGAAATCGGCTATATCGGAGGCTATTCGTTCTATCAGAACAAACCTAGAATTCCTGGCGTCCTCCAAACACAAAAGGTTAATATCAATTACATCAACTGTATCGGGAGAGGGTAAGACATTTGTTGCGGTAAACCTAGGAGGTATTATCGCTTTATCAGATCAGCGCGTAATCATTATTGATTTGGATATGCGTAAACCCAAGGTTAATCTGGCTTTTGAAGCAGAGAACACAAAAGGGGTAAGCACAATCCTGATTGAACGGCATACGGTCCAAGAGTGTATTCAACGTACGAGCATTCCTACGCTCGACTTTATCTCGGCGGGACCAACACCACCCAATCCTTCTGAGTTGATTCTGCATTCTCAGTTTGATCAGATGCTCGAAGAATTGAAGCATCAATACGATGTCGTAATCATCGACACGCCTCCGGTAGGACTGGTGACTGATGGCATATTGATTATGCGGAAGGTGGATATTCCAATATACATTGTGCGGGCTGGGTATTCGAAAAAAGCTTTCCTCAAAAACATCAACAAATTGGTGCGCGGCAGTGGCTTTACGAAGCTGACGACCATTTTGAACGATGCTCAGGCTGGTGGTGCTTACGGCTACGGTTACGGCTATGGTTATGGCAGTGGCTACGGCTATTACGAGGACGAAAAGGCGCCAACAGGAGTGTTGGCGCGGTTGCGCCGCCGCTTTTCGTAAGTTGCGGCTACACTTCTATGGCCTCACTACTTCAAAAGCTCTTTGGACGGCGGACAAGCGTAACTGAATTCGCGCTGGCTGAGCTGGGAGCCGATATGCATTCGCACTTACTGCCTGGCCTCGACGATGGCGCGGAGTCGGTGGAAGAATCGGTGGAGCTGTTGCGGGCTATGGAAGCGTTGGGCTACCGTAAGCTGGTGATGACGCCCCACATCATGGGCGATTTTTACCGCAATACACCCGAGGAGGTGCATGCTGCGCTGGGCAAACTGAAAGTAGCTGCCGCCAAAGCTGGCTGTGGTTTGGAGCTAGCCTGCGCGGCCGAATACTACCTCGATGAATCGTTGACGCGCAAGCTTGCGGCCGGAGAGCAATTGCTGAGCTTCGGCGATGAGAAGCGCTACCTGCTGTTCGAAACATCGTACATCAACGAGCCCTTCAACCTGCAGGAGGCGGTTTTTGAGTTAAAAGCCGCTGGTTATCAGCCCGTGCTGGCGCACCCGGAGCGGTATACCTACCTCTACGGCCGTTTTGCCGAGCTGGAGAAAATCCGGGAAAGCGGGGTGTTGCTACAACTCAACCTGAATTCGCTGGTGGGTTACTACTCTTCGGGGGCCAAACGAGTAGCGGAAAAACTCATCGATGCCGGCATGGTTGACTTTGCGGGTACCGATGCGCATAATCTCAAGCACACCAACTCGCTGCAGCGGGTGTTGCAAAGCGAGTACCTAGGCAAACTGCTGCGCTTGCCGTTGCTCAACCGCGAGTTGTAGCAGGGAGGCTGCGCACCCACCGGCTCTTTTCTACCCGATGATTTTTGTAACTGGCAGCAGCGGCTTAATCGGCTCTTACTTGATTCCGGCGCTGCTGGCCCGGGGCTTTGCTGTTCGGGCGTTGTACCGCGAGAAAGTGCCCGCGCACGTGCCCGGTGCCGAGCGCGTAGAATGGATAGAGGGCGATTTGCGCGACTCGGGCGTGCTGCGCGCAGCCACGGCCGGAGTAACGCACGTGTTTCACTGCGCCGGGCTGGTTTCGTATGCGCCGCAGGACGAAGAACTGCTCCGGCAGGTAAACGTGGAGGGCACCGCCGCCGTGGTAGATGCCTGCCTGGCCCGGCCCGGTGTTCGGTTGTGTCATGTATCGTCGGTAGCGGCGCTGGGCGGTTTGCCGGCTACCGCCACCAGCCCCGAGCTTGATGAAAAGGCTAAATGGGACCTAGGGGCCGCGCACCCCGCGTATGCCACCTCAAAGTACCTAGGCGAAACGGAAGTGTGGCGGGGCGTGGCCGAAGGCCTGTCGGCTGTCATCCTAAACCCCTCGGTTATCCTGGGTGCCACCAACTGGGAGCGGAGCAGCACGCAGCTATTTCGGTATGCTTACAAAGAGCATTCGTTTTACACCCCCGGAAGCGTTAATTTTGTAGATGTACGCGACGTGGTGGAAGCCATGCTGCGCCTGACTTTGGAGCTTGACGTGACGGGCGAACGGTACATTTTAAGTGCCGGCGCGCTGCCGCTCATCGAGTTTTTCCGCCAGGCCGCGGCCTGCTTCGGCAAAAAGCCCCCGACGGTGCAGGTACCCGATTGGGCCGCCGAAATCATCTGGCGGTTCGAGCACGTACGGGGCGTGCTCACCGGCTCGCGGCCGCTCATCACTAAGGACACGGCCCGTGCGGGCCGCCGGCCGGTGGTGTACAACGCCGCGAAGGTGCAGCAGGCCACGGGCATGCGTTTCCGGCCGCTGCCGGAAACAATACAGTGGGCCTGCGCCGGATTGATGGCCGCTCCGAACTCCACGCCCGCCAGCGGGGTTGTACAACCCTAGGGCCTGTCCGCAACTATTGGCAAGCCGTACAGAAGAGGGGTGCCGGCAGCTACACGGCTGCGGCATTCGTTTGCTGATAACATGAGAATGAACGAACACTCTGAGGAACAGGACGAAGTACTGGCAACCGTGCGCCGCTTTGAGCGCATGATTGCCGAAGGCGAACCGGTGTTCTTTGATCTGGCGGATTTCGAGAACATCATCGACCATTATACCTCCACGGCCCAGTTCGACAAAGCTTTGCAGGCCTGCGAAGCGGCGGTTGCCCAGTACCCGTTTTCCACGGAGCTGCTCATCGACCGGGCGCAGGTGCTGGCAATGCGCGGCGAATACCAGCAGGCCTTACAACAAATAGACGAAGTAGCCGGGCGCGAGCCCGACAGCGCCGATGTGCCCGTAACGCGCGGCATCATTGCCACGCAGCAGGGCGACTTTGCGGCGGCCGTAGGGTACTTTCAGCAAGGCATTGAGCGTGCCCCCGACCGCGACGACATCTACTTTAACCTAGGGCTGGCGTACCAGCAGTGGCAGAAGTTCAAGAGCGCGGCCCGCAACTACAAGCAAAGCCTGCGCATCAACTCCGATAACGACGCGGCCGTGCAGGAACTGCTGTACTGCCTGGAGGTATCGGGGCGGCTGGAGCAGAACCTGGAGTTCTTCCGGCGCTTCACCGACGAGGACCCTTACTCGGCTATTGCCTGGTACAACCTAGGGCAGGCCTACTACAAGGCGGGCCAGTTCGGCAACGCCGCGCAGGCTTTCGACTACGCCATCGTCATCGACCCGAAGTTTTACGAAGCTCACGCCTACCTGGCCAGTGCTTTCGTGAGCATGGAGGAGTACCAGCGGGCCATCGAGGAGTTTCAGCTGAGCTTTGAGGAAGGCAAGCCCACGGCCGAAGCCCTGTGCAACATCGGCGAGTGCCACGAAAAGCTGCGCCAGTGGGACGCCGCCCGGCGCTACTACCGCCAGGCCCTCGACATCGACCCCGAGATGGACGAGGCGTGGTTTGGCATTGGGGTGGTGCTCGATGCGCAGGAACACTGGTTTGAGGCGCTGCACTTTTACCGCAAAGCCGTGAGCCTGTACGAGGAAAGCGGCGAGTATTGGCTGGCCCTGGCCAACGCCGAGTACCAGGTGGGCAACGTGGTCAGCGCCCTCGAGGCCTACGACAAAGCCACGCAGGTAGCACCCGAAATGCCCGAAGGTTGGATCAACTGGAGCGCCATTTTGTACGAGCAAGGCAACTTCGACGCCGCCATCGATTTGATGAAGGCAGCCAGCGAGTTGTTGCCTACCGAAGCCGACCTGATGTACCGTTTGTGCGCCTACTTGTTGGCCGGTGGCCGCTACCGCCAGGCATACGATGTACTCGAAAATGCCCTACTTTTGGACTTCGACAAGCACAAGCTGCTGTTCGAGTTCTTTCCGGAGCTGGAGCAGCAACGCGCCCTAACGCGGCTGATCGAGCAATACCGCAAGTAGATTTTTGAGTATTGGGTACCAAGTACTGAGTACGTAGATAACAGAGGCTTGAAAGAGGTGTAGCACCTTTTTCAAGCCTTTTGTCTGCTTACTTAGGCGGGTGCGCCCAAGCCTCGTTACCCCACACCAACGCATGAACTACGATCTTACCCAAATCCCCGAACGCACCGAGAAACCCCGCGAGCAAGGCTTTACCATGGTTATGGATAAAGGCCTGAGCGTACGCGAAGTAGAAGACTTTCTGGAAGTAGGGGCGGCGTATACCGACATTGTGAAACTAGGCTGGGCCACGTCGTTCGTGACGCCCAACCTGCGCCCAAAACTGGAGGCCTACAAGGCCGCCGGCATTCCGGTGTACTTCGGGGGTACTCTGTTCGAGGCTTTCATCATCCGCGGACAGTTCGACGATTACCGCCGCCTGCTCGACCAGTTCGGCATGGAATACGCGGAGGTTTCGGACGGCTCGATTGAGCTCGACCACGACCAGAAGTGCGAGTTCATTCGGCAGTTGTCGGGCCAGGTGAAGGTACTGTCGGAGGTAGGCTCCAAAGACGCCGAGAAGATCATCCCGCCCTACAAGTGGATCAGCCAGATGCAAACCGAGCTGGAAGCCGGCGCGCTCAAGGTTATTGGCGAAGCCCGCGAGGGTGGCAACGTGGGCCTGTTTCGCAGCACCGGCGAAGTACGCTCGGGTCTGGTAGAAGAAATTCTGACCAAAATTCCGTCGGAGCGCATTTTGTGGGAAGCCCCGCAAAAGGCCCAGCAGGTTTGGTTTGTGAAGCTGCTCGGCGCCAACGTAAACCTCGGCAACATTGCGCCTTCGGAGGTAGTTAGCCTCGAAACCATCCGTTTGGGCTTGCGCGGCGACACGTTCTCGCACTTCCTCGACATGGACGCCGTCGACCCCATGTTCAAGCCCTCGGAAAAGCCTGGTACCAAGCCCGGTACCTCGATGCCGCGCGGCTAAGCTTACTTGCGTACACATCAGCGCTGCACACCCCTAGGTGCGCAGCGCTTTTTGTTTGCAGGCCAGCCGGGCGCCTTGCCGCCAGCACTTAGCCGCGGGTAAGGCTCGGTGGTGAGTTGTGGCTTAGCAGAAACCCGCTAGGTTTGTTTATGCTCACGATTAACCTTTCGCCCGTTGCCGAGCTGCGGACCAAACGCTTGTGCCTGCGCCGCATGCTGCCCACCGATGCAGCTGCTTTGTTGCGGCTCCGCTCCGACGAACGCGTGATGCGGTACTTCGACCGCGAGCCGATGAGCACCGAGGAGCAGGCGTTGGAGCTGATCAGAAGCATTGATGAGAGCATTGCCAAAAACCAAGGCGTGATGTGGGGCATTTGCCTGCCGCCCGACGAAAGCGAGATAGTAGGCACCATTGGCCCCTGGAACATTACGGCCGAGCACTACCGCGCCGAGCTAGGTTACCTGTTGCACCCCGATTTGTGGGGCCAAGGGCTGATGGGCGAAGCCCTGGACGAGGTGTGCCGCTACGCCTTCGAAGACCTAGGGCTGCACAGCCTCGAGGCCAACGTAAACCCCAACAATGCGGCCTCGCGGCGGCTGCTCGAAAAGCACGGCTTTGTGCAGGAGGCCTACTTCCGCGAGAACTTCTACCACAACGGGCAGTTCCACGATTCCGTCATCTACTCGCGCTTGGCTCCGCGCTAGCTACTGCTGTGTGCAAATCGTTAATAATAGGAACCAGCCCTAGGTGGTAGACACTTCGCCCAGCCTTATGCCCCTTAGCCATACCCATTGGTACTACCGCGCCCTGCAGTTGATGGCCATGTGCCTGCTGCTGGCTGCTTTCCGGACCTATAACCCGCGCGACCCCGGCCGGGTAGAGCACCTCGCCGATTTCAAATCGAAGCACGTGAAGCCTCGGAACGTGGATGTGTGGCTGCCCGAGGGCTACCCACAGCCCGGCCGCAAGTACGCCGTGCTCTACATGCACGATGGCCAGAACCTCTACCACCCGGCCACGGCGTACGGCGGCGTGGCGTGGGAGGTCGATAGCACGCTCGCGGCCCTAGGTGGGCAAGTGCGCGATGTAATTGTGGTGGGCATCTGGAACACCGATCTGCGCTTTGCTGAGTACGCTCCGGCTAAGCCTTACCAGCTGATGTCGGCGGCCCGCCGCGAGCAGCTAGCGCGCGAACGGCCCGGTCAGCCCCTTTCCGATGCTTACCTGCGCTTTGTGGTGGAAGAGCTGAAGCCGTACATCGACGGGCATTACCGCACCGACAAGCGCCGCAGCGCCACGTTCGTCGGCGGCTCGAGCATGGGCGGGCTGATTTCGCTGTACGCGGCCATGGAGTACCCGAAGGTATTCGGCGGAGCAGCGTGCGTATCAACCCACTGGCCCCTGAGACTGCAGGACAACACGCCCGATTTCACCAACGCCATGCTGCGCTACCTCGCTGGTAAGCTCCCGCGCGGCAAGCGTGGCCCTAGGTTGTATTTCGATTACGGCACCGCCACGCTCGATGCCCGCTACGAGGCGCACCAGCTGCGCATCGACAGCCTGCTGCGTGCCAAAGGCTACAATGCGCAACGGTGGCAAACGCTGAAGTTTGAAGGCGCTGCCCACAACGAGGGCTCCTGGAAAAAGCGCTTTGCCACGCCGGCGCGTTTTCTGTTGGGCACGCAACCCCGCTAGCGCAAGCAGCGGCACAGCACCTAGGCAACCCTGCACCCAAAAGGCAGTAATACGGGAGGTTAAACCACTGAGCCTACCATGAAACAGTTGCCGCACCTGTTGATGGTTGTAGCCTGCGCCGCCATGGCCAGCTGCTCCCAGCAACAACAATCCGAAACCACCGCTGCCACCAGTACCGCCGCCGCCGACACCGCCGCGCAGCAGCCTGCCTCGGGCGCCAACCTGCCCGAGCCCTACGCCACGCCTTCGAGCCAGAAGTTCAGCAAAGTTATTGGCTGGCCGGCCGGCAAAACGCCCGCTGCACCAGCGGGCTTCAGCGTAAGCGAATACGCCCGCGACCTGCAAAACCCGCGCTGGATTTACGTGGCCGCCAACGGCGACATCTTCGTGGCCGAGTCGAACACGGTACCTCGTACCTCCACGGCCAAGGGCGAGAAGAAGGAGGGCCTGAAAGAGTCGCGCTCGATGCGCGAAACCAGCGCCAACCGCATTACGCTGCTGCGCGATGCCAACAAGGACGGCAAGCCCGAACTGCGCGAAACGTTCCTGACGGGTTTGAACCAGCCGTTCGGCATGACCATCGTGGGCAACTACTTCTACGTGGGCAATACCGATGCCGTGCTGCGCTTTCCGTACCAGCCGGGCCAAACCAAACCCACGGGCAAAGGAGAGAAGATTCTTGACCTGCCCGTAGGCGGCTACAACAACCACTGGACGCGCAACCTCTTGGCCTCGGCCGATGGCTCCAAAATCTACGTCTCCATTGGGTCGGCCTCGAACGTGATGGAGCACGGCGAAGAAAACGACCGCGGCCGCGCCCTCATCCTCGAAATCAACCCCGATGGCTCGGGCCAGCGCGTGTTTGCCTCGGGCTTGCGCAACCCGGTGGGCATGGATTGGGCCCCCAGCACGCAAGTACTCTGGACGGCCGTGAACGAGCGCGACGAACTCGGCGACGACCTGGTGCCCGATTACCTCACCAGCGTGCGCGAAGGCGGCTTTTACGGCTGGCCCTACGCCTATTTTGGCCAGAAGGAAGACCCGCGCCGCAAAGGCGAGCGGCCCGATCTGGTGCAAAAGTCAATAGCACCCGAGGTTGACCTAGGGCCGCACACCGCCTCGCTGGGCCTGGCCTTCTACGATGCCGAGGCTTTTCCGCAGCGCTACCGCGGCGGTGCTTTTATCGGGCAGCATGGCTCCTGGAACCGCTCCGCGTTTTCGGGCTACAAAGTGGTGTATGTGCCCTTTGGCAACGGCAAGCCCACCGGTAAGCCCGAGGATTTTCTGACGGGCTTTATTGCCAACGAGCAAACACGCGAGGTGTACGGGCGGCCCGTAGGCGTAGCCGTGGCACCCGATGGCGCCCTGCTGGTAGCCGACGATGCCGGCAACCGCATTTGGCGCGTGGCCCCATCGGGCAGCCTTAAGTAGCCGCAACCTAGGGCCGGCAAGCAGGCCGGGGCAGTGGGCCTTTGCGCGCTAGGCGTTTACTTTGCAGGATAACCCTGCTCTTATGGAAATACTTAAGGACTTCGTCGACATTGTCCTGCACCTCGATAAGCACCTGGCCGAGCTGATTCAGCAGTACGACGTCTGGACCTATGCCATTCTGTTCCTGATCATCTTCGTCGAAACCGGCGTGGTGGTGCTGCCTTTCCTGCCCGGCGACTCGCTGCTGTTTGCGGCCGGCTCGCTGGCGGCGCTGCCCAACAGCCCCCTCAACGTGGTGCTGCTCATTGTGCTGCTCATTGTGGCGGCCGTACTCGGCGATACGCTCAACTACCACATCGGCGACTACATCGGCCCGCGCGTGTTCCGGCGCGATTACCGTTTCCTGAAGCGGGAGCACCTGCTGCGCACCCAGCAGTTCTACGAAAAGCACGGCGCCAAAACCATCATCATTGCCCGCTTCGTGCCCATCGTGCGCACGTTCGCGCCGTTTATCGCCGGTGTGGGCACCATGAGCTACGGCAAGTTCTTGTCGTACAATTTGGTGGGCGGCGTTATCTGGGTGGTGTCGCTTACCATGGCCGGGTATTTCCTGGGCGGCATTCCGTTTATCCAGAAAAACTTCGGCCTGTTCACGCTGTTGATCATCGCCGTATCGGTGCTGCCCGTGGTGATAGAGTTTCTGAAACAGCGCTTTGCCTCGCCAGCTCGCTAGTATTTGCACATTCCAAAGCGCAAAACCGCCCCGGCTAACTTTGGCCGGGGCGGTTTTTTTTGTTTTTTCGGGGTAAAATCCGCTGTTGTATGGCTCGTGAATTTGGCCTGATTGGCAAATCGTTGGTGCACTCGTTTTCGCCTACCTACTTCTTTCAGAAGTTTCAGCACCTAGGCCTGCGCGAATGCACCTACGAAGCCTTCGAGCTGGAGCACGTGCGCGATTTGCCGGCGCTGGTAGCCGGCCACCCCAACCTGCAGGGCCTCAACGTTACCATCCCATACAAAGAGCAGATATTGCCCTACCTCGACGCCCTCGATTCGTCGGCGGCGCGCATCGGGGCCGTCAATGTCATTCAGTTCGACGCCGACCGCCGCCTGATTGGCCACAACACCGATTACGTGGGCTTTCGTGATTCGCTCCGGCGCTTTTACCCCTTGCGCGGCGACAAAGCCACGGCCCTGGTGCTGGGTACCGGCGGCGCCTCCAAAGCCGTGGAGGTAGCCCTGCGCGAGCTGGATATCCATTACTGGCTCGTGTCGCGCGACCGGCTTACCGCCGGCCTTACCTACGCCGAGCTGACGCCCGAGCTCATGGCCGCCCACACGCTCATCATCAACACCACGCCCCTGGGTACTTACCCCCGCATCGAGGAGTGCCCGGCCATACCGTACGAAGCCCTTACGCCCCAGCACTACCTCTTCGACCTGGTGTACAACCCCTCCGAAACCGAGTTTATGCGCCGCGGCCGGGCCCAGGGCGCCCAAGCGCAAAACGGCTTCGAGATGCTGTGCCTGCAAGCCGAGGCTGCCTGGGCCATCTGGAATCGGTAGGGCCCTAGGTGGCAGCAGCACCCAGACGTGCACCAACACAACGGGCCGGCTCTCCTGCGAGAGCCGGCCCGTTGCTAATAGCCTGTTGGTTGTCACTTCGTGAGCGGCCGAGCCGCCGCTGTGCAGGCTAATTAGTTACCGCCCTGGCCGCCGCCGCCGTCGCCGGCTTTCTGGTCGTCGTTGCGGATGCTGCGTTTCGGGCGCTGCGGCTTGTTCTCGAGCTTGCCAAAGCGGTAGCTGAAGGCCAGGCGCACGCCGCGGTTATACACCTTGGTGGTGTTGGTTTGATCGGAGAAGGCCGTGCGGAAGTCGTTGGTCAGGCGCACGTACTTCGTGAAAGGGTTGTCGGCGTTCAGCGTCAGGTCGCCCTTGTCCTTCAGGATGTTCTTACGCAGACCGAACGAGTACATCTGCCAGGGCGACGATTTGCCTTGCAGCTGGATGCGCGGCGAGTTCAGCATGCCGAAGAACTGCAGGCTGTAGCCCTTGTCGAATTTGTAGCCCGAGTTGATGTTGGTGGAGTACACCAGGCCGCTGTTCGAGGTGTTCAGCGCGCCGCTTTTCAGGTACACGTAGTACACGCTCACGTTGCCGCTGATATCCCACTTCGGCAAGGGCTTCACCGAGCCAAACAAGTTCAGGCCGAAGGTTTGGTTGCGGGCAATGTTGCCGTAGGTGGTTTCGACGATGCTGATTTCGCGGCCCTGCGGATCAAGACCCGTGGTGGTTTCGCGCTTGGCCTCGATGGCGTTGTTGGTGATGCGCGAGTAAGCCGTGATGTTGATGACCGAGCCCTTCACGAAGGTGTTCCAGTTCACCTCGTAGTTGTCCGAGAATTCGGCATCTAGCTTGGGGTTGCCAAACTGCACGTTGTACGGGTCGATCTGGTTGCGGTAGGGGTTCAGGAAGAAGATGCTGGGGCGCTGAATGCGGCGCGAGTAGCTGAGGCGCACCGTGGAGCCCTGCTGCTTGAGGTTGCGCGTGAGCGACACGTTGGGCAGCAGGTTGGTGTAATCGGTGCTGAAGCGGTCGGCCTCGCCCTGGAAGTTGCCGCCCAGCTCGGTGCGCTCCAGGCGGCCCCCGAGGCGCACGTTGTACTTCTTACCTAGGGCCGTGCCGTAGGTGGCGTACACGGCCTGCACGTCCTGGTTGTAGTCGTACACGTTGGTGCGCGCGGCGTCTTCCAGCAATGGGCCGTTGCCGAAGCCGTTGCTCAGGCGGAAGTCGCTGCTCACGTTGCGCATGATGGTTTTGCCGCCGATTTCCACCGTTTGCTTGTCCGACAGCGGGTGCACGTAGTCGGTTTGGATGGTGGTTTCGAGGTTGCGCGCCAGGTTGGGGCTTTCCTCGCGGTAGTACGCGTCGGCCTCGGAGCCACCCAGGGCAAACTCATCGAGGGTGTAAAAGCGGCGGTTGCGGTTGCGCGAGTGTTGGGCCAGCACCGTCCACTCGCGGCGGCTTTGCTGGCCGAAGCTGCGCGTGTACGAGCCCGTGAGGTCGTAGCTCTGCGTGCGGAACTGCTGCGCCAGGTCGCGCTCGAAGTTGTTGCGCGGGCTCAGCGGCTCGCCTTCGGCCACGCGGTACTGGCTCAGCACATCCACATCGAAGCGGTTGCGGAAGCTGTTGGCGTTCCAGGTAACGTTGAAAGCGTGGTTGGGCGCCGGCTCCCAGTCGAGGCCGATGCGGCCGTTGCCGCCGCCACCGCCGCCAAAGCCGTCGTTGCGCTGCGTCAGGAAGCCTTCCGTGATGATGCGCCGCTCCACGCCGTTGGCGTCGCGCTCCACGGCAATTACCTGGCGGTCTACCCGGTCGACGCCCTGAATACCCGGCGCGTAAAAGCCAAAGCCGTTGAGCGCGGCCGTAAGGCCCACTTTGCCGCGGCGGGCATTCAGGCCTAGGTTGGCGTTGGAGTTGCGGGTGCCCACAGCCACGCCCACGTTGCCGTTTACGCCCTGCAGGTTGTTTTCCTTCAGTACAATGTTGATGATGCCCGCCGTGCCTTCGGAGTCGTACTTGGCCGAGGGGTTGGTAATCACCTCCACGTTCTTGATCTGGTCGCCGGGCAATTGCTTCAGGGCCTGGGCTATGTCGCCGGCCACCACGGCCGAGGGTTTGCCGTTGATGAGCACGCGCACGTTGCCGGAGCCGCGCAGCTGCAGGTTGCCGTCGGGGTCCACGCTTACCATTGGGGCCTTGCGCAGCACGTCGGCGGCGGTGCCGCCGCGGTTGGTGGCGTCTTGCGTGGCGTTGTAAACCAGGCGGTCGGGCTTGCTTTCTACCACGGGCCGTTCGCCGGTTACCGTTACCTCGTTCAGCTGCTTTGCCTGCGACTGCAGCGCAATGGCGCCTAGGTCGAGGTTCATCTTGCCATCGGCCAGGGTAATGGGTTGCACCAGGCTGCCGTAGCCGATAAAGCTTACCGACAAGCGGTACGAGCCTTCGGCCAGGCCCTTGATGCTGAAGTTGCCTTTGTCGTCGGCCACGGCGCCATCGAGCGGCTGCTCGCCTTGGGCCGGCAGCAGGGCTACCGTCGCAAACTCTACCGGCTGCTTGGTAGCGGCATCAACCACCTTGCCGCTGATGCGGCCGTTGCCGCGCGGGGCCGGCGCCGCCAGCAGCGGCGACTTAGGGCTGGCGCCACCCGGCGCGCCCGTGGGGGCACCAGCCGGCGGACCAGCAGGCCTGGTAGCAGGGTTTTGGGCAAGGGCGTTGCCAGTAAGCAGGCCCGACGAGGCGAGCAAAAGCAGTACGGCGTTTTTCATAGTGCGGAACGATGGCGGCTGAAGAGAGAAGAAGGTAGCCACAGGGCATAGCTGTAGCTGGCCAAGCCTAAGCGAGGCAATGTGGGTGGGGAGGTTGCCCGCTGGGTTGAGCAGGCGTAATCAGGGTTGGGTGTGGTTTGCGGCGGCAAAAGTACTAAGGTGTACTTTGCAAAACAAGGTAGCTTGTATTATTATATATCGGGTCTGATGCGCGCACAAAGAACCGGCGGCCGAGTTTGAGAATCAATCACCTAATGATGTGATGCCTGCTCGACGTTTGGTGTCCAAGGATCGGGGCTATATAGAAAAGGTTGCATCTATTCTGAAATTCCTGCAAGTGCTACTTCACGCGCTCGTGCCGGAAACCCAGCGCTACGTAGCCAATCAGCAGCGTTCCGGCAAAGCAGCCCAGCGAGGTAAGCTCGTTGAAAGGCAGTTTTAGCGGCTGCAGCAAGTCATGCTGCGGCGCCCGCAGGTTGCCCAACGACAACAGCGGCGAGGCATAGGGCACCCACTCGATGTGCTCCCAACGGAGCAGCGCCATTGCGGCCACTACGCAGCCCATGCCAATGGCTACCGGCGCCACAAACGAGCGCCACCACTGGGCGGCCAGGTACTGCAGGGCCAGTATACCAAGCGTGGCCAGGTAAGTGTGCAGCAGCAGCAGCCCAACCTTGGTAGCAGGCGCAGCAAAGTCCTGAAAGTGCAGCTCGGGCCGCAACACACCCAGCAGGTAACCCGAGAGCAGCAGCAGCCCTGCATACAGCACCTGCGCCAGCAAGTTCAGGCCCAGCAACAGCAGCAACTTGCTCGCAAACAGGGCCAGGCGGCTGGCAGGCTGCGCGTACAGGTGCTTCCAGGCATTGGCTTTGTTTTCGATGTGTAGCACCAGGCTGGTGAGCAGTACCACAAACAGCGGCAGCAGCAGGCCGGTAGCCGTTTGCCAGTTCTGCATCACGTACGAGGCCCACGGTGGCTGGCCCGGCTTCAGAATTTCGTGCCCTTTGAAGTAGTAGATGCAGAACGACAGCAGCACCGGCAGCGCACCGCTACCCAGGGCCAGCCACAGGGCAGCCGTGCGGCGCAGCTTAAGCGCATCGGCCGAGAGGCTGCGGGCGAGCTGCTGGGCAAACGAAGGAGCAGCAACGGAAGGCGACAAGGCGAGGCTCATTGGGCGGTAGTGGTTTCGGTGAGGTGCAGAAAGGTTTGCTCGAGGGTTTGCTGCTGGCAGCGCAGGCCGTACAGCGGTTGGCCGGCGGCTACCAGCTGCTGGGCCAGGTAGGCAGCTTGCTCCTGCGAGTGGTAGGGCAGGGCCAAGGTGCCTGGGCCTACCACGGTAGCGGCGCCTAGGTCGAGGGGCAGCAGGTTGCGGCAGGTGGCCGCGTCGTCGGTTTCGATGATGAGCTGCGTGTGGCCGTGCTGCCGGTGCTGCAAAGCCGCCAGGCTGCCCTGAAATACCAACCGGCCCTGCTGAATGACGCCCACGTGGGTAGCCACGCGCTCAATCTCGCTGATGAGGTGGCTGGAGAGCAGAATGGTTTTGCCATGCTCCTGCTGCAAGCGGCGCAGCAACTCGCGCACCTCAATAATGCCCGTGGGGTCGAGGCCGTTGGTGGGCTCGTCGAGGATGAGCAGCTCCGGGTTGGGCAGCAGGGCCAGGGCCAGGCCCAGGCGTTGGCGCATACCCAGGGAGTACTCGCCCGCCGCCCGGTGCCCATCGGCGGCCAGGCCTACCACTGCCAGCACCTCCTCGGAGCGGCCTTTGGCAAGGCCGCGCAGGCGGCGGGTGGCCTCCAGGTTTTGCAGGCCCGAGAGGTGGTCGTAGAGCGAGGGCATTTCGATGAGGGCACCCACGCGGCTAAGCACCTGCAAGCGGTGGCGGCCTAGGTCGTGGCCGAACAGCTGCACCGAGCCGGCCGGGCTGGGCAGCAGCCCCAGCAGTATGCGCAGCGTGGTGCTTTTGCCGGCGCCGTTCGGCCCCAGAAAGCCGTAGATGCTGCCCTGCGGCACCTGCAGGTTTACATCGTGGAGTACCTGGCGCTGGCCAAAGCGAAAGGAGAGGTGCCGGGTTTCGGCGAGTAGTTCGGCTGCAGGCATGGCAACGGAGGAGTGGTTGAGCGAAGAACTGTCCCAAACCTAGGCGGTCGATTTTGCGCTTGCTGGCTTTTTCGACCAAGCCCCGTATTGCCAGCCGAAACGCCTGATTTCGACCCTCCAACCGCTGCGCCCGGCTCCGCAACCAGGTTCCGCTTACCACCAGTAGTGTTGGTGGCCGGCCCTAGGTGGTTGGGGGTGCCAAACGCCCCGTTGGTTGAAAACACCTAGGCGCAACGGGGCGGCCGCCCTATCTTCCAAGCGTGGAATACTCTGCTACTTCGGCGGCCCTGCCGGCATCGGCTACTACGCAAGGCTCCTCTGGCCGCCTGCGCTTTATCTCAAAGCTGCAATGGTGGCCCAATGCGCCCGGCCTGGCAAGCGTGCCGGCATGGGTGCACGTGCTGTGGGTGTTGCTGCTCGTGCTTACCGATGTGATGCACGGCTACACGGCGCTTACCAACAAAAACCCACCCCCGTTAGACATGCTCGTGCTACGCGCCTTGCTCTACGACGCGTTAGCCTCCCTGATATTCTACTTGAACTGGGCAACCCTGATACCCCGCACTTTAGCGCGTAACCGCCTAGGTTCTTACGTGTTGGGCGTGTTGGGTTTGCTGCTGCTTTTCGTGCCGCTACGTTTCGGCGCCGGCTGGCTGATGAAAACCTTGTCTGAAGCCCGCGACCTAGGACAGTATTGGGTTGCGCTGCTGATTTCGTACGTAGTATTCGGGCTGATGACCATCTTCTTCAGCTCGGGCCTGAAGGTTACCGGCGACTACCTGCTGGCCCAGCGCAACCGCCGCGAGCTGGAGCGCCAGCAATTGCTTACGGAGTTGTCGTTGCTGAAAATGCAGGTGAACCCGCACTTCCTGTTCAACACGCTCAACAACATCTACTCGCTGGCCAGCCAAAAGTCGGACCGGGCGCCCGAGGCCGTGCTGCGCCTCTCCGAAATCATGCGCTACATGCTCTACGAAAGCTCGGCCGATGCCGTACCGCTCAGCAAAGAGCTCAACCACCTGCGTAGTTTCCTGGATTTGCAGCGCCTGCGCCTGCCCGCCAACGGCGCCGATGCCATCGTGTTCAGCACCGCCGGTATCAGCGCCGATGTAGCTTACCCCATTGCACCCATGCTGCTGCAGCCCTTAGTGGAAAACGCCTTCAAGCACGGCGACCTCACGGCCCGACCCGCGGTGGTGATTGAGTTGGGGCTCGATGCGCAGGGTGTGTTGCACTTTGCGGTGCAAAACGCCACCGCGCCTGCCGCGCCCGGCCCGGCTCTGGAGCAGCCCGGTGGCGTAGGCCTCGTAAACCTGCGCCGCCGCCTCGAGCTGCTTTACCCCGAGCGGCACCACCTGCACATCAGCGAGCAACCCGGGCAGCACCGCGTCGAGCTTACCTTGCTGCCGGCCTAACGGCCACCTAGGTCAGCAAGCCTATACCAATATCTTAGTGCCTATGGACAACGCTACGCCCGGCCGCAAGCTTACCTGCGTCATCATCGACGACGAGCCCCTGGCCCTCGACCTGCTGGCCGGGTACTGCGCCCAAGTGCCGTACCTCGAGCTGAAAGGCCAGTTTCACGACGCACTGGTGGGCCTGGCCTTTGTGCAGGACAACCCCGTCGACGTGGTGTTTGTCGACATCCACATGCCGCGCATCACCGGCCTGCAGCTGGTGCAGCTGCTGCCCAGCCCCGCACCTAGGGTCATCTTCACCACGGCCTACGATCAGTACGCCGTGCAGAGCTACGAGCTGAGCGCAGCCGATTACCTGCTGAAACCCATTGCCTTTGAGCGGTTTGTGCAGGCCGTAAACAAAGTGCGGCACGTGCCGGCCTCGGTTTCGGCTGTGGCTGCGCCGGCCCCGCCAACACCGGCGCCAATCGAAGCCGCACCGGTACCCGTAGCGCCCGATGCCATGTTCGTGAAAAACGAGCACCGGCTGCAGCGCGTCGCCTTCAACGATATCCTCTACATCGAGGGCATGAAGGAGTATCTCATGATTTACACCCTGGGCAGCAAAATCCTCACGCTGCAATCCTTCAAAAGGGTAGAGGAGGTGCTGCCGCCCGATCGGTTCGCGCGCATTCACAAGTCGTACATCGTGGCGCTCAACCACATCGAGCACGTGGAGCGCAGCAAAGTACAGGTAGCCGGCCGCCTGCTGCCCATCGGCGACACCTACCGCGACTCTTTCGCGGCTACCATCCGGGCCTACAACTTGCTCTAAAGCCGGGCCAACCACAAAACGAAAGCGGGCCGGATGCGCTACATAGTGCATCCGGCCCGCTTTCGTTTTGTGGTTGGCCCTGGGTGAGGTTAGGGGCGGGCGAGCTTGCTGGCAATTTCGGCCGTGAACTTGCCCTGGTGGCGGGCACCTTCCAGCTCGTTTTCGCTGGGCATCCGCTCGCCGCGGCCGCCGGCAATGGTGCTGGCGCCGTAGGGCGTGCCGCCGGTTACCTCATCGATGCGGGTTTGGCCCTGCCACGCGTAGGGCAAGCCCACCAGCACCATGCCGTGGTGAAACAGCTCGGTGTGCAACGAGCGGATGGTGGTTTCCTGGCCGCCGTGCGCGGTGGCCGTGCTCACAAAAGCGCCGCCCACTTTGCCAACCAACGCACCTTTGGCCCACAAGCCCCCCGTACCGTCGAGGAAAGCCTGCATCTGGCTGGCCACGTTGCCGTAGCGCGTGGGCGTGCCGAAGATGATGGCGTCGTAATTCACCAGGTCTTCGGCCTTGGCTACCGGAATATGGGCAAACGCCTGCTGCGCCTGGGCCGCGCCAATTTGCTCCAACAATTCCTGCGGCAGCGTTTCGGGCACGCGCATCACGTCAACCTGGTTGCCTTCAACTTCGCGGGCGCCTTGGGCAATAGCCTCGGCCAGCGTCCAGACGTGGCCATAGGTGGAGTAAAACAAAACGAGGGTTCTCATGCAGATCCTATATTTAGGTGAAACGGTGGGGCGGTTGCCCGGGCAGTTGCGGGGCGGCAAGTCGTGTATCTACATGGATGCAAGCACGATGGTTACGCCCAGCTACGGGTTTGTGGGTGCAAGCCCTGCTTTCGCCGAAAATATTTTCGGCCCATGCAACCGCCCGCTATACTCCCGACTCTTACCATTGCCGGCCCACACCGCCGGTAGCTTTCGACATTAGGTGGACCATCAGCGTATGATGAACACGTTACAAATGCAGGAGTGCGGCGCCGCCGCCGCTCCGGTTAGCCGCGGAACCGGCCGCCCCTCCCGGAACTACGCATGAGCGCCCTGGCCGCTGCCTTTGGTGGCACCAACCTGGGGCGGCTGGTGGCTAGTGTTTCGGCGCCAGCAGCAACCGCTGAGCCCGAGGTGAAGCCCGCGCCCGCCCGCCCGCTGCAGCCCTCGGGGCGCTGGAGCGAGGCCGAACTCATCGATGCCTGCCTCGACGGCAGCCGCGTGGCCCAAAAGGAGCTGTACACCCGCTACGCCAGCCGCATGCTGGCCGTGTGTGCCCGCTACTCCCAAACTACCTTCGAGGCCGAAGACGTGCTGCAGGAGGGGTTTGTAACCGTGTTCAGCAACCTGCGCCACTTCCGGCGCGAGTGTCCGCTCGAGTTCTGGGTGCGGCGCATCATGATTAACGCTGCGCTGCGGCAGCACCGCCGCAACGCGCCCATGCTGGCCGTAACCGAAAGCGAATACCCCGAAGCCATAGCCGACGAGGAGCTCATCCTGTCGAACTATTCCTTCGACGAATTACTCAAGATGATTCAGGAACTGGCCCCGCGCTACCGCATGGTGTTCAACCTGTTTGCCATCGAAGGCTACGGCCACAAAGAAATTGGCGATATGCTCGGCATATCGGAGGGTACCAGCAAATCGCAGTACTCCCGCGCCCGTGCTATTCTCAAAGCCAAGCTCGAACGTCTCGACCAACGTTGCAATGACACCCGTTTCCAATAATAACGACCACCAACAGCCGACCGGCAGCCTGGAGGACTTGTTCCGCCAGCGGTTTGCCGAGGCCGAGCTAACGCCCCGCGCCGCCGTGTGGGAGCAGCTCGACCACGATTTGCTGGTGCGCGAAAACCAAGGCTACCGCAAGCGCCTGCTGGGCTACCGGCGCGCCGCCGCGGCGGCCGCCGTGCTGGCCGCATTGGGCCTGGGCGGCTGGTTTACCCAGCAAGGCATTCAGTTCAATACCTCATCGAGCAACGCCACCGCCACGGTATTCACGCCCGATGGCCGCCAAGGCCTGGCCAGTGCCTCTGTTGCCAGCCCCGATAACCACCTAGGCGCCGCCGGGCAGGCAGCCGAAGCCAGCGCCGGCAACCCGCGCCGCGCCCTAGGTGCCGCTACGGCTGCCAACACTCCGGCAGCAGGCAGCAACCCAGGCGGTAGCATTGCCTCTCAGCCGGCCCCGGCAACGCACGGGGCCACGGCCTTGCTGGCCGATGGCTCTGGCAGCCGCAGTGCTGCAGGCCGTGCGTTGGCAGCCATTAAGCAAACCTTTGGCGGCTCGGCAGCGGGCAGACTGCAGCGGCCCGGCATGTTCCGGCCGCGCGGTGCCAACCCGGTTACCGGTAGCCGCACGGCTATTGCCCAAGCCCAGGCACCGGCTGGCGGCAACGGCGGCCACTACGCAGCCAGCGAAGTGCAGCCCGTAGCCGCCCAACTGCGCCCCGCCAGCTTTGCCGGCAACCTGCTGAACCCCGATTCAGTGAAACGCGCTTTGCTGAGCGCGCCGCTGCAGCAGGCCGTAGCCCAAACCGCCACGCGCCCTGCCCGCGAGGAAAACGAGAAAGAAACCAGCCGCCCCAACCGCTGGCGGTGGCGCGGCGGCTACGCGGCCGAGCGCTTCGTACCCAACGTAAGTAGCCCCACCGGCGAAGGCCTGGCCCTGCGCGCCGCCGACCCCACCACCAACTTTATGGCCCCGCCGCCCGCGCCCACCAAGCTGCAGCCGGGCCTGGCCCAGCGCGGCCACCTAGGCGGCGCCATCAGCCTGGGTAAAAAGCGCTGGACGCTGCTTACCGGCGTGGAGCTGACCAGCATTTCGGGTGAAACCATGCGCGAGACGCCGCGGCAGTACCAGTCGTACTACCCCGGTACCGGCCCGGCCAGCCAAACGCAGCAAGAAGGCCGCTACCGCATGACCACCGCCGGCGTGCCCGTGCAGCTGCGCTACGAGGGCCGCAAGCCCGGCGTATCGGTGTATGCGGCGGTGGGTGCGGCCGTAAACGTGCTGCTGCGCACCCGCACCACCGTAGGCGACCAGGCCGCCAGCAACGACGGCGCCTACCGCCGGTTGCTTACCGCGGCCCGCGGCAGCGCCGGCCTGCGCTACGCCCCCGCCGGTGGCAACTGGCAGGTGTTCCTGGGGCCGGAAGCCGAAGCCGGCCTGAGCACCCTCAACAGCAACCCGGCCGGCCAGTGGGGCGAGCGTACGCGGCCTTATGCGGTTGGCTTGTCGGCCAGCGTGGAGTTTGGCGGCGGCAAAGTAGCTTTACAACCCTAGTTCCCTACCATTCACTCACCCAAGCAAAACCCCGCAGCCGGTTGCCGGTTGTGGGGTTTTCTTTTGCCTCTTCGGAAACCTCAAGAGGCGCGCTGCAGTTAAGAAGGGTTATCTTTCCCGCTCTCCGAAACCCCTCCGCATGGAGTATCAACTGACCTCCGAATTCAAGCCCACCGGCGACCAGCCCAAAGCCATTGCGCAGCTCGTGAGCGGCGTCGAGTCGGGCGAGCCGTCGCAGGTGTTGCTGGGTGCCACCGGCACCGGCAAAACCTTTACCGTGGCCAACGTAATTGCCCAAACCGGCCGGCCGGCGCTTATTCTGGCCCACAACAAAACGCTGGCTGCGCAGCTCTACGGCGAGTTCAAGCAGTTCTTTCCGAACAACGCCGTCGAGTACTACATCAGCTACTACGACTACTACCAGCCCGAGGCCTACATCGCCAGCACCGATGTGTTCATCGAGAAAGACTTGGCCATCAACCAGGAAATCGAGAAGCTGCGCCTGCACGCCACGTCGTCGCTGCTGAGCGGCCGCCGCGACGTGATTGTGGTGGCCTCGGTGTCGTGCATCTACGGCATCGGCAACCCCGAGGAGTTCGGCAAAAACGTGTTGTTTCTGAAGCCCGGCATGCGCCACTCGCGCAACAACCTGCTCTACCAGTTTGTGCAGATTTTGTACTCGCGCACCGAGCAAGAGTTTACGCGCGGCACCTTCCGCGTGAAGGGCGATACCGTCGACATCTTCCCGGCTTACCTCGACTACGCCTACCGTGTGTACTTTTTCGGCGACGAAATCGAGGCCATTCACCGCATCGACCCGGCCAGCGGCAAAAAGCTGGGCGAGGAAAAGGACATTGCGCTGTTCCCGGCCAACCTGTTCGTAACGGGCAAGGACACCCTGCACCAGGCCATCAAGGAAATTCAGCACGACATGGTGCAGCAGCACGCCTACTTCGAGAAGGAGGGGCGCGATGCCGAAGCCAAGCGCATTGTGGAGCGCACCGAGTTTGACCTAGAAATGATTCGGGAGCTGGGCTACTGCTCGGGCATCGAGAACTACTCGCGCTACTTCGACCGCCGCACGCCCGGCGCCCGGCCGTTCTGTTTGCTCGACTACTTCCCGAAGGATTACCTGCTCATCGTCGACGAAAGCCACGTAACCATGCCCCAGATCCGGGCTATGTGGGGCGGCGACCGAAGCCGCAAAACCGCCTTGGTGGAGTACGGCTTCCGGTTGCCCTCGGCCATGGACAACCGCCCGCTCACCTTCAACGAGTTCGAGAGCATGTACCAGCAGGCCATTTTCGTGTCGGCCACGCCGGCCGATTACGAGCTGGAGCGCTCCGGCGGCGTGGTGGTGGAGCAGATTATCCGGCCCACCGGCCTGCTCGACCCCGAAATTGAAGTGCGCCCGAGCATCAACCAAATCGACGACCTGCTCGACGAGGTAGACAACCGCGTGAAGCAGGGCGACCGGGTGCTGGTAACCACGCTCACCAAACGCATGGCCGAGGAACTCACCAAGTACATGGAGCGCCTGAACATCAAGGTTAGCTACGTGCACTCCGACGTGAAAACCCTCGACCGCGTGGAAATCCTGCGCCAGCTGCGCCTAGGTGAAATCGACGTGCTCATCGGCGTGAACCTGCTGCGCGAGGGCCTCGACTTGCCCGAGGTGTCGTTAGTGGCCATTCTCGATGCCGACAAGGAAGGCTTCCTGCGCGACCAGCGCAGCCTCATCCAGACCATGGGCCGCGCCGCCCGTAACGACCGCGGCAAGGTGATTATGTACGCCGACCGCATTACCGGCTCGATGCAGCGCGCCATGGACGAAACCAACCGCCGCCGCGCCACCCAAATGGCCTACAACCTGGAGCACGGCATTGTGCCCAAAACGGTGCGCAAGTCGCGCGAGGCCATTATGGAGCAAACCTCGCTCTCGGACTACCGTGTGCCCGAGCCGCAAGCCTACGCCGGCCCCGACGAAGATGGCGGCGGCCTGGCCATTGCCGCCGAGCCCGTGGTAGCCATGATGAGCAAAGTGGACCTGGAGAAGCTCATCAAGCAAACCGAAAAGCAAATGGAAGCCGCCGCCAAGGAGCTCGACTTTTTGCAGGCTGCCAAGTTCCGCGACGAGCTGGCCTCGCTGCGCCAACTGCTGAAGACGAAGCGCGACTAGCCGCACCTGCCCTAGGTGCCATTGCCTAAAACGCCAGCCCGGAGCTACCGGGCTGGCGTTTGTTTTGGTATATATATTGTGCGTGCTATACAAATGGCGGGCTCAGCCCGCGCCGCACCCCCATACTGCCCTTATGCGTTTCCTGCTACCGTTGATGCTTGGCGGCCTGTTTTCGGCTTTTTCGGCTGAGGCGCAAGTGCCTGCCCCGGCCGAAGCACCTGCTGCCGCGCCCGCCTACCAGTTTATGCACGTGCGCTACCGCGGCAATTCCCTTTTCTTCTCGCCGGCTTACCAGGGCAAGGAGTGGATGCGGGTAACGGATTACCTCGATCAACGCTTTCAGATAATCGACCGCAAGCAACTGGGCTGGGAAGCCATGAGCCGCCTGCTAAACAATCTTTCGGCTGAGCAGTGGGAGCTGGTGAGCGTGCTGCCCGACAAAGAGGACGGCGACACGGTCGGCGCTATTTACCTGCTCCGCAAACCGCGCTAGGTGCCGCCGCAGCAAATAAGCCCGAGGCGTGATATGTTGCGGGCGGTTATTCACTTATCAACGTACCCCATGCACCTTATCACTCGTTGTTTGCTGGCCGTGCTGCTGGCTACGGGCCTTACGGTGGCCTTGCCAGCCTGTGCGCAGGCCCGCTACCAGTACATGCACATTTTTTACTACGGCGGCCAAAAAGCAATGCCGAACACGCCCGCGGTGGTTTTTTCGCCCGAGCTGAACGGGGAGAAAACCCTGCGCATCAAAGAGCCCGAGCTGCTGGCCAAGTACTACGCGCAGCTGCTGAACCCCACCCCGGGCGCCGGCACCACCACCGAAACGAGCCCGGAAGGCATAACCATTACCGAACCCGACGGCACCACCCGCCGGCTGACGCACCAGCAGGCCCGGCAGGAAGAACGGCAAAACAACCAGCGCATGCTGGATGCCATGAAGCAGCGTGAGGAGCTGATGCGCGACGCCCTGACGGCGGCCGTAAACAAAGCCGCGGCCGCCGGTTGGGAGGTGTGCCAGGTGGCCGGCGGGCCCGATGGCAACCTGGTGTACCTGCTTCGCAAGCCGCGCTAATCCCCGGCGGCGCCCTAGGTGGCGGCCGGCCCGCAGGCTTTGGGCAAGCGCCGGGGGCGCCGTAGCTTTGACCACTCTCAACCACACAGCCACCATTACCATGCGCAACCTACGCTTACGCCTCCTGCTGCCCCTGCTGCTTTTGCTGATGCTGCCCTTGCTGCCGCAGCGCGCCGTGGCCCAAAGCAAGCCCGCCGGCGGGTACCAGTACATGCAAATGACCACCATCGAGTCCATCGTGGCCGGTGGGCTGGGCCGTTCGCGGGTGCTGTTCACGCCCGAGTTCAAAGGCACCAAAGAAGCCCAGATGGAAAACCTGTTTAGCCTCACGGGCATCAACATTGCCAACGTGCGCACGAACGAAGAAACCATCCTGCGCTACCTCAGCGAAGCCACCGCCGATGGCTGGGAGCTGTTTCAGGTAACGCCGCTCACGCAAACCCTGCAAAACGCCGGCTCCACCGGTCAGGGTATTTTCCTGACGCGCTACACCTTCCGCAAAGCGAAGTAACCGCCGGTTGATTTTGCCCCCAAACGCCAACGCCCTAGGTGCTTACCTAGGGCGTTGGCGTTTGGGGGAGGCAGCCGAAGCTTAGTAACGCGTGAGGCGCTTGAGCACGCGGCCGCGCGCTGTTTGCAGCACCAGCAGATACAGGCCCGGGCGCTGGGCGGCCAGGTTTAGCTCCAGCGCCGGCGTGGTTTCGTGGCCGAGTTGCCGGCTGAGCACCAGCGCCCCCACGGCGTTGTACACGCGCAGCTCGCCCAGGTCGAAATCGGCGCGGTGCCAGTCGAGGGTGGCGGTGCCGTGCGTGGGGTTGGGGTACAGGGCAATGGCTTCGTCGGGGCTGAGGGCCCGCACCTCGAAGGCGGGGCTGGCGTTGCTGCGCCCGCCGCTGCCGCCCACCACAAACGCCCCCGTGCGGGCCCCTCGCGGCACCTGTACTACCAGCGTACCGGGCGTGCTGGCTACCACCGGCGCCGCCAATTGGCCCAGCCACACAGTGTCGGGTTGGGCATCGGCGCGCAGGTGCCGGGCCGTTAGCGTAACCCGCTCGCCCACGGTGCCCTGGCGGGGCTGCACATCAGTAATGAGCGGGGCCGGCACAAATACGAAGCTGGCCGCCGAAGTGGCCGTACCACCCGGCGTTTCAACCCGCACCGGGCCCGATTGCGCCCCGCCAGGCACGCGCACCTGCAGGCTGGCGGGGCTGGCTTGCAGCACGCTGGCCGCGGCCCCGCCCACGTACACCCGCGTGCGGCCGGCCGGGGCAAAGTTGCTGCCGCTAAGCGTGAGTACGTCGCCGGCTCTGCCCTTGCCTGGCCCCACGGCGTCAATGGTGGGCGGGTACCATACCGCAAAGGGCTGCGCGCTGCTGGCGGTGCCACCCAGCGTGCCCAGGCGTACCACGCTTTGGTGCGGGGCGCCGGCGGGCACCACCACCCGCAGCTCGGTGGCCGAGGCCTGCTGCACCATGGCTGGCACGCCCCCAAACCACACCGTATCGAGGGCGGCAAGGGGGGCAAAGTGCGCGCCCGCAAGGGTTACCAGCGCGCCGGGCTGGCCCTCGGGCGGTGCCACGCTCGTAATGGTGGGCGGCTGATACACCACAAAGCTTTGGGCGCTGAGGCCCTGGCCATCGGGGGTGGTTACGGCCACGGGCGCCGTTTGGGCGCCGGCCGGCACGCGCACCGTAAGGCTGGTGGCGCTGGCGCTCAGCACCACGGCGGGCGTGCTGCCAAAGTGCACCTGGTTGGCGGCCGGCGTGGGGGCAAAACGCTCGCCCGCCAGCGTTACCACCGTGCCGGCTTTGCCCTGCGCCGGCGTCACGGCCAGCACCGCCGGCGCGGCCACCACGGCCGGGTAGGCCAGCGCTACCGCGGGCTCCGGCACCAGCGGCACGTCAAAAATGCGGTTGGTGGTGGTGTTGGTGCGCACCGGCGGGTTGTAGTCGAAGTAAATGTCGGCGAAGTTCTCCACCAGGGTTTTGGGGGCGAGGCCGGCGCGGGGCTGCACCTCAAACTCCACAAAACCGTTGCTGCCGGGCTCGTCGCGCTGGGCGGGCGGCAGGCTTAGGTTGGCCAGCGTAAACGTGAGCACCGGCCGGCCGTGGCCGCTCAGGCGCCAGCGGTAAGGGTGCGAGGCTCCGGTTACGCGCAGGGTGCTCAGGTCGAGGTCGGCACCTAGGGTATCTACCACCTCCACGCGGTAAGCGTCGTCGGTGCCGGTGTTCTGAAAGCGCACGCGGTAACGCAGCGGCGTGTTGGTGGGCGTGTAGTGCTGGGCCGTTACCCCCGTCGGGAATACCAGCTTGTCGTTGGGGTCGAAGGAGTCGAGAATGGGCAGGCAGCTTTCGGCCACCTCGGGGCCGGGGTCGTTGGGCGGCAGGCTGTGCATGGCCTCGTTGGGCTGGCCCGGGGTGCTCAGGCCGCGCAGCTCCACGGTGGCGCTGGCCACGCGCTGCGTAGGGTGCCCGGCGGGCTGATCGGCTTCCAGGCGCACCACCGGCCGGCTGGCCGGCACCCGCAGCACCAGCGAGTCGCGGGCACCTAGGCGGTAGCGGTGCTGCAAAGCCAGCGCCCCGTTCTGAAACACCCGGAAGCTTAGGCTATCGGGCATAGCGCCCGGGCCGGCGTTGCGCAGCACAAAGCGCGCCGTGTTGCCGGCTTGCACCTGCCCCGTAATGGCTACCGAGGCTTTAACCCAATTGGGCGGGGCCGGGTAGGTGTTGGCTGGCGTAATCCAGGCGCGGGTGCACACCGTGCGGCCGCGCACCTCGGGGTTGTTGCAAGCCACCGAGTCTTGGATAACGATGCTGCCGCCCGCGTTGGCGGGCAGCGTACCTAGGGCAAACACGTAGCGGCCGGCTGCGTCGCGGGTGTAGGGCGCGCTGGCCCGTACCAGCACTACCTCGGGCGGCAGCGCCACCGTTACGGCCGCGTTGGGCGCGGCGGCAAAGCCGCTGTTGGCGTAGCTTACGGTGGTGGTGTTGCGGAAGCAGCGCCGGCGCCGGTCGGAGGCTACCTCCACGCGCAAGTAAGGCGCCGTGCTCACGTGGTGCGCAAAGTTGATACCGCTCGTGGCGTTGCCGTAGCTGCGGAACACCACGGGCGTCTGCGGGGCGCAGGGCAGGGGCGTAATGGTGCGGCCCACCTCGCCCACGGGCAGCAGCGGGCGCACGGTGTAGCGGCCCGTATCCACGGCCATAAAATAGTGGCCGCTTTCGTCGGTGAGGCCGTAGTAGTCGCCGGGCTCGGCCACCACGGCAATGCCCGGCAAGGGCTCCTCGCCGGCGTCGAACACGCAATTGTTGTTGGCGTCGTAGTACAATTGGCCCGAGAGCAGGTTGTGCGGCGGGCGCTGGCCCGCCGCGTAAAAGCGCACCACGTCGTTGGCGTAGATCATGGAGAGCAGGCGGCTACCGTCGCGCGATACCGATACGCGGCTGCCGTACGCGGGCATGGGCCGCTCGGCGCTGCCGTCGGCGGCATAAATAATGCCCCCGTGCACCGAGCTGACGAGGTACACGTTGCCGCGGCCGTCCACGTCGAGGTCGGCCTCGCACACGGTTACGGTGGGGTTGCCGGGCCAGGGGTACGAGGGACCGTACTGCTTCAGCAACCGCCCCGCGGGGTCGAACTTCTGCACCCGGCGGCCGTCGTAGTCGGCTACGTACACGTTGCCGCGCAAATCAACCGCTACCGCCTTGGG
Source organism: Hymenobacter sp. YIM 151858-1 (assembly GCF_025979705.1). NCBI lineage: Bacteria > Pseudomonadati > Bacteroidota > Cytophagia > Cytophagales > Hymenobacteraceae > Hymenobacter > Hymenobacter latericius. The sequence continues at coordinate 3,969,117 of NZ_CP110136.1, forward strand.
CGCCAGCACCTGCCCGTTGCCGGTGCCCCGCGTGGCAATGGTGCCCAGGGGCAGGCCCTGGGCGCTGAGCTTGCGCACCGTGCCGCCGTAGTAGTCGGCAATGTACAGGTTACCGGCAGCGTCGACGGCCAGGCCCGAAAAGCGTACATAGCCCCCGCCCGGCCCAAACGAAGTGATTTTGGAGACAAAGCGGCCCCGGGCGTCGAACTTCTGCAGCCTGGATTGCGAATCGGAGGTTTCGAGCACGTAGATGTTGCCGAGCGCATCTACGGCAAAGCCGCCGATGTATTGGCTGAACTGCCCGTCGCCGGTGCCTTGGCTGCCGAACTCCAGCACCAGCTCGCCGGCGGCGTTGTACTTGCGCACTTTGCCCCCGAATTCCTCTACGATGTACACGTTGCCGCTTTCGTCTTGCCGCACGTGCGAGTAGCGCGCGAGGTTGCCCCAGCGCCGCACCACGCGGCCGTCGGCCTCCAGCTGGTAAAGGTGGTCGGAGAGCACCTGGTGGGTAAACACGGTGGCGTACATGCGGCCGCCCCGGCCGCGCGCCAGCGCCGTGCGCGTGCTGCTCGTGAAATCGTAGGGCCCGGCCAGCGCCGTGAGGTACTGGCCCGTGGCGCTGAAGCGCATGGCCTGCATCTGCGAGCCGCTTACCACCAGCTCGCCCCGGGCCGTTACCAGCAAGTGGCTGGTGCGGTAGTAGCTCACCCACGGGCTGCCGCTCGGCGCGCCCAGCGGAAACTCGCTGAGCAGCTGGCCCGTAGCGGCCGACAGCTTGATGATGGCAAAATCCTGCCGCAGCACGTACAGCGCGCCGCTGGCGTCCACGTCTACATCGGTCAGGCCGCCGTTGTAGGGCAGGTTGGCGGCTTTGTATGCGAAGCGCAGGCGACCGTTCGGGTCGAAGCTTTGCACCCGCTGCGTGTAGCTGTCGATGGCGTACACGTTGCCGACGGCATCAACGCACAACGACTCGATTTGCTCGAACTGCCCCGGGCCGCTGCCCGGCCCGCCAAACTCCAGCACCAGCTGCCCGGCCGGGTCGTACTTCCGGATGATGGTGCCCGTGGAGCGGTACGAGCCCACGTAGAGGTTGCCGGCGGCATCGGCGCCCAGGCAGCTGCCGTACACCGCCTGGCCGGTGCTGGTGCGCAGCGCAATGGTGGCCAGGTGGCGCCCCGTCGAGTCGAGCTTTTCCACGTCGCCCCGGTTAAGCACGTACACGTAGCCGCGGCCGTCGGTGGCTACGTCGAACGGCCCGTCGATGGGCGTGCCCATCAATTTTTCGAAGCGGTACGCGGGCCCAAACTGGGCCAGGCCCGGCAAGGCGCCCAGCAGCAAGGCTAGTGCGAGTAATAGTTTTTGCATCGGCAGGCAACGAGGATAGCTAACAGGCATTTAGCCCAATCAAAGCCTGAAAGTACGGCCCCACCCGCACGAAAACGCCAACGTGATAGGACTTTTTGAAGCTGATTTGCTTCCCGGGGCCTCGCTGCCAGCTCCCATGCCCGGCTCCGGCTCAGGCCACCTAGGGCGCGCGGGTTGGGTACGTAGCCAAACAGCCACCCGGCCCGGGGGCTAGGTGGCTGTTTGGCGGTGAGCGGTGAGAGGCACTTTGGGCAGCGCGCGGCCGCGGTGGCTACGCCGGGTGTTGGGCGTGCAGCTGCTGCAGCCGGGCGTGGGTTTGGCGGGCGTGGGCGTACTGCCGCTCAATTTCGGCACCCAAGGCACCTAGGAGCGCAGGCTCGCGCAGGGCTTTTTCGTAGGCTTTCAGGGCCCACTCTTCGCCGTAAATGTTGTCGGCCAGAATGGCCTTTTCGCCGTGGCCGGTAAGGGCGGCTTTGGCCTGCATCCAGCCGCGGTACAGCTTGCCTTTGCGGGTGGTGCCGTGCTCGTACTCGGCGGCTTTATCGCGCAGGTAAGTATTTAGGCGTGTGGCAAACTCGTGGCTTTTGCCCGCCAGCTCGTGGTAGTAGCCGCGCAGTTCGGCGTCGCGGCTTTCGTGGTGGGCGCGGCGGTAGCCATCCACGCGGTCGTTCACAAACAACAGCAACTCGTGTAGGGCTTTGGCCTGCTTGCGGCTGCGTTTCTGCACGCGCTTGGCGGCTTTGGCCTTGCCGCCCCCGCGCAGCAGCAGCCAGCCACCTAGGGCTAGGGCGCCACCAGCAAGTAGTTTTTGCGGGGTGGTCAGCTGCCGCCAGGTATCTACGGACGACTTCGTGGCCTGACGAATTAGGTCTTGGGCGTTGCCACTTTTCAGCAGGTTAGCTGCTTTGTCTAGCCATGGCTGCCCGGCAGCATTTGCCTCCTGTCCTGAGCTGCTTTGCGGAGCACCTAGGGAAGAGGCTCCTTGGTTAGCAACTGGCTGGCTGGTAGCGTCGTCTGGCAAACGGTTATCGGTAGGCTGGTTCATGGTGCACGGTTTAGGAAGCTGTCGAATGGAGCTTTCTAAATCGCAGGAGGTGGTGCAAAGGTTACGGGGTGGCCACTTGGCTGTAACTGATTCAACCCGGGTATTTATCGCCGCGCCCTACTTCGTAACCCACGTAGCCAGCTGCTCCGCTGCGGGATAAGCAACAAGCATAAATTAATAACCCAAAAGCAAATCAGCCACTCAGTATTGCTACTAAGTGGCTGATTCTAAGTGAGCGGGAAACGAGGCTCGAACTCGCGACCCTCAGCTTGGGAAGCTGATGCTCTACCAACTGAGCTACTCCCGCTGATGATGGTAAAACAAAAATACGGGGTTAAATCAGATTCGCAACTGCGAGGTGGCGCGTATAAGCAGCAAACTAGTTGTTTTGCTGCATGCCTACTTCGCGCTTAAAGCCTGGTTCTCGCCGCCTCGTCGGCTTGTTGTTGATTGTAGCCGGCGGGTTGCTGGTAATTGCGCAAGTGCTCCGGTTTGGGGTGGTGGCCAGCGAGTGGAACGGGGCGGGCTGGGCAGGCGTGAACACGACGTACCTCATCATGTCGGTGCTGATGCTGGTGGTAGCGGTGTTGCTGATTCGCTTTGGCTGGCGCATGCGGCGCGATGGGCACGTATCGGATGAGCCCGGCGATGGTGCCATCACCTAGGGAATTTTGCTTCGATTTGGAGCTGCCATGCCACTAATGGGTGCCGGTTTTGCGCTGCTACCGGCCAGGGCTGCCTAACTTGCCGTGCTATGTCGTCACCTCTCCGCATCACTACTGCCAAACGCAATGCTGCCACTGCTGCGCAGCTGGCCATTTTGGGCCGTCGTACGTTTCACGAGGCCTTTGCTGCCCAAAACAAGCCCGAGGACATGGCCGAGTACCTCGAGCAAACTTTCAGCCCCGATAAACAGCTGGCCGAGTTGCAGGCGCCCAATTCTTTCTTCTTTCTGGCGATGATGCAACAGGAGGTGGTGGGGTACGCCAAGCTCATCATTCCGTCGGCCCTAGGTGCCGAGCCGGGCACCGACGTAAGCACCCGGGCCGAAATTCAGCGCCTGTACGTGCTGGAAGACTGGATTGGCACCGGCCTGGGCGCAGCCCTGATGCGGCGCTGCATTGAGGAAGCGCGGGAGCGGGGCTGCCGCTCGGTGGTGCTGGGCGTGTGGGAGAAAAACGAGCGCGCCATAGAGTTCTACCGCCGTTTTGGCTTCAAACACATTGGCGGCATCGACTTTAAGCTGGGCCAGGACGTGCAGCACGACCTGATTCTGCGCAAGGGGCTGTAATACCGCGGGCCGGGCTTCGTTGGCAGCAGGTGCCTACATTTGGCAGCAGCTACTGCACCTAGGAGGTAGTAGCTGCATACAGGAACACTGAACGCGCGCTTATGCTTTTCTGCCAACGCCTGCGGGCGCTGCTGATGCTTACCGGCTGCTGGGCCCTGATTTCCCTAGGTGGGTGTTCGTCGAAGGATCAGCAAACCGAGGTGGCACCCCCCACCGGCCACTACGAGGGCACCCTTACCGCCAACGGTACGCCCTTGCGCGTGGTGCTCGATGTGCGGCAGGACACCACGCAGGCGCTGCAGGCCGAGGTGTACTTCCCGGAATGGCAACTGCTGGGCTTTCCGGCCGAGCAATTGCGCTACGAGCACCCGCAGCTGCTATTTGTGCACCGCCAGCCCGAGGGCCGCGCCATACAATTCAGCCTGCGGCACGAGGGCAACTTCCTGCAAGGCGCATTCAAAACCGATTCGGTGCAGGCCGAGGTGCTGCTGATTCGGCGCGACCAGGCACCTGCCAAGCCGTACCGCGAAGTAGCCCTGCGCTGGCAAACGGCCGCTGGCCCCGCTGCAGGTACCTTGCTGGTGCCCAACGATACCGTGCTGCAACACCCCGCCGTGGTACTGTTACACGGCAGCACCACGCCGCACCGGCACGAGCTAAGCCCCTACGCTACCTGGCTGGCCCGCCACGGCATTGCCACGTTGGTGTTCGACCGGCGCGATGCCCGCGCAGCCAAAAACCAGCCGCAGCAGTATGGTTTGCAGGATTTGGCTGCCGATGCCGCCGCTGCTCTGCGCAAGCTCAAGCAAAATCCCGAAATCGATTCGACGCGCGTAGGCTTGTGGGGCATCAGCCAAGGCGCTACGGTTGCCGCCCTGGTAGCCGGGCAACCAAGCCGGCCCGCTGCTTTTGTGGTGGGCGTATCGGCGCCGGGCATGTCGTTGGCCGATGTGGTGCAGTACCAAAACGAAGAAGCCCTGGCAAAGCAAGGCGCCACCAAAGCCGAGCAGGCGCAGGCGTGGCGCACCTTTGAGGCGCTGGAACGCTACGTGCGCCGGCCCACCAGCAAAACCGAAACCGCCAAAGCCACCGAGCTGCTGAGCAATGCCTTGCAGCAACCGTGGGCGCGCTTTACCACCTTGCCCCAACAGCTGCCCGATACGGCCGCCATCCGGACCAACTTTTACTGGCGCACGCTGAACTACGACCCGCGCGATGCCTGGCAGGATGTGCGCGTGCCGGTACTGCTGCAATACGGCACCCACGATGAGCGCCTCGATGCCCGCGCCAGTGCCGAGCGGCTGCGCTTGGCGGCCGGCCGGCGCGGCAGCTCGCTGGTGCGCGTGTACGCCGGCGCCAACCACGAGCTGATCCTGCCCGCCACCACCGTGGCTGAAGGCGAAGCCGGCCAGCAGTGGCAGTGGCCCCGCCCCGTGCCCGGTTACCTCGAAGAGCAGCTCGAGTGGCTGCAGGCGCGTATCAGCAAGTAGCGCGGCTGTAGCGCGGACTTTGTAGTCCGCGTCCCCAGATAGCATCATCAATCGTTGACCTAGGGCCTGAAGGTTAAGGTTACTATCCGGGGACGCGGACTACAAAGTCCGCGCTACAGCCGCGCTACCGCATTCTTTCCTAGGTAGCTACACCAGCAACAAGCCCTTTTCGCGCAACAGCAGCCACTGCGGCGAAATCATAAACGCCTCGAAGCTCAGGCCGGCCTCGGCGGCGGGGTAGGTAGCGGCTACTTCCTTTAGCAGGCGCTTGGTATCGTAATCGAAACTGAGCTCACCTAGGAGTTGGTGCAGCCACCGGCCGATTACGGGCGTGGTCTTCAGCTCAAAATCCTCGGCTTGTTCGTAGAAAGTCAGGACGGCCTGCTCAATTTGGCGACCTTTCTTCTGGCGCGTTTCGAAGCGGATTTCCGGCGCGTTGCCCAGCCAAAACACGCGCATGTTTTGCTTGGCCGAATCAGGCTTGCCGGGCTCCGTAAGGGCCGACTCGATCAGGTTGCGGGGTACCGTGGTACGCGGCACCCGGAAATCAAACCAGAACTGCAGCGGCTCGTCGAGGGCTACGCCGTGCATGTAGTTGTACAGCGCCTTGGCGAGGCCCGGCCCAAACTGCTCGTGGTCGGCGCCGGTGGGGTCGTCGTGCCACAGGTCGTTCCAGGCAAAGCCCTCGAACGCGGGGCCGATTTGCCGCACCTGGTACTTCGCGGGGTTTTTGCCCACGGGCGAGTGGGCCGTCATGGCAAAGCGGTGCCAGAAACCCGATTGCACCACGCCCGCCGCCAGCAGTTGCCGCACCACCTCCAGCGAGTCAATGGTTTCCTGGGCGGTTTCGGTGGGGAAGCCGTACATTAGGTAGGCGTGCACCATAATGCCGGCTTGCGTGAAGCCGTCCGTCACGCGGGCTACCTGGGCAATGCTCACGCCTTTCTCCATGAGCGCCAATAGGCGGTCGGAGGCAACCTCCAGGCCACCCGATACGGCAATGCAGCCCGAGGCCGCGAGCAGGCGGCAGAGGTCGGGCGAAAAGGTTTTCTCGAAGCGGATGTTGCCCCACCACGTGATGCTCACGCGGCGCTTCAGCAGCTCAATGGCCAAATCGCGCAGGGCCAGCGGCGGCGCGGCTTCATCCACGAAGTGAAAGCCGGTTTGGCCGGTTTGCCGCACAATCTGCTCGATGCGGTCGACGAGCAAGGTAGCCGGCGCGGTTTCGTAGCGGCTGATGTAATCGAGCGTTACGTCGCAGAAGGAGCAACGCTTCCAGTAGCAGCCGTGCGCCACCGTCAGCTTGTTCCAGCGGCCGTCGCTCCAGAGGCGGTGCATGGGGTTCAGCACCTCAATTACCGAAAGGTACTCCGTCAGGGGCAAGCCGTCGTAATCGGGGGTGCCTACCTCGGTGTGCGGGATGTTGGCATCCTGGCAGCCGTTGAGGTACTCCACCTGACCTAGGGCATTGCGGTGGAAAGTGCGCTGGAATTGGGTTGCCAGGGGTGAGTTGTCAGTTGTCAGTTGCGCGTTGCCAGTGGGGTTGTCGACGGTGGCGGCTTCGGCGGTTTGGTACGCAACGTTCTCCTGACAACTCGCAACTGACAACTGACAACTCTCAAGCGGCAACTGGCACCTGAAAAACTCCAACAGTTTCAGCCACGGGCCTTCGCCGTCGTCGAGGGTGAGGTAATCGATGTAGTCGAAGAACCGGGGCTCCTGTATCTGGCGCAGCTCGGTGTTGGGGTAGCCGCCGCCCATCAGGGTTTTTACTTCGGGCCGCAGTTGCTTGAAGTGCTTGGCCAGCCGCAAAGCGCCGTAGAGGTTGCCGGGAAAGGGCACCGTAAAGCCCACTACATCGGGCTGCTCGCGCTCCAGCACCGCCGTGCCCAACTCCAGCAGCATTTCATCAACCAGGTTCGGGGCCTGTTGCAGGGCCGTGTGCAGGGGCTCAAATGAAGTAGCCGTAAGCCCCAGGTGCTCGGCGTAGCGGCTCAGGCCAAACTGCGGCCCCACGGTTTCCTTGATGAGGTCGTTGAGGTCTTCGAGGTACAGCGTGGCCAGGTGCCGGGCCTGATCGGTGAGGCCCATGGTGCCAAAGGCGGTTTCGAGGTCGGCCACCTGGTCGAAGCGCGCGGCCTCGGGCAGGTAGCGGCCGTGGCAGATGCGCGAAGCCAGCGTCAGGTCTTTGTTCTGCAGAAAGCGAATGACCGGCTCGATGGTCATTTCGTAGCGCCGGCGCAGGCGCAGCATGCGGCGGGCGTTGTCGCTCAGCTCGAACGCGCCCTGCTCCACGGCATCGAACACGCGCCGCAGCCCCGCCGCCGAAAACAGCTTCAGCACCAGCTCAATGCCTAGGTCGGCTTGCGCTACCTGAAAGCCTTGACCCCGCAGAAAGCCGGTAATGTAGGCCGTGGCAGGGTAGGGGGTATTGAGCTGCGTGAGCGGCGGCGTAATGAGGAGGATGCGGGGCGTAGAATTCGTCGGCACGGGGCAACAACCGCCAAACGGCGGCAAAGGTGCCGCAAAGGTACGGCGCGGCCATTAGTGCGTTAGGCTACGCTATCCGATCGAGCGAAGTGCGCTGGGGGTTGGCTTTGTACTCCGTTACGGTTTGGCCTGTAACCTGCCGGAACTGCGTGCTCAGGTGCTGCGAGCTGCTGTAGCGCAGCTCGTCGGCTATTTCGGCCAGGGTTTTCTCGCCGTAGCTGAGGAGCTCCTTCACGCGCTCAATTTTCAGGCGGATGAGGTATTTCTCGAGCGTAATGCCCACTACCCGCGAAAACAGCTTGCTCAGGTGCGCGTACGAGGCCTCGAACCGCTCGGCCAGGAAAGCCGAGGTGGTAAGCGGCACGCGGGCCGTGCGCAGGTGCTCCAGGTACTCGGCCAGGGCGGTTTTCACCTGCTCCACCACCTGCTCGTCTTTGCTCTTGAGCAGCTCGAAACCCTCGGCTTGCAGCAGCGGCTGCAGTTGCGCGTGGTCGGCGGGGGTATTGTCGTCGAGCACCACATGGCCCAGGGTTACCGCCAGCGGGTGCAGGCCTGCTTGCTCCAACACCGCTTTCACCGTGCTGATGCAGCGCGGGCAAACCATGTTTTTGATGTGTAGTTCGGTACTCACGCGGTGGGGTTGTTGCGGGGCGGGCGGGCTGCGGCGGGCTCGGCCGACCTAGGGGCCGCCGGGCGGCTATGGCGCTTGGGTTGCGGCGTGGGCGCCTCGGCCCAGGTGCGGCCAAACCAGTTGTCGGCGGCCCAGTTCACAAACGGTACCACCGCCAAAAAAGTGACACTCAGCAGAATGAACCACACGAAGGTGGCCCCGGCCAAGCGGCCGAAGAAACTGCTGTCGAGCCCAAACAAATACGCAACCAGGGCAAACGATAGTACCACACTAATGCCCAGCAGCAAGCCAGCCCGCCGGAGCAAGGGGCGGTACGCAAACGCAGCAGGCGACGAACGACGACGGGGAGCAGCCATGACGCAAAGATATTAGCTGGCAGCCGCGCGCACCTAGGGCCCAGCAACCAGGCGGCGTAGGTAGCCAAGGACTGCAAAACCAGCTACATAACCAATCCACCGAAAGGACGTTTGTGCTAGCATGGCGTTACCGCTGGCATGGCGTTACCGCTGGGCTTAGCGGTTGCGTATATTGCCCCGACACTATTTATCTACTCCCTCACTGCCATGAACACCTCCTCCAACCTGCTGCGCCCCTTCCGGTACCTGGGCGCGGCGCTGCTGCTGGCCGCAGGCCTTGCAGCCTGCAGCACCGGCACCGAATCGGGCGACACGAACGTGGAGCGCGGCCACGAAAAAGAAGCCCTCGACCCCGGCGCCGGCCACCCCTCGGGTGGCGTGGATAGCGCCCGCCTGCAACGCGACACCGCCACCAGCCTGCGCGAGCGGCAATACCAGCAGGCCCGCCAAGCCAAAGACCGCAACAACGACGGCCGCGCCGACTAACCCGCCGCCCTTGCTGCCAAGCACAACAAGGCCCCGCTACCACCTAGGGAGCGGGGCCTTGTTGCGTGCAGGCGGATGTGCCGCGAGGCTTAGCGGAACGAAATGTCGCCCGGAATCAGGCCTACGCTAAACGAGTCGATGGCCGTGCCGGAGCTGTTGTAGCGGATGGCCCGGCCATCGGCCGTGTACGAGCCCACCGTGCCGTACAGCTCGCCGTCGGTCGGATCGACGTTGATGGCCATAAAGCTGCGGCGGACAAACGGTGCCGTGGGCAGGGCCGTGGCCGTGCTGGGCAGGCGGTACACGGCGCCGCCGTAGCGGTAGTACAGCTGCGCGCCGTTGGGCGAGGTGCTCAGGTCGGCGGCGCCGCTCGAGGCGAAGGTGAAGCTACGGTGCAAGGCCGGCGTAGCGGGTGCAAAGCGGTGCAGCGCGGCCGGCGTTTTGGAAAGCACCGGGTAGTTGGGCGCGCCGCCGTAGCGGGTAATGCCACCGCACAGCACCCAAAGGTTGCCGTCTACATCCTTCACCAGGTTCTGGGGGCCATCGGAAAAAACAAGGGTGGCCTCGGCGGCGTCGGTAGCGGTGTTGATGACGGTTACGGTGTTCTCATCGGAGTTGGGCACGTACAGCTTGCCGTTGGCCAGCAGTGGCTGCTCGGGGTTGCGGCCTACGGTAATGGTTTTGGTTACCTGGTTGGTCGTCAGGTCGATAACCGACACGCGCCCGGCGGTGTAGTTGGGGTAGCTGCCTTGCCACTCGGTGAGGTAGGCCTTGTTGGCGGGGCCGGCCACCACGTAGCGCGGCTGCGAGAGGTTGCTGATTTGCGCTACCGAGCGGAAGTCGGCCGCATTCACAATCTCCACCTTGCCGCTGTTGTTGGCCACGATGTAGAGCTTGTCGCCGATAGCCGTTACGGACTGCACCACGTCGCCGGCGGCGCGGCCGTTGGCGCGCCGGAAGGGGTCTTTGTCGGCTTGCTTACTGGGCTTGTCGTAGGCCGTAACCGAGCCGCTGGGCGTGCCAAAGTTGCCTTGGTTGGCCACGTACACCGCTTTGGTTACCTGCGGGGCGGGTTGCTCGTCTTCTTTTTCGGAGGGGTTGCAGGCCCCCAGCACAAGGGCCGTTACGGCCAGGGCGGGTAGCCACGGGCGGCGCATCAGAAGTTGCATAATAGCAGAGTAAGGGTAATGAATGAGAAGAAGGATTTCGGCAGAAAGTACCTAGTGCCAGCCCAGGCGCAGGCTTACCATGCCCGAGCGGCCCGGCATGGCCCGGCCGGCGTAGTTCTGGTAGCTTTGGTTGGTGAGGTTGTAGCCTTGCACCAGGCCTGTGAGGGTGTAGCGCCCTAGGTGCACGGTGCGGCCGGCGCTGGCATGCAGCAAGGCATAGCCCGGCAGGTAGTCGTCGGCCGAGGCCGTGGTGTAGCGGTACCCCGTAAACACGCCGTTGAGGGCCAGCTGCCAGTTGCGCCACCCGTGCTGCGTACCCACCGCGGCCGAGTGCAGCGGCACGTAGCGTAGCTGGTTGCCCACGGGGTCGAGGTCGGCCGCGTAGCCGCTCACCTTGCGGGCTTGCGTGTAGGCGTAGGCCGCCGTAGCACTCAGCCGGTAAGCCCCCAGGCGCAGCTGGGCCTGCGTGCTGGCCTCGATGCCGCGGCTCCGCACCCGCCGCACGTTGCGCGGGGCCAGCACGCCGCCCGCCGGAATCCACTCTACCCAGTTATCAACCAGTAAGTGGTAGGCCGTAAGGTCGGCTTGCACAGCCACGGGCAGCCGGGTGCCCAGCTGGCCTTCGTAGTGCAAGCCGCTTTCGTAGCCCACGCCGGTTTCGGGCCGCAAATCGGGGCGCGCTACGCCGCCCCAGTACCGTTCGTTCAGGGTGGGGGCGCGGTAGCTGCGGGCCGCATTGGCCTTCAGCCACAGCTGCTGATGCTGCGTACGCCACAACTGGTATTCGGTACCTAGGGTAGGGGCCAAAGGGGCGCGCCGGCCGGGCAGCACGGCCTGGCGGGCATTCAGGGTAAGGCGCAGGCGGGCCGTGGGGTCGTAGCGCAGCAGGGCGATGCCGGCGTAGCGCTGCTCGGTAATGTGCCGCCGGTAGCCATCCACATCGGCCACAAAGTGCTGGGCCTCGGCCCCCAGGCGCAGGCTGGCGTTGGGCCGCCACTGCAGGGTGTGCTCGGCCTGGGCCTGCCACACCGCCGTAGCCGAGTTGCTGGGCTGCACCTGGTCGTTGTAGTAGCGAATGTTGTCGGCGAAGCGGGCGGCGCGCACGGCGGTTTCGCTGCGGGCGCCGCGCCGGCGGTACCCCAGTACCAGGCGGCCGCTTTCGTCTTGCTGCCGGGCGTGCGCATCGGCCGAGCCGATGGCGGGCTGAATCTGGCGGTCGGAGCGCGTAAACCAGGCCGAGGCCGTCAGCTCCGACGTTGGGCTGAGCTGCACATTCAGCTGCTGCGTGAAGCTGCTCTGCTGCAAGGCCGCGCTGGCTTGCCGGTGCCGCACCGGCCCCCCGAAATCGAGGGCCGTGTACGGGAAGTTGTTTTCGGCCGAGCGCACCAGCAAGCTGGTTTGCACGGCCACGTGCGCGTCGCGGTGGCTGCCCTCGAAGCTAACTGCGCCGTAGCCGAAGCTGCCGGCCTCCAAGGTGGCGCTTACCTGCTGGCCCAGCCGGGGCGCGGCCGGGCCCAGCACCACGGCCCCGCCCATAGCACCAGTGCCGTACAGCGCGGCGGCGGGCCCGTGCTGCACGCTCACCTGGCCCACCGAGGCCACCGGCAACAGCGCCATATCGGCCTCGCCGAGGGTCGGGAAGTTTACGCTGAAGCCGTTCCAGAGCACCGCGGTATGCCGACCCGAAGTGCCCCGAATAGATAAAGTAGCCAACTGCCCCGGCCCGTAGGTGCGCAGGTACAGCGGCGTGCGGGCCGACAGGGCATCGGCCACCGAGGCCGACTTAAACGGCACCAGCGCGGCCGAATCGAGCACGGTAAAGCGGCTGCCGGCGGCGTAGCGCGTGGGGCGCTGGGCCTGCACCTGCACTGCGGGCAGCACGTGCCGGGCGGTATCGGGCGGGGCAGCAGGGGCGGGCCGCTGCGCCTGCGCCGCAGCCGAGGCGCCGAGCCACAAGGCCACCGTAGCCCAGCCGCCGCCCAGCCGCCGGAAAAGGGTAAAAGCGTACATCCGAACCAAAATTTTCGGGGTCGAAAAATTCGGTTCAGAACCCTGCGCGCCGCCGGTAAGGCCCCGCGCAAAGCCGAGTCAGAATCAGGAAAAAGAGCCCGTTGCGGCAACGCGGGGCCGAAATCGATTCATTCTCCGCCCGTCCTCCGCAGGCGCCGAACACTAAGAGTTGCGCGGGCAGGTCTCCTGACTTGCTTCGGCGCCGGGCGGCCTTCCCATTCCTCGGGCCCTAAGTGGCCGTCGTAGGAACAGTGGCGAAGAGGCTCGGCGCGGGTACGGTGAAGCTCACAGTTGCGGGGACAGTCGCCGAATTTCACGGCATTCCCTTTTCAGCCGCGCCCCCCAATCGGGGTTTGGCCACCCATGCACCGGCAAAGATACGCAGCGTTTCGGATTTGCTTGATTACGCGGTTTTCTTGCACCCCTGCGGTATTGCCGAGGTGCCGGTGGCCGCCGCCCGGCCCGGGCTGCGCGTATAGCCCCGCATGAAGCTCCTGCACGACTACTACCGCCAACCCGATGTGGTGGCCCTGGCCCGCGACCTGCTCGGCAAATACCTGTTCACTTGCATCGATGGGGTGCTCACGGGCGGCCGCATCGTCGAAACCGAGGCCTACGCCCACGTGGGCGACCAGGCCTGCCACTCGCACCTAGGGCGGTTTACCAAGCGCACCAGCGTGATGTACGAGGCCGGCGGCGTGGCCTACGTGTACCTGATTTACGGCCGCTACGCCTTGTTCAACATCATCACCAACGAAGCCGGCAAAGCCGATGCCGTGCTGATTCGGGGCCTCGAACCCACTGAGGGCGTGGCTGAAATGCAGCTGCGCCGCGGCCTCGCCGCCGTTACGCCCAAGCTCACGGCCGGCCCTGGCTTGCTCACGCAGGCCCTGGGCATCAGCACCAGGCACTACGGCACCGACCTCACGGGCAACCTCATCTGGCTCGAAGACCTAGGGGAGACGGTGCCCGACGAGCAAGTGCTAGCCAGCCCGCGCGTCGGCATCGATTACGCGGGTGACGATGCCGCGCTGCCGTGGCGCTTCCGCATCAGGGGCAATAAATGGACGAGCCCGGCCAAGTAGAAGGAGGAAGGAAGAATGAAGAAGGACGATGCGCCTAGGTTTCAGATGAAGGAAGAAGGAGGAATGAGGAAGGACGAACCAGATTGCCAATTCGTCCTTCCTCATTCCTCCTTCTTCCTTCACCCTAGCTCGTGTGGTTCAGCCTATCACAAACCAGTACGATGAGGCGGTTGCGCAAATCGGTGGTGGCCAGCAGGTACGTGGTGCCGCCCTCCCGAATGCCCGTGCGGTAGCGGAAATCGGCCACCGAGTCGGGGAAGTTACGCACGGTTACGTGGGCGCGCTGGTCGGCTTCGAGGTGGGCCAGCAGCTCTTTCTTATCGTACTTGCACACGGCCCGGCACTGGAATACGCGGCCGGGGAAATCCTCGCGTAGGGTGTGCGAGGTGTAGAGGTGGCTGTGCTGGTGCAGTTTCAGCAGGTTGTAGCTGGTGCCGATGCTCTTGAAGCCGCCGGCCTTGAGCACGGCCACGTTTGGCTCGTAAATGTACGTCTGGGGCTCGGCGTAGCGCGGCGTGGCCTTAGCTTCGCGGGTGCGGTTGGTCCGGAAGGTTTGCTCGCGCCCGTCGCGCAGCAGGTTCACGGTAAGTCGCTCCGGGTCGATGGCCGCTTCCTGGCCCAGCTCGTAGAGCACCTCTTTGCACTCGTTGTCCACGGCTACTACCCACAGCCGGCGCACGCGGCCCAGCTCCTGCAGGGCCTGCTCCACATCGAGCATGGGCGAAGTTTTCAGCAGCACGCGCTCGGCCTTGCGCAGCAGCAAGGGCAGCAGGCGCAGCACGTCGGGCTCGCAGTCGGCCAGCCGAAAGATCTTCTTGTCGGCGGTGTCGCGGCGGGCCGGGTCGAGGTAAATCCAATCGAAATAGCCGTCGGGCTGCTCGCGCAGCCACGCGGCGGCGTCGCCCGTGTGCACCTGCACGTTGCCGATACCTAGGGTGCCCAGGTTGTGGCGCACCACTTCGGCCAGCTGCGCGTTGCGCTCCACGTAGTGCACCTCGGCCACGTGCTGGGCAAAATGGCTGGCATCCACCCCAAAGCCACCGGTAAGGTCGGCAATGCGGGCGCCCGATACCAGCTCGGCCTTAAATGCGGCCGTTCGCGCCGACGAAGCCTGCTCTACCGACAACGCCGGCGGAAATACCAAATCGGGGTTGGCGGCCCAGGCGGGCAGTTTGGCTTTGGCTTTCTGGCGGGCCTGAATCTGCTGCACCAACTCACGTACGGGCAGATCGGGGTAGCGCCGGGCCTGCAAAGCCAGCGTAGCGGGGTCATCGTGCAGATGCTCGGCTACGTACTGCCGAGCCGCTGCCGACAGCGTTACATCCATCACAATCGAAAATGCGCTTGTACGGCGCTAAGGTAAAGGAGCCTGGGTTAGCGCAGCGTCCAGCCAACGAGCAGCTGCGGGCGGCCCGTCGGAGCCGTCACGCCCAGCACATCGGGCTTGGCCTGCATAAAGCCCATACGGCGCGCCGTGGGTAAGGTGGCGTTGTGTGCCTCTACCGCCCGAATAAAATGCTCGTTGGTGCGGTGGGTAATTAGCGCGTTGCTGAGCAGGCTGCCCAGGGCTACGCCAATGGCTACCTTTTGGGTGTTGTTGAAATATTGTTGCTCGTCGCCGCTCAGTACCTGCTGGGCGTACACGCCCACCGCGCCTGCAAACACGGCCCGCTCGCCCAGCAGCATCCACTTCTGGCGGCGGTAGCGGTTGAGGCTGGCCAACGCTTCGGCATCGTGCGCTACGTAGGGGCGCAGACGCTGGCCAAAGAAGCCCGCGTTCTGGTAATCCTCGGTGTTGCCCGTTGCAAACCAGAAGTTTTTCTGGCGGCCGTTCAGCCCGCGGTCCTGGTCTTCGGGGCTTAGCTTGATGTACTGCACCGGCTTTTTGGGCACTTGCGCATGTGCAACACCCGCCAGGCCCAATGCCAGCGGCAACGACAAAGCAAAACAGCGGCTTTTAGGTGCGAAAGCCAGCGAAAGGGAGAGGAGCATGGTACAAAGGTAGGTGGCAATTACCCAGAAATAATCATATCTCCGGATATAATCCGCTCAACACCAGCCCGCCCCGATACGTTCGGCAACTCCGAAGTTTACCTAGGGTAATTGCAGCTGCCGGGCCTGGCTGCCCCGCACCGCTACGTGCCACCTGCCAACGAACCAACGCATTATTAACGCAGCTGACACACGCTTTATTGCCGCCCTGTTACAGCTGAGCTGCTCTGGATGCCTGCCTGTTGTTTACTGGAAAAGGCCAACAAATTGGCTACCTTTGTGGTTGGATTGCGAAAATTCCAATATTATGGTTGAGACGACCTACCTACCCTACAAGGTAAAAGACATTTCGCTGGCCGAATGGGGCCGCAAGGAAATCCGTTTGGCCGAGGCCGAAATGCCGGGTCTGATGGCCTTGCGCGCGCAGTACGGCGCCAGCAAGCCGCTGCAGGGCGCCCGCATCGCCGGCTGCCTGCACATGACGATCCAGACGGCCGTGCTCATCGAGACGCTGCAGGCCCTAGGTGCTGATGTAACCTGGTCGTCGTGCAATATCTTCTCGACGCAGGACCACGCCGCTGCCGCTATTGCTGCTGCCGGTACGCCTGTGTACGCCTGGAAGGGCATGAACGAAGAGGAGTTCAACTGGTGCATCGAGCAAACGCTGTTCTTCGGCGAAGAGCGCCAGCCCCTGAACATGATCCTCGACGACGGCGGCGACCTCACCAACATGGTACTCGACCGCTACCCCGAGCTGGTGCCCGGCATCCGTGGTATTTCGGAAGAAACCACCACCGGCGTGCTGCGCCTCGTGGAGCGCATGAAGGCTGGCAAACTGCCCCTGCCCGCTATCAACATCAACGACTCGGTTACCAAGTCGAAGTTCGATAACAAGTACGGCTGCAAAGAGTCGGCCGTGGATGCTATCCGCCGCGCTACCGACATCATGATGGCCGGCAAAGTGGCTGTGGTAGCCGGTTACGGCGACGTTGGAAAAGGCACTGCAGCCTCGCTGCAAGGTGCTGGTGCCCGCGTAATCGTGACGGAAATCGACCCGATTTGCGCCCTGCAGGCTGCCATGGACGGCTTCGCGGTGAAGAAGATGAGCAACGCCATCAAGGAAGCCGACATCGTCATCACCACCACCGGCAACTGCGACATCGTAACGGAGGAGCACTTCCGGGCCTTGAAGGACAAGGCCATCGTCTGCAACATCGGCCACTTCGACGACGAAATTGACATGGCCTGGTTGAACAAGAACTACGGCCACACGAAAGACACCATTAAGCCCCAGGTTGACCTCTACACCATCGACGGCAAAGAGGTAATCGTTTTGGCCGAAGGTCGCTTGGTGAACCTGGGCTGCGCCACCGGCCACCCCTCGTTCGTAATGTCGAACTCATTCACGAATCAGACGCTGGCGCAGCTGGAGCTGTGGCAGAACCACGACAGCTACGAAAACAAGGTGTACACTCTGCCCAAGCACCTCGACGAGATGGTAGCCCGTCTGCACCTGGCCAAAATCGGCGTGGAGCTCGACGAGCTGAACGAGAAGCAGGCCAAGTACATCGGCGTAGCCGTGGAAGGCCCGTTCAAGTCGGACCTGTACCGCTACTAAGAGCAGCTTACATCAGCAAAAAGCCCCGCCTGAATCGTCAGGCGGGGCTTTTTTTATTCGGCTATCGTGTACCAGGGTATGTTCAGTTTGCCCGGCCACAGCATCATCCTGATACGTTGGCCGGGCTCCACTTGCTCGTAATAATCGGCTGATACGGTTACGTTGTGCGACTCGGCCCTAGGTCCCCAGGCTTCGAGCGTAAGGTGGTAGGTCGGTTTGTTTCCGCCGCCTATGTGTTTGCTTACCACTTGCACATCATACGTCGTCGGCTGTGCTGTATCAAAGGCAAAATTGTAGGCAGTGGTGGCGCTGTAGCCGTAAAGAGCTGCGAACAGCACGATGCTTACTGCGGTTGTGAGGCGGGCAGTGCCACGCAACAAAAAGTGCCGGTTACCAATCATCAGTAACAGCAGCAACCCCACCGATACCGTAATAAAAGCCGGCCACACGGAAGTATAGTCGAGCAGTGCATGATCGAAAGCAGACCGCGCCATTAAACCCAACGACGGCTGAAGCAGTGCAGGCCATGCTACCGGGCAGCCGCTGTTTTTGTTCTCGAGGATGCTTAGGGTTTTGGGATATACCCACAGCGCAATCAGGCAAAGCACAGGCACTGCTAGGCCAACTGCAATTGCCCATTGGTAAGGAACAGGTCGGAAGCTGAGCCAGATCATGCAAACGAAGCCTAAAATGTTGAGCGTCACGCTCGCTTTTCTGGCTGAGAGCAGCTGGTTTGCTCGTTCTGTCTCGTTCGAGCCTAAGCCAGCATCGTCGAGCAGAATACCTAGGGCTTCTTGTTGCTCCAGCATATCCAGGTTGGGAAACCGCTCCGCCAGCCAATGCAGCAACTCGGCAAACGACTCGGTAGAGGTGCCAATCTTGATCTTGGGCTGACCTGCCTGCCGCGGCACCACAAGAACGTAGTGGTTGTGCTCGATACGAAAGCCACGGATATCGGCAAACGCCAGCGCTTTGGTTTTGAGCGTGCCCACGCTAATCAGCTTGTCCTCGGTAACGATGAGACGCCAACGAGCAGCTTCGAACACGCAATAGCTAAAGAAAGCTGCCAAACCCAGACACACCGCCGACACAACGAGCACAAACGCTAACGGCAGTTTCTCTTCGTCATTCTCCAGCCAAATAAGCGCCGGAGAACACAGAAATGCTGCAATCATAGGTGCTGCAAGTATGTAGGAGAAGATGCGCCAACCTTTTGCGTAGCGGTATTCTTTGCTGGGGGCTTCCTGGTGCAGCGCTGTAGGCATAGCGGATAGGGTAGAGAGGAATGCAAAAAGAGTAGCAGCCTGGGTAGTTGGAAGTGAGGCGCACCAAGGCAGGGCTAAATTACCGCCTGGAGCGCACCAAGCCAATTTGCCGCAGGCAATTGCGGATATTTGCCGCCGCTATGCCCACCGTCCCGCTTTCCGTCGTCATCATCACGTTCAATGAAGAAGCCAACATCGGCCGTTGCCTGGCGGCCCTAGGTGATGTGGCCGACGACGTAGTGGTGGTCGACTCGGGCTCGACGGACCGCACCGTGGCTATCTGC
Organism: Hymenobacter sp. YIM 151858-1; assembly: GCF_025979705.1. Taxonomy (NCBI): domain Bacteria; kingdom Pseudomonadati; phylum Bacteroidota; class Cytophagia; order Cytophagales; family Hymenobacteraceae; genus Hymenobacter; species Hymenobacter latericius. The sequence continues at coordinate 3,987,697 of NZ_CP110136.1, forward strand.
CAGGAGCACGGTGCCTGCGTGGTGCATCATCCCTTTGCGGGCTACGTGCAGCAAAAGAACTTCGCCACCGCGCAGGCCCGCTACGACCACGTGCTGCAGCTCGACGCCGACGAAGTGCTGACCGACGAGCTACGAGCAGAAATCCAGCAGATCAAAGCAAACTGGCAGGCGGCCGGCTACACCTTGCCACGCCTTACCAACTACTGCGGCCACTGGGTGCGCTACGGCGGTTGGTACCCCGACCGCAAGCTGCGCCTCTACGACCGGCGCCTAGGGAGCTGGCAGGGCCACCTGCTGCACGAGCGGTACGAAGTAGCGGCCGGCCAGTCGGTGCACGCCTTGCGCCACGATTTACTGCATTACTCCTACGGCTCCATCGAGCAGCACCTGGCGCAGTTCAACCGCTTCAGCACCATTGGGGCCCAGGAGTTGGCGGCCAAGGGCAAGCGCACGGCCACGTGGCAGCTGTGGCTGAAGCCCGCCTGGAAGTTTGTGCACATGTACTTTTTGCGCCTAGGTATGCTCGATGGCTTTGCGGGCCTGAGCATCGCGTACCTCTCGGCTTGCAGCGTGTTCGTGAAGTATGCCAAGCTGCGCGTTATCAATCAGCAAGCTGCTGCCCGCCCATGAAAACGTTTATCATCAGCCGCACCGATGCCATTGGCGACGTGGTGCTGACACTGCCCTTGTGTGGCTGGCTGAAGCAGCAATACCCCGGCTGCCGCGTGGTTCTGTTAGGCCGCAGCTACACGCAGGCGGTAGCCGCTGCCTGCCCGGCGGTTGATGCGTTTTTGAACGACGACGAGCTGCGCCAATTACCCGAAGCCGAGCAGGTTGCCGCGTTGCAACAAGTGCAGGCCGATGCCATAGTACACGTGTTTCCGAACCGTCGCCTGGCTTCCTTGGCGCGTAAGGCCGGCATCAGCCACCGCATCGGCACGCGTAGCCGCTGGTTTCATTGGCTTACGTGCAACCGGTTGGTGGCACTCAGCCGCCGACACTCGCCGCTGCACGAGGCGCAGCTCAACTGCCAGCTGCTGCGCCCGCTTGGGCTGAACCACACGCCTGAGTTAGCCGACCTGCAGCCCCTAGGTAAGCTAAGGCCCGATGAGCCAGTGCCAGCCGACATTGCCGCCCTACTCGAGCGCGGCAGCAGCCAGCAACGCAACGTGGTGCTGCACCCCGGCTCGCGCGGCAGCGGCCGCGATTGGCCGCTCGAATTCTACGGCCAGCTCGCGCGCTTGCTGCATGCCCAGGGCCATCGGGTATTTATTACCGGCACCGCTGCCGAGGGCCAGCAGCTGCAGTCCTGGCTGCAGGAGCACGCTGCCTATTGCATCAACCTTACTGGCCGGCTTTCCCTAGGTCAGCTTATCGGGTTCATTGCTTGGGCCGATGGTTTGGTGGCAGCCAGTACCGGGCCAGTGCACCTGGCTGCTGCGCTTGGGAGGCATGCCCTAGGGTTGTTTGTGCCGATGCGCCCCATGCACCCCGGCCGTTGGGCACCGCTCGGCCCGCGGGCCGAATACCTCGTGCTCGATAAACCCGATTGCAATACCTGCCGGCACGATGCCTCGGTGTGCAGTTGTATCAGAACCATAGCGCCCGCAGCGGTGGCAGCACGTATTGAGGCTTGGCAGCCGCTCGCCGCGCAGTAGCTTTGGGCTGATGTTGTTTTCGGAGCTGCGCTCACCATCCATTGCCTCTGTGCTTGCCCGTTGGTACCGCAACGGCTACCTGTCGCAGTATCTGCTGCTGGTTGCCTGCGTGGGCGGCGTTGTGGGCTTGCTGTTTACGGCGCGGGCCTTTGTGGCCTTGGCACCCGTGGCGGCCGTGGTGGCTGCTGGCCTCAACCCCAACATTCGCCGCGAAGTACCTAGGTGGCTGCGCAACCGCGCTGCCTTGCGCTTGGCCGTTTTGTATGCATTGATGCCGCTTTCGTGGTGGTACACGCAGGATTGGCCGGTATGGCGCCACGAAGTGTACCGCCAGCTGCCGCTTATTGGCGTACCGCTGGCCTTTTGCCTGGCAGTGCCACTAAGCCGGCGGCAGCGCGTGGGCATCGGCGTGTTTTTTGTGCTGACCACGGCCCTGCTAGGAGCTGCCACCGTCGGGCGCTACCTGCTCAATCAGCAAGCGGCGCAAGACCTGATCCGGGTAGGGCAGAATGTGCCTTCCGTTTCGGGCATCTTCCACATCCACTTCGGTATTCTGCTGGCGCTGGCTGCTTTCCTGGCGGTACCGCTGAGCCGCTTGCCCGAGCTGCGCAAAGGCCCTAGGTGGTTGCTGCTGGCCGCCGGAGCCACAGCCGTAAGCAGCCTGCACATACTCGCCTATCGTACCGGCCTGATGGCTTTTTACCTGGCCCTTGTGGCTGTGGTGCTACTGTTGTTGCGGCGCCGGCCCCTGCTGGCATTGGGCATGGTGGCCCTAGGTGCCGCGCTGGCCCTGGGGGCCTATTACGGCCTGGCATCGGTGCAGGAGCGTGTAGCCAGCACCCTCTACGATCTGGAGCAGTACCAGCTGGGGCACGACATCAACCACTTTTCGCTGTCGCGGCGGCTGGCTGCCTGGCACAATGCCCTCGACATTGTGGCCCGGCACCCGTGGCTTGGCGTGGCCCCGGCCGATGTGCGCCACGCCCTGATGGAGCAATTTGCCGTGCGCACCTACGGCCTCGCGCCCGAAAACCGCGTGATGGTGCACAACCAATACTTGCACTACCTGGTAGGTGGGGGCGTAGTTGGCTTGGCCGTGTGGCTGTGGGTGCTTATTACGCCGCTGGTGCAACCCTCTTTGCGCCGCAATCCGTACGTGAGGTATTTCCTGCTGACTTTTGGCGCGGCGGCCCTGGCCGATTCGCTGCTGGAGCTGCAAATCGGGTTCAATTTGTTCGTCTTCCTCTACGGCTTTCTGGTAGTGGCGGCGGAGCGCCGGGCCCAACACCCTGACGCAACCCTCTGAGCCCTTCCTTTCGTTACATTTATCCGCGGCACTACCGCCGTGCGCTTGCCCGAATACTCCCTTTTATGAGCGACACTCCCGAACGGGTACCCAAACTGAGCAAGGAGGAGAAAGACCGCCGATTCCAGGCCGAGCTACTGCCCGTGCTGGATTCGCTGTACAACTTTGCCTACCGTCTCACCCTCGACGAGGACGATGCCAACGACCTCGTGCAGGAGACTTATCTGAAGGCCTACCGCTTCTTCGAGTACTTTGAGCCGGGAACCAACGCCAAAGCGTGGCTGTTTCGCATCCTGAAAAACTCGTTCATCAACGACTTCCGGAAGAAGAGTAAGCAACCCGCCAAGGTCGACTACAGCGAGATTGAGGGCTACTACAACACCGAGGAAGTTGATGCCGAAGGCGACACGGGTTCTACCTCGCCCGACTTGCGCCAGCAGGCCACCCGCGACCTGATCGGCGACGAAGTAGCCAGTGCCTTGAATTCGCTGCCGGTGGATTTTCGCACCGTTATCATTCTCTGCGACCTGGAAGGTTTTACCTACGAGGAGATGGCTAAAGTGCTGGACATTCCGATTGGAACGGTTCGCTCGCGTTTGCACCGTGCCCGTAATTTCCTCAAGGACAAGCTCGAACGCTACGCAAAAAAAATGGGCTACGGCAACGATTCCGGCGAAGTCGATGTTGCCGAAGCGTACGACGAAGATGAAGACTAAGTACATTTAACCCTCTCCTCCACCACATTACTCCTCTGTTATGGCCACGAAGTCTACACCCAACCAACTAGGCGCTGCTGCCGCTACTGCCACCGGCGCCGACTGTGAGCGTGTGAATACTATTCTCGATCAAATCATCGTGGGCCAGGAGCCCAACGTGGAAGACGAGGAATACTTCGTTAACCATGCAGAAGATTGCTCGCCGTGCTTCGATAGCATTGACAAGCAGCGTGTTTTCGTCGACTTCCTGAACCAGTACGTAGGCCGCAAAGGAGTGCCCGCTGGTCTTTCTGCAAACATTCTAGCGCGAGTGCAGTCCGAAAAGGTCTAATTTTGCCCCATGCAGGGGAAGATTATCGCCTTTTCGGCGCCGTCAGGCGCTGGTAAAACCACCATCGTCCATCGGCTCATGGAGCGAATTCCGGAGCTGAGCTTTTCCATCTCGGCGTGCACGCGCGACCGGCGCGGCCGCACCGAGCAGAACGGCAAGGACTACTACTTCATTACGGTTCAGGAGTTTCAGGAGAAAATCCGCCACGATGAGTTCGTGGAGTGGGAGGAAGTCTACGAAGGCTCCTACTACGGAACCCTGAAGTCCGAAATCGAGCGCATCTGGGGCGGCGGCAAGCACGCCATCCTCGATATCGATGTAAAAGGAGGCTTAAGCGTAAAGGAGTTTTACAAAGACCGCGCGCTGTGCATCTTCGTAAAGCCCCCGTCGTTGGAGGTGCTGGAGCAGCGCCTGAAAGCGCGCGCCACCGATTCGGCTTCAAGCATTTCGGCCCGCCTCTACAAAGCTAATTTCGAGCTGACGTTTGAAGACCGGTTTGATGCCGTCATCGTGAACGACGACCTGGACCAAGCCACCGCGCAAGCCGAAAAGCTGGTGCGCGACTTCATTACGGCTGAGCTGGCTATTGTGTGATGAGCACTCCGCGGCGCGTAGGCTTGCTTTTTGGGTCGTTCAACCCCATCCATATCGGGCACCTGATCCTGGCTAATTACATGGCTACCCAAACCGACCTCGATGCGGTTTGGCTGGTGGTGTCGCCGCAGAGCCCGTTTAAAGTAGGGGAGGAGCTACTGCCCGAGCAGGAGCGTTTGGCTTTGGTAAACCTCGCCATTGCCGGCAATCCGCAGCTGCAAGCCTCCGATGTGGAGTTCGGCATGCCCCGCCCAAGCTACACCATTGATACTCTCGACGAACTGCGTGCCCGCCATCCGGGCACGCAGTTTGTGCTTTTGATGGGTGGCGACAACCTGCCCGGCCTTCCTAGGTGGAAAGCGGCCGAGCGGCTGCTCTCGGAGGTCGACATTTACGTGTACCCCCGGCCCGGAGCAGATTTACCGGCCGAGTTGCCTGCCAACGTGCGCCTGGTACCGGCCCCGTTGCTCGATATTTCCGCTACGTTCATCCGCGCTACCGTGCGGGCAGGCAAATCGATTCGTTACCTGGTGCCCGATGCCGTGCTGCAACGCATCCGGGAGGCCCGGCACTGGGCATAAGTGTAAACCAGTATTAACAACTCCTAATAACACGAAGGCCCGGCTGCGACAGCAACCGGGCCTTCGTGTTTTTTGCAGCAACGAAGTGCTTAGATCGTCATGATCTCGGCTTCCTTCTTGCTCATCAGCTCATCGATTTTTACGATGTAGCTGTCGGTGTATTTCTGCACTTTGGCTTCCGCGTCCTTCACCGAATCCTCCGCAGCGCCGTCTTTCAGCAGCTTGCGCAACGAGTCGTTTACATCCTTGCGGATGCCGCGGATACGGATTTTGCCGTTTTCAGCTTCGTTCTTCACCTGCTTCACTAGGTCGCGGCGGCGCTCCTCGGTCATGGGGGGCAAATTCAGGCGCACCGAATCAGCGTCCATCACCGGGTTCAGGCCCAGGTCGCTGTTCTTAATGGCTTTCGAAATCTCGCCCAGCATGTTTTTCTCCCACGGCCGGATTACCAGCGAGCGGGCATCGGGGGCCGATACGTTGGCCACCTGCGCCACGGGGGTAGGCGTGCCGTAGTAGTCCACACGCAACGAATCGAGCATGGTAGGGGTGGCCTTACCGGCCCGAATGCGCGACAGCTCGGTACTGGTGTGCTGCAGTGCTTTGCTCATCGACTCCTCGGCGTCGCTCAGGTACAGCTGAATTTCTTCGTCCACTTCTGAAAAATTAAATGTTAAAAGTTGAGAGCTGCGTGCCGCAGCTGCTTAAGGCTTTGTTGTGGCCGGCACCTAGGCTTGTTCAGCTTGCTGCGTCGAAGCGCGCTTCAGGTCCGAAGCCAGGCTGGTGCCGGGCTGAGCGCCGGCCGCTTGGTTGCCGTTCATCGTAACCAACGTGCCTACGGTTTCGCCTTGGGCCAGCTTGAGCAAATTGCCCCCTTTGTTCATGTCGAACACAATAATGGGCAAATTATTCTCCTTGCAGAGCGTAAAGGCCGTCATGTCCATCACGTTCAGGTTCTTCTCCATCACCTCGTCGAAGGTAATCTGCGGATAGCGGGTGGCCGAAGGGTCTTTCTCGGGGTCGGCGGTGTAAATGCCGTCAACGCGGGTGCCTTTCAGTACCACATCGGCTTCTACCTCAATGGCCCGCAACGAAGCAGCCGAATCGGTGGTGAAGTAGGGCGAGCCGATGCCCGCGCCAAAAATTACCACGCGGCCTTTCTCGAGGTGGCGCAAAGCCCGCCGCCGAATGTAAGGCTCGCACACGCGCTGGATGGTAACGCCCGAAAGCAGGCGCGTAGGGATGCCCAGCTTCTCCAGAGCACTTTGCAGGGCCATGGAGTTGATAACCGTGGCCAGCATACCCATGTAGTCGCCCTGCACCCGGTCGAGGCCGAAAGCTTCGGCCTGTACGCCCCGGAAGATATTGCCGCCGCCGATAACCACAGCTACTTGCACGCCCAGCTGCGCCACAGCCCGGATTTCCTCGGCGTACTGCATCAGGCGCTCGGCATCGATGCCGTATTGTTGCCGGCCCATGAGGGCCTCGCCGCTCAGCTTTAGCAGAATTCGGTTGTACTTCAACGTTCTCAGATTAGGTTGTTTAACTTTTGCTAAGCGACACGGGCCTAGGTAGTAATAGCGGGCAGCCGGTTAGGCAAACAGCACCAGCACCTGGCCTTTGGTTACGTTGTCGCGCAGGCTCACTTTTACGGCGCTTACCACCCCATCGCCGGGCGACTTCAGGATGTTTTCCATCTTCATGGCTTCCAGTACCAGCAAAGCGTCGCCTTTTTGCACGGCTTGGCCAGGCGTCACCCGGATGTCGACAATCAGGCCAGGCATGGGGGCTTTCACCTCGTTGATTTTGTTGCTGGCAGCCTCGCTCATGCCTAGCTTTTCGAGCAACAGATCGAAGCGGTCTTTGACTTGCAGGTCAAAGCGTTGCCCGTTCAGTTTCAAGCTAACCTGCTTGCTCGCCGCATCCATTTCCAGGAGCTCGGCAGAGTAGGAGCGCCCCTCCCACAGCAAGTGGTAGCGGCCCGCACCTAGGCTTACCAAGTCCCAGCCGAACGGCTCGCCATCAACGCTGATTTCGTTTGGTTTGAAATCGATATTCCAAGACTGTTGGGAGCCGGTACGGACCTGTAGCATGCGGGTGAAAATGTGGGGTGGAAAGCAGCGGAAAAGGGCTTAAAGATAGGCGTAATCTGAAATTATTTCGGAACTTCAACCCCCAGATTACCCCAAATTCCGCGCAATGAAATACCCGGCACTCGGTGCTCTTGTTTTGGCTATTGCGTTGCCCTTCAGTGCACTGGGGCAAACCAGTAAGCCCGGAACGGCCAAGAAGAACGCCGCGAACAAGCCCGCGTCTACCGAAACACCCGGCCAGCCGCAATCCTCGTCGCAGTCCATCCTGATCGTTCCCAACTGGCTGCCACCGATCAATCCCATTCAGCCAGCAGCCACCCTGTTGCACGACCTAGTCGATACCAAACTTGACGTTCGTTTCGACTGGGCTAAGCAGTGGTTGCTGGGAGTGGCTACCGTAACGGTACGCCCGCACTTTTACCCCCAAACGCAGCTCGTGCTCGATGCTAAGGGCTTCGAAGTCAAGAGCGTAAAACTGATTTCGGGCGGCAAGGAAAAAAGCCTGAACTACCAGTACGATAAAAAGCGGCTGGCCATTACGCTCGACAAAGCCTACACGCGTACCGAGCCTTACCAGGTTCGCATTCAATACATTGCCAAGCCCAACGAATTAGCGGCAGGGGGTAGCGCCGCCATTTCTTCGGACAAAGGATTGTATTTCATCAATCCCCTAGGTGCCGAGAAGAACAAGCCGAAGCAGATCTGGACGCAAGGCGAAACGGAGGCCAGCTCCTGCTGGTTTCCGACTATCGACCGGCCGAACCAGCGCATGACGCAGGAAATCAGCATGACGGTGGAGCAGCAATTCAAAACGCTGTCGAACGGCCTGCTGATTGCCTCCAAGAAAAACAACGACGGCACCCGCACCGATACCTGGAAGCAGAGCATCCCGCACGCCCCTTACCTGGCCATGATGGCCGTGGGCGATTATGCAGTGGTTAGCGACACCTGGCGAGGCAAAGCTGTCGATTATTACGTGGAGCCGCAGTACGCCGCTCACGCCAAGGCTATTTTCGGGAAGACGCCCGAAATGATGGAGTTCTTTTCGAAGAAGCTGGGTGTTGATTTCCCTTGGGAAAAATATGCCCAGGTAGTGGTGCGCGATTACGTTTCGGGCGCAATGGAGAACACCACGGCCACGGTGCACGGCGACTTCGTGCAGAAAACCCGTCGGCAGCTTATCGACGGCAACGATGAAGGCGTTATTGCCCACGAACTATTTCACCAGTGGTTCGGCGATTACGTAACCACCGAGTCGTGGTCGAATCTACCGCTGAACGAATCCTTCGCGGATTACTCGGAATACCTCTGGACGGAGTATAAGTACGGCAAAGAAGCGGCCGACCTCCTAGGTCATCGTCAGGCCAACTTGTACCTGGAGGAAGCCCAATCGAAGCGCGAGCCCCTGATTCGCTACCGCTACGCCGACAAAGAAGACATGTTTGACCGCCACTCCTACGAAAAGGGTGGCAGGGTGCTGCACATGTTGCGCAACTACATCGGCGACGAGGCCTTTTTTGCAGCCCTCAACAAATACCTGACTACGAATAAGCTCTCAGCCGTAGAGGTGGCCGAGCTGCGTATGGCGTTTGAAGACGTGACGGGCGAAGACCTGATGTGGTTCTTCGATCAGTGGTTTATGCAACGCGGCCATCCCACCATCAATGTATCGCACACTTATGCCGACGGCAAGGTGACGCTGCAAGTGGTGCAAAAGCAGGATACCACTTATCAGCCGGTGTACCGATTGCCGGTTACCGTAACTACCTGGGTTAACAACCAGCCGACGGACCACCGAATCGTTGTCAGCAAAGCCAGGCAAACCTTTCAGCTGGCCGTAAATCAGCGCCCCAGCCTGGTTCATTTTGATTCTGACAAAGTGCTGCTGGCTGAGCTGACCGAAGAGAAAAGCCAGGAGGAGCTGCTGTATCAATATTACCACGCGCGCAATTTCCTGTCGAAAACCCAAGCCATTGAGGCACTCCGGCCTAAAGTAGGCGACTTAGCTGTGAGCGGAATGATGCGGCATGCCTTGGCTGACCCCTTTTGGGGCGTTCGGGCAACGGCGGCAGAGGCACTGCGGCGCTACCGTGGGCCAGAGGGCGGCGCCATTCGGAAAGAGCTGGAGCGGGTAGCTACCACGGATAAGGACAGCCGGGTACGTGCAACGGGGATAGGAGCGCTGGCCTCCTTCCAGAACGAAGACTTTGGTGCCTTGTACGCTAGGTCGCTAAAAGACAGTTCCTACGCAGTGTTGGGTGCCGCTATTAGCGCACTGGCTAAATCGCCGGCCGCAACTGCTCAGCAATCCATCGAAGCACTGCGGAGCGAGAAAAACCCCGTGATAGTTGCAGCATTATCAAACTACTTCGCTCTGAACGGTACCCTCGATCATTACCAGTGGTACCTAGCACAGATGGATGATGCCGATGCTGCCACGTTGTACCAGATGCTGCAAGACCTAGGCAGCTTCATGCTTCGGATTCCGGCTGTAGAACGCGACAAGGCCGTTCGGAAAATGGAAATAATGGCCCGCACCAACCCTAGGTATGAAGTTCGGTTGGGAGCATATAAAGGGCTGAGCACTCTTGCCGGAAACATGCCCACACTAAAAACTACGCTGGCTGACATACGCAGCAAGGAAAAAGATGAGCGGTTGATCGGTATCTATAACCTGCTGCAATAGCGCACTTTATCCAAAATGGGAGTTGGACATCAAAAAAAATGATTCGCTTTTTTTGACCGACTGCTTGACTTGCATCCGAAAGCATCTAATTTTGCGTCTCCATTCAGCAATCGAGCTGCACACGCCGGTTCTTGAACGGGAGATGGTGTAGGCAAACGGCCAGCACCAAAGCAAAAAAGGGGGGATTCCAGAGCGGCCAAATGGGACGGACTGTAAATCCGTTGTCTTACGACTTCGAAGGTTCGAATCCTTCTCCCCCCACACCCTTTTTTATGCCATTGCCCTTACGCGGGAGTAGCTCAGTTGGTAGAGCGGCAGCCTTCCAAGCTGCAGGTCGCGGGTTCGAACCTCGTCTCCCGCTCATCTGCTTAAACTGAGCAATGACATAAAATACCAGCCGTTGTAGCTCAGGGGTAGAGCACTTCCTTGGTAAGGAAGAGGTCCGGGGTTCAAATCCCCGCAACGGCTCAAGAGTGATACCAACGGGGCAGCGCGCCTGCCGCCGTATGGCCTGCAGCAAGCGACGTGCAGTTTTTCCTAGGGAGAAGTCTGCGTTTCGCTTTCTTGCAGTATACACGCAGCGCGTTTCGCATCCTCTTTTTCCTCAAAATTTCTTCCCAATCTCCTTACAATGGCTAAAGAAAGTTTTGACCGGTCCAAGCCGCACGTAAACATCGGCACGATCGGTCACGTGGACCACGGCAAAACGACCCTGACCGCCGCCATCACTACCGTGTTGGCAAACAAAGGTCTGGCTGCTAAGCGTGACTTCTCCTCGATCGACAACGCTCCTGAGGAAAAAGAGCGCGGTATCACCATCAACACCGCTCACGTAGAGTACGCTACCGCCAACCGTCACTACGCTCACGTTGACTGCCCTGGTCACGCTGACTATGTGAAGAACATGGTAACCGGTGCTGCTCAGATGGACGGCGCTATCCTCGTGGTAGCTGCTACCGACGGCCCGATGCCCCAGACCCGCGAACACATCCTGCTTGCTCGCCAGGTAGGTGTACCGCAGCTGGTTGTGTTCATGAACAAAGTGGACATGGTTGACGACCCCGAGCTGCTCGAACTCGTTGAGATGGAAATCCGCGAGCTGCTGTCGTTCTACGACTTCGACGGTGACAACATCCCGGTTATCCAAGGTTCGGCCCTAGGTGGTCTGAACGGCGATGCCAAGTGGGTAGGCACCATCGAGGCTCTGATGGATGCTGTTGATAACTTCATTCCGATTCCTCCCCGTCTGACCGACCAGCCCTTCCTGATGCCGGTAGAAGACGTGTTCTCGATTACCGGTCGTGGCACTGTAGCTACGGGTCGTATCGAGCGCGGCGTAATCAACTCGGGTGAGCCGGTAGAAATCCTCGGTATGGGTGCTGAGAACCTCAAGTCGGTAGTAACCGGTGTTGAGATGTTCCGCAAGATCCTTGACCGTGGCGAAGCTGGTGACAACGTAGGTCTGCTGCTCCGCGGTATTGAAAAAGAAGCCATCCGTCGCGGTATGGTTATCTGCAAACCCGGCTCGGTAACTCCCCACAAAAAGTTCAAGGCTGAGGTTTACGTACTGTCGAAGGAAGAAGGTGGCCGTCACACGCCGTTCTTCAACAACTACCGTCCGCAGTTCTACTTCCGTACCACCGACGTTACGGGCATCATCTCGCTGGCTGAAGGCGTAGAAATGGTAATGCCTGGCGACAACGTAACTATCACGGTTGAGCTGATCAACTCGGTAGCTATGGAAAAAGGTCTCCGTTTCGCTATCCGCGAAGGTGGCCGTACGGTAGGTGCCGGTCAGGTAACCGAAATCCTCGACTAACCGTCGAAAGATCAATGCAATCCGCCCGCGAAATTTTCGCGGGCGGATTTGTTTTGTCTGGAACCTTCACTACATTTGCACTCCCATTCAGAGCATCCGGCGCTGATCGGGCAATACACGGGCGTAGTTCAAGGGTAGAATAGAGGTCTCCAAAACCTTTGATGGGAGTTCGAATCTCTCCGCCCGTGCTGATTAAAACCAGAAGCCGGCCGCTGCAGAAGCGGCCGGCTTTGCCTTACCGCCAACCGGCCACCCTACATGGATAAGTTGTCGAAATACTTCCGCGATACCGTCGAGGAGATGCGTTATAAGGTAACGTGGCCTTCTTTTGACGAGCTGCAGAAGAGCGCCGGCCTGGTGCTCATCGGCTCCATCGTGTTTGCCATTGTGGTTGGCCTGATGGACGTGACGTTCGAGTCACTGCTGAAGGCATTCTACAACTCGTTCCGCTAAGTCTCACCTGTTTTCTAGTAGCTAAAATGGGAGAATTGAAGTGGTACGTGGTTCGTTCGGTGAGCGGCCAAGAGAAAAAAGCAAAACAGTACCTCGAAACCGAAATTCACCGCCACGGCCTTGATGAGCTTGTGCCTCAAGTGCTGATTCCGGCTGAAAAAGTGTACGAGATGCGGAATGGTAAGAAGCGAGTGCGTGAGCGCAGCTTTTTCCCCGGGTACATCCTGATTCACGCAGATCTGTCGCACGGCGAGGTAGACCACATTATCACCACTACTCCCGGCGTGCTGGGCTTCTTGAGTGATAAGGAAGGCAAGGCAGCCAATGCCAAGCCAGTACCGCTGCGCATGAGCGAAGTAAACCGCATCCTTGGCATCGTTGACGAAACGGAGGAGCAGCCGGCAGCGCTGGAAGTACCTTTCGTGGTTAACGAAACCGTGAAGGTAATAGATGGTCCGTTCAACGGCTTCTCGGGCACTGTAAACGAAGTATTCGAAGAGCGCAAGAAGCTGAACGTAATCGTCAAGATTTTCGGCCGTGCTCAGCCAGTAGAGCTGAGCTACACGCAGGTCGAAAAGGAACAATAAGAACTGTTACAGTTGGGCTACCGGTCGTCCGCTCCGGACTGGTGGTCGCTTCCAATAGGAGCATTTTTCACAACGGCATTAGGAGCCACCTGATGCCGAAGTTCAACAAACCGAATGGCCAAGGAAATCAAAGGTTACCTGAAGCTTCAGGTAAAGGGAGGTGCGGCTAACCCAGCCCCGCCGATTGGACCTGCGCTTGGTTCGAAGGGCTTGAACATCATGGAGTTTTGCAAGCAGTTCAACGCTCGCACCCAGGATAAAGCCGGCCAAGTGTTACCTGTTCTCATCACCATGTACACCGATAAGTCGTTTGACTTTGTGGTGAAGACGCCGCCTGCGCCGATTCTGCTCATGGAAGCAGCTAAGATTCAGAGCGGGTCGAAAGAGCCGAACCGTAACAAGGTTGGCTCGGTGACCTGGGACCAAGTCCGCCAAATCGCCGAAACGAAAATGCCCGACTTGAACGCTTTCAAGATTGAGTCGGCCATGAAGCTCGTAGCTGGCACCGCTCGCAGCATGGGCCTCACCATCACGGGTGAAAACCCCCTCACCAAGTAATTAGGAGAGACCATGGCAAAAGTGAGCAAAAAGCGCAAGGACGCCCTTGCCAAATTCGATCTGACGGAAGTACGGTCGCTGCAGGACGCTGCCAAAGTGGTGAAGGAAATTACCTACACCAAGTTTGACGCTTCGGTAGATATCGACGTACGCCTGGGTGTTGACCCCCGCAAAGCTGACCAAATGGTACGCGGCGTAGCTACGCTGCCCCACGGCACAGGTAAGACGGTTCGTGTACTGGCACTCGTAACCCCGGACAAAGAAGCCGAAGCTACGGCTGCTGGCGCCGATTACGTAGGTCTTGATGATTACATCTCCAAGATCGAAAAAGGCTGGACCGATATCGACGTGATCATCACCATGCCGGCTGTTATGGCCAAAGTGGGCCGCCTAGGTCGTGTACTGGGTCCCCGTGGCCTGATGCCGAACCCCAAGTCGGGTACTGTAACTACGGACGTAGCTAAAGCTGTACAGGAAGTGAAAGCTGGTAAAATTGACTTCAAAGTCGATAAGACCGGTATCATTCACACCTCGGTTGGCAAGGTGTCTTTCAGCGAAGAGAAACTTGCTGAAAACGCTTTCGAACTGATCCAGACTCTGCAGCGTCTGAAGCCTTCGTCGGCTAAAGGGACTTACATCAAGAGCATCACGCTCTCGAGCACGATGAGCCCTGGCGTACCGGTAGACACTGCTGTTACTTCCGCCAAATAAGCAATACGCCTAATCATGACGAAGGAAGAAAAATACGCCCTCGTAGATGAGTTGGCCGGTAAGTTCGGCGAATACAGCTTCTTCTACATCACGGATGCTTCGGGCATGACCGTGGCTAAGATCAACGAATTCCGCCGCCTCTGCTACAACCGGGGCATGGAGTACAAGGTCTACAAAAACACGCTGATCCGTAAGGCGCTGGATCGTTTGTCGGGGGATACCTCGGCAATGGATGCTGCCCTGAAAGGCCAGTCGGGCATCCTGTTCTCGCAGGAGTCCGGTTCGGCTCCGGCTAAGCTGCTGAAAGACTTTTACAAGTCGCAGAACTACGGCCGCGGCGTTGAGCCCAAGCCGGTGTTCAAAGGTGCTTACCTGGACAGCGATGTGTACGTTGGTGCTAACCAGCTCGACACGCTCAGCACGATTAAAGGCAAGCAGGAACTCATCGGTGACATCATCGGTCTGCTCCAGTCGCCCGCCAAAAACGTTATCAGCGCTCTGTCGAGCGGTGGCAACAAGCTGGCTGGCATCCTCAAAACCCTTTCGGAAAAAGAAGAGGCCGCAGGCTAACCGCTGCTCTCTTTCTCTCTCAATTCATCGTTTACAACAACACCCCAAATTTTTTGCAAAATGGCAGATCTGAAAGCATTTGCAGAGCAGCTTGTTAGCCTGACCGTTAAAGAAGTTAACGAACTGGCCACGATTCTGAAGGACGAGTACGGCATCGAGCCGGCAGCTGCTGCTCCGGTAATGATGGCTGGTGGTGGCGCTGGCGCTGCTGCTGACGCTCCCGAAGAGAAGACTTCGTTCGACGTGATCCTGAAGTCGGGTGGTGCTCAGAAACTGGCTGTTGTTAAGCTGGTGAAAGACCTGACCGGCCTGGGCCTGAAAGAAGCCAAAGAACTGGTTGACGGCGCTCCGAAGCCCCTGAAAGAAGGTGTTGCTAAGGATGAGGCTGAAGGCCTGAAGAAGCAACTGGAAGAAGCTGGTGCTGAAGTAGAGGTTAAGTAATTAACCTCTCTCACCTACCTGCTTTAACCGGACTGATTAGAAAGAAACAGGATACGGTCTATTCCATTTGCCGCACCTGTTTCCAAGTCCGACAAGCATGGATTAGACCTGGCAACTAAGTCAGGTCTTTTCCTGTTTGTAGCCTGCAAACTTTGCTATTGGCCGTTTCTACGCTCTGGGAGCGTTTTTCGGCGAAACGGTAGCGCGAACCCACCACAGCTGCATGTTATTGAAGAACGTTTTTCTTGCCCCTAGGGTTGTTCTTCGATGCGTGAGTGGTTGGCTCGCGCTACTGGCATGGTTTGAAGATTCCATCCTCCCAGTGTCATTTTAATTCTTAACACGTTGGCTACACCCCAAGCAAAGGCTACGGCCGAGGAGCGGATCAATTTCGCCAAGATTAAGAAGGTAATCGAGTACCCGGACTTCCTGGACGTGCAGTTGCAGTCGTTCCGGGACTTCTTCCAGCTGGAGACGGCTGCCGAGAATCGTTCGAACGAAGGCCTGTTCAAGGTATTTGCCGAGAACTTTCCGATTTCGGACTCGCGGGAAAACTTCGTGCTGGAGTTTATCGATTACCACGTTGATCCGCCGAAGTACTCCGTAGACGAATGCATTGACCGCGGCCTGACCTACTCGGTTCCGCTGAAGGCCAAGCTGCGTTTGCTCTGCAACGACGAGGACAACGAGGATTTCGAAACCATCGAGCAGGAAGTGTTCCTGGGGAACATTCCCTACATGACGGAGAAGGGTTCCTTCGTTATCAACGGCGCCGAGCGCGTTATCGTGTCGCAGCTGCACCGCTCGCCGGGCGTGTTCTTCGCTCAGAGCAAGCACACCAACGGTACGAAGCTGTACTCGGCCCGTATTATTCCGTTCAAGGGTTCGTGGATTGAATTTGCCACGGACGTGAACAACGTGATGTACGCGTACATTGACCGGAAGAAGAAATTCCCGGTTACGACGCTGCTTCGCGCCATCGGCTACGGCACCGACAAAGACATTCTGGACCTGTTCGGGCTGTCGGAAGAGGTGAAAGCCGACAAGAAAACCCTTAAGAAAGTTGTTGGCCGCAAGCTGGCCGCCCGCGTGCTGCGCACCTGGACGGAAGACTTCGTGGACGAAGACACCGGTGAGGTAGTTTCGATTGACCGCAACGAGGTGCTGCTGGAGCGTGACTCGACCGTTGAGGACGAGGACATCGACACCATCGTGGATTCGGGCGTGAAGTCCATCATCCTGCACCGCGAAAACGTCAACATCGCTGATTTCGCCATTATCTACAACACCCTCCAGAAGGATAACTCCAACTCGGAGAAGGAAGCTGTAGAACAGATTTACCGCCAGCTGCGCAACACGGAAGCGCCGGACGAAGAAACGGCCCGTGACATTATCCAGAAGCTGTTCTTCTCGGATAAGCGTTACGACCTGGGTGACGTTGGCCGCTACCGTATCAACAAGAAGCTGGGCATCGACACGGGTTGGGACGCTCGCGTACTCACGAACGAGGACATCGTGCTCATCGTGAAGTACCTGATCGGCCTGATCAACTCGAAGGCTATCGTCGACGACATCGACCACTTGTCGAACCGCCGCGTGCGCACCGTGGGCGAGCAGCTGTACGCCCAGTTCGGCGTAGGCCTGGCTCGTATGGCCCGTACGATCAAGGAGCGCATGAACGTGCGCGACAACGAGGACTTCAAGCCCGTTGACCTGATCAACGCCCGTACGCTGTCGTCGGTTATCAACTCGTTCTTCGGTACGAACCAGTTGTCGCAGTTCATGGACCAGACCAACCCGCTGGCCGAGGTGACGCACAAGCGTCGCGTATCGGCGCTCGGGCCGGGCGGTCTGTCGCGTGAGCGGGCAGGTTTCGAAGTACGTGACGTTCACTACACCCACTACGGCCGCCTTTGCACCATCGAAACGCCGGAAGGACCGAACATCGGTCTGATTTCGTCGCTTTGCGTGCACGCTCGCGTGAACTCAATGGGCTTCATCGAGACGCCCTACCGCACTGTTGAGAACGGTAAGGTAGACGTAAGCGAGACGGTGAAATACCTGACCGCTGAAGAGGAAGATACGCACCACATTGCCCAGGCTAACGCCCGTATCGATGAGGCCGGTAACTTCCTGTCGGAGCGCGTGAAGGGTCGATTTGAGGGTGACTTCCCGGTAGTAGAGCCGGCCGAGTACACCTACATGGACGTTGCGCCGAACCAGATTGTATCGGTAGCTGCTTCGATGATTCCGTTCCTGGAGCACGATGACGCCAACCGTGCGCTGATGGGCTCGAACATGCAACGCCAGGCTGTGCCGCTGCTGAAGCCGCAGGCTCCGATCGTAGGTACCGGCCTTGAAGGCCGCGTAGCTATCGACTCGCGTGCCCTGGTGGTAGCCGAAGGCGACGGTGTTATCGATTACGTTGACGCCAACAAGATCATCGTTAAGTATGATCTGACTCAGGAAGACATTCTGGTAAGCTTCGATGCTGAGCGTGTAACCTACGAGCTGATCAAGTTCCGGCGCACGAACCAGGATACCTGCTTGAATCTGACGCCCATCGTGAAGAAGGGCGAGCGGGTAGTGAAAGGCCAGCCGCTGTGCGAAGGCTACGCTACCGAAGCTGGTGAACTGGCCCTAGGTCGGAACATGCAGGTGGCGTTCATGCCCTGGCAGGGTTACAACTTCGAGGACGCCATCGTGATTTCGGAGAAGGTAGTCCGCGACGATATCTTCACTTCGATTCACATCGAGGAGTTTGAGCTGGAAGTACGCGAGACCAAGCGCGGCGAAGAAGAGCTGACGTCGGAAATCCCGAACGTAAGCGAAGAAGCCGTACGCAACCTCGACGAGAACGGCATCATTCGCATCGGTGCTGAAGTGCGCGAAGGCGACATCCTGATCGGTAAGATCACGCCGAAGGGCGAAACCGACCCGACCCCGGAAGAGAAGCTGCTGCGTGCCATCTTCGGCGACAAGGCCGGCGATGTGAAGGATGCCTCGCTTAAGGCGCCGCCCTCACTGAACGGTGTGGTTATCGAGACCAAGCTGTTCTCGCGTCCGAAGAAGGACAAGAACCTGCGTGCCAAATCGAAGCGCGAAGTAGAAGAGCTGAAGGACCGCTACGCTGCTGAGCTACGCGGTGTGAAGGCAGTGATGATCGACAAGCTGGTGCAACTGCTCGACGGCAAAACGTCGCAGGGCATTAAGCACAAGTTTGGCGACGAGCTGCTAGCTAAAGGGGCCAAATTCGGCAAGAAGAACATCACCGATGCGCTCTTCCCCGAAAAGAACCCCTACAAGGACGAAAGCAACTACGCCGTGCCGGAAGAGGTCAACCTGTTCAAGGACCTCATCCTGGAGAACTGGACTGCCGACGAGCGTACCAACGCGATGGTAGCGGAGCTGGTGAAGAACTACACCAAACGCCGCAACATCGTAACGGCCCGCTTCAAGCGCGACCGGTTTACCCTGGAGGTAGGCGATGAGCTTCCGGCGGGTATCGTGCAGCTGGCTAAAGTGTACATCGCCAAGAAGCGCAAGCTGAAGGTAGGTGACAAGATGGCCGGTCGTCACGGTAACAAAGGGGTGGTAGCCCGCATCGTGCGCGACGAGGACATGCCCTTCTTGCCCGACGGCACGCCGATGGACATCGTGCTCAACCCCCTAGGTGTACCGAGCCGTATGAACATCGGTCAGATCTACGAGACCGTGCTTGGGTGGGCTGGCCTGAAGCTGGGCCGCAAGTACTCTACGCCGATCTTCGACGGTGCTACGGAAGATGAAGTAGCGCGCGAGCTGACCGAGGCTGGCTTGCCCGATTGGGGGCGTGCTTACCTGCACGATGGCCTGACGGGTGACCGTTTCGACCAGCCGGTAACCGTGGGCGTGATTTACATGCTCAAGCTCGGTCACTTGGTTGACGACAAGATGCACGCCCGTTCCATCGGTCCGTACTCGCTCATCACGCAGCAGCCGCTGGGTGGTAAGGCGCAGTTCGGTGGTCAGCGCTTCGGCGAAATGGAAGTGTGGGCTCTGGAGGCCTTCGGTGCTTCGAACATCCTGCAGGAAATCCTGACGGTGAAATCGGACGACGTGATTGGCCGTGCCAAAGCTTACGAAGCCATTGTAAAAGGCGACGTACTGCCCAAGCCGAATATCCCCGAGTCATTCAACGTACTCATTCACGAGTTGCGCGGTCTGGCCCTGGAGATTACGCTGGACTAGTTAAAAGCTGCTAACAGAATGGTTGTCGGTGCCTCGGTACCGGCAACCATTTTGCGCATCCTGCCCTAGGTCGACTCGTCGGTTAAACAGGGTAGGGGCCAGGCAAGCAAACAGCATAGTACGAGCGGCTTTGCGACATGCTTTTCGGCCGTTGTTCCGAGATATGGTCAGGACAACATTAACCGGCAGAAAGGTCATCAACAAGCTGGTCGAGTGGAGCCGACGAGGCTTCGACCCAGACCCGATAAAATCTACTGCGCGGCGTACCTATCCGACCCGCAGAGCACTTTTACGTGAGTCGAGCTGTTAGGAATTTCTGCGGTGAGGCCTCCCTAGGTCAGATGCAAGAGTCAGAGCAGTAAACAGCAACAAGCTAAAGCTTAAACACAAGCAACATGGCGTTTGCAAAAACGAAAAAGCTGGTTCAGGACTTCTCGAAAGTCACCATCTCGCTCGCCTCTCCGGAAGCTATTCTGGAGCGCTCGAACGGGGAAGTGGTGAAGCCCGAGACGATCAACTACCGCACGTACAAGCCCGAGATGGGCGGCTTGTTCTGCGAGCGGATCTTCGGACCGGTAAAAGACTGGGAGTGCCACTGCGGCAAATACAAGCGCATTCGCTACAAAGGCATCATCTGCGACCGTTGCGGCGTGGAGGTGACCGAGAAGAAGGTGCGCCGCGAGCGGATGGGCCACATCGAACTGGTGGTGCCCGTCGCGCACATCTGGTACTTCAAGTCGCTGCCCAACAAAATTGGTTACCTGCTGGGCCTGCCCACCAAGAAGCTCGATCAGATCATCTACTACGAGCGTTACGTAGTGGTGCAGCCGGGCTTGCTGGAAGCGGAAGGCGTACAGCAACTCGACTTCCTGACGGAAGACGAATACCTGGACATCATCGACAAGCTCCCGCGCGAGAACCAGATGCTGCCCAACGAGGACCCGCAGAAGTTCATCGCCAAGATGGGCGCCGACGCGTTGTACATGCTGCTCGAGCGCCTGAACCTAGACGAACTGAGCTACTCGCTGCGTGACTCGGCCGCCCACGAAACTTCGCAGCAGCGTAAGGCTGAAGCTTTGAAGCGTCTGCGTGTAGTAGAGGCTTTCCGCGAAGCTAACGGCCGCATCGAAAACCGCCCCGAGTGGATGGTGATTCGCATGGTGCCAGTGATTCCGCCGGAACTGCGTCCGCTCGTGCCGTTGGATGGTGGCCGTTTCGCTACCTCTGACTTGAACGACCTGTACCGTCGCGTTATCATTCGCAATAACCGCCTCAAGCGCCTGATCGAAATCAAGGCTCCGGAGGTGATTCTGCGTAACGAGAAGCGCATGCTGCAGGAAGCCGTAGACTCGCTCTTCGACAACTCGCGTAAGGTGAATGCCGTGCGCGCCGAAGGCAACCGCGCCCTAAAGTCGCTGTCCGATATGCTGAAAGGCAAGCAGGGCCGCTTCCGTCAGAACCTGCTCGGTAAGCGCGTCGACTACTCGGGCCGTTCGGTTATCGTGGTAGGTCCGGAGCTGAAGCTGCACGAGTGCGGTCTGCCCAAGAACATGGCAGCCGAGCTGTTCAAGCCGTTCATCATCCGCAAGCTCATCGAGCGCGGCATCGTGAAGACGGTGAAGTCGGCTAAGAAGATCGTAGACCGTAAGGACGCCGTGGTGTGGGATATCCTCGAGAACGTACTCAAGGGTCACCCGGTACTGCTGAACCGTGCTCCTACGCTTCACCGCCTCGGTATCCAGGCGTTCCAGCCGCGTCTCATCGAGGGTAAGGCTATTCAGTTGCACCCGTTGGTGTGTACCGCCTTCAACGCTGACTTTGACGGTGACCAGATGGCTGTGCACGTACCCCTAGGTCCGGCCGCTGTACTGGAAGCCTCGATGCTCATGCTGGCGTCGCACAACATCCTGAACCCGGCCAACGGCGCTCCGATTGCGGTACCGTCGCAGGACATGGTTCTGGGCTTGTACTACGTAACGAAAGGCAAGCGCACCACCGAAGAAGAAGTAGTTGTAGGCGAAGGCCGCACCTTCTACTCGGCTGAGGAGGTAGTTATTGCTATCAACGAAGGCCAGCTCTCGAAGCACGCCTACATCAAGGTGCGTACGAAAGTGCGCGACGAAGAAGACAATCTCGTAACCAAGGTTATCGAGACGGTTGCTGGGCGTGTGCTGTTCAACCTGCACGTACCCGAGGAAGTAGGTTTCGTGGATGAGCTGCTGACCAAGAAGAAGCTGCAGCAGATCATCTCGATGGTGTTCAAGCGTACGGGCATGGCCCGCACGGCACAGTTCCTCGACGACATCAAGACGCTGGGTTTCCAGTCGGCTTACAAAGGTGGTCTGTCGATGGGCCTAGGTGACATCCAGATTCCGGTTGAAAAAGACCAGCTGATTGCCCAGGCCCAGAACGACGTGAAGGCGGTAACCCAGAACTACCAGATGGGTCTGATTACCGACAACGAGCGTTACAACCAGGTTATCGACATCTGGACGCGTATCAACAACCAGATTACCGAGACGCTCATGTCGCGTTTGGAGAAGGAGAAGCAAGGCTTCAACTCCATCTACATGATGATGCACTCCGGTGCTCGTGGTTCGCGCGAGCAGATCCGTCAGCTCGGCGGTATGCGTGGTCTGATGGCCAAGCCGCAGAAGTCGCTGCAAGGTTCGGTTGGCGAGATTATCGAAAACCCGATCCTGTCTAACTTCAAAGAAGGTCTGGACGTTATCGAGTACTTCATCTCGACGCACGGTGCCCGTAAGGGTCTGGCCGATACCGCTCTGAAAACGGCTGACGCTGGCTACCTGACCCGCCGTCTGGTAGACGTGTCGCAAGACGTTATCGTGAATGACGTTGACTGCGGTACGCTGCGTGGCATCGAGACCTTTGCCCTGAAGGATAACGAGGACATCGTGGAGCCGCTGGCCGAGCGTATCCTAGGTCGCGTGGCTGTTCACGACATCGTGGACCCGCTGACCGACGAAGTTATTCTGCCTGCCGGCGACGAAATCACCGAAGAGGTGACCCGTCGTATCGACCAGACCAGCATTGAATCGGTGGAAATCCGTTCGGTACTGACCTGCGAAGCCAAGCGTGGTATCTGCGCCCGTTGCTACGGCCGCAACCTCTCCACTGGCCGCATGGTACAGAAAGGTGAGGCTGTGGGTGTAATCGCCGCTCAGTCGATCGGTGAGCCTGGCACCCAGCTGACGCTGCGTACCTTCCACGTGGGTGGTACTGCATCGAACATTGCCGTAGAAGCCAGCATCCGCGCCAAATTTGCCGGCGTAGTCGAGTTCGAAGACGTGCGTACCGTTGATTCGGTGAATGCGGAAGGCGAACCGGTGAAAGTGGTAATGGGCCGCTCGGGTGAAGTACGTATCGTGGAGAAAGGCACCGGCAAGGTGTTTATCTCGAACCACGTTCCGTATGGCTCGTTCCTGCTAGTAGAGGAAGGTCAGGAAGTTGAAAAGGGCCAGGAGCTCAACAACTGGGACCCCTACAACGCCGTAATTCTGGCCGAATTCGATGGTACCGTCAACTACGAGGGCATCAAAGAAGGCGTAACCTACCGCGAGGAGTCGGACGAACAGACCGGCTACCGTGAGAAAGTGGTTATCGAGTCGAAAGACAAGACCCTGGCTCCGGCGCTGGTTATCAAGGCCGGCAAGAAAGGTGGCGACGAAACCCAGAAGGCGTACAACATCCCCGTAGGCTCGCACATCAACGTGGAGAACGGTGAGAAGATCAAGGCCGGTCACATTCTGGCTAAGATCCCGCGCGCCGTTGGCAAGACCCGCGACATTACCGGTGGTCTGCCCCGCGTTACCGAGCTGTTCGAAGCCCGTAACCCGTCGAACCCAGCGGTTGTGTCGGAAATCGACGGTGTGGTAACCTACGGTACGGTGAAGCGTGGTAACCGCGAAATCTTCGTCGAGTCGAAAGACGGCGTACGCAAGAAGTACATGGTGCCGCTGTCGAAGCACATTCTCGTGCAGGACAACGACTTCATCCGTGCCGGTGCGCCGCTGTCGGATGGTGCCATTACGCCGACCGACATCCTGAACATTCAGGGCCCCGGTGCCGTGCAGGAGTACCTCGTGAACGAGATTCAGGAAGTGTACCGCTTGCAGGGTGTGAAAATCAACGATAAGCACATCGAGGTGGTAGTACGCCAGATGATGCAGAAGGTGGTTATCATGGACCCGGGCGATACGTCGTTCCTCGAGCACCAGACCGTGGACAAGATCACGTTCATGGAAGAGAACGATGCCATCATCGACATGAAGGTGGTAACGGACGAAGGTGACTCGACGATCCTGAAGCGTGGTCAGATCGTGACGGCTCGTAAGCTGCGCGACGAGAACTCCTCGCTGCGTCGCCGCGACCTGAAGCTGGTAGAAGTGCGCGACGCTTCGCCGGCCGTATCGCGCCCTACGCTGCAGGGTATCACGCAGGCCTCGCTGGGCACGCAGTCGTTCATCTCGGCTGCTTCGTTCCAGGAAACGACCAAGGTGCTGTCGGAAGCTGCCATCCGTGGCAAGGCCGACGAACTCCTAGGTCTGAAGGAGAACGTAATCGTTGGTCACCTCATTCCGGCCGGTACCGGCTTGCGCGAGTACACGCGCATTCAGGTTGGCTCGACGGATGAGCCGGAAGTGGCACCCGCTGCTCCGGCCGCCAGCGAAGCGAAGCCCCGCGCTAGCCGCAGCAAGCGCGAAGTATCGGCTGAGTAATTAGCTGATTGCATAAGGAAGTCCGCCGGAAGCAATTCCGGCGGACTTTTCTTTTTTGGCTACCTTAGCTCAAAGGAGCAGCGAGCATGCTGCATCTGCATTACACCACTGAAATGCGCGGTTTTTCTGCGCTATGTACATGGCTCAACAACCACCTGTTCCGGCACCCGAAGACCAACAAATTAACATTGAGCTATCGGAGGACATCGCCGAAGGCGAATACGCCAACCTAGCGATGATTGCCCATTCGAGTAGCGAGTTTGTAATCGACTTTATTCGCCTGATGCCTGGTTTGCCCAAAGCCAAGGTGAAAGCACGCATTGTAATCACCCCCGAGCACGCCAAGCGGCTTTTGTCGGCTTTGTCCGACAATATCGAGCGGTATGAGCGCAGTTTTGGCACGATCAAAACCCAGGAAGACATGCCGAACTTCCCGATGAACTTTGGCGGCACAATGGGCGAGGCGTAGTATTGGTCAGCCGCACGAAAGCAATTACCTAGGAGCCGCGGTATAACACGCGGCTCTTTTAATTTAAGGGTATGCCTCCGATTGATCGTTTCTCCAAGCATGCCGAACAGTACGCGCAATTCCGTATTACCTATCCTGCCGCGTTATATGATTACTTGCTTTCCAGAACCCTAGGTCGGGACGCAGCTTGGGACTCAGGCACCGGCAACGGGCAGGTTGCCGTCGATGTAGCTGCTCATTTCAGCAGGGTAGAGGCAACCGATATCAGCCAGAAGCAACTGGCGCAAGCCTCTCATGTGCCCAACATTAGGTACAGTATCAGCCCGGCTGAGCATACACCTTTTGCTGATAGCACTTTTGATCTGATTACGACCGCCCAAGCCCTGCACTGGTTCGATGCGGCGGCTTTTCATCGTGAGGGCAGAAGGGTTGCGAAACGAGGAGGAGTTATTGCCGAATGGGGTTACGGTCTGGTCAGGGTGAACCAGCAGCCGATTGACGCGCTGATTCGGCATTTCTATTCCGATATTGTTGGGCCGTTTTGGGACGAAAACCGCCGACATATCGACGACGAGTTTGCGCGTATTCCGTTCCCCTTTGCCGCGGTTGAGCACCGGCGCTTCGAGGAGCGGCAGAACTGGGACGCCGAACGGTTTATGGGTTACCTAAATACGTGGAGCAGCGTGCAGCGCTACCAACAGACAGTAAGAGAGGGGCCGCTGCGGCACATAGAACAACCTCTGAAGGAACTATGGGGAGCAAGACAGAGAGAGGTTTGCTTCCCGATATTTCTACGAACCGGCAGAATTGATAAGTAGTAAACAACGCTACTGAATTATCTTACTAGTAAACTAGCTTACCAAACGTACCAATGTGCCTACTGCAAATGGGCTATGAATATCGCATCGTTTGCACGTTGACTACCGAGCAGACCAAAAGCATCCTTACCAGCGCACCGCATTTTGACATTTGCGACGAGCTAGGGCGCTACGAGTACCGCAATTCTTGTAGCCTGACTAGTATGCCTGATGCAGAAGCACAACGTGCCGAGTACGGCCTTTACTTCTGCGGTTACACCCGTAGCCGAACGAGTTTGGAAGTGCTGGGCTACGTGCTCAGCCGCTGTGCCGACCTAGGGCCCGTTGCCTTGCACGTAGCAAACTGAGGTGATGCGCCATACTCAGCACGGACCGAAAGCCCTGCAGGCTAGGACCTATCTTCGGGATGTTCAACTTTGCGGAGTGCAAAGCCATTGATAATGAGCTTATGCCCATGCCCAGGTTAAGTTATAACACCCGTTTGCTATTGTAAATCAGACTATCTACCTTTGCCAGCCTAATTTTTTGGGAGAAGACCCTCCCGGACAAAACGCTCAATAGATGCCAACCATCAACCAACTAGTGCGCAAAGGCCGCGAGAAGTTGACGACTAAATCGAAGTCGCCGGCACTCGATTCCTGCCCGCAGCGCCGTGGTGTGTGCACCCGTGTGTACACCACCACGCCCAAGAAGCCGAACTCGGCTATGCGTAAAGTAGCTCGCGTACGCCTGACCAACGGCAAAGAAGTTAACGCTTACATCCCTGGCGAAGGCCACAACCTGCAGGAGCACAGCATCGTGCTAATCCGCGGTGGTCGTGTGAAAGACCTTCCCGGTGTGCGTTACCACATCATCCGCGGTGCCCTGGATACCGCTGGCGTTAACGGTCGTCTGCAGCGCCGTTCGAAGTATGGTGCCAAGCGTCCGAAGCCGGGTCAACCGGCCGCAGCAGCTGGCAAAGGCGGTAAGAAAAAGTAATTAGGTAGTAAGGGGCTGAATAACGGCCACGGGTCTGAGTAATACGCTTTGAAGCGTGTGAAGCTAGGCCGTAAGACATTTCAGCCCACGAGACTCCTCATATACCATGAGAAAAGCAAAACCGAAAAAGCGTATCCTCCTGCCGGACCCCAAGTTCGGCGAGACGCTGGTAACCCGTTTCGTAAACTACCTGATGTACGACGGCAAGAAGAGCCTGGCGTACAACATCTTTTACGATGCCCTGGAGCAGGTAGAAGCTCGCACCAAGGAGAACGGCCTGGAGCAGTGGCGCAAAGCCCTGAACAACGTGATGCCGACTGTGGAAGTAAAGAGCCGCCGCGTAGGTGGTGCTACCTTCCAGGTTCCCACGGAAGTTCGCCCCGACCGTCGCATCGCCGTTGGCTCGAAGTGGCTGATTCAGTTCTCGCGTCGTCGAGGCGAGAAAACGATGAAAGACAAGTTGGCCGGCGAAATCATTGCTGCTGCTAAAGGTGAAGGTGCTGCCGTTAAGAAAAAAGACGACACCCACCGGATGGCTGAAGCCAACAAGGCCTTCTCGCACTTCCGATTCTAAATAGGAATTTGGGGTCTTGGGGACTTTGGAGCTTGGTTTTTTGTTCAGTCAGAATACCAAGTCCCTAAGTCCCCAAGTTCCTAAGACCCAACACTGACATGGCCGTCAACGAAAACCTGAAGTACCTCCGTAACATTGGGATTATGGCGCACATCGACGCCGGTAAGACCACGACGTCGGAGCGCATTCTCTACTACACGGGTAAAACTCACAAAATCGGGGAAGTGCACGAAGGTGCTGCCACGATGGACTGGATGGAGCAGGAGCAGGAGCGTGGTATCACCATCACCTCGGCTGCTACTACTACCTTCTGGAACTACCCCACGGTGCAAGGCGAATCGACGCCTGAGACCAAGCAGTACAAAATCAACCTGATCGACACCCCTGGCCACGTTGACTTCACCGTAGAAGTTGAACGTTCGCTGCGTGTGCTCGACGGTGCCGTCGCTCTGTTTTGCGCCGTATCGGGCGTAGAGCCGCAGTCGGAAACCGTATGGCGTCAGGCCGACAAATACAAAGTACCGCGCATCTGCTTCGTCAATAAGATGGACCGCGCTGGTGCTGACTTCTTCAAGGCTGTAACGGAAATCAAAGATAAGCTGGGCGCTAACCCCGTGCCGCTGCAGATTCCGATCGGTGCTGAAGACACCTTCAAGGGTGTGGTTGACCTGCTGACTGGCAAAGCCATCGTGTGGGACGATGCCACTCAGGGTAAGACCTACAAGGAAGTTCCGGTTCCCGAAGACCTCGTGGACACCGTGCAGGAGTGGCGTGAGAAGCTCGTAGAAAGCGTTGCTGAATACGACGACACACTCATGGAGAAGTTCTTTGAAGATCCGGACAGCATCACCCGCGAGGAGATGATGGACGTGATCCGCAAAGCAGTTATCGACATGAAGTTCTCGCCGGTAATGTGCGGCTCGGCCTTCAAAAATAAGGGCGTTCAGGCTATGCTGGATGCCGTTATGGCCTACCTGCCCTCGCCGCTCGACATGCCCGCCATCATCGGTACCAACCCCGACACCGGCGAGGAAGTTGAGCGTCACCCCGACAACGAGGAGCCCTTCACTGCTCTGGCGTTCAAAATCGCTACCGACCCCTTCGTAGGTCGTCTGTGCTTCTTCCGCTGCTACTCGGGTCAGCTGGAGTCGGGTTCGTACGTGTTCAACAACCGTACGGGCAAGAAAGAGCGCATCTCGCGTTTGATGCAGATGCACTCCAACAAGCAGAACCCGATCGACAAGATCCAAGCTGGTGACATTGCTGCCGGCGTTGGTTTCAAAGACATCAAAACCGGTGACACGCTGACGGAAGAGAAAGACCGCCTCGTTCTCGAGTCGATGTCGTTCCCCGAGCCTGTAATCGGCTACGCTATCGAGCCTAAGACCCAGGCCGACGTAGACAAAATGGGTATGGCTATTGCCAAGCTCGTTGAAGAAGACCCCACGCTGACGGTATTTACGGACCCCGAAACGGGCCAGACTGTACTGCGCGGCATGGGTGAGCTTCACTTGGAAATCATCATCGACCGTATGCGTCGCGAGTTCAAGGTTGAAATCAACCAAGGTGCTCCGCAGGTAGCTTACAAGGAGATGATTACCAAGAAAATCGAGCACCGCGAAGTCTACAAGAAGCAAACGGGTGGTCGTGGTAAATTCGCTCACATCGAGTTTGAGCTGGGCCCGAAAGAAACCGAGCCGGAGAAACCCGGTCTGGAATTCGTAAACGGCATCACCGGTGGTGTTATTCCGAAGGAATTCATTGCTCCGATCCAGAAAGGCTTCGAAGAAGCTATGAAGAGTGGCGTACTCGCCGGCTTCCCGCTGGACTCCATGCGCGTTAAGATCTACCACGGTTCGTACCACGATGTGGACTCGGACGCTCTGTCGTTCGAAATGGCTGCTCGCCTCGGCTACAAGGAAGCAGCTCCCCGCTGCGCTCCGAAGCTGCTCGAGCCCATCATGGCCGTTGAGGTAGTTTCGCCGGATGAGTACACGGGCCCGGTAACGGGTGACCTGAACCGCCGTCGTGGCATCATGAAAGGCATGGACACGAAGGCTGGCGCTCAGGTTATCAAGGCTGACGTTCCGCTGTCGGAACTGTTCGGCTACGTAACCGACCTGCGTACCATTTCTTCGGGTCGCGCTTCGGCTTCGCTGACCTTCTCGCACTACGAGCAGGTACCGCAGAACCTCGCCGAGGGCATCATCGCCAAAGTAAAAGGCGGTAAGTAATACTTGCTTTCACAAGCTGACATCATGAACCAGAAAATTCGCATCAAACTGAAGTCTTACGATCATAATCTCGTCGACAAGTCGTCGGAGAAGATCGTAAAGGCGGTGAAAGCAACGGGTGCCATCGTAAGCGGCCCGATTCCTTTGCCGACGGAAAAAGAAAAGTTCACCGTTCTCCGTTCGCCCCACGTGAACAAGAAGTCGCGTGAGCAATTCCAGCTCTGCACCTATAAGCGTCTCGTTGACATCTACTCGACTTCATCGAAGACGGTAGACGCTCTGATGAAGCTCGAATTGCCGAGCGGCGTTGACGTAGAAATCAAAGTCTGAGTAAACCCACTCAGTATAAAAGCCCCACCAACAGCTGTTGGTGGGGCTTTTTGTTTTGGCACTTTCCAAGGGTAACACACCTATCATCGTTGGGTATGTTTATCAGGGGTGGTTCGAAATAAGTAACTTGCGTATGTTCTGGCGTGCAGCCACGGGCCAGCTTTCAACGTCTGTGAATATTTCTGTCGCTTCAAATACATCCGTTTGGATATCAAAGGACCGCATCCAACTGGCCACTGCAGTAAGTTGTAGCATGGTCATAGCGGGTCTTTACACGATACCTTTCTTCAGGGTGCTGGCCAGCATCGGTCAAATCTGTCTGGCCTTATCAGCTATTATGTATTTGCTGACCCACAGGCAGGTTGGGCAACGGCAGAAGTGGCACGTGTACCTAGGGTTTGTAATTATCTACCTTATGCACTTTGGTGCAGGACTTATCACTAACTCGGGCAATAGCAAAGAATACTGGCGCGACCTTGTGCTGCAGCTGCCTTTTCTGGTGTTGCCCCTCGCATTCTGGGTACTTCCCCCGCTGCCCGTGAAGTACCTCAGTCGATTGTACAAATTGTTGTTAGGGCTGACCACACTCTCAGCTGTGGGAAGCACCTTCTACTACCTTCAGCATAGCGAGGCGATAAACGAGTTATACACCCGATCCAAAGTAATGCCGACAGTACCCGATCATATCCGGTTTAGCTTGCTTGTTGCGCTATCAATCGCGGTAGGCGCGGTACTCCTCAACCGCGAAGCATTGCGGGGCTGGCGTCGGGGAGTTGTCCTGGGAATAACCGTGTTTCTGGCGGGGTATCTGCACTTATTGGCAGTGAGAAGTGGTTTGTTAGCGCTTTATGTACTGGGGGTAGTTGCGATTGGGTATCTGCTGTGGCGAAGAGCATGGCGCAAAGCGTTAGTGCTAGCTGTTACCCTCGTGGTATTGCCCATAGCAAGCTATTTCTTGCTGCCTACGTTTTACAATAAGTACCATAACACGCGCGATGACGCCAGCAGGGTTGACCAGACTCATTCTGCTAACAGCTACTCATTGGTAGGAAGGGTATACTCCTATCAAACGGCGATAAGTGTGTGGCGCGACAACCCAGTCTTTGGGGTGGGAAAGGCAGACTTACAAGATGAAATGTCGCACTACTACCGTAGACATTTCCCGCAAATAGATGATGAGCACCACATCCAGCCGCATAACCAGTTTTTGTTTTATCTGGTGTCATTTGGAGGGTTGGGAGTGCTGGTCTTTGCACTGGCGTTCTACTTCCCGCTGTGGTGGTCGCGGCATCGGCATGCTCCTTTGCTTATCTCCCAATACATCATCGTAACGCTCTCCTTCTTGGTAGAGCCAACCCTAGAAACCCAAACGGGGCTGACGTTCGCCCTTTTCTTCCTGCTGCTGCCTTTGAGCAGTGTAACCAATGATGGTAGGGAAGAGGTCATAAAAAAAGGCCTCGAATGGAGACCTGCCTGAGCATATTATCGGGTGAAAAACCTAGGCAAACGCTCTAGCAAATTACTGACCATTTCCACCATAAGCCCTAGGTGAAGGAAGAGCGGTTTAGCCAAAGGCTTAAGGGAAGTGCTTGAGTTAGAGAAGCAAGGGGCAATACGCAGGTTTGAAATTATTTCAAACCCAGTTGCAAAATTGTCTAAGCAATATTGTAGCTTTGCACTCCCTTTCCGAAAACGCTATTCGGGCGTTTTCACTGTGTCTTTTCATAAACCCCAATTCGAATGCCTGGCATTATCGGTAAAAAAATCGGTATGACAAGCCTCTTCACTGCGGACGGTCGGAACGTGCCTTGCACGCTCATCCAAGCTGGTCCGTGCGTAGTGACGCAGGTGAAAACGCTCGAGACCGACGGCTACACTGCCGTTCAGCTCGGGTACGGCGAAAAGAAGGCCAAGAACACCAACAAGCCGTTGGCTGGCCACTTCGCTAAGGCGGGAGTTACCCCCCGTAAAAAGCTCGTTGAGTTCCGCACCGAGGACGTGGCTTCGTACACGCTCGGCGCTGAGGTTAAAGCTGATTACTTCGCCGAAGGTGACTTCGTAGACGTAGTTGGTACCTCGAAGGGCAAGGGCTTCCAAGGCGTTGTAAAGCGCCACAACTTCGCCGGTGTTGGCGGCCAGACTCACGGTCAGCACAACCGCGGCCGTCACCCTGGCTCGATCGGTGCCTGCTCCTGGCCTTCGCGCGTGTTCAAGGGCATGCGTATGGCTGGCCGCATGGGCGGTGACCGTGTAAAGATCCAAAACCTGAAGGTGCTGCGCGTGATGAACGAGCAAAACCTGATCCTGGTTAGCGGCTCGGTACCCGGTGCTAAAAACGGTTACGTGATTCTGGAGAAATAGGCGCGATGGAACTCTCTGTATTGACGATCAAAGGCGAGGACACCGGCCGCAAGGTGACGCTGTCCGACGCAATCTTCGGGCTGGAGCCGAACGAGCACGCCATGTACCTCGACGTGAAGCTGTACTTGGCTAACCAACGCCAAGGCACGCACAAGTCGAAGGAGCGCGCTGAAATTGCCCGCACGACCAAAAAACTGAAGAAGCAGAAAGGCACCGGTGGTGCCCGTGCTGGTTCGATGAAGTCGCCGGTATTCATCGGCGGTGGCCGCGTTTTCGGTCCTAAGCCGCGTGACTACGGCTTCAAAGTGAACAAGAAGACCAAGCAGTTGGCCCGCCTGTCGGCCCTGTCGGTTCTTGCTCGCGAAAACCGTCTGGCCCTGGTGGAGAACTTCTCTCTGGAAGGCCCCAAGACGAAAGACTTCCTGAACATCCTGAGCGGCCTGAACCTGAACAACGGCAAGAAGACTTTGCTGGTAACCGGTTCGGTTGACAAAAACGTGGTACTGTCGGCCCGCAACATCCAAAAGGTGAAGGTGGCTGTTCCCACGGCCCTGAACACCCACGACTTGCTGAACACCGACACGCTGCTGCTGTCGGAGGCTGGCCTGGAGTCGCTCACCCAACTTTATACGGCCGCTGAGTAATGAGCATCATCAAGAAGCCCATCGTGACCGAGAAAGCAACGTCGCTGAACGAGAAAGGCCAGTACGCCTTTGAAGTTGAGCGCACCGCTAACAAGGTTGAAATCAAAAAAGAAATCGAGAAGCTCTACGGGGTGACTGTGGTGGGCATTAGCACCATCCGTACCCAAGGCAAGCTCAAGTCGCGGTTTACCAAAACCGGTGCTGTTACAGGCCGTCGCCCCAACGGGAAGAAGGCAATCGTAACGGTAAAGGAAGGCGACGTAATCGACTTCTACAGCGGCATCTAACGCAGCTGAATTTTCGAACGAGGCCCCTCTCTAGAGCATTTTCGCTATAAAATGGCACTCAAAAAACTAAGACCAACATCACCGGGTCAGCGCTTCCGCATCGCCCCGGCTTTCGACGAGATTACGACGTCGACGCCGGAGAAGTCGCTGTTGGCACCCAAGAAAAAATCCGGTGGCCGGAATGATTCCGGAAAAATGACCAACCGTTACATCGGTGGTGGTCACAAACAGCAGTATCGTATTATCGACTTCAAGCGCAGCAAGCATAGCGTGCCTGCCACTGTTAAGGAGATTGAATACGATCCGAACCGTACGGCTCGCATCGCTTTGATCAGCTACGCTGATGGCGAAAAGGCGTACATCATTGCACCTGCTGGCCTGCAAGTAGGCGCTACCGTAGTAGCAGGGCCTGGCGTAGCACCCGAGTTGGGCAACGCCCTTCCGCTGCGCGATATGCCCCTAGGTACCATTGTTCATAACATTGAACTGATGCCTGGTGGTGGTGCTGTTCTTGCCCGTTCGGCTGGTACTTACGCACAGCTTGTTGCCCGCGAAGACAAGTACGCAACCCTAAAGTTGCCCTCCGGTGAAATGCGAATGGTACTTGTTACCTGCATGGCCACAGTAGGCACCGTGTCGAACGCTGACCACATGAACGTACGTCTCGGCAAAGCCGGTCGTCACCGTTGGTTGGGTTACCGTCCGCGCGTACGTGGTGTTGCTATGAACCCCGTTGATCACCCGATGGGTGGTGGCGAGGGCCGCTCGAGCGGTGGTCACCCGCGCAGCCGCAAAGGCCTGCTCGCGAAAGGTGCCAAGACTCGCAACAAGAACAAGTACTCTGAAAACCTCATCGTTTCGCGTAAAGGCAAGAAGTAATGGCACGTTCGCTTAAAAAAGGCCCGTACATCGACTTCCGTCTGGAGCGGAAGGTGCAGGTGATGGAGGAAAGCGGCAAGAAATCGGTGGTGAAGACTTGGTCGCGCCGCTCGATGATTTCGCCGGACTTCGTAGGGCACACCTTCGCCGTGCACAACGGCAATAAGTTCATCCCGGTGTATGTAACCGAAAACATGGTAGGGCACAAGCTGGGCGAATTCGCCCCGACGCGCAACTTCCGTGGTCACATCGCCAAGAAAGACAAAGGCAAGCGCTAAGACATGGAAGCAGTAGCCAAACTCCGTAACGTACCGACCTCGCCGCGCAAGATGCGCCTCGTGGCCGGCCTAGTACGCGGTAAGAGCGTTACCCGTGCCTTGGGCTTGTTGAAGTTCGAGGCAAACTCAGGTGCCGAGAAAATCGAGAAACTGCTTCTGTCGGCTCTGGCCAACTGGCAGCAGAAGAACGAAGACGAGCGCATCGAAGACGCCAACCTCTATATCAAAGAGATTTTCGTTGATGAAGGTCGCCAGCTGAAGCGCCTGCGCCCCGCCCCTCAGGGTCGCGGTCACCGCATCCGCAAGCGCAGCAACCACGTGACGATTATCATCGACTCGAAGGTGGAAGCCATTGGCAGCCGCCAAGGTCTGAAAGATGCCGCTGCTAAGCTGGAAACTGCTCCGGCCGCCGCTACTCCGTCTGCTGAAGAAGCACCGAAGAAGACGCGTCGTTCGACCAAGAAAGCTGACACCCAAAACGCGGCTGACGCCACCGAATAATTACCATGGGACAGAAAGTTAATCCGGTTGGCCTCCGCCTGGGTATCGTTAAAGGCTGGGACTCTAACTGGTACGGCGGCAAAGACTTCGCCGACAAGCTGGTAGAGGACGAAAAGATCCGCAAGTACATTCTGGCACGCATTCCTAAGGGCGGCATCTCGAAGATCATCATCGAGCGTACCCTTAAGCGCATTACTATCACCATCAACACTGCTCGTCCGGGCGTTGTAATCGGTAAAGGTGGCCAGGAAGTAGACAAGATTAAGGATGAACTGAAGCGTCTCACTAACAAAGACGTTCAGATCAACATCTTCGAGATTAAGCGTCCGGAACTAGACGCCAAGCTGGTAGGCGAGAGCATCGCTCAGCAGCTGCAGGCTCGTATTTCGTTCCGTCGTGCGATGAAGCAAGCCATTCAGGGTGCACTCCGTGTGGGTGCTGAAGGTATCAAGGTGCAGTGCGGCGGCCGCCTCGGCGGTGCTGAAATTGCCCGTTCAGAACAGTATAAGGAAGGCCGCACTCCGCTGCATACCCTCCGTGCTGATATCGACTACGCTTTGTCTGAAGCTCAGACGGTGTATGGCAAGATTGGTATTAAGGTATGGATCATGCGCGGTGAAGTATTCGGCAAGCCCGATCTTTCGCCTAACCAGTTGCTGAGCCAGCAACAAGGTGCCGCCGGAAATGACCGTAACGATCGTGGTCCTCGCGGTGAGCGCGGCGACCGTGGTGATCGGGGCGGCCGAGGTGGTGACCGTGGTGGTCGTGGTGGTGACCGTGGCCCACGTGGTGGCGGTGACAACCGTGGCGGCTTTGGCGGCGGTAACAACCGTGGTGGCCAAGGCGGCGGCAATCGTGGCGGTCAAGGCGGCGGTGCAAACCGTGGCCCACGTCGCTAGTCCTTCTTCCTTCCATTCTTTTTCGAGAACTAGAACATGTTACAACCGAAAAGAACCAAGTATCGGAAGATGCAGAAGGGCCGCGTGAACGGCCTCGCCTACCGCGGCAGCTCGCTCGACTTCGGTTCGTTTGGCATTAAGTCGCTGGAAGCCGCTTGGATTACCGCGCGTCAAATCGAAGCTGCTCGTATCGCCATGACTCGCGCTATGAAGCGTGAGGGTCAGGTGTGGATCCGCATCTTCCCAGACAAGCCCATTACGAAGAAGCCTGCCGAGGTACGTATGGGTAAGGGTAAAGGCTCGCCCGAGTATTGGGTAGCCATTGTGAAGC
Source organism: Hymenobacter sp. YIM 151858-1 (assembly GCF_025979705.1). NCBI lineage: Bacteria > Pseudomonadati > Bacteroidota > Cytophagia > Cytophagales > Hymenobacteraceae > Hymenobacter > Hymenobacter latericius. Next base: position 4,023,350 of record NZ_CP110136.1, read on the forward strand.
CTGGTACGATTCTGTTTGAGTCGGACGGCGTTTCGCTGGAACTTGCACAGGAGTCGCTGCGTTTGGCGGCTCAGAAGTTGCCAGTTCGAACCAAGTTTGTTGTTCGTCGCGACTACGTTGAGGCATAAGCAAAATGAAAAACGCTGAAATCCGCGCCCTTTCGATCGAGGATCTGAAAGAGCAAATCAACAAGGAGCAGTCGAACGCACAAACTTTGCGTTTCGCACACGCTATTTCACCGCTCGAAAACCCGACCCGCATCAAGCATGGCCGTCGGAACATCGCACGCTTGCTCACTGAGCTGAAGCGCCGCGAGCAGGAGCAAAACTCGTAGTCCCCGCTGATAAACAATGGCAAACAACGCAGAACAGCAGGGCGCCGCTACGGTAGAGCGTAACCTGCGCAAAGAGCGTATCGGCCGCGTGGTAAGCAACAAGATGGATAAAACCATCACTGTTGTGGTCGAAAGCAAAATGAAGCACCCGATTTACGGCAAATTCGTGTCGAAATCGACCAAATTCGTCGCCCACGACGAAAATAACGAGTGTGGCGAAGGAGATACGGTGCGCATCATGGAAACCCGCCCGCTGAGCAAGCGCAAGCGGTGGCGTTTGGTAGAAATCGTAGAGCGAGCCAAGTAAGATGATCCAGCAAGAATCCCGTCTGACGGTAGCCGACAACAGCGGCGCCAAGGAAGTACTTTGCATCCGTGTCCTTGGCGGCACAGGTAAAAAGTATGCTACGGTAGGTGACAAGATCGTCGTGGCTATCAAATCGGCCATTCCTTCAGGTAATGCTAAGAAGGGTGCCGTGTCGAAAGCCGTGGTAGTTCGCACGAAGAAAGAAATTCGTCGCAAAGACGGTTCGTACATTCGCTTCGACGATAACGCCGCCGTTTTGCTAAATAACAACGACGAGCCTCGCGGCACGCGTATCTTCGGTCCTGTGGCCCGCGAACTGCGCGAAAAGCAGTTTATGAAGATCGTTTCGCTGGCTCCTGAAGTTCTCTAAGCTAATGGCACTGAAAACCAAAGAAGCAAAGCCCGCGAAGCTGCACGTGAAAACTGGTGATACCGTTCTGGTAATCGCCGGCGACGAGCGCGGCAAGACTGGCGTCATCAAATCGGTGAACCGCCAGACTCAGCGCATCATCATCGAAGGCCTGAACCTGGTGACCAAGCACTCGAAGCCGAGCGCTAAGAATCCTCAGGGAGGTATCTCGAAGATCGAAGCACCGATTCACGTCAGCAATGTCAAACTTGTTAGCACGGCTAACGCCTAATCAAGTCCACGACAATGGCTCGACTAAAAGAGATTTATAATAAGGAGATTCGCCAGCAACTGCAGGAGAAATTCCAGTTTAAGAGCACCATGCAGGTGCCGCGCATTACTAAGATCTGCATCAACCGCGGTATTGGTAAAGCGGTAGCTGATAAAAAGCTCGTTGACAACGGCGTAGAAGAGCTGACGACTATAACTGGTCAGAAAGCTGTTCCGACCATCGCTAAGCGTTCGGTATCGAACTTTAAGCTGCGCGAAGGTATGCCGATCGGTGCCCGCGTTACTTTGCGCGGTGAGCAGATGTACGAGTTCCTCGACCGTCTGCTGACGATAGCTCTGCCCCGCGTACGCGACTTCAAGGGCATCAGCGATAAAGGCTTTGATGGGCGTGGTAATTACACGCTGGGCATCAAAGAGCAAATCATCTTCCCGGAAATTTCGATCGATAAGATTAAGGAAATCTCCGGTATGGATATCACCTTCGTGACGACGGCTGAGAACGACGAGCAGAGCTACGAATTGCTCCGCGCCTTCGGTATGCCGTTCGCCAACGCCAAGAAATAAGCTGACTCATGGCTAAAGAATCCATCAAAGCAAGAGAGCGGAAGCGCGAAGCCCTGGTAGCTCGTTTCGCTGAAAAGCGTAAAGCTCTGAAGGCTGCTGGCGACTACGAAGCGCTGGACAAACTACCCCGCAACGCTTCGCCCGTACGTCTGCACAACCGCTGCAAACTAACCGGTCGTCCGCGTGGCTACATGCGCAAGTTTGGCATCAGCCGCGTAACGTTCCGGGAAATGGCTTCGGCCGGCAAAATTCCCGGCGTAACAAAAGCCAGCTGGTAGTTCACTACCGCAAGCAACGCTAAGCAAAACTGCTCAGCTGGAACTCTCTCGGGAGTTTTGGCTGAGCAGTTTTGCTTAGCGTTGCTTGCGGTAAGTCGGCACTTATGTTGCGTACATCCTTTAACTGCGTCTCCTACGTGTCGTATGGGTTGATTTATAAGAAAGCTTTGTACCTCGTTAAGGCAAACATTCAAGGCGCATCACATATAATGAATGTATGAATTTGAAAGTCAGGCTGAGCAGTTTCTGAACTATATCTGGAGGATCCGAGTTTCCGCACCTAGCTTGTTTAGGAATACTTAATAATGTCGAGCATAAGCGTGCTCCAGTTAAGTTTGCCTTGTCAGCTTTCGGCTTGGTCGTTGGGTTGTAAGTACTATCGATATTGTAACAACAAATAACTTTCATTTTACAAAGGCCCAAAGGCTACACAGAGCTTTAGGCGGACATAGTTTTTGGGGAAGTCGTGTTGGCAACTCTTCCTATGAAGAAGAGACCTAGGCTGGTAATTAGTTTGATTAGAAGTTGCCTTGCTTGATTTCACTAGAACTTTGTACCAATTAAGCACTTACGTCTATTGCTTTTGTATTGAGCATAAGTGTATCTTTGCAGCCCTAACGCTCTAGGGCAGTGGAGGACGCTCCACACATTTGGCAGGTTGCCACAAGAAACCATTGGCTGCGGCAGGAATGCTGTGGATGCCAAGTAGTCTTAACCGAGGATTTCGCCGTCATAGGTAGACTATACTATGGCTGCGAAATTTTCCTACCTTTGCGGCTCCCTTAACCACGGGGTGCCCTTCTAAACATCCAAATGAACACAGATCCGATTGCCGACTACCTGACCCGGGTACGCAACGCCATCAAGGCCAACCACCGGGTAGTTGAGATTCCGGCCAACAAAATCAAAAAGGAAATCACGAAAGTACTCTACGAGAAAGGGTACATTCAGAGCTACCGTTTTGATGACTCGGCAGTACAGGGCACGATCAAAATCGCGCTGAAGTACCACCCCGTGACGAAGAAGCCCGCCATCCAGAAGCTGGAGCGGATTAGCACCCCGGGCCTGCGCACGTACGCCCACGTTGAAAACCTGCCGCGCGTGCTGAGCGGTCTGGGCATTGCCATCCTGTCGACCTCGAAAGGGGTAATGACGGAGAAGGAAGCTCGCACCCAGAACGTAGGCGGCGAGGTGCTGTGCTACGTGTACTAAGCTCAACGCAGCAGTAAACTCCCGACAATATGTCCCGCATTGGTAAACTCCCGATCAGCCTGCCCTCGGGCGTGCAGGTATCGGTTGATAACGACAACACCATCACGGTTAAGGGCCCCAAAGGGGAACTGAAAACCGCTGTCGACCGCGACATCACGGTACGCTCCGAAGATAACACCGTAGTCGTAGAACGTCCTACCGAGCAAAAGCGTCACAAGGCCATGCACGGCCTCTACCGCGCCCTGCTCAACAACATGGTAACCGGTGTGAGCACCGGCTACACGCACCAGCTGGAACTGGTGGGCGTAGGTTTCAAGGCTACCGCTACCGGCTCGACGCTGGAGTTGGCCCTGGGATACTCGCACAACATCTTCCTGGCGCTGCCGAAAGAAGTAACCGCCACGGCCGTTACCGAAAAAGGTAAGAACCCGATCATCACCCTGACCAGCATCGACAAGGAACTCATCGGCCAAGTAGCCGCTAAGATCCGTTCGCTGCGCAAGGTTGAGCCCTACAAAGGCAAAGGTGTGCGCTTCGTTGGTGAGCAGATTCGTCGTAAGGCTGGTAAGACTGCCTCGAAATAACCGAGCATCATGGCTTTTAATAAAACTGAGAGAAGACTCCGGATCAAGCGCCATATCCGCACGAAAGTGTCGGGTACCGCTGAGCGCCCCCGCCTGTCGGTGTTCCGCAGCAACAAGGGCATCTATGCCCAGATTATCGACGACACGGCTGGCCGTACGCTGGTAGCTGCTTCGTCGAAGAACGTGACGGCTGGCGACTCGCCGGTAGCTACGGCTGCTGCCGTAGGCAAAGAGCTGGCCACGCGGGCCACGGCTGCCGGCATCACGTCGGTAGTATTCGACCGCTCGGGTTACCTCTACCACGGTCGTGTTAAATCATTGGCAGAAGGTGCCCGCGAAGGCGGCCTGAATTTCTAAGCAGCTATGCGCGAGCAAAATAAACCCACGGCGAAGACCACGGAGTCGGACCTAAAGGAAAAAGTAGTTGCCATCAACCGCGTAGCGAAGGTGGTAAAAGGTGGTCGTCGCTTTAGCTTCTCGGCCATCGTAGTAGTAGGTGACGGCGCTGGTACGGTAGGCTACGGCCTAGGCAAAGCCAACGAAGTTACGGACGCCATTGCTAAAGCCATTGACGATGCCAAGAAGAACCTGGTGAAGGTGCCGCTGTACAAGCACACTGTTCCTCACGTGATGGAAGGCAAGTACTCTGGTGGCTACGTGCTGGTTCAGCCAGCTGCTGCTGGTACGGGCGTAATTGCCGGTGGTGCTATGCGTGCCGTGTTCGAAAGCGCCGGCATTAAAGACGTATTAGCTAAATCGAAAGGTTCGTCAAACCCCCACAACGTGGTTAAGGCTACTTTCGATGCCCTAAACAAGATGCGCGACCCGATGCAGATTGCACAGCAGCGCGGCATCTCTCTCGCCAAAGTATTCAACGGCTAAGCGACGATGGCACGGATCCAAATCAAGCAAGTGCGCAGCATTATTGACCGCCCTGAGCGTCAGAAGCGCACCATGCAGGCCCTTGGCCTGAACAAGATCGGCGCAGTACGTGAGGTTGAAAATACCCCTGCTATTGCCGGCATGGTAGCCAAAGTTGGCCACCTGATTGAAGTAACCGAACTGTAGACCTTACCTACATCATGAATCTCAGCAATCTTAAGCCCGCTGAAGGCTCGGTACGCAATAACAAGCGTCTGGGCCGTGGTGAAGGCTCGACCCGTGGCGGTACTTCGACGCGTGGCCACAAGGGCGCCAAGTCGCGTTCGGGCTTCTCTAAGAAGATCGGCTTCGAAGGCGGCCAAATGCCCCTGCAGCGCCGTGTACCGAAGTTTGGCTTCAAGAACATCAACCGCGTAGAGTATAAGGGCATCAACCTTGATGTACTCCAGGCACTGAACGAGAAATCGTCGGCAGCTACGATGGATGTTGCTTACTTCGTTCAACACGGTCTGGTGTCGAAAAACGCCAAGATCAAAGTTCTCGGCCGTGGCGAATTGACCGCTGCTGTAGAAGTACACGCTCATGCTTTCTCCCAATCGGCTATTGAAGCCATTGAGAAGGCAGGTGGCAAAGCTGTGACCCTGTAAGTTCAAGCACGCCGGCGATGAACAAGTTTATCACGACGATTAAGAACATTTTTGCGATTGAGGATCTGCGTACGCGGATTCTCAATACGCTTTTTTTCATCGCCATTTACCGGCTGGGTTCTTACGTTGTGCTGCCGGGCGTTGATCCGTCCCGTCTCGACAATAAGTCGGGCGGGATTTTCGGCATACTCGATACCCTGCTTGGTGGTGCGTTCAGTCACGCATCGATCTTCGCTTTGGGGATCATGCCTTATATCTCTGCTTCGATCGTATTGCAACTGCTAACAATTGCAGTGCCTTACTTTCAGAAATTGCAGAAGGAGGGAGAGTCTGGACGCAAAAAGATCAACCAATACACGCGCTTGCTCACAATTCCTATTGTGATGGCACAGTCTATTGGCTTTATCGCCACCATCAATCAGGATGCGCTCGTCAATCCGGGAATGTTCTTCACGGTTTCGACGATGATAATTCTCACCGCTGGCACACTCTTTTGTATGTGGCTCGGTGAAAAAATCACTGATAAAGGAATTGGCAACGGTATTTCCATGATCATTATGATCGGTATCGTTTCCCGTTTTCCTGGCGCCATTCTGGGTGAGGCTGCAGCCAAGGGCATGCGCGGCTCATTGATTTTCCTGATTGAGCTTGCTGTCCTGTTCTTTGTTGTGATGGGTGTTATCATCCTAACGCAGGCAGTTCGGCGCATACCTGTTCAATATGCCAAGCAAGTAGGCGGTGTTAGCCAGCTCAATGCTCAACGCCAGTTCATTCCTCTCAAGGTGAATGCAGCGGGGGTAATGCCGATCATCTTTGCTCAATCATTGATGTTCATTCCTGCTATCGTTGCTTCAGCTTGGCAACAGGACAGCGAAACAGCGACGTACATCGGTCAAAAGTTTTCGGACTATACCTCCTGGCAGTACAATCTGGTGTTCGGAATTCTAATAGTTCTGTTCACTTATTTCTATACTGCCATCAGCGTAAATCCGAAACAAATAGCCGACGATTTGAAGCGTAGTGGCGGTTTTGTCCCGGGTGTGAAGCCAGGCGACGCTACCTCTGAATACATCGACGAGGTGTTAACGCACATTACTCTTCCTGGTGCGCTGGCATTGGCTCTGATAGCAATCTTTCCGGCTATTGCATTGCTGTTTGGAGTTACTCGCCCCTTCTCTGCTTTTTACGGTGGCACTTCTCTTATCATCATGGTAGGTGTTGTGCTTGATACCATGAATCAGATAGAAAGCTATTTGCTCATGCGTCACTATGATGGTATGATGAAGACTGGCAAGCTGAAAGGTCGCACGCAAAACATTGCGTTGGCTTCCTAAGCATGATACTCTACAAGACCGAAGAGGAAATTGAAATGATTCGAGCCAGCGCTGATGTGCTGGCTCGAACTCATGGAGAAATTGCGGGCATGATCCGCGAAGGAATTACTACGCGCGAACTTGACCGTCGCGCCGAAGAGTTCATTCGGGACCATGGCGCGCTACCTTCATTTAAGGGGTACAATGACTTCCCGTTTAGCTTGTGCATCTCGCCGAACTCGGTGGTGGTGCACGGCTTTCCTGGCGACCATGTGCTCAAAAGTGGCGATGTTATCTCGGTAGACTGTGGCGTAAAGCTTAACGGTTATCATAGTGACAGCGCTTACACCTACCCGGTAGGGGAGGTTAAACCGGAAGTAACGGCTCTGCTCGAAGCCACCAAGCAATCATTGTATGAGGGCATAGAGCAGGCAGTAGCTGGCAACCGAATGGGTGATGTTGGCTACGCTATCCAGAACTACGTTGAAAAGCGCGGCTTTTCGGTGGTAAGGGAACTTGTAGGACACGGCATTGGTAAGAGCCTGCACGAGCGTCCGGAAGTCCCTAACTACGGCAAACGTGGGGCTGGCCTGAAACTGCAGAGCGGCCTGGTTATCGCGATTGAACCAATGGTGAATCTAGGAACCAAGTTTGTGGTGCAGGAAAAGGACGGCTGGACAATCCGGACCAAAGACCGGCAACCCTCGGCGCACTTCGAGCATACCGTGGTGGTTCGCCAAAACAAAGCGGAGATTTTAACCTCTTTCGCATACATAGAAAAAGCGTTACAGCAGACCTCGCAGCCTTATGGCCAAACAATCATCGATTGAGCAGGACGGTACCATCCTGGAAGCTTTGTCAAACGCCATGTTTCGTGTGGAACTGGAAAACGGGCACCAGGTAATTGCGCACATTTCCGGTAAAATGCGCATGCACTACATCAAGATTCTGCCTGGCGATAAGGTGAAGCTCGAAATGTCGCCCTACGATTTGTCGAAGGGCCGAATAGTTTACCGTTACAAATAAACCCCGGACATGAAAGTCAAAGCATCGGTTAAAAAGCGCAGCGCCGACTGCAAAGTGATCCGCCGTAAAGGGAAGCTTTACGTGATCAACAAGAAGAACCCCCGCTACAAGCAGCGTCAGGGTTAAGCAACACAAGCAATAGAAGAACATGGCACGTATTGCAGGGGTAGATATCCCGGACAAAAAGCGCGGCGAAATCGCCCTTACCTACATCTTTGGCATCGGTCGTTCGTCGGCTGCCGCTATCCTTACGAAAGCAGGTATTGACCTGAACAAGAAGGTAAGCGAGTGGACGGAAGCTGAGTCGGGTGAGATTCGTAGCATCATTGCTGCGGAGTACAAGACCGAAGGTGTGCTGCGCTCGGAAGTACAGCTCAACATCAAGCGTCTGATGGATATCGGTTGCTACCGTGGCCTCCGTCACCGCAAAGGGCTGCCGGTTCGGGGTCAGCGTACGAAGAACAATTCGCGCACCCGCAAAGGCAAACGGAAGACCGTTGCCGGCAAGAAGAAGGCTACCAAATAAATTTTAGCGGAAATCGGCAGCGGGCCTTCTCATTAATCCACTGCTGCCAACACCTTCCGCTCTTTTTTGCGATAACCAAATGGCACAAAAAAGAAAAGACAAAGCCAAGAAGCGCATCGTCCAGGTTGAAGCAACCGGTCAGGTGCACATCAAGGCTTCGTTCAACAACATCATCATCTCGGTTACGAACAACAACGGCCAGGTGATTTCGTGGGCTTCGGCCGGCAAAATGGGTTTCCGCGGTTCTAAAAAGAACACTCCCTATGCTGCCCAAACCGCTGCTCAGGACTGCGGTAAAGTAGCCTACGACCTAGGCATGCGCAAGTGCGAGGTATTCGTGAAAGGTCCGGGTGCTGGCCGTGAGTCGGCTATCCGTGCCTTCCAGAACCTGGGCATTGAGGTGACGACCATCCGCGACGTGACTCCGCTGCCGCACAACGGCTGCCGTCCGCCCAAACGTCGCCGCGTCTGAGTAACGGCAGACGCGTGGTTTCTGCCGCCCCGTGAGGGAGCCAGCGAAACCAGGCAGTTTTCTTTTCTCTTCAGAAAAATCACCTCTTTAGAATGGCACGTTATACCGGCCCTAAAACCAAGGTTGCCCGTCGCTTCGGGGAAGCCATTTTCGGCCCGAGCAAGGCACTCACCAAGAAAGCATATCCTCCGGGCCAGCACGGCCGCGGCCGCCGCAAGAAGCAGTCGGAATACGCCGTGCAGCTGATGGAGAAGCAAAAAGTAAAGTACCTCTACGGGGTACTGGAAAAGCAGTTCGCCAACCTGTTCGACAAAGCTGCTGGTAAGCCGGGTATCACCGGTGAAAACCTGCTGGCTTACCTCGAGCAGCGTCTGGACAACGTGGTATACCGTTTGGGCATTGCCCCGACGCGCCGCGCTGCTCGTCAGCTCGTTTCGCACAAGCACATCATCGTTGATGGTGAGGTGGTAAACATCCCTTCGTACCACGTTAAGCCGGGTTCGATTGTGGCTGTACGCGAAAAGTCGAAGTCGCTGGAGGCTATCGTGAACAGCCTGTCTGTTCGCAATGCCCGTCAGTTCGGCTGGCTGGAGTGGGATGCGAAAGAGTTTGCCGGTAAGGTAATCTCGACTCCCCAGCGCGACCAGATCCCCGAGAAAATCGAGGAGCAGCTGATCGTCGAGCTGTATTCGAAGTAATCCTGACTGCGAGCCGGCTGCTGCCCGAGAACTATCTTGGGCAGCAGCCGGCTCCTCTATGGTTTCTTCTTTCCTTCCAAATCCCTTACATCCGCATCTATGTCAATTCTCGCTTTTCAAATGCCGGAGAAAGTCGTGATGGAGAAATCCGACGACTTCTACGGAACGTTTGAGTTCAAACCGCTGGAGAAGGGTTACGGCGTGACGATCGGCAACGCGCTACGTCGCATTCTGCTGTCGTCGCTCGAGGGGTACGCGATTACCTCGGTACGCACGAGCAACGTGCTGCACGAGTTTCAGACCATTGAGGGGGTCATCGAAGACATGTCGGAAATTATTCTGAACCTGAAGCAAGTTCGGTTCAAGAAGATTAACGATGTAATCGAAGACAAAATCACGGTTCGCATCAGCGGCCAGGAATCCTTTGCTGCCGGCGATATTAACAAGTTCACCAACGGTTTCCAGGTGCTGAACCCGGACCTGGTGATTTGCAATATTGACCCCAGCACCTCGCTGGAGTTCGAGTTTACGGTTCAGAAGGGCCGTGGCTACGTACCTGCTGAGGAGAACAAGCCGGCTGACCAAGTATTTGGTCAGATTTCTATCGATGCCATCTTCACGCCGATCAAAAACGTGAAGTACAGCATCGAAAATACCCGTGTGGAGCAGAAGACCGACTACGAGAAACTGCTGCTCGAAATTCATACGGACGGCTCGATTCATCCGGAGGACGCGCTGAAAGGTGCTGCCAACATCCTGATCCAACACTTCATGTTGTTCTCGGACAACACGATGACCTTTGAGACGGCCAAGGCCGAGGAGGAGACCAGCGTGGACGAAGAGACGCTGCACATGCGGAAGGTTCTCAAGACCCCGCTGCAGGACATGGACCTGTCGGTACGTGCTTACAACTGCTTGAAGGCCGCCGATATCAAGACCCTCGGCGACCTGGTGCAGCTGGACCTGGCCGACATGATGAAGTTCCGCAACTTCGGTAAGAAGTCGCTGACCGAACTGGAGAACCTCGTTGAGGAAAAAGGCCTCCACTTTGGTATGGACGTGTCGCGGTTCCGCCTCGACGAAGAATAGCCTTCCATTTTTTAGTGTGCCCTAGGGGCGGCGGTTCAAATGTGGTTTCGGCCCGCCGTGGTCGCCGCCCGCAAGCACATCACCTTTATTTCTTAATTGTCCGATGAGACACGGTAAAAAAGACAATCACCTCGGCCGTACCACCGCTCACCGCGGTGCAATGCTGTCGAACATGGCTTCGTCGCTGATCCTGCACAAGCGCATCACGACGACTACTGCCAAGGCGAAAGAACTACGCAAGTACGTTGAGCCGCTGCTGACCCGCTCGAAAGAAGACACGACGCACTCGCGCCGCATGGTATTCGCCGAGCTGCAGAACAAAGAGTCGATTAAGGAGCTGTTTGGTGAAGTGGCTGGCAAAATTGCCAACCGTCCCGGTGGCTACACCCGCATCATCAAGCTGAGCGCCGGCCGTGCTGGTGACAACGCCGACATGTGCATCATCGAGCTGGTTGACTACAACGAAGCTCTGCTGGAAGCCAAGAACGCTGGCGCCGCTAAAGCAACGACCCGTCGTTCGCGCCGCGGTGGCAAGAAAGCCGAAGGTGCTGCAACGCCTGCTGCTACCACCGAAGCTACTCCTGCTACGGAAGCTCCGGCTGCTGATGCTGCTTCGACTGAAGAAGCTGCTTCGTAAGCAAAGCCAGTTATCGGAAAAGGGGCACCCAGCATTGGGTGCCCCTTTTCTTTTGCCCTAGGTGCCAAGCTAAACCCGCGTAGGGGCAGCCAGCAAAAGGTGAATTGAGTACCTTGCCGCCCGGTAGGCAAGCATGCCGCAAGCGCACTTGCTTACAAGGGACTGATCAAACACCTTTTCACCTTTCACCTTTCCTGCATATGAGCATTATCGCCGCCATCAACGCCCGGCAAATCTTCGACTCGCGTGGTAACCCGACTGTGGAGGTAGACGTGACCACCGACAACGGCGTGGTAGGCCGTGCTGCGGTGCCATCGGGCGCTTCTACCGGTAAGCACGAAGCTGTGGAGCTGCGCGACGACGATAAGTCGAAATACATGGGTAAGGGCGTGCTGAAGGCGGTTGAGAACGTCAACAGCAAGATTGCCGAAGAGCTGGTGGGCTTCTCGGTGTACGAGCAAAGCCTGCTCGACAAGATCATGCTGGAGCTCGATGGCACGCCGAACAAGGCAACCCTAGGTGCCAATGCCATTTTGGGCGTGTCGCTGGCTATTGCCCGGGCCGCAGCCCAGGAGGCCGGTATGCCGCTGTACCGCTACGTGGGCGGCGTAAACGCCTCGACGCTGCCGGTGCCCATGATGAATATCCTGAACGGCGGTTCGCACGCCGACAACTCGATCGACTTCCAGGAGTTCATGGTTATGCCGGTGGGCGCCGAGTCGTTCACGGAGGCGCTGCGCTGGGGTTCGGAAATTTTCCACCACTTGAAGAACGTGCTGAAGAAGCAGGGCCTGAGCACCAACGTGGGCGACGAAGGCGGGTTCGCACCGAACATCAAGTCGAACGAGGCGGCTATTGAGGTAGTACTGCAGGCCATTGAGGCCGCCGGCTACAAGCCTGGCGACGACGTGATGATTGCGCTGGATGCCGCTGCTTCGGAATTCTACTCCGATGGTCATTACCACTTCAAGAAGAGCACGGGCGACAAGCTGACGTCGTCGGAAATGGCTTCGTACTGGGCCGATTGGACGCGCCGCTACCCGATCATCAGCATTGAGGATGGCCTTGATGAGGACGACTGGGCTGGTTGGAAGCAGCTAACCGATGAGGTTGGCCAAAACGTGCAGCTGGTGGGCGACGACCTGTTCGTAACGAACGTGAAGCGCATTCAGGAAGGCATTGAGAAGGGTGTGGCCAACGCTATCCTGATCAAGGTAAACCAGATTGGTTCGCTCACCGAAACCATCGACGCCATCAACCTGGGCCGCCGTCATCAGTACAAGAGCATCATGTCGCACCGTTCGGGCGAAACCGAGGACAACACCATTGCCGACCTGGCCGTGGCGCTGAACACGGGCCAGATCAAGACGGGTTCGATGTCGCGCTCCGACCGCATGGCTAAGTACAACCAGCTGCTGCGCATCGAGCAGGAGCTTGGCGAAGTGGCTTACTTCCCTGGCCGCAACATGTAATTTGCCGGGTAGCCTGCCGAGGCTAGCGCGAGGCCGCAGATCCTTCGGGAGCTGCGGCCTCGTTGTTTGCCGGCCTAGGTGATTTGTGCCCTGGCAGCGCAAGGGGTTAAATAATCCGGTGCGGCGGCCAAGGCAGCCCGTAACAGTATTTATCTTTGAGTTATGGCTCTCCCCGACGTACTTGACCGTGTACCGCGTTTCCTGCGCAGCTTTTACTTTCTGACCGGGATGACCTTTCTGGTGTGGATGACGCTTTTTGACGGCAACGACCTGCTGAAACAGTACGAGATGTACGACAAGTGGCGGGAGCTGCAGGTGCAAAAGGAGTACTACACCGGGAAAATTGCCGAGGTAAAGAAAGACCGCGCCGAGTTGCTCAGCAGCCCCGAAATGCTCGAAAAGTTTGCCCGCGAAAAGTACGTGATGAAGCGCCCCGGCGAGGACGTGTTCGTGCTGGTGCCGCAGGAAGAGGAATAAGCCTAAAGGCCACCACGCCCAAGGGGTAAAGCACGGTACCAAGCCGTGCTTTTCTGTTTAATAAGCATTTATGGCAGGTACCGGGCGTTATCAGGCATAGCTATTGCGTTGGCATACTCCATGAGGCAGTACACAAACACAAAGCCGCGCCGGCGGCGCTGGGTGGCGGTAGTAGCTCTAATGCTGCTGTCGAGTACAGCAGCGTGGGCCGGCCCGTCGCAATTGCAGATAGCGCGGCAGTTTTTGCTGGCAGTACTCAGCGGTAAGTACGATGAGGCCTACCGGCTGCTGGCTCCGGAAGTACAGGCCGGCGTAAGCCCGGCACGCTTTCGGACTGCGGCTGAACCCATTTACCGGCAGGGGCAGCAGCGGGGCGCGCGCATCGATTTGTACCGCCTGGGGCTGCGCATTGGGGATGATGACCAAGTGCGCTGGTTTTATGCGTTTAGCTTCAAGAGCGACTCGCTGGTGAAAGTCCCACAGCAGCTCGACGTAACCTTCCGCGACTCGGCTGCTACCGGCGTGCTGGAGTTCAGGATGGTGCCTGCAGCCGCCGACGGCCCCTCGGCCCGCCCTAGGTAGCAGCGGCCCGCCGAGCGTTGGGCAGCTAGCCCGGCAACGAGATTTTGCCCATGTGCACCGCCGGCACGCGTTGGCGCCCCGAGCCCATGGCTACTCCGGAACCCGCCAGGGTTTCGTTGGCCAACACAGCGAATAGCACGGCTTCTTTGGCATCGGGGGCTACGCCTAGGTGCTGCGTGTCGGCAAAGCGGCAAAGGGGCAGCCGCTGCCTGATAGCGGCCATCAGAGTGGGGTTGTGCATGCCCCCACCGCTGGCGTACACGGCCGCCGCTGGCTTGGGCCCAAAAGCTTGCTGGGTGGCCCGGGCAACGCCTTCGGCACTGAACTCGGTAAGCGTTGCCAGCAGATCGGTAGGGGAGAGGGACGCGGTGCCGCTGCGTTGCTGGGCAGCCCGCACATAAGTTGGGTTGAACAGCTCGGGGCCCGTGGTTTTGGGCAACTCAGCCGCGAAAAAGGGATGATCGAGCAAAGCCCGGAGCAACTCCGGGTTGGAGGTGCCCGCGCCGGCAAAGCGGCCATCGGGGTCGTAGCTGTGCTCGGGGTACAGCTCGCGCACGAATGCATCGAGCAGCGTATTGCCCGGGCCGACATCGGTGCTGAATACGGCCGCGGCATCGAGCGAGGCAGGCAGGTAGGTAAAGTTGGCAATGCCGCCTAGGTTCAGCAGCAGCCGATCTTCGGAAGAGCTGGAGAAAAGCAGATAATCGCCGTACACGGCCAACGGCGCCCCTTCGCCGCCGGCCGCCACGTGTTTCTGCCGGAAGTCGCTGAGCGTAATGATGCCCGTGCGCACGGCCACATGGTCGCCGTCGGCGAGCTGCAGGGTGGCGTTGTGCGGGTACTCGGGCCGGCGGTGCTGGTGCTCGGGCGCGTGGTACACGGTTTGGCCGTGGCTGGCTACGGCATCGACTTCGGCAGGGCTGATGCCCCAACTGTGCAGGCATTCGAGCACCAGCTGGCCGTGCAAGGTGCCTAGCCAGGCATTCAGCAGCGTCAGCTCTTCCAACGACACCTCGGCCCGCGCAAATACCCGCCGGATGCGCGTGCGGACGTCATCGGGGTAGGGCACGGTGGCAAACTGCTCCAACGTGAGGCGCGTGGCCGGTCCGCTGCCTACGAGGTGGCACAGCGCCACGTCGAGGCCATCGAGCGAGGTGCCCGACATCAGGCCGATAATGCGGCGGCCAGGTTGCTGGGCGACTTGGCAGAGGCGGGCGAGGTGCGGGTTCATGGAGCTAAAATAAGGCTGCAGAAACACCGGAGGCGCCGCAGCAACCGCCGCGGCGCCTCCGGCGCTTTCGAGGCGTGCCTGTGCCTAGATAATTTTCTTGCCCGACATAGCCTGCTTGATGCTGATCTGCATCACGCGTTCGGCGAAGGGGCGGGTAAGCTCTTCGAGCTCATCCACGGCGCGGTAAATGGCGTCTTTGTCCCCCGAGCCAAGCACCGAGCGTAGGGCATCGGCTTTCTGGCGCGTTTGGCTGATTTCCGCTTCGGTGAGGTGCTGGCCGTTGTTGTGCACAAACCGATCAACCTGATACAGCATTTGCTCGGCAGCGGTGCGGGCTTCGATTACCATCCGCGCCGCTACGTCGTCTTTGGCGTGGGTCAGCGAGTCCATCAGCATCTGCTCTACTTGGTCGTCGGTGAGGCCGTACTGGGGCTTTACCTCAATGCTTTGCTTGATGCCCGAACGCAGCTCAATGGCTTCTACTTTCAGAATGCCGTCGGCGTTCAGAATGAAGTTTACGTCGATTTTGGGCAGGCCGGCGGGCATGGCCGGGATGCCGCGCAGGTCGAACTCGGCCAGCTTGCGGTTTTCGCGCACCAAATCCCGCTCGCCCTGGAACACCGAAATCTTCATGTTCACCTGCCCATCCACGGAGGTGGTGTACTGGCGGCCGGCTTTGGTCGGAATCTTGGAGTTGCGCGGAATGATGGGGTCCATCAGCCCGCCCATGGTTTCGATACCTAGGGTCAGCGGCGTAACGTCGAGCAGCAGAATGTCGCGGCGGTTGCCGGCCAGGATGTCGGCCTGAATGGCGGCACCTAGGGCCACCACCTCGTCGGGGTTAAGCGAGTTGTTGGCTTGCTGACCGAAGAACTCCGATACCGAGTCGAACACCAGCGGCACGCGCGTAGAGCCGCCTACCAGCAGCACGGCGTCGAGCTTATCGGCCGTAAGCTTGGCATCGGCCAGGGCCTGGCGGCACGAATCGATGGTACGCGCTACGAGCGGCTGAATGAGTTGGTTGAACTCGGCACGGGTGAGCGTAAGGTTTACGTCGGCGTTCAGCGCGGCGCCAAACACCTCTTCCTGGCTGAGGTGGCGCTTGGCTTGCTCGGCCATCAGGCGCAGGCGCTGTTTCAGGAGCGAGTCCTGCTGCACGGCGCCCTGCAGCTCGTGGCGGTGCACCCAGTGGTTTACCACCACGCGGTCGAAGTCGTCGCCGCCTAGGTAGGTGTCGCCGTTGGTGCTCAGCACCTCAAAAATGCCCTGGTGCAGGCTCAGGATGCTGATGTCGAAGGTACCGCCGCCTAGGTCGTACACGGCCACGGTTTTCTCCTCCTCGGGCGAGAGGCCGATGCCGTAAGCCAGCGCGGCCGCCGTGGGCTCGTTTACGATGCGCAGCACCTCCAGGCCCGCGAGGCGGCCGGCATCGCGCGTGGCTTGGCGCTGCGAGTCGTTGAAGTAAGCCGGTACGGTAATTACGGCTTTGTTGACGGGCGTTTTGAGCGAGTGCTCGGCGCGGGCCCGCAGCTCTTTCAGGATTTCGGCCGACAGCTCGATAGGGGAGTAGAAGCGGTCTTGCACCCGAATCTTCACCAGGCCTTCGGTGTCGTCGTCGATAACCTTGTAGCCCAGCTCGCCGGCGTGGTTGCCCAGGTCGCGGTACGATTTGCCGAGCAGGCGCTTCACCGAGTAGATAGTGCGCTCGGGGTCGGTTTCGAGGTAGCCTTTGGCATCGTTGCCTACCACGGGCGCCGAGCCATCGGCCGGGAAATGCACCACCGACGGCACGATGGTGCCGCGGCCCTGGTCGTTGATGGCATTGGGTTGCCGCGACTCGGGGTGGATGTACGCAACAAGGCTATTGGTAGTACCTAGATCGATGCCGACGATAATCTCTTCCTGCTGAAGAGAGCCAGTCATTAGGTTGATGGAAACTTTGGCCATAGGAGTGCTCAGAACGCAGCTCAGCTAAAGGAGCTGAAGCGCCGGGGGCGCAAAAGTACAACGGAAAAGCCCGCGGGGCAGGGCTGCACCACCGCGCGGCTGCAAGGATATTCGGGGTACAACAAGCCGAGCTGCACCGTGGTTGCAACCCGCCTAGGTGCTTTGCCTGTTACGGCACCCGCGCACCTAGGGCTATGGCCGGGCTGCAGCAGTGGGCCAGCTGATGATAGAAGCACACAAAAAAGCCCCAACCACGCTGGTTGGGGCTTTTGCTTAGCTTAAGGCAGCAGTTACTTCACTACCAACTTACGCGTGAGGTTCAGCTCGGGCACCGTGATAGTATACAAGCCGCCGGGCAGCTGCTTGGCGGGCAGCACGCGGGTGGTGTTGGAGCCGGGGTAGAGCTTCATGCCCTGCTGGTGCACCAGGCGGCCCGTTACGTCGAGCACGCGCAGGTTCACGTCTTGCTCGGTGCCGGTGGTCATCGTCACCTCGATGTGGTCGGCGGCAGCGGGGTTGGGGTAAATCTCGAGGTTATTAGCCAACGCCGGGGTTGCCTCGGTGCTGCCAGCGGTGCCGCGGGCGGCCGTAGCCGTGTTGATGGTGGCCGGCGCCGTGTACGTTACCTTGATGAACGCCTTCTGCGCGGGGTTGGTGGTGGCGTTCTGGCGGGCCCGAATAGTCAGCCAACCATCGGCCGTGGGCGTGTAGGTGCCTGTGAGGGTGCCCGTGCCCGAGCGGCTGCTTACCAGCGTGCCGGCCGAGTTGTAAATGCCCGCTACCAGCGAGTAAGCGCCGTTGGCGGGGTACAGCGTGTACGTCACGGTTTTGTTGGCGCCCACGTAAATGCGGCCGGCCGTACGCCATGCCGTGGAGCCCGCGGGCAATTGGCCGCCTTGGCCCAACGAGCGGGTGTCACGGTCGCCTAGGTCGTCGGCCAGTTCCCACTCCTGGGTAGTGGCCAGCGCCGGGCGCGAGTAGTTGGTGCTGGCGTTTACGGGCGCCCATACCGAGTAGCCGCGGCGGCCACCGGCAGCCGTGCCGTTACAGGGCGGCGTGTTAATGGCTACCGTTTGCGAAGCGCTTACCGTAACCGTTGCCGTGCCATTGGCACCGGAGTAGTCTTTCAGCACCGTGCCGGGGGCAAAGTCGCACGACACGGTGTTGTTTTGCCAGGCCGAGAAGTTGTCGTTGATGCCGATGATGGCTTTGGTGCTGCGCTCAATCACCAAGTGGTCGGCGGCCTGCCAGCGCACCTTGTAAGCACCGTCCTTGAAGCGCAGGTTCTGGTGGCACCAGATCAGGTTCTCGAGGTCGGAGCGGGTGGGCAGGTCGGCGGTGCTGGTGGGGCGGTGCGAGTAGCGTTTGCCCGTGCTGCCCACGTTAAACAAGTCTTCAAAGAAGATTTGCGGCGAGCCGTCGAGCGCCAAAGCCGCGGCGTACGTGGCTGAGAGGCGCGGGTCGAACGGATCGATGTGCGGGGCCAGCTCCGAGCCGGTGTTCCAGCCGGTGTAGTTGCCCGTCGAGCCTACCTGCGGCCGGAACGTGTCGTGGTTGTTCACGAAGGGCACCGTGCGGTGCACGTACTGGCCGCCCTGATACACCACGCGGCGGCCTTGCTGGTAGCCCGGCAACGAACCGATATCGAAGTTGCCGCCGCCGCTCACGATGTTGTAGAGGCCGTTGCGCAGCGAGAAATCGAAGGTGCCGGCGCGGTCTTGCACGTCAGTACACCACTGATCGAGCTGGGCCGAGCCGCCTACCCATTCGCCTACGGCAAACATGGCGGCCCCGCCGTTGGCCCAACCAGCGTTGGCTTGCAGGTTGTACAGGAAATCCTCGGTAGCGAAAGCCGGGAAGTGCTTCACTGCATCCAAACGTACGCCATCAAAGCCCACCTGCTTCTTGTACCAAATCATCCAATTCCGCGCCTGGGTGCGCATGTAATCGGCGCTTTGGGCCGGGTTGAAGGTGGCGTTGGAGCTTTGCCCGTACGAGCCGTTGTAGAAGCTCACGTCGGGCCCGAAGTACACGGCGTTCAGGTCGCCGGAGGTAGAGTTGTTGCCGGGGTTGGGGTTGAAGTTCTGCCAGTTCTTAGGCCAGCGGCCCGAGCGGGCCAGGTAGTTGGCGGCATCCTCGGCCGTGGCCGGCGAGTTATACGAAACGTAGCGGAAGTTCTTGTACTTGCTGGTGGTGTAGTCTTCCCAGGCAGCGGGGTCCTGGCCACCGGCGCCGGTGCTCGAGCCAGCGCCGTCGACGTGGTTAAGCACCACATCCTGCACTACCTCAATGCCGTTGGCGTGCAGCACGGCCACCATGCGCAGCAGCTCGTCTTTGGTGCCCATGCGCGTGGCCACAAAGCCCTTTTGGTATTTGTCGCCCAGGTCGTAATGGTCGAAGGGCGAGTAACCATTGCCTTGGTTGCCATTCTTAATCGTGGGCGGAATCCAGACGGCGTCAACGCCCATGGCCTTCAGGCGGGGTGCCAGCTCGGCTAGGTAGTTAGCCCAGCCGTTGGGGTAGTTGGAGTTCCAGTAATCCCACCAGAAACCTTGCAGGACAACTTTTTGAGCTTGAGCCGGCTGGCCTGCCAACAAGGCAAAGCCAACCGTAAGCAGCGCCCCCAGGCGGGAGGCTGCGCGCCACATTTTCAGCATGCGAGTAGAGGTGTTTGGGAATGGTGAAGGGAAGGTGGAAATGGACAAAACGCGGATGAGGCGGGGCGAAAGTTGCGTAATACTTTTAGCTTAAGCAAACGATTGCGGACGCTTTCAGCAACCGTTTGCAGAACCAGGCCGGGCAACGCCTAGGAATTATTACCAACACTTGCTTGTTGCAATATTCGTCGTAGCCTATGTCGAATAGGATGCGTATATTCAATAGAAGGCCAGCACAGGCCAGCTCCGCCGCAGCAATACCTCCTATGGAAAAGCAAAGTGTTGTTCATCGTTTGCGCCTGAAAGTGAAAGCCCGCCGTGCTGTGCGCCGGGCCTTGCCCTTCGTGGCTTCGCTGTTTCTGGCAACGCCGCTGGCCGCGCCCGTAAGCTCTACGGCAGCGCGCACGCAGAGTATGTCGGCCACTGCGCCGGTTAAGCGGGTACTCGCGTCGGTTATGTTTGCGCAGGGCACGCGGCAGCTCTACAACGAGCTTAAGCTCAGTGAGCAAGGGCTGAACTTTGATGTTTTTGAAAAAGCGTACACCGGCTACCTGAATTTGCGCGCCCAAGGCAAGCTCAACGACGAGCGGCAGTTGCTAACGGTTGTCGACTTCAACCTGCCATCCACCGAAAAGCGGTTGTGGGTGCTCGATCTGGAGCAGAAGACCGTGGTGTTTAACACGCTGGTGGCCCACGGGCACAACTCCGGCGAAAACATGGCTACCAACTTCTCGAACCAGAACGAGTCGAACATGAGCAGCCTCGGCTTCTACGTTACCGATACCGAGTACTACGGCAAGCACGGCCGTTCGCTTAAGCTCGATGGCGTTGACCTAGGCTACAACGACAACGCCCGCGACCGGGCCGTGGTAATGCACGGGGCCGAGTACGTGAGCGAAGATTTTATCCGGCAGTTTGGCCGGCTGGGCCGCAGCCTCGGCTGCCCGGCCCTGCCCATGGACCAATACGCCCAGATTATTGATGCGGTAGGCGGGGGCACTTGCTTGTTCCTGAACGGCAACTCGCCCGACTACCAATCGCAGTACCTGAATACCGACCTCGCCGCCAGCGAATTTGTATCCACCGACCTAGGGGAATCCGTATAATGGCTTGCTAGGTTACTAGTTACCCATACAGGAGAACTGTGAGTTAGAGGGGAAAGAAAAGGCGCATGCGGCCACTGCCGCATGCGCCTTTTCGATTTCGGACCTAGGGGTTGCTTAAAGCTGCACCCCAAACTTTTCGCCCAAGCCGGTGAGGTCGTCGACTACCTTTTGCAGCAGCGGAATGCCCTCGGTCAGGCGTTGCTCCGTCGTGCGGCGCTCCGGGTCGCCGGGGATTAGCACCTGCTGATTGGGCACGGCCTTGGCCTTGCGGAACGTTTCGATCCAGTTATCCATGTGCGCTTTGAACTCGGCGGCGGGCCGGAACGCATCCACGCGCATCACCCCAAAGAAGTGCCCAATGCCCTGGCCCACCGGGTCGGCGGGCGGCTGCAGAAACGCCACAAACGGCGGCACCCACGGCCCGTAGTTAGCTCCCGAGAGCACCGCCGACAGAATATCGACCGTGGCACCTAGGCCGTAGCCTTTGTGAGAGCCGGTTTCGCCACCCAGCGGGATGAGCGCGCCGCCCGAGCGGGTTTCGGTGGGGTTGGTAGAGGCGTTGCCGTCGCGGTCTTGTATCCAGCCGGCGGGGGCGGGCAGGCCTTTGCGCTCCAGTATTTCCATTTTGCCTTGCGCAGCCGTGGTGGTTGCCATATCGAGCACAAACGGCGGCTGCTCGCCGGCCGGAATGGCTACAGAAATGGGGTTGGTGCCCAGCAGGCGCTCGAGCGAGTACGTGGGCGCCACCAGCGGCGAGGCGTTGGTGAGGGCAATGCCAATCATATCGTGCGGCAAGGCCAGCATGGCGTGGTAGCCGGCAATGCCGAAGTGGTTGGAGTTGCGCACGGCTACCCAGCCCGTACCGGCTACTTGGGCCTTTTCGATGGCCAGGCGCATGGCCCTAGGTGCTACCACCAGGCCTAAGCCAGCATCACCATCAATCACGGCGGTGCTCGGCGTTTCGTGCACTACGCCAATGCGCGGCGTGGCATTAATGCGCTTGGCTTCCCAGAGGCGCACGTAGCCGCTCAGGCGCGCCACGCCGTGCGAATCAACGCCGCGCAAATCGGCAGAAAGGAGGGTTTCGGTGGCCTGGCGGGCATCGTCGGCCGAGCAGCCCATGGCGCGGAACACGCCCTCGGCAAAGTGAAACAGGCGGGTGTACTCGAAAGTCACGCGGGAAGCGGAAGAGTGGGGTGAGGAATGTGGCCGCTTTGTGCAGCAGCCCTGGGTGGTGCGCGTTGCGTTAGGCGCGCGGAGCGTGCAGCATCTCGTACAGCAGGCCTTCTTTCAGCGCATACGCCGAGGCCGTGATGTGCGGCAGGCGGCAGTTCTTCAGCACAAAGTCGATGAGCACGCAGGCCACCACAATCATGTCGGCGCGCAGGGGCGTCATACCCGGTAGCTGCAGGCGTTCGGCGTGCGTGAGCAAGAGCAGCTGGTCGTAGCTGTGGTAAAAGCTATCGAGCGAGATGGCGCGGGCGGCGGGCTGGTGCGTGTAGTCCTCCCCGCTGCGGGCCGCCTGCATATCACCTAGGGTATCGAAAGTGCCCGAAGCACCGATGAGGCTAACCGGCCGGAAGTGCTCGGCCGCGGCCAGCATAGGCGCCAGCGCGCCGCGCAAAAACTGGTGCTCGGCCTGCACATCGGCCGGCTGCATGGGGTCGTGGCGGAAAAACTGATCGAGCAGCCGCTGCGCCCCAATCTCGAAGCTGTGCTTCCAGAAAATGGTGTCGGCGTTGGCAATGATAAACTCCACCGAGCCGCCGCCAATGTCCATCATCAGGTGCGGCTCGGCACCTAGGCGCACGGCCTGCCGAATGCCCTGGCAAATCAGCTCGGCTTCGCGGGCGCCGGGTATCACCTCCACCCGGATGCCGGTTTGCTCGAAAATATCCTGCACCAGCTCGGGGCCGTTGCGTGCTACCCGCACGGCGCTGGTGGCGGTGGCACGCACATCCGTTACCTGGTGCAGCTCAATTTCCTCCTGAAACGCCTGCAGCGTGTGCAGCGCCCGTTGGTAGGCCGCCGGCGCAATCTCGCCCTGGCTGATGCCGCCTTCGCCCAGTTTTACGCCCACTTTGGTGCGCAGCAGCACGGTTGGCTCGCCCGCGGCAGGGTGCTGCGGCAGCTCTACAATCAGCAAGTGAAACGTGTTCGTGCCCATGTCAATCAGGGCCAGGCGGTTTTTGTGTGACACGTGACAGGTAGCAGGTGACACGCTGGAAGGCACGTGTCGGGTGAAACAAAGCGGAACCGGCGGGTGGGCTGCAGGTGACAGCCAATATGTGACAGGTTTGTTTGCCACCTGTTACGTGTCACCTGTTACCTCATCACCCTAGGTAGCAAAACGGCAGAAAGTACCTAGGGGCAGTTTACGCAGGCCTTGGTCCTGCAAGTATATCTCGCCGATTTCGCGCTGCTTGCCAAAGGGCGAATAGATCGTGTCCATCAGGTTGTCCAGGATCAGCGCCGAAAAACCGATGGAGTAAAGGTTGATGACGTAGAAGTGGTCTTCGGGGTCGAGCAGCTCGCGGCACAGCTTCAGCATCTCGTTCAGCTGGTCCTCAAGCTGCCACTTTTCGCCGTTTGGGCCACGGCCGTAGGCGGGCGGGTCGAGGATCAGGCCTTGGTATTTGTTGCCGCGCTTCACCTCGCGCTGCACGTACTTAAAGGCATCTTCGACCAGCCACCGCACACCATCGAGGTTAGAGGCCTCCATGTTGTCGCGGGCCCAAAAGTTTACCTGCTTCACCGAGTCGAGGTGCGTTACATCGGCGCCGGCGGCGCGGGCGGCCAGGGTAGCCGCGCCGGTGTAGGCAAACATATTCAGCACCCGCGGCTTGGCGGCGCGGCGCTTTTGCGTTTGCTCGTAAATGAACTGCCAGTTCGGGTCTTGCTCCGGAAACAGGCCCACGTGCTTAAACGACGACAGCCCTAGGCGGAAACGCAGCTTCAGGCCATCGGGCCGCTCGTAGCTGATTACCCATTGCTCGGCCATGCCGGGCTTTAGCTTCCAAGAGCCGCGCTCGGTAGCGGCATTGGCGCCTTTCTCGCGGGTAAAGGTGGCGTGGGCACGCTGCCATTCGCTGGCGGGCAGGTGCGGGTCCCACACGGCCTGGGGCTCGGGGCGGCTCAGCACGTAGCGCCCAAAGCGCTCCAGCTTTTGAAAGTTGCCGCTGTCAATCAGCTCGTAATCGGGCCAGGGACTGGTGGTCAGGAATGAGTACATGCGCTACCTTTGATATACCCCGCAAGCGGGCCGGCAAAGGTACGATGGTGTAGTCGATGCCGGGCAGTATTGGTCAGTGCACGCTACCGTAGCTTTATTATCCTGCCAATTCTTGCGAAATGAAAAAAGTGCTTTACGTAGTGCTGGCAGCAGCCTGCTTAATTTCAGCTTACACCATTCGTAAGACTTTTTTTTCCAGCTCGAATGAGCTGTACGAGCGCATGCCTCAGGTAAAGGAGGGTATGACTCAGCAAGAGGTGATGCGCATTCTGGCAACTCCCGATTTGTTGTATGTTGAATATCCCGAACCTAGGTCAGCATCTAAGTGGCCGCCTTATCGGATGTTAGCTAAACCGGAACTCCAGTACCGCTGGAGCCCTGCGAATGATTCGACTCTTGTTATGCAATACCATATGGGTTTTATGGCGCCAGACGATCTACGGGTCTATTTGCAGCAGGATTCTGTGGTTGCGGTAGTCTACAATCCGTAGGTGAGTTGTTGAGGGGTAATCCTCTCGATTTTCGTTTAGGAACTTATGCCTGAACTAACGCGCATCATCGACCAACTACAACGCGCCTTCGACGGCGACGCGTGGTCGGGCCCCTCGCTACAGGCCACTTTGCTAGGTGTTTCGGCTGCCAAAGCGGCCATGCATCCGTTGCCGCAAGCGCACAGCATTTGGGAGTTGGTGCTGCACCTCACCACGTGGGCCGATACGGTACGTCAGCGCATCGAACACCGCCATAATGTGCCGCCCGTAGCAGCCGATTGGCCCGCTGCGCCAGCTACACCCACCGAGGCCGCTTGGCAACAAGCAAACCGCGAACTTTGCCAAGCGCACGAGCGGTTGGTGGCCCAAGCCCAAACCCTCCGCGACGCCGACCTAGGGCAAGTGCTGGGCACGGCGCGCGACCGGGCCGATGGTTCGGGTGTTTCGATTTACGTATTGTTGCACGGCACCGCGCAGCACTACTTGTACCACGCGGGCCAAATTGCCTTGCTCCGCAAGCTTCTCTGATTTACTTCTGCTTTCAACATGCGTTTTCACAAATACCAAGGCACCGGCAACGACTTCGTGATGATCGACGACCGGCAGCGCATTTTTCCGGCCGCCGACAACGCCTTGGTACGTCGCCTCTGCGACCGGCGCCGCGGCATCGGGGCCGATGGCCTCATCCTGCTGCGCACCCTGCCCAACTACGACTTCGAGATGGTGTACTACAACGCCGATGGCTACGTGGGCTCGATGTGCGGCAACGGCGGCCGGTGCACCGTGGCATTTGCGCACCGCCTGGGTGTCATCCAGGACAAAGCCCATTTCCTCGCGGCCGATGGCCCGCACGAAGCCAGCATTGATGGCAACGGCATTGTGCGCCTGCGCATGATTGATGTAGCCGGCCAGCAGGACACCCCCGATGGCGTGTTCCTGAATACCGGTTCGCCCCACATCGTACGCTTTCTGCCCACCAGCACGCTGGCCGAGTACAACGTGTACGCCGAAGGCCGCGCCGTGCGCTTCGGCGAGGCATTTCGGGAGCGAGGCGGCACCAACGTCAACTTCGTAGAGGCACCAGTGATTGAGGGCCAGCCCTGGCAAGTGCGCACCTACGAGCGCGGCGTTGAGGACGAAACGTACTCCTGCGGCACCGGCGTAACGGCTGTGGCCCTGGCGGCGGCCCGCCGCGGCGCCGCAAGCCCCGTACCGCTGCGCACCATTGGCGGCGATTTATCGGTATCCTTCGCGCTGCACCCCGATGGTACCTTTACCAACGTGTACCTCAATGGGCCGGCAGAGTTTGTATTCGAAGGAGATATTGCACTTTAACTTATGCTGCGCTCCGATACGGTCTACCTGCGGGCCCTCGAAGCCAACGACCTAGGATTTCTCTACGAAATAGAAAACGACCCCAGCGTGTGGGGCCTGGCCAGCGATACGCTTACCCCGATATCGCGGCACAGCCTGCGCCAGTATTTGGACAATGCAGCGGCCGATTTTTACGCTGTGCGCCAAATGCGCCTGGTTATTTGCACAAATGCCGATAACCAAGCCGTTGGTACCGTCGATTTATTCAACTTCGACCCGCACCACCGGCGCGCGGCAGTGGGTATAATGGTGGCAAATACTCACCGCCGCCGCGGCTACGCCGCCGAAGCCCTGCAATTACTACTGAATTACGCACGCAACACCCTGCAACTGCACCAAGTGTATTGCACGGTGGCGGCCAATAACGCAGCCAGCTTGCGCTTGTTTAAGGCAGCTGCATTTCGGCGGGTTGGCGTTCGTTATCAATGGCTTGCCGACACGGAAGGGTGGCAGGATGCCGTTGAAATGCAACGATTATTAGCGGGCTGATAAGCCCGCTTTTTTTTGGCTGCCCTGCTGCAGCAGAGTGCAACCTGCTCTGGGTAGTATCCTTTTTCCGGAAGTTTACGTAAGCCCCTTTGCCGCGCTTGGTGAGTGGGTTGAGTTCTCACCGGGCCACCCGATTTCCCACCACGCCGTATCGCCAAAACACTTTTTGACGCTCTTTCGCATGTCCTTACTCGATGCCACGACCCTCGCGTCGTCTTCTGCTACCGAACCTGCTGTTACTACCAACGCTGCCCAATCGAACGACATAGCTACTACTACCTCCCAGAGCGCCGATACCAACCAACTACCCGACTTGGTGTGTTTTGCCCACTTACACTGGGATTTTGTTTGGCAACGGCCCCAACACCTGCTTTCGCGTTTTGCTAAGCACACGCGGGTGTTTTACGTGGAGGAGCCCTGCACCCACTGGGAAGACCACCAGATGGAGCCGTGGCTCGAAATCAAGGACCGCGAAGAAGGCCGCTTGAAGATTGTGGTGGTGCACCTGCCCGGCAACTGCGTAGATGCCGCCGCCGACGAAGTGCAGGCCCGTATCCTGACGGAGTACTTCGAGAAGGAAAATATCACCGATTTTATTGCCTGGTACTACTCGCCCATGTTCCTGGCCAAATCGCGCCAGCTGAAGCCCGCCCTCACCATTTATGATTGCATGGATGAGCTGGCGAACTTCAAAGGGGCCCACCCCGAGCTGCGCAGCCGCGAGCAGGAGCTGTTTAAGAAAGCGCAGCTGGTATTTACCGGCGGCCAAAGCCTGTACGAGGCCAAGACGAAGCAGCACCACAGCGCGCACGCTTTCCCGAGCAGCATCGACAAAGCCCACTTCGGCCAGGCCCGCAACGCCGACCTAGCCGAACCCGCCGACCAGGCCGGCATTGCGCACCCGCGGGTAGGTTTCTTTGGGGTGGTTGATGAGCGCCTCGATATTGAGCTGTTGCGCGAGCTGGCCGCGGCGCACCCCGAGTGGCAGTTTATCGTCATCGGGCCGGTAGTGAAGATCGATGCGAGCGTGCTGCCGCAGGGCGCCAACATCCACTACCTAGGCAGCAAAGACTACAAAGAGCTGCCCAGCTACCTGAAAGGCTGGGACGTAGCCACCCTGCTCTTCGCCGACAACGAGAGCACCAAGTTCATTTCGCCTACTAAAACTCCCGAATACCTCGCTGCGGGCAAGCCCGTGGTGAGCACTCCGATCCGCGACGTGGTGCGCCCCTACGGCGAACTAGGCCTGGTGCACATCGCCGCCGATGCCCCCAAATTCGGCAAGGCCATCGAAATGGCTTTGGACGAAGTAGACGACGCTGCTTGGCTGCAGCGCGTAGACGATTACCTGGCCACCATTTCGTGGGACCAAACCTGGCAGCAGATGGTGAACCTGATGCAAGCCGAACTACGGCGCGTAGCCGCCCGCTAACATTTTCCCGTACACGGTTCACGCGAACGGTTCATTCATCCTACTTCATAACCAATTCACCACCTGCACCTTCTGAGCTATGTTTGATTATCTGATCGTAGGAGCCGGTTTCGCCGGCAGCGTGCTGGCCGAGCGCCTCGCTACCCGGTCCAATAAGAAAATCCTGATCATCGATAAGCGTAACCACATCGGTGGCAACGCCTACGACCACTACAACGAAGACGGCGTGCTGGTACACAAGTACGGCCCGCACATCTTCCACACCAACTCCAAGGAGGTATTCGAGTACCTCTCCAACTTCACCGATTGGCGCCCTTACGAGCACTGGGTGCTGGCTTCGGTCGACGGCCAACACGTGCCGATTCCGATTAACCTCGATACCATCAACAAGCTGTACGGTACCAACATGACCAGCTTTGAGGTGGATGCGTTTTTCGAGTCGCAGGCCGAAGAAGTGCCCGTTATCCGCACCTCCGAAGATGTGGTGGTGAGCAAAGTAGGCCGCGAGTTGTACGAGAAGTTTTTCCGCAACTACACCCGCAAGCAGTGGGGCCTCGACCCCTCGGAGCTGGATAAGTCGGTGACCTCGCGCGTGCCTACCCGCACCAACCGCGACCGTCGCTACTTTACCGATACGTACCAGGCCATGCCGCTGCACGGCTACACCAAGATGTTCGAGAAGATGCTCGATCACCCGAACATCAAGATCATGCTGAACACCGACTACCACGACATCATCAACGTCATTCCTTTCAAGGAAATGATCTTCACGGGTCCGGTAGACGAGTACTTCGATTACAAGTTCGGCAAGCTGCCGTACCGCTCGCTCGAGTTCAAGCACGAAACCCTGAACAAGGAGCAGCACCTGGAGGCTCCGGTGGTAAATTACCCCAACGAGCACCTCTACACGCGCATCACCGAGTTCAAGGCGCTTACGGGCCAGCAGCACCCCAAAACCAGCATTGTGTACGAGTTTCCGCGTGCCGAAGGCGACCCGTACTACCCGATTCCGAAGCCCGAAAACGCCGAGCTGTACAACAAGTACAAGAAGCTCGCCGACGAAACGCCCAACGTGCATTTCGTAGGCCGCCTGGCTACCTACAAGTACTACAACATGGACCAGGTAGTAGCCCAGGCCCTGACGGTTTACAAGAAACTCACCGAAAAAGAAAAAGAAGAAAAAGGCACGGCAATGCCCGCCAAACCTGCCATTACCGGCTCGGTTTCGCTGATGGAGAAGCTCTTGCCCCGCGACCCGGACAAGAAAAAAGCCTAACCTACTCACCCATTTGCGCCGACGTGTAGCTTCAGTTGCCGTGCTGCTACACGTCGCGCTTTTTACCCCTACTGCATGGCAACTGTTGAACTGTGGGGCGGTGTGGAATGCACCGTCAACCGCGTCGGCGACGAGTACTTCGACCAGTTGGAGATGAGCGGGCACCGCGCCCGCCTCTCCGATCTGGATTTGTTCGCCGAACTAGGGATACGTAAGCTGCGCTACCCCGTGCTCTGGGAATCGGTGGCTCCCAACGGCCTCGATACGCCCGATTGGCAGTGGGCCGATGAACGCCTGCCCCGCCTGCGCGACCTAGGCATCGACCCGATTGTGGGGCTGGTGCACCACGGCAGCGGCCCCCGCTACACGGCCCTGCACGCCGATAACTTTGTGGCCGGCCTGGCCCGCTACGCCCGCATGGTAGCCGAGCGCTACCCCTGGGTAAACCACTACACCCCCGTAAACGAACCGCTTACTACAGCCCGCTTCAGCGGCCTGTACGGGCTGTGGTACCCCCACAGCACCGACGACCGCGTGTTTGTGCGCATGCTGCTGAACGAGGTGCTGGGCACGCGCGCTGCGATGCTGGCCATTCGGGAGGTAAACCCCAGGGCCAAGCTGGTGCAAACCGAAGACCTAGGGAAAGTGCACAGCACCGAGCGGCTGGCCTACCAAGCCGAGTTCGAAAACCACCGCCGCTGGCTTACCTTCGATTTGCTGTGCGGCCGCGTGGACGCCGGCCATTATATGTGGCGCTTTCTGCGCGACAACGGCGCCCCCGAAGCCGAACTGCTCGATCTGGTAGCCAACCCACTGCCGCCCGATATTCTGGGCATCAATTACTACGTCACGAGCGAGCGGTTTCTCGACAACGAACGGCACCACTACCCCGCCCGCTGCTACAGCCGCAACCACCACGACGAGTACGCCGACATAGAAGCCGTGCGCGTGCTGCCCCTGCAGATGGCCGGCATCAAGCATTTGCTGCGCGAAGCCTGGGAGCGGTACCAGCTGCCCATTGCCATTACCGAATCGCATTTGGGCTGTACCCGCGAGGAGCAGCTGCGCTGGCTGCTGCAATCCTGGAACGAGGCCAACGCCCTGCGGCAGGAGGGAGCCAACATTCGCGCCGTTACGGTGTGGTCGCTCCTAGGTGCTTTCGACTGGGACAGCCTCCTGACGCAGCGCGGCGGCAGCTACGAAAGCGGCGTGTTTGATGTGCGCAGCGGCCAGCCCCGGCCCACTGCGTTGTTTAAGATGGTGCAAAGCCTGGCCCGCTCGGGCCGCTACACGCACCCGTTGCTGGCCAACCCGGGTTGGTGGCAGCGCGCCGACCGTTTTGTTTACCGCACTTCACCGATCCTTTGAGCTATGAGTCGTCAGCTATTCAATCCGGCTTCGCAGCCGCGCCAGCCCTTGCTCATTACCGGCGCCAACGGTACCCTAGGCAAAGCATTTGCCCGTGTCTGCCAGATTCGGGGCATCGAGGCCGTGGCCCTCACCAGGCAGGATATGGACATAGCCGACCTAGGCAGCATTGAGCGGGCATTGGAGCGGTACAACCCCTGGGCGGTAATCAATACGGCCGGTTACGTACGCGTCGACGATGCCGAAACGGATGCCGAGCGTTGCTTCCGCGAAAACAGCACCGGTCCGGCCATGCTGGCTACCGTATGCGCCGCCCACGGCGTGCAGCTGCTCACGTTTTCCTCCGATCTGGTGTTCGATGGCTACAAGACCGACCCCTACGTGGAAAGCGACAAAGCCCGGCCGCTGAACGTGTACGGGCAAAGCAAGCAGCGCGCCGAGCGCGAGGTGCTCAAGCGCATGAAAGGAGCCTTGGTAGTGCGTACCAGTGCGTTTTTCGGGCCGTGGGATGAATACAACTTCGTGCATTTTGTGCTGCGCTCCGCCCGCGAGGGTACTGCCTTCGAGGCGGCCGATGATGTGCAGATTGCGCCCACCTATGTGCCGTGCTTGGCGAATACCGCCCTCGATTTGCTGATCGACGACGAGCGCGGCATCTGGCACCTGGCCAACCAGGGCTCGTGCAGCTGGGCCGAGTTGGCCCGCATGGCGGCCGAGCAAGCCGGTTTCAGCTCCGATTTTGTGGTGGGCCGGCCCATGGGCTCGTTTAACCTGCAAGCGGCCCGGCCGTTGCAAAGCGTGCTGAGCAGCGAACAAGGCGTGATGTTGCCGCCCCTGGAGGCGTCGTTGCGCCAGTACCTGCTCGATATCGGCCACTCGCCCAGCCACGACCTGGGCCTGCTATCGGCCGGGTGCTCCAGCAAGGGCACCAAAGTGCCGGGCTAGCGCAGCGCCTGACGCAAGCGCCGCCTGCACCGGCTGCATCCTGACAACTTAACGTTCTGGGCAAACCCTGCACTCTTTTTGAGAGGGCAGGGTTTGTCATTTCTAGGGCAACCGATAAGGCGTCTGGGGCTTTTCCGCCAAACCACGTATTTTTGAGGTGCGCCCCCAGCGTTTTCAGCAAATTCTCCTACACAGCATGTTCGATTTTATCGGGAAGGCCGTCACCAAAGTCTTCGGCACCAAGTCGGAACGGGACTTGAAAGGCATCATCCCTTACGTGGCGACCATCAACGCCGAATACGCCAAACTGGCAGGGCTATCGGACGATGAGCTTCGCGGCCAGACAGACCAGGTACGGGCCCGTATCAGCGAATATTTGAAGAATATCGACGGTCAGATTGCGGCTTTGCACCAGCGCATTGCCGACGAGCCCAACCTCGATATTCAGCAAAAAGAAACCGTATTCGAGCAAATCGATGCGTTGGAGAAGCAGCGCAACGTGCAGCTGGAGGAGGTGTTGCTGGAGGTGTTGCCGCAGGCTTTTGCCATCGTAAAAGAAACGGCGCGCCGCTACAAGGAGAACGGCCAGCTGGTGGTAACCGCCAACGACCAGGACCGCGAGTACGCCCGCCGCGCGCCCAACGTAACCATTACTGCCGATGGCAAAGCCGTGTGGGCCAACCGCTGGATGGCGGCCGGTGCCGAGGTGGTGTGGGACATGGTGCACTACGACGTGCAGCTGATTGGCGGCGTGGTACTGCACCAGGGCAAGATTGCCGAAATGGCCACCGGCGAAGGCAAAACCCTGGTTTCGACTTTGCCGGCGTTCCTGAACGCGCTGTCGAAGCGCGGGGTGCACCTGGTAACCGTAAACGATTACCTCGCCAAGCGCGACTCGGAGTGGAATGCGCCGCTGTTTGAGTTCCACGGCATTACGGTGGACTGCATCGACAAGCACCAGCCCAACACCGATGCCCGCCGCCGCGCCTACGCTGCCGATATTACCTACGGCACCAACAACGAATTCGGCTTCGACTACCTGCGCGACAACATGGCGCGCGACCCGGAGGAGCTGGTGCAGCGCAAGCACCACTTTGCCATCGTCGACGAAGTTGACTCCGTACTGATCGACGACGCCCGTACGCCGCTTATCATCTCGGGCCCGGTGCCCAAAGGCGATGTGCACGAGTTTTTGATACTGAAGCCGCGCATTCAGCGCCTCGTGGATGAGCAGCGCAAGCTGGTGCAGCAGTACCTGCTGGATGCCAAGCGCCTCATTAAAGAAGGCAACGACGGCGCCAAAGAGGGCGAGGGCGGCCTGGCGCTGTTCCGCGCTTTCCGTGGTCTGCCCAAAAGCAAGCCGCTCATCAAGTTCTTGTCGGAAACGGGCAACCGCGCCATTCTGCAGAAGGTGGAGAACTACTACCTGCAGGACAACTCGCGCCAGATGCCGCAGGCCGACAAGCCGCTGTTCTTCACCATCGACGAGAAGAACAACCAGATTGAGCTGACGGAGCGCGGCATCGACCTGATTACCGGTCAGGGCGAAGACCCGAGCTTCTTTATCATGCCCGATATCGGCACCGAGCTGGCCGCCATCGAGAACAACAAAACCATTTCGGCCGACGACAAGCTCCACACCAAGGAGCGCCTGATGCAGGACTATCAGGAAAAGTCGGAGCGCATTCACACGGTAAACCAGCTGCTGAAGGCCTACACCTTGTTCGAGCGCGATGACCAGTACATCGTGACCGAAGACCACAAGGTGAAAATTGTGGACGAGCAGACCGGCCGCGTAATGGAAGGCCGCCGCTACTCCGACGGCTTGCACCAGGCTATTGAGGCCAAGGAAAACGTGCGCATCGAAGATGCCACCCAAACCTACGCCACCGTAACGCTGCAGAACTACTTCCGCATGTACCACAAGTTGGGTGGCATGACGGGTACGGCCGAAACCGAAGCCGGCGAATTCTGGCAGATCTACAAGCTCGACGTGGTGGTAATCCCCACGAACCGCGGCATTCAGCGCAAAGACCAGCACGACAAGGTTTACAAAACCACGCGCGAGAAGTACAACGCCGTGGCCGAGGAAATTCAGGAGCTGGTGAAAGCCGGCCGCCCGGTGCTGGTGGGTACTACCTCGGTTGAAAACTCCGAAATCATCAGCCGCCTGCTGAAGCTGCGTAAGATTCCGCACCAGGTGCTGAACGCGAAGCAGAACCAGCGCGAAGCCGAGATTGTGGCCGGCGCCGGCTACCCCGGTACGGTTACCATTGCCACCAACATGGCCGGCCGTGGTACCGACATCAAGCTGAAAGAAACCTCGAAGGAATCGGGTGGTCTGGCCATTATCGGTACGGAGCGCCACGAAAGCCGCCGCGTCGACCGCCAGTTGCGCGGCCGTGCCGGCCGCCAGGGCGACCCGGGTACCTCGCAGTTCTTCGTTTCGCTTGAGGACAACCTGATGCGTTTGTTTGGCTCGGACCGCATTGCCCGCCTGATGGACCGTATGGGTCTGGAAGAGGGCGAGGTGATTCAGCACTCGATGATTACTTCGAGCATCGAGCGTGCGCAGAAGAAGGTGGAGGAAAACAACTTCGGCATCCGGAAGCGCCTGCTCGAGTACGACGACGTGATGAACGCCCAGCGCGAGGTGGTGTACCGCCGCCGCCGCAACGCCTTGTTCGGTGAGCGTCTGGAACTCGACGTGTGGAACATGATCTACGACGTGTCGGAAGACATCGTGGCGGGCCACAAGATTTCGGGCGACTACGCCGACTTCCAGCTGGCCATTATCCGCGTATTCGGCTACGACACGCACATTACCGCTGCCGAGTTTGCTGCCCAGCAGCCGGCGCAGCTTACCCAGCGCCTCTACGACGAAGCCCTGGGTTACTACCACTCGAAAAACGAGGTGATTGGCGAGTCGGCGCTGCCGCTCATCAACGACCTGATCGAGCAGAATGCGCCGTTCGAGAACATTGCCGTACCGTTCTCCGATCAGCGCAAGCAGGTAACAGCCGTGGCCAACCTGCGCCGCGCCCAGGCCAGCAAAGGCCAGGAGCTGATGCGCGCCATGGAGAAAGTGGTGGTGCTCTCGCTGATTGACGACGCTTGGACGCAGCACCTGCGCCAGATGGACGACCTGAAGCAGGTGGTGCAGAACGCTGTGTACGAGCAGAAAGACCCGCTGCTGGTGTACAAGTTCGAATCGTTCGAGCTGTTCAAGCGCATGATCAGCAAGGTGAACGAAGACACCGTGACCTTCCTGTTCCACGCCGACATTCCGGCTACGCAGGCAAGCGCCACGGCCGAGCCGGAAATCATGTTTGAGGAAGCCGTGGCCGCACCGCGTGCGCCGCAGCCCCGCCTGAAAGCCGAGAAGGAGGTTTCGACGTCGTCGTTGGGTGCCGGCCCCGAGGACCTGGAGCAAGCCCACGACCTAGGGCTGGAGCCGCTCGAGAAGCAGCAGCCCGTACGCTCGCAGAAAGTTGCCAACCGCAACGATAAAGTGAGCGTGCAGTACATGGACGGCCGCATCGTGCGCGACGTGAAGTTCAAGAGCGTGGAAGAAGACGTGCTGAACAACCGCGCCGTCATCATCGACTAACACGCCGGCTTACCCAAGCCACGTACAACCGCCCCGGCCCTAGGTCGGGGCGGTTTTGTTTGAGGCAGGCAGCAAGGCCCAGGAGCCTACTCTGCCAGCTTCGTTACCTTTGCGCCATGCTGAACCCCGATCAATTAGCCGCCCGCATCGACCATACCTTGCTGAAGCAGGACTGCACGCACGAGCAGATTCAGAAGCTGTGCGCCGAAGCCCGTGAGCACGGCTTCGCCAGCGTGTGCGTGCCGCCATATTTTGTGCCGGTAGCGGCCGAGGCGCTGTTGGGCTCCAGCGTGGCCGTGTGCACGGTTATCGGGTTTCCGCTGGGCTACAGCACCACTGCCATCAAGCTAGCCGAGGCTACCGAGGCTTTGGTCATGGGGGCAATTGAGCTGGATATGGTGATGAACGTGGCGGCGCTGAAATCGGGCGAGGAAGCAGCCGTGCAGCATGATATTCGGGCGCTGGCCGAGCTGTGCCACAGCCACCAGGCTATCCTGAAGGTGATTATTGAAACGGCGGTGTTGTCGACGGAAGAAATCCGGCGCGCCTGCGACTTGTGCGCAACGGCTGGTGCGGATTTTGTGAAAACCTCGACGGGCTTTGCCAGCCGCGGAGCCTCGGTGGAGGATGTACGCCTGATGCGCGACCAACTGCCGAGCAACATCCGTATTAAGGCTGCCGGCGGCATCCGCACGCATGCGCAAGCCGTGGCGCTGGTGCTGGCCGGTGCCGACCGCCTAGGTGCCTCCGCCGGCGTGGCCTTGCTCACTTCTCCTCCCCAGGACGACGACTCCGCCCATGAAACGTCTGCTTACTAACGTGTTGTCGATTACCGCTTTTGTTGCGCTGGTTAGCTGTGCCGCTTCGGGCCCGGCCGCTACCTCTTCCGCTCCCGACTCCTCGCGCACCGCATCGACTACGGCGGCGGGCAACGCCGCCAAAGGCAAGGGCAAGGCAGCACCCGCCGACGACCTGAGCAAGTACCGCCCCAGGTTTACGCCGCCGCCCGCGCCCAAAGCCCTAGGTGCCAAAGCGTACGTAGCGCCTACCAACCACGTAAACGCGCAGATAGACCAGCGCCTACGCGACCAGGCCTACACCAACCAGAACGTGAAGTATACCAGCGGCTGGCGCATCCTGGCTTACGTGGGGCTCGAGCGCGACCAGGCCATGGCTATTCGCCGCTCGGTCATCAGCCGCTACCCCGACGAAACGGACTACGTTACGTTCAAGCAGCCCATTTACCGGCTGTTTATCGGCGACTACACCACCCGCCTCGATGCCGAGCGGGCCATGCTGCGCATCCGCCCACTGGCACCTAAGGCCGAGCTGCAGCCTACGCAAGTGCTCATCAACAAAACGCGCTTCTAGCCGTGCCGCTTATTCGTCAGTTACAATGGGATGAGCTCGACCTCTTGCAGGGGTTGGAGGTAATTCCCACGGAGTACGACGACGGCGCCGGCGTGCAATACCGCGTCGAGAAGCAGGGTTTGGTGCTGCTGCTCTCGTTGTGGCCGGCTACCGGCGTAGTTGATGTTACCCTAACGCACCCGGCTACCGATGCCATTCTGCTCGATTTGCGCGTGGCCGTGCGCGGCACCATCCGCTACAACAACGACAAGCGCGGCGAGTACCTCGAGTTTCCGGATTGCGTGCTGGTAAGCCGCCTGGGCGTGGGCGACGACGAAGCCGCTTTCAGCCCGAACGTGACGGGCCGCTCCATGCTGGTGGCGGTGCGGCCGCACATCAGCATCTTTTTTGAGTAAGCCCTAGGTGCTGTTCTTGCGGCAGGAGCCTGGGGATCCCCGCCCATGCGCAGCACGAGTCGCGCCCGGCGGGCTAAGCCTGGCGGCCGGGGTATTGCGCACGCCGGCAGCTCGTGCCGGCGGTTGGCAGTTAATCCCTGGGTGCTTCGGATGCCTGGTGCCGGATGGCAGCTTGGGCTGCCCGCGGAGTACCACTCCGCGCCACATGGTTGTACCTTGCGGGTTATGCAGCATTTGCTTTCCCGCATCCAGGAACTAGCCGCTGCCCAGGCCACCGACGTGGTAGGGCTGCGCCACCATTTGCACGCTCATCCGGAGCTTTCGTTTCAAGAATACCAAACGGCGGCGTTCGTGGCCGACGAGCTGCGCAAGCTCGGCCTCGATCCGCAGCCCATTGCCAATACCGGCTTAGTGGCCCTCATCGAAGGCCGCAACCCCGGCCGCCGCACCGTAGCCCTGCGCGCCGACATGGACGCGCTGCCCATTCAGGAGCAAAACGACGTGCCCTACCGCTCGCAGAACCCCGGCGTAATGCACGCCTGCGGCCACGACGTGCACACTTCCTCCCTGCTGGGGGTGGCCCGCATTCTGGTGCAGCTGCGCGACGAGTTCGAGGGCACCGTGAAGCTAATGTTTCAGCCTGGCGAAGAGGTGGTACCCGGCGGGGCCTCCATCATGATTAAGGAAGGCGTGCTCGACAACCCCGCGCCGCAAACGGTGCTCGGGCAGCACGTGTTTCCGCAGCTGCCGGCCGGCAAAGTGGGCATACATGCGGGGCGCTACATGGCCTCGGCCGACGAACTGTACCTGACCATTCGGGGCAAGGGCGGCCACGGCGCCATGCCCGATCTGAATATCGACACCGTGCTGGTGGCGGCCAACCTGATTGTGGCGGCTCAGCAGCTGGTAAGCCGCCGCGCTAATCCCAAAATTCCGTCGGTGCTGTCGTTCGGCAAAGTCATTGCCCAGGGCGCCACCAACGTCATCCCGAACGAGGTATATATCGAAGGCACCTTCCGCACCATGGATGAGCAGTGGCGCGAGCAAGCCCACGTGCACCTGCGCCAGCTTTGCGAAGGGTTGGCTGCTTCGATGGGGGCAAGCTGCGAGCTGGAAATCCGCCGCGGCTACCCCTGCCTCGACAACGACGTGACCGTGACCCAACGGGTGCGCGCCGCCATGGTCGAGTACCTCGGCGAGGAAAACGTGGTCGACATTGACCAATGGATGGCATCCGAAGACTTTGCCTTCTTCTCGCAGGCCGCGCCGTCGTGCTTTTACCGCCTCGGTACCCGCGCCCTCGACGGTCGGTACGCCTCTTCCGTACACACGCCTGTCTTCGACATTGAAGCCCATGCCCTCACGGTTGGGCCCGGCCTAATGGCCTGGCTTGCCTTGAACGAGCTGCAAGCCTAGGTGCCGCAAGGCGTAGTTGCTACGAAGAGCTAACCAATGAGCCTAAAGAAAGTACTCTGCATGGTGGGGTTGTTGGTGCTGCCGGGCTTGGCCCTAGGTCAGCGGCGCATCAACAACCCCACGCAGCTGTGGCCCGAGCTGCAAGGCGAGCTGGCCCTGCCAAGCAACGCCTACCTCTGGCTGAGTGCCCAAAACCAGCGCGCCGCCGAAGGCCGCTACAACAACGGCACCTTCGACTACGTGCTGCTGCGTGCCGGCTACGAACGTTTCTGGAACGAACATTGGAGCTGGGGCCTCACGGGCCGCTACGCCGCCACCGCGGCCGATGACAGCTTTACGCCCGAGGTGCTGCTGCGCCACCGCAGCCGCTTGCTGGGGCTTACCCTGGGTCAGCGCCTCAGCCTGGAGTATGCCCTGCAAGGCGGAGCGGCCCGCAACCTAGGGGCCACGCGCCTGCGCCTCGATGCCGAGCGCCTGCTACCCGTGGGCAATATTGCGCTGCGCCCCCGCGTGGCTTGGGAAGGCGGCCTGAACCTGCGCCTGCAGCCACCCGACGACCAGCCCGAAGAACGGACGCTCGACCAAAGCCGGCTGCGCGCCGAAGTAGGCATCCGCTTGTCCGACCACTTCGACCTGACGCCCTACTTCGCGCGACAGACCGATTTTACCATCACCGAGTTTCAGTTCGACGGCAATGGTAACATCACTTCCGGCGGCCGCACCAACATCGTTTCGCCCATCGTGGGGCTTGATGTGCGCCTCACCTTGTTCCAGGGCAAGCAGCCTTTCGAGCGCATTCAACTGCCCACGCAGCACTGATGCTGCCGTTTTGTCGTGCATTGATTATGGCTGAAAAGCGCGTTTAATGGGTGGTTGATGGTGTTTTGTTTGTCGGTAATAAATAACCTATAAGTTAAAAGTTGGCTGTTTAAGACATTTTGTCTGAGAAAAACGAGTGGTACGGAATTTACAATAGGGGAGACGTCCGGCGCGATGCCGGGCACCATCTCACCCGAAACCAAACAACTCGCATACTACCATGGCAACCATGTTCAATTCGCTTCCGGCGCTCCGCAATGCTCGCAGCTTCGACTCGATGGTAAACCAGTTGTTGAACGACACGCTGCCCGGCTTCACTACCACCAGCGCGGGTTTTATGCCGGCAGCCGACGTACTCGAAACCGCCAACGGCTTCGAGCTGCTGCTTACCCTGCCCGGCGTACCCAAAGACGCCCTGCAGATCGAGGTACTCGAAGGCACCCTCACCGTTAGCGGCGAGCGGAAGGCCCCGGCTACCGAAGGCGAAAAAGCCCCCAAAGTGCGCCGCATCGAGTCGAGCTATGGCAGCTTTACCCGCAAGTTCCGCCTGCCCGACACGGTGAATGCCGAGGCTATTGAGGCCGAACTCACCGACGGCGTACTGCGCCTCGTGTTACCCTTCGACACGGCCAAAACCACCAAGCGCCAGATTGAGGTGCGCTAACTGTCAGGCTCGTCTGCAAAAAAGGCACTGCTCGTCGGTGCCTTTTTTGTTGGTTCGAGTGTTGTTAGTATAGCATTGCAGATGCAACCCTGTACGAAGGCCGCGGTATCTTACGTTAGAGCTTCAGGCAAGCTTTTGAAGTTCACGAAAGCTTTCGTACTTTAACTTCAGACTCTCAACTTACCCAATACCTATCTTACCCATGCAAGCCAAACAAATGATGCTCGGCCTCATGGCCTCCGCCGTACTCGGTGGGAGCGTGGCCGTGGGAGGGTACAAGCTGCTGGAGCCCGACCGCTCGGCGGAGCCCCAAACGGTAGCCTCTGACCCCAACGTGCGCTATACCAGCGCCCTGCGGAACTCAACTTACAACGTGCCCGAGGGCCTGAACTTCGTGGCTGCTGCTTCGGCCGTTACCCCGGCCGTAGTGCACGTAATGACCGAGTACGCCCCGAAAGTGGCCCAGAACGACGCCATCCGGATGGACCCGTTTCTGCGCCAGTTCTTCGGCGACGATTTCAACGGCTACCACTCGCCGCAGCGCGGCCCGCAGGTAGGCTCGGGTTCGGGCGTTATCATCGCGGCCAACGGCTACATCGTTACCAACAACCACGTAATCGACAAAGCCGACAAGATTGAGGTAGTGCTCGACGACAAGCGCAAGTTCAGCGCCACGCTTGTAGGCACCGACCCCACCACCGACTTGGCTTTGCTGAAAGTAAATGCCGACAACCTGCCCTTTGTACGCTACGCCAACTCCGACCAGGTGAAGGTAGGCGAGTGGGTACTGGCGGTGGGCAACCCCTTCAACCTGAACTCGACCGTTACGGCGGGCATCATCTCGGCCAAGGGGCGTAACATCAACATCCTGAGCCGTGAGGACCGCATGGGTATTGAGTCGTTCCTGCAAACCGATGCCGTGGTAAACCCCGGTAACTCGGGTGGCGCGCTCGTGAACCTGAACGGCGACCTTATCGGCATCAACTCGGCCATTGCTTCGCGCACTGGCTCGTTCGAGGGCTACTCGTTTGCGGTGCCCAGCTCTATCGTGAGCAAGGTGGTTGATGACCTGCTGAAGTACAAAGTGGTGCAGCGCGCGCTGCTGGGCGTGAACATTCGGGAGGTAGACGCCACCCTAGCTTCGGAGAAAAAGCTGAAGTCGCTCGACGGCGTGTACGTGGTGGGCCTGAGCAAAGGCAGCGCCGCTGCTGATGCCGGCTTGCGCGAAGGCGACATCATCACCGAAATCAACGGCGTGAAGGTGAACACCTCGTCGCAGTTGCAAGAGCAGGTAGCCCGTTTCCGCCCCGGCGACAAGATTAAGGTAACCTACGTGCGCGGCGATGACCGCAAAACCACCAACGCTACGCTGCGCAACTCGGCCGGTACCACCGACATCGTGCGCGAGGAAACCGCTGCCACCGTGGAGTACGAAGGCGCCAAGTTCTCGCCGCTGAGCCGGCAGGAAATGAGCCGCCTCGACCTAGAAGGCGGTGCCAAAATCAGCGGCGTGCGCGGCTCCAACTTCCGCGAAACCGGCATCGGCGACGGGTTCATCATCACCCGCATCGACAAGAACAAGGTGAGCAAGCCGCAGGACGTGAAGCGCTACCTCGAAGCCGCCAAGGACAACCAAGGCGCGCTGGTGGAGGGCGTATATCCCGATGGCCGCAAAGCTTACTACCCCATTGGGCAGGTAGAATAATAGGCTGCCTACCCTGCTAGAAGCCCCCGCCACCTAGGCGGGGGCTTTTTTGTTAGCTTTGTTTCGACACCAAAACCCGCATTGGGCTGCGCCGGGTAGGCGGCTTTCCACCCGTTTGTTCCTAGGTGGGGTGCCTGCCACCCCGCAGGAGGATCCACCACCGCTCAGGGCAGCCCAATTGCCGAACCATCACTTTCCCACCCCATGAAACTCGCCATCGAAGAAGCCACCGCCACTGGCACCGACGTGCAAAACCACGACCACCACGGCATCCGTCAGGTGCTGCGCGAACTAGGTATTCAGGACACCAACGCTGCCTACAGCACCGGCCTGCAGTGGGGCGGCGAGGGCAACGAGCAAGTACGCAGCATCAGCTCGCCTACCGATGGCAAGCTCATCGGCAAGGTGCGCATGGCCACTGCCCAGGACTACGAGCAGGTGGTGCAGCAGGCCCAGCAAGCATTTAAAACCTGGCGTGAAGTGCCGGCCCCGAAGCGCGGCGAAGTAGTGCGTCAAATCGGCAACAAGCTGCGCCAGTACAAAGAGCCGCTGGGTAAGCTGGTGAGCTACGAAATGGGCAAGATCTTGCAGGAAGGCTTGGGCGAAGTGCAGGAAATGATTGACATCTGCGACTTTGCCGTGGGCCTCTCGCGCCAGCTGCACGGCCTCACCATGCATTCGGAGCGCCCTGCCCACCGCATGTACGAGCAGTACCACCCCCTAGGTGTGGTAGGCATCATTTCGGCCTTCAACTTCCCGGTAGCGGTGTGGAGCTGGAACGCCATGCTCGCGGCCGTGTGCGGCGACGTGTGCATCTGGAAACCCTCCGAGAAAACGCCGCTGGTAGCCGTGGCCGTGCAGCACATCATCAAAGATGTGCTGCAGGAAAACGAGCTGCCCGAGGGTATTTTCAACCTGATTGTAGGCGACGCCGAAATCGGCGCCCTGATGGCTGCTGACGAGCGCGTGCCGCTGGTATCGGCTACGGGCTCCACGCGCATGGGCAAAAAGGTTGGTGCCGTAGTAGGCGCCCGCCTGGGTAAGGCCTTGCTCGAGTTGGGCGGCAACAACGCCATCATCCTCACCGCCAACGCCGACCTCGACATTGCCATTCGGGCGGTGCTGTTTGGCGCCGTGGGCACGGCCGGCCAGCGCTGCACCACCACGCGCCGCCTCATCATCCACGACTCGATTTACGACGACGTGAAGCAGCGCCTGCTGGCCGCTTACCCCAAGCTGCCGGTTGGCCACCCGCTGCAGGAGGGCAACCTCGTAGGCCCGCTCATCGACCAGGACGCCGTGCGCGGCTTCTCGGAGGCCCTAGGTAGGGTGCAGCAGGAGGGCGGCAAAGTGCTGACGGGCGGCGAGGTGCTGAGCGGCGCCGGCTACGAAACCGGTACGTACGTGCAGCCCGCCTTGGTGGAGGCCGAAAACCACTACCACACCGTGCAGGAAGAAACCTTTGCGCCCATTCTGTACCTCATCCGCTACTCCGGCGACGTACAGAACGCCATTGAGTTGCAGAACGGCGTGCGCCAAGGCTTGTCATCGTCAATCTTCTCGCTGAACATGCGCGAAACCGAGGCTTTCCTGGCGGCTACCGGCTCCGACTGCGGCATTGCCAACGTGAACATCGGTACCTCCGGCGCCGAAATCGGCGGGGCCTTCGGGGGCGAAAAGGAAACCGGCGGCGGCCGCGAATCGGGCTCCGACGCCTGGAAGATTTACATGCGCCGCCAAACCAACACCATCAACTACAGCACGCAGCTACCGCTGGCGCAGGGTATAAAGTTTGATATCTAAGCTGCCCGCAACTCCGAAGATGCGCTCAAAAACAAAGGGCTGCCCCAACACGGGGCAGCCCTTCGTTTTTGAGCAGCGGCGCCGCACCTAGGCGCTGGGCGTTGCGGCAGCTTACTTGGCCAGCTGCACGTCGCCGTGGCCTTTGCAGAGGTAACCCAGCGCGCCGGTGTCCAGCTCGTTGTACATCACGTAGTACAGGCGGTAGGTTTTGCCTTTTTCGAGCTTGGGCCCGTCGAGCACCAGGGCAAAATCGAGCAGCATGTTGGTGGCACCCGCTACGGAGCTTTCGGAGCGCAGCGTGCCGGTTTGCATTACGCGGTAGCGCTTATCGACGAGCACGTAGCGGATGCGCGGCCGCGAACGACCTAGGGGCTGAAAATCGGCGGCGAAATTGGCGAACCTCGGCGCGGGGTTGGGGTAGAACAAAAACCGCGCGTTGCTGAGCAACTGGCTGTTGGGGCCGTCGATGGCGAAAGGCAAATCCTTGAACAGTTCGCGCTCCTGCTTGCTCCAGACTAGGTCGGTGGTCCATTCGCTACCGTTGGTGGGGCCCGTGGTGCGGCCTTGGGCATCGGTGCGCGTAATGCCGTCGTCGTCGCCGAAATCGATTTTTTCGCAGGCGCCCAGCAGCAGGCAGAGCAGCAGCAGGTAACCGGAAATGCGGGTGCGCATGGGTTGGAGCGGTAACTGGTGAAACAAGCCGCGGGCCCGATTGGCGGCCAACGCAACCGCAACTTAACCGAAGTGCTGCAACGTGCAAATGCGGGCGGCACAACACCTAATCCCTAGGTGGCGGGCCCGCTAGGGCCGAGGCCGGCCAAGGGCAATCAGCGCTCAATCTTGATGTCGCCGTGGCCTTTCAGGTACAGCTGGTTGTTGGCGTCGTACACCACGTAGTACATCCGGTAAAGCTTACCGTCTTCGAATTTATCGGCCGGGAATTGCACTTTGAACACTTGTTCGGAGCCGACGTTGGCCGGGCCGGCAAAGCGGTGCACCGGGCGGTATTTTTTATC
This sequence comes from Hymenobacter sp. YIM 151858-1, assembly GCF_025979705.1. NCBI lineage: Bacteria > Pseudomonadati > Bacteroidota > Cytophagia > Cytophagales > Hymenobacteraceae > Hymenobacter > Hymenobacter latericius. Next base: position 4,067,437 of record NZ_CP110136.1, read on the forward strand.
GACCACCACGGCGCGCATCTGCAGTGGCTCGGCAGCAGGAGAAGGGATGTCGCGCGTCGGCCGGTTGCCTAGGTAAAAGATAACCTCTTCGGCGCAGGGGTTGGGGTACAGGCCGATGCTGTTGAAGGTGCCGCGCCCGGCTGCGTTCAGGTCTACGCCGCTGTCCTTAAACAAGTCGCGCTCCTGCTTTTCCCAAGTGCCATCGGTGGTCCAGTCGGTTTTATCAACCTGGCCCGTGGGGTAGTTCTGCACATCCTTCTCGGTGTAGCCCTCCTTAGGCCCGAAATCGACGCGGTTGCAGCCGGCCAGCAGGGCCCCGGCGGCCAGCCAGCCCACGAAAACGCGTAAAATCTTATTCACAAAATGATACTCACTGAGGCGGGGTGTTCCGCACCCCAAATATAGCTACCGCCACCTAGGGAACTTTCAGGCCGCGTGCAACCTCATAAGCGGTGCCGGGTCTTTGGAATGCTGATGATCAGGAGAGTGGAAAATATCCCGACGATGTCCGACCTTTATCATCCACCCTCCCTCGTTAGCGAACCTCCGCAACCACCCGCTGCGCCTATGGAAGCTGTTGCCTACGTTGATATTAACGCTCCGCTGGTGGAGCGCTGCCGCCTCGGCGACCGGCGCGCCCAGGCCGAGATTTACAAGCGCTACGCCAAAGCCATGTTCAACGCCTCGTTGCGCATCACGGGCGACTACGCCGAGGCTGAAGACGTGCTGCAGGAGTCGTTTCTGAGTGCGTTCCGGGAGCTGCACACCTACAAAGGCGACTCGTCGTTCGGCTCGTGGCTCAAGCGCATCGTTATCAACAAAAGCATCAACTGCCTGCGCAACCGGCGCCTGCAACTGGTGCCGCTGGCCGAGCAGCACGACGGCGCCGGCTCCGAGGAGTTTGTAACGCCGGGCGAGGCCGACGACGTACAGTGGCGGGCCGATGTGCTGCGCCGCTGCATTCAGGAGCTGCCCGATGGCTACCGCCTGGTGCTGACGCTGTACCTGCTCGAAGGCTACGACCACGGCGAAATCGCCACCATTCTCGACATAACCGAGTCCACATCCAAGTCGCAATACAGCCGCGCCCGTAAAAAGCTCCTAGAGCTGGCGCGCCAACACGGCTTGTCTTAATTGTTTCACTGAACAGCGGCTAGTAGGGCGCCCACCCAACCTCAACCAGCGCCCCAGCCGCGGGGAGCCACGTGCGAAAGACCATGACTGTCATGAAACCTAACTCCGGACTAGAAGGCTTTGTGGAGCGGCACCGCGCCGACCTCGACAGCTTCGAGCCGCGTGCCGACTTGTGGGACGCCATCGAAGCCCGCCTGGATGAGCCGGCCGACGAGGACGAAACGCCCACCCACGTTTTGCCCCTCAACCCGACTGTTGCGCCCACCCACCACACCGATACTCCTGCCGCCACTACGCCTTCGTTTGCGTGGCAGCGCTACGTAGCCGCCGCGGCGGTTGCCATTATGCTGCTGGCCGGCGGCTACGGCCTGCGCCGCGCCGATGAGCTGAACTCGTTGGCAGGAGCCGTTGCCAGCGCCGACTACGAACTGCCAGCCATGGAGCAGCAGCCCAATGCGGTAGCCGAGGTAGTAGGCGCCCCCGAGCCCATGGCCGTTTCGGCGGGCCAACCGGCCGAGCAGCGCCTGGCTTCGTCGGTACGCCGCATGGAGGCTTATTATGCTTCGCAGATTTTGGAAAAGCAGCACGAGCTGCGCCAGCTCGACGAAAGCGCCACCCCGGGCACCATGCCCCAGGCCGCCGACTGGAAGCACGAGCTGACCGCCCTCGACTCGACTTACCGCCAGCTGCGCACCGAGTTGTACCGCAACCCCGACCCCGATGCGGTGCTGGAGGCCATGAACCGCAACCTGCAAATCCGGCTGGATATCCTGAACCAGCAGCTGCGCACCCGCGAGCAAATCCGCCAGTACCACGACGAATCGTACGCCGAGGCGTCCAAATAATCCCGCTTACCCACCATGCGTTTTCTGCTCCGACCTTCTTCGCGCCTGATGCTGCCCCTGCTGGCGGCCCTGGCAACTGTTGCCGCGCCGGCAGCAGCACAGGTACGGGCGGCTTTGGTAGGCGGCTTTGTGCAGCCTTGCCCCGAGGTCCGGTACTGGGATCAGCCCACGCCCGAGGCGCCTTTTCAGCAGGTGCAGCAAAACGGTGCCCAGCCCGATCCGGCGGCGGCTCCGCTGCCGGCCTTCGAGAAGAGCCGCAAAATCAGCCGCACGTTTAAGGCCGTGCCGGGCCGCCAGTTTACGCTCGACACCCGCTACGGCCGCGTGCAGGTGAACACCTGGAGCCGCAACGAGATTAAGACCGAGGTAGACATTACCGCCCGCGCCGACGAGGAAGCCAAAGCGCAGCAGCTGCTCGATATGATTCAGGTGCTGATGCAGGAGCAACCCGGCCCCGAGGGCGGCCTGGTGGTGCAAACCCGCCTGGGCGAAATGCCGCGCGAGTGCTACAGCCGCCAGCGCCTCTACGAAATCAACTACACGGTTTGGATGCCGAAGAACACGCCCCTGAAGGTGCGCAACAGCTTCGGCGATGTAAGCCTGACCGGCGACCTGACCGGCCCTGCCGACCTGAGCGTGTGCTACGGCAGCCTGCGCACCGCCCGCCTCGATGGCCCGCGCAACAGCGTGCGCATCAACAACGGCGCAGCCGCGGTGCAGTACGCGCGCCAGGCCACCCTGGAGGCCAACCACTCGCGCCTGCGCCTCGAAGAAGGCCAGCAGGTTGACCTGCGCAACAACGGCTCCGACATCGACATCGGAACGGTGGAGAACCTGGCCGTGCACAGCAAGTACGGCGACGTGAACCTAGGCACCGTACGCTCGTTGCAGGGCACCACCGGCTACTCGCGCTTTAGCGTGTACAAAGTGTCGGAGCAGCTCGATATGAAGGTGCAGTACTGCCCCGCGTTCGAGGTGCGCACCACCGGCCCCAACTTCCGCCGCATCAACGTTGATGGGGGCTACAGCACGATTCTGCTGAACTTCCCCGACAACGCCGGCTTCGTGTTCGATGTAAACTCCGAAAACGGCAAAGTGCAGATGGATAAGCGCTTCGTGAAGGTGAGAACCGAGGAAAACAGCTCGTCGCTTACGGAGGTGCAGGGCCAATACGGCGTGGTGCAAGCCCGCCCCACGCGCCCGGCCAGCAGCGTCAACATCCGCACCCGTTACAGCAACGTCAGCTTCAACCGCTAAGCCTGTGCCCTAGGTGGGCTGCGTGGCAACCGAACCAAGAGCCGGCAACCGCCGGCTTTTGGTTTTTATAACCTCGCCGGTTTGGCCAAGGGCGATGCGCTTCCGCAATACATTTGCGGCATGCGCTTACTTCTGTTGTTGCTGTGCCTGTTGCTGGCCAACCTGGCCGGGCACGCCCAAACCACTGCCGCCATGCCTAACCCAACCGTCGCCAAATCGCGCATGCACACGCTCACGCTGCGGCTGCGCCCGGGACAGGACCTCAGGCAGCAACTTATGGCTTTAGTGAAGGCCGAAGGCATCAAGGCCGGAGCAATGATTACGTGCGTCGGGAGCCTAACGCAGGTTACGCTGCGCCTGGCAAACCAAGAGGGGCCTACGGAATACCGCGGCCACTTCGAGATTGTTTCGCTGGTGGGTACGCTGGCCGAAAGCGGTAGCCACCTGCACCTGTCGGTGGCCGACTCCACGGGGCGCACCATCGGCGGCCACCTGCTCGATGGCAACCTCATCTACACCACCGCCGAGATTGTAGTAGGTGTGCTCGATGAGGTAGAGTTTCGGCGCGAAGAAGACCCCACCTTCGGCTACAAGGAGCTGACGGTGCATCCTAAAGCCCCACGCAAGGCAAGCAAGCGCAGGCCTTAGTTCAGCGTGTAGCGCTCCAGCTCCAGCTTACGGTCGAGCATGTTCGAGTCGCGCTGGTAAATATCGGTGCGCACCATCCCGATGTTAGGCTCCACGTACTCCTCGCGCTTAATGATTTGGGGAGTGGCGTTGCCGGGGTACTCGTACTGGTATTTCATGCTGTACTGGCGCGCTTGGTACGTGGTGCCGTTGCAGGCTACCGGTTGTAGCGCTTCGGCGCGCGTGGTAAACACCCACAGCTTGTAGCTGGGGTACTGGTAGCCGATGCCAATGCCGCTATGCCGGGCGTTGGGGTAGATAATCACGCCGTCGTTGTTGGCGCGGTTGAAGTACACGTAGCCGTTGGCGTGGTTTTGCACGATGGATCGGTCGCTGAGTATAAACCATTGGCTTTTGTTGATGGTCGTGTCCTTCACCACCGAGCGCACGTAGCGAGCCTCGCGGTACACGTCGCCGTTGCCGTCGTAGTACGATACTTTGTACACCCACTCGTTGCCCACGGCCAAGGGCATAATTTGCTCTACGGGCTCAGGGTCCCGGTCTTTGTTGCAGGCCAGGGCACCTAGGGCTAGCAGGCCCAGCGCCAATAGCCGTACCGAAGTGCGGCCCGCAGTAACGGCAGATAAGCAACGAAAAAATGGCAGCATGAGGAGCAGGGAATAAGTGCGTTAAAACGAATAGTAACTCAATGATACTCGCAGCCGCGCCAAAGTTGCAAAGCCGCTCTTGGTGCTTCGCAAACCAATACCCACCTAGGGTTGGCAATTGCCGCTTACCTTAGGCAATCAACCACAACGCTCATGAGCTCATCCGTACCTGCCGCGCCTGCCCCGCTTACCGATACGCCTCAGCTGGCTGCATTCCGGCGCCGGCTGCTCAGCCCCGTTAAGCAGCGCTTGTTTATGCTCTCGCAGCTGCCCGCGGCGGGCTTTGCGGGCGTGCGCGTCGAGCGCATTACGCTGGAGTCGGCGGCGGTGTCGGTGCCGTTTACCTACTTCACCAAAAACCCCTTCCGGAGCGTTTATTTCGCTTGCCTGAGCATGGCCGCCGAAATGGCCTCGGGCGTGCTGGCCATGATGCACACCACCAGCGGCACGCCCGTGTCGATGCTGGTGGTGGGCATGGAGGCCGAGTTCCACAAAAAAGCCACCACGCGCATCGTGTTCGAGTCGGCGGATGGGGCGGCCATTGCCCAGGCCGTGGCCGAAAGCCGCGCCACCGGCGAAGGCCGCACCGTGGTGGCCACCAGCACCGGCCGCGATGCCGCCGGCGACGTGGTGGCCGTTTTCCGGATTACGTGGTCGTTTCGGGCCAAAAAGCGCTGATCCTTTGTAAACTGTTGCCTGAAATAATAGCTGAAATCCAGATTTCTGCGCATAGGTACAACCAAGTTTATTATTGGTATAAAACAGTATTCGATGTTGCTAATCTTATGGTTGAGCTTTGAGCGTTTCTGGCATCAAAAAAGCCCCTTACCGCAGCGGTAAAGGGCTTTTTAGTTAATATTCAGAAAGTTAAATCAATGCCGTTCGGGCAGGTTGTCCTGGGTGAGTATATCCACCAGGCCGTCTTCGCTTACCACTATGGCCATGCAGGGGTAAGGGCTGCTCTCCACGTAGCGCAGGGCCGAGTTGTAGCGGGCGCCCCGCGTGCTGGAGCCGCGCCCCGAAGCCTTGCCGTCGAGGATAACGCCGATGGAGTAGCAGTACGCTTCGGGGTCGATGAGCACGGCCCCGTCGATGGCCGTTACCAGGCGCGTGATAAGCGGCGTGAGCGGCACCGGCTCGATGAGCGTGCACTGCAGCTTCAGGCGGTCGGCCTCGGCTAAGGCCTCGGTGGTAATTACGACCAGCGTGCCCGATTGCTGCCGGCTGGCTTCAACCAGCACGTCCCACAGGCGCTCCACTTTGGCGGGGTCGGTAAGGCCGAAAGTCTGGCGCAGGCCCTGCCGAAACTCCGAGCGGCTGAGGCGGGTTTGCGGCAAGCTCGGCTGGCCGTACGAGGAGCGCATAATTACCTGCCCGCCGTGCCGGAACTCCCACACGTAATGGTGCAGAAAGCTGATAACGAACAGGTCTTCGCGGCTGCTGTCGTAGTTGCCTACCTGCCGACCTAGGGCGTACACGTTTTCGCCGTCGGAGAGCAGGCTCACGTCGTTGCTCGTCATCTGCAGCAGCTTGCGCACGGCCCGGTAGTCGGAGAGGGGCGTGGGGCAGGTGAGGGCAAAAATCTCCTGCACGTTGGGGTGGCCGCGGCGCGCCAGCAGCACCTGGCCCACGCCCGCCGTGCCCTCGTAGCGCAACGACGATACCGTGTTCAGGGTGTTGAAGAGCTTGGCCGCGGCGGGGTCCATGCCCAGGGCCTGGGCGGGCGTATCCATCAGCAATTTGCCGGCCGAGCGTACCACCTCGTCGGTGTCGCGGGGGCGCAGCAGCAGGCCAGAGCCGGGGTCGGGCTCCGTCAGCGACTTAATGCATTCTTCGTGGAAACGCCGCACGGCCGCCTCAATCAGCGACGAAGCCAAGGGGCGCCCGTCGGTGTAAAAGCGGTTGGGCTGCAACGCCGGGTGCGCCTTCAAAAACTTGCGCCGCACGCGCAGAATCGTAACGACGAAAAACTCCCCGATCAGCACGGGCCAGCCGGCAAACGAGCGCAGCGCCGAGCTTTTCTTTTCGAGCTCATCGAGCACCTCCTGCACGGCCAGGCGCAGGCCCATGCCCTCGAAGCGCCGCGTCATCATTTCGGTGGTGTAGCCTTCTACCAGCGGCATGGTGGCCTCCTTGGCGCGGCGCAGGTATTGGCCGCGCGTCATTACCTCGGCAAAGGCTTCGGAAGGCAGGCCGCATTGCTCGGGCTCCAGGCACACGGCCGGGCCGCCGTCGTTGGGGATGCCCAGCAGCATTACTTCGGGGCGCAGGTCCTGGTCGAGGTCGTCGAAGATACCATCGGCCATTACCTGCGCCGCCTGCTGAAAGCGGTGCTGGTAGGGCCAGATGGTAAATTCTAAAGCAGCCGGCACAATAATGGCCGGCGGCGAAACCACGGTAAGCGGACTAAACATGAGCGCCAGAGAAGGGAAGAGATAGAACTATAGTACCCGCCAAGCTAGCAATTGTTTGGGCGGGGTAGCGGCACCGGCAGCGGGCTACAGCTGAAACACAATCGGCAGCACCATCTTTTGCCGGATGGGCTGGCCTTTGTACTTGGCCGGTTGCCACTTGGGCGCCGTTTTGATGAGCCGGATGGCTTCTTCGTCGCAGCCCGAGCCCAGGCGCTTCACGGGCCGGATGTTGCTGAGCGTGCCGTCTTTCTCCACGGTAAACTCCATGGTTACGCGGCCCTCTACCTTGCGCTGGCGGGCCTGGGCGGGGTACTTCAGGTTTTGCTGCACCCACTCGAAAAACGCATCGGTGCCGCCCACGGGGCGCGCGGGCTCGTCGGGCGAAATGGTTTCGGGGCCGGCGTTGGCCGGCGCGGCGGCATCGGCGGCTTGCGTGGCCTGCGGCTGCGCCGCCCCGCCCGCTTGGGCCGTGGTGCCCGCGCCGCCCGGAATCTGGAACGTGATGGGTACCGTAACGCGCTGCCGCACCACCCCGCCGCGGTGCTGGGCGGGTTTCCACCTAGGGCCGGCCTTAATCAGGCGCAGGGCCTCGGCATCGCACTCGGGCGAGAGGCTTTTGGTAACCTGCCAGCCCGAGGTGTAGCCGGTTTTCTCGACCACAAACGTAACCTCGGTGGTGCCTTGCACGCCCGCTTGCAGCGCGGCGGTGGGGTAGGTGAGCTTATCGCCCAGGTAGCGGCCGTAGGCCTCGGCGCCGCCCAGGGGCTCGGCGGGCTTTTCGGCGGCGTCGTAGATGTCGGTGGGCGAGGCTTTGGGGTATTTCAGCTTTTGCTGGGCCAGGGCCGTGGTGGCGGGTGCGGCACCCAGGCAAACAAGCAGCAAGGCAAGGCGGAGCGTTCGGATCATAGCAGGGGGAGTAGGGTATGGGGCCAGGCGGCTGGGCTCAACAACGGTGCCAGCCCCCCGGCGGGTTCAGCGGAAGCTAGCAAAAAGCCATTATTTTGGAGCCATGAGCCTACTCGCCCCCGATTCATCAGCCCACAACTCTTCGCGCGCCCCCGAGCCGGTGGGGCTGTACCCGCATGCCCGCCGGGTGGGCAATTTGCTGTTTCTGTCGGGGGTGGGGCCGCGGCAGCGCGGGCAAAAGCACGTGCCCGGCGTGGAGCTCGACGAGGACGGCAACATCCTCCAGTACGATTTCGAGAGCCAGTGCCACGCCGTGTTCCAGAACGTGCGCTACATCGTGGAGGAAGCCGGCGCGCGGTGGGAGGACATCGTGGACGTGACCGTGTTTCTGACGAACATGCGCGACGACTTTCATACCTACAACCGCCTCTACGCGCAGTATTTCGGCACCAGCCAGCCCTGCCGCACCACCGTGGAGATAAACCGGCTGCCCACGCCCATTGCCATCGAGCTGAAGTGCATTGCCTGGGTGGGCGAGCGGTAGCCGCACCTAGGGCCGCCACACAAAACAGGGCCACCGGAATGCATCCAGGGGCCCTGTTGCGCATCCGGCGCTGCCAAAGGCGGCCCCCGATGCACTGCGACGGAAAACCAGCCGGGCCGAATGCCCAGCCAGCGTATAGCCGCGTACCCGTAGCCGGTACCATGTACCCCGTCGCGCGCTGAACGCTGGGCCGCAAGCTCGTTTTATTAAACGAGCAGAACGGCCCGGCGCGTGCAGTGATTAATACGGGGATTCGGCCCGATTAAACACGTAATATTTCTATTGAATAGTTCTGTTATGCTACCCGTTGGGGTGTTGCTGCAAGCCCAAAAAGCCTTTCGCTGTGCTACTTAAAGCCCCAGCGCCCTAGGTGCTGGTGGGGTAAGCCGGGCCCGGGAGGCATCTGGGTTAAGTGAAAGCGCAGCGTTTGGTAAACCTTTGGCCGTGGCTTGGGCGTAAGAAACAGCGCCGCACCAACGCTATGGAACAAGACTATGCCGAACAGCAAAAAAAAGACGGTTAACCACAACTCGGGCCTGAGTTGCCCCCCGCCCAAGGGTATCCTGATTGCCATTGGCGGGCGCGAGCAAAAAGGCGGCAACGATGGCAGCCCCGACGAGCAGGAAGAATTCGCCTCTGACAGCATTTTGCAGCGCTTTGTGGACGAGCTGCGCGGCGACGGCCCGGTGGTGGTGGTTCCGACGGCCTCCGAGGAGCCCGTGGAGTCGGGCCAGGACTACGTGAAGGTGTTTACCGAGCTGGGCGTAAAGCGCGTGGAGGTGCTCGATATCCGCTCGCGCGACGAGGTGGACACCGAGGAAAACATGCGCCTCATCGACGAGGCCGCGGGCATCATGTTTACGGGCGGCGACCAGCTGCGCCTCACGGCCATTTACGGCGGCACCGATTTGCTTAAGCGCATCAAGGAGCGCTACACCAGCAGCCACTTCGTAATTGCGGGCACCAGCGCCGGCGCCGCCGCCATGTCGACGCCCATGCTGTACCAGGGCCGCAACGACGCCGGCTACCTCAAAGACGAGATTCACGTAACCACCGGCCTGCAATTTCTGCACGATGTCGCCATCGATACCCACTTTGTGGCCCGCGGCCGCATTGTGCGCATGGCCCAGGTAATTGCCACCAACCCCGGCTGCGTGGGCCTTGGCCTCGAAGAAGACACCGCCGTGGTGGTAACCGACGGCAGCGAGCTGGAGGTAATCGGCAACGGCATTATCGTGGTGGTGGATGGCCGCCAGTGCAACGGCAACACCATTCATCTGGTAAAGCCGGGCGAGGTGTTTTCGGTGCGCGACCTGCACGTGCACCTGCTGGCCCGCGGCGAGCGGTACACCCTGCCCATTGAGGCGCACCTGCACCGCTAGCGCCCACCGCACCTAGGGCACCCACAACAAAGCGGCCCCCAGAAACCTCCGGGGGCCGCTTGGCATTCATAGCTCAGATAGACTAGCGGTAATTACTGTTGCTTGGTGCGATTCGAGCCGCTTGCCTGCCCGCCTTTACGGCCGGCCGCTCGGGCTTCCTCAGAGGTCCATTCGTGCCCACGCCCGCTGGCGTGCGATGCTTTGCCGCCTTCGGAGGCAATGCGTCGTTGTTGTTCGGGGTCCATGGAGGCGAAACCACGATTGCTGCTGCCCGACTTCTGGGTGCTGCTTTGGGTGCTGCTCTGCGTGCTGCGGGCTTCGCCACCCATTTTACCAGCTTTCGAGTGCTGCTCCGACGAGCCGCCGCGCATGTTTTGGTTGTTCGTTGCCATAGCTTGGGCAGTTTTGAGGGTTGGGTAATAGGTCAGGGAAATCTAGAGTCCTTAAACGGCGCTTCACCGCTTAAGGCCGAGCCTAGATGGGATTAAAATTTTTTTGACTGGGATTTTACCGGTTTTTACGCAGTTTGCCTCCGTAAAAACACCCATGAGCCTGGCCGCAAAAATGCCCCGAAGCCTAGGCGGCCGGCTGCAGCTCGGGCACCCGCAGCACGGGCACGTGCCGCTCCATGTCGATGATTGTGTGCAGCTTAAGCAGCCGCAGCAGCTGGTGCAGGTGCTGGCTTACGTTGTGCAGCCGCACGGCCACGCCGGCGCGCCGCAAGTGCAGCAGCCCCGTTACGAAATGGCCCACGCCGTGCGTGCGCAGGCAGCGCAGGCTTTGGCAATCAACCTCAAGGCAAAGCGGAATGCTCGGAATGTCGCGGTCGTGGGCCAGCGAGCGGGCCAGCTGCACCGGATCAACCGCGTTTAAATCAACCGAAAGAATGCGGACGTGGGGTAAGCGCTGAGAGGGGAAACCAAGCATACTTTGCTGAGCTAGGGTGATACATGAGCGGCGGAGAGAAGAAAGGACCGACACGCACCCCGGCGGAGGAAAGGGCGCTAGTTCAAGAGTAAGATCAAAATTATCTGGTTTACGTGCAAGATAACTACGTGTAAATAACCAATTTACTTGTCGCGTTTACCGCAGGGCCGTCCGTAGTACTGCTGAATCTGCACGGCGAGGCAGCATTTTTTTGGTGGTTGGCGTTAATGTTGTGTCCTCCCTGCCCCGCCCAACGCTTATTTCCTTTGCCTGCCATGACACGTCTTATTCTTGCCGACGACCATGCCGTTATCCGCGACGGTATCAAAGCCCTGCTAGCCGATGTACCCGAGTTTGAGGTGGTAGGACTGGTGAACAACGGCCAGGAACTGCTCGACCGCCTGGCCGACACCCCCGCCGACGTGGTGCTCATGGATTTGAACATGCCCGTGATGAGCGGCTTCGATGCCTTGCCTTTGCTGCGCGAGCGGTTTCCGGAGGTGCGCGTACTCGTCCTCTCCATGCTCGACCACGAGAAGTACGTGCACCAGGTGCTGGAGGCCGGGGCCATGGGGTACGTGCTGAAAAACGCCGGCAAAGACGAGATTGTGTACGCGATATACTTCCAGAATTACGGCTTCTTCGATCAGGAGCAAAATTTTGGGGTGCTGTTTGCCATCGACGTAACCGATACCGAGCGGGCCAACGTGCAGCTACAATCGGAGCGCGACTTTGTGAAAAGCCTGCTCGACCACAGCGGCGACGCCCTTATGGTGTTCGACCGCAACTTCTACATCACCGAGTGGAACCAGCGGGCCGCCGAGCTAACGCAGGTGCCCAGCGAAGACGTGCTGGGCAAGCGCATTTTCAGCGACATTCCGGCCTTCGACCGACTGGAGTTCCGGCGCATTGCCGAGCGCGTGCTGGCCGGCGAAACCGTAACCGAGTACAACATTCCGTTTAAGCGCCGGGCCGGAGCTTACGATGCCACCTTTGTGCCGCTTACCGATGCGCAGGGCCGCGTAGCCAACGTACTGGGCGTGGTGCGCGACGTAACCGAGCGCAACCGCCTGATGGAGCAAACGGCCAAAATGCGCCTGCAGCGCGAAAAGGAGGTGCTGAGCGCCATTATGCACACCCAGGAAGACGAGCGCAAGCGTATAGCCGAGGCCTTGCACAACGGCGTGGGGCAGCTGCTATACGCCAGCAAGCTGCACCTCGACTCGACGCCCGTGGATGAAACGCGCCGCACCGCTGCCGTGGGCTTGCTGAACGAGGCCATTAAGGCCACGCGCACCATTTCGTTTGAGCTAACGCCCAACGTGCTCGAGGATTTCGGCCTGAAATCGGCCCTGGAAGAGCTGTGCAAGCGCATTCCTAAGCAAAACCTGCACGTGCACCTGAGCGTGGGTGAGCTGCCACCCGCCATGCCGCGCCTCGTCGAAACGGCTACCTACCGCATTGCGCAGGAGCTGCTCAACAACGTAATCAAGCACGCCCATGCCCGCGAGGCATTTGTGTACGTGGAGCCGCAGGGCAAAAAGCTGCACCTGAGCGTGGAAGACGACGGCTGCGGCTTTGATGTGGAGAAAGCACGCGAGAAGCGCGGGGGCATTGGCCTGGCGGGCATCCGCAACCGGGTGGGGCTGCTCGGCGGCGAGCTTACCATTCGTTCGCGGCAGGGGCTGGGCACCACCATCACGGTGGAGCTGCCCCTAGGTGAGGAGGTGAAGAAGCGCAAAAACAGCAAGCCCTAACCGCAGCCCCACGAACCCGGCAGTGCGGCCGGGCGTAAGCGAACAACATCCGTTGTACGCTAACACCTGAGCCGCACTATGCTGACACCCGACCAAACCTCCGGCGCCAATACCACCTCGTGGCTGGCCACGGCCAACCGCCCCACGTTCGAACCGCTGAAGCGCAACGAAACCGCCGACGTGGTGGTGGTAGGAGCCGGCATTGCGGGCCTTACCAGCGCCTACCTGCTGGCCCGCGAAGGCAAAACGGTGGTGGTACTCGACGACGGCGAAATTGCCTCGGGCGAAACCGGCCGCACCACGGCCCACCTCTCCAACGCCCTCGACGACCGGTACTACCACCTCGAAAGCTTGTTTGGTGAGGAAGGCGCCCGCCTAGCCGCCGACAGCCACGGCTCGGCCATCGACCGCATCGAGAGCATCGTGCGCGAGGAAAAAATCGACTGCGACTTTGCGCGCCTCGATGGCTACCTTTTTCTGCCGGCCAACGGCACCGTAAAGGAGCTTGATGATGAACTGGAAGCTGCTCACCGCGCCGGCCTCATGGGCGTAACCCGCCTGAAAGATGCCCGCGTGAAAGGCTTTAAAACCGGCGAGTGTCTGCGCTTCCCCAACCAGGGACAGTTTCATATCGTGCAATATGTCAACGGGCTGGCCAAGGCCATTACCCAGCGCGGCAGCCGCATTTTTACCCGTACCCGGGTGCTGGAGGTGCACGGCGGCGACGATGCCCGCGTGGTAACGGCCGATGGCAAAGAGGTGCGCGCCAAGCACATTGTGGTAGCCACCAACACCCCGTTCAACGACCGCGTGGTGATGCACACCAAGCAGCACCCGTACCGCACCTACGTGGTTACCTTCCGGGTACCGAAAGGCAGCATTACCAAGGCCCTGTACTGGGATACCGCCGATCCGTACCACTATATCCGCCTGCAGGAACTCGCCGACTCCGACACGCACGAGCTGCTGGTGGTAGGCGGCGAAGACCACAAAACCGGCCAGGCCGACGACTACGAAGAACGCTTCCGCTGCCTGGAGGACTGGACGCGCGAGCATTACCCGAGCGTGCAGGAAGTGGCGTACCGCTGGTCGGGCCAGGTGATGGAGCCCGTCGATAGCCTGGGCTACGCCGGCCGCAACCCCGTCGACAACGACAACGTGTTCATCATCACCGGCGACTCGGGCCACGGCATGACGCACAGCACCCTAGGTGCCATGATCGTGACGGACCTGATTCAGGAGCGCGAAAACCCGTGGGCCAAGCTCTACGACCCCGGCCGCGTAACCCTCAGCCTCGACACGTTGAAGGAATACGTGAAGGAAAACGTGAACGTAGCGGCCGAGTACACCGATTTGCTTACCGGCGGCGACGTATCGAAGGAAGCGGAAATACAGCCCGGCTCGGGTGCCGTAATTGGCCGCGGCCCGCTGAAAGTAGCCGTGTACCGCGACGAAAAAGGCAAAACCCACGAGTGCTCGGCCATTTGCCCGCACCTGCACTGCGTGGTGCACTGGAACGGCACCGAAAAAAGCTGGGACTGCCCCTGCCACGGCTCGCGCTTCGACCCCTACGGCGTGCTGCTCAACGGCCCCGCCGCCACCGATTTGCCGAAAGTAGAAGGGTAGAAGCCCCGCCGCTTCGCTTTGCCAGCGCCACCTGCCTGCCGGTAGGTGGCGTTGCTTTTCGGCACCTAGGGCAGCTTGTCATGTCGAGCGTGAGCGAGACATCTGGGGTAGGAGTACAACGCCATCCGGTGAGCCTCAATCATTTGGGCGGATGCAACCCCCGAAAGCCGCCCCGTTGCCCTAGGTGCCGGCGCCATTTGCGGGGCCGACACCTAGGGCAACGCCCACCGAAACGACGCGCATTCATTTCTGGACCAGATGTCTCGCTTTGCTCGACATGGCAGGGGGAGGGCTCGACGTGGCAGGGGTGCTCGACATGACGAGATGCGGCATCCCAACCTAGGCGCGTATTTTCGGGTTTGCACTCCACGTTTTTTCTGTGCCTGTATCTTCTGCCATCCGCCCGCTGCACGTTTCGCCAGCCGAGGTTTTTGCCGATAACCTGATCAGCTACGCCGCCGAGGAGCAGCACTTTGCCACGCGGCACCGCGCGGTGGGCTGGCTGCGGGTGTTCCTATTTGTAGCGGGGGCCGGCGGCGCGTGGTGGCTGTTCGAGCAGGGGCAGAACGGCCTGGCCGTTGGTTGGCTGGTGGTAGCGTACGTGCTGTTTTTGCTGGTGATGCGCTGGCACGGCCGCATTGGCTACCAGCTGCGCCAGCGCCAGCTGCTGCGCCTCATCAACCAGGAGGAGCTCGACCGCCTGGGTGGCAAGCTCGCCGGCTTCGACGAGGGCCTGCGCTACGCCGATGCCGCGCACCCCTACACCGCCGACCTCGACGTGTTCGGGCCGCACTCGTTGTTTCAGCTGGTAAGCCGCACCACCTCGCGCCTGGGCCAGGATGCGCTGGCCGGGTGGCTGCAAGCGCCCGCGCCGCCCGAGCAGCTGTGGCTGCGCCAGCAGGCCGTAGCCGAGCTGGCGCCCGATGTGGTGTGGCGGCAGCACTGGCAGGCGCGGGCCCGGCACTTCCCGAAACAGTCCGACGACCCACGGCCTTTTTTGCAGTGGATGCACGCCCCCGATTTCTACGCCCGGCGCGGCTGGCTGCTGGCTTTGCTTTTCGTGCTGCCGCCGCTGGCAATCATTGGCTCGGCGCTGTGGCTGATGGGGTGGTCGGGGTGGCTGGCGGGCGGGCCGTTTCTGGCTATGTACGCGCTCAACTACCGCTTTCGGCAGGAGCGCGACGCCGTGTTCGAGCGCAGCATGGATATGTACGACGTGTTGCGCGCCTACCGCGACCAGCTGCTGCACCTCGAAGGCCGCCCGTGCACCACGCCTTACCTGGCTAGCCTGCGCAACCGCCTGCTCGAGCGCGGCGCACCGGCCTCGGGCTACGTAGCGCGGCTGGCGCGCATCGCCCAAAACTTTTCGCTGCGCTGGAGCACCCTGGCGGGTTTCTTCGCCAACAACCTGCTCATGTGGGACTTCTTCTGGATGTGGCGGCTGGAGCGCTGGAAGCGCCAGCTGGGCGGCGCCCTGGAGCCCTGGCTGGAGGTAGTAGCCGAAGTAGAAGCCCTGGCCAGCCTGGCGGCCACCCAATACGCCAACCCCGAGTGGGCCGTGCCCGAGCTGGTGGCGTCGCCGCTCACGTTCGAGAGCGAAGCCCTGGCGCACCCGCTCATCCTCAGCCCCGAGCGCGTAGCCAACAATTTTGCCACCGCAGGCGCCGGCCGCACCGCCCTCATTACGGGCTCAAATATGTCGGGCAAAACCACGTTTCTGCGCACCGTGGGCGTAAACCTGGTGCTGGCCCTGGCCGGTGGGCCGGTGTGCGCCCGCCGCCTGCGCTGCGGGCCGGCGCAGCTCTTCACGGCCATGCGCACGCAGGATAACCTGGCCGAAAGCACCTCTTCGTTCTACGCCGAGCTGAAACGCCTGCGCCAGCTGCTCGACCTCACCGAGCAAGGACAGCCGGTGTTCTTCCTGCTCGATGAAATCCTGAAAGGCACGAACTCGCGCGACCGGCACGACGGCGCCCGCGGCCTCATCCGGCAGCTGCACCGCCGCCCGGCCAGCGGTTTCGTGAGCACCCACGACCTGGAGCTCGGCGACCTGGAGCAGGAGCTGCCGGGCTTCGTAACCAACTACAGCTTCAACAGCGAAATCATCGGCGACGACATCCGGTTCGACTACCGTCTCACGCCGGGCCTGTGCCGCGAGTTTAACGCCAGCAAGCTGATGGAGCTGATGGGCATCGGCACAAAATAGCCGCGCGTGCAACGCCGGCAGGGGCGGGCGGCTCTAACTATAAACCACCAACCCCCTTGCCGCTATGCAAACCGCTGCTGTGCTGGGCCGCCTGCTCGCGAGCCTGCTATTACTTGCCCCCCTGGGTGCCTGCGAGAAAGACGACGACGCCAAAGCCAGCGTGGCCGTATCCTACGCCCAAACCTATTGCCTCGATCGGTGGGGCGGCGCCGTTACCCCCGACGAGCTGGTGGCCACGGCCACCTCGTACCTGCAGCAGCGCGGCATCGGCTTAACCGATGCGCGGGCCGCCGCTGAGCGCCCCGCCGAGCCCTGCAACGCCTGTTCGTGCAAATCGGGCGTGATTTTGCGCGCAAAGGCGCGCGAGCAGGATGTGCCTGCCTTGCAGGCACTGGGCTTCGAGCGCCAGTAACCCAGGTGCTGCCGAAAGCCCGGTTCACCTAGGGCGGTTTGCCCGGCTTCAGTGGGCCAGGCAGCGGGCACGCTGGCCTTTTAAACGATAGTTGGCGTAGCGTGCAGCCTTCGTGCAGCTTGGCTTGTATGTAGAAACATACGTAAGGCGCTGGCTGCCGCTTATTTGCTTGTAAGTAGTTAGTCCACTGCGGTATCGGGGCAAATACGTAATCTGCAAAATCGAACAGCTAAGCTTATATAACTCCGGAACTATCCTCCTAACTTCAAAGTATGTATTGGAAAACCACAGTGCAGTAAAGCCTGGCTGGTATACGGTGCGTTAAGCACGCCGCGTAGCGCAAGGTCCAGAACTTTGTCGCCCATCAACGCGCCAGATTCGTATACATCCGGGCCCTGGTTGCCGCGCTGCTTCAACTCCGCCACACTCCCGTCACCTGCACCTAGCCAATTCTTTCGTCTCATGGAGGTATACCGCGAAATTCTGCCCGAAAGCTACTTGCTCATCCTCGCCGACGATATACCTACCACCGTGGATGACGAGGATGCCTTGGACCGCGCCCTGCGCCGCGCCAGCCGCAGCGGAAAATCGAGCGTGTGGGTTGATTGCAGCCATTTGCACCACCTGCCCCCCGATACCGCCGAGCTGCTGGGCTACTACTACCAGCGGCTGGCCCGCCACGGCATGAGCCTGGTGCTGTGCCACCTGAACGCTGAAGTGCGTGCCGAGCTGGAGTTGTTGAGCGCTACCCCGCTGCCGGTAGTCGATACCCTGCTCGATGCCGAGAAATACTGCCACCAGGAATTGCAGAACCGCCGGCTATCGGCTTAGCCGACGGTGCGAAAGTCGTTTTCAACAACAAAGCCCGGCCAAGCGGCCGGGCTTTGTTGCGTTTGGTGAGCAGAGGAGGCTTAGAAGGCAATACCAATCGTGAAGCCGGGGCGCAGCCCGAAGCCGTTGAACATACCGGTATCGAGCTCGTCCTCGTTCGAGCCATCGTCGGCCTTGGCCGAGCCACCGTTGTAGCCCAGGCCCAGGTACGGGTCGATTGTGATGCGGTCTTTGAACATCCACTGACGGCCTACGGCTACGCCGGCGCCAAACGTGGTGAGCTTGCCTTTGGCTTCGCGCTCCACAGTGGTGTCGGTAACGTAGTCGTAGTCTTCGTATTTAGTCGACAGCGACATGCTCTGGAAGCGCAGGTACGGACCTACGTAGAAGCCATTCATTGACGTACCTGAGAGGTAGAAGCGGTACTCCGGGGTGAAGATGACGCCGGAAAGCTTGGTGTCGCCGGGCGTCCAGCTGGTGAAGGCAAAGCCGAGCTGGGCCGAGCTGGTTTCGGATACTTTGCGCTCGTAGAAGAACGAGCCGGTTTTCACAAGCGGACTAAAGATGTTGGCTTTGAGTGCGTTGCTGCTTTGGGCCGAGGCCGCAGTTGCGCTGGCAGCCAGTACGGCAAGGCTGAATAGAGCCTTTTTCATAACGGTATAGGTTGTTGAGAGGGGAAGGCAGGCGCGAAAACCTTTTCGCAGCAGCAACGTTACAAATAGATTTGTCTATATCTAAGAACAATTGTAGACAAATGATGTGATTGACTTTTCCGCCCTTTTTGCCTTCGGTGCCCACAGCGCAAATGCGGGGCAGTAAGCGAACCTAGGGCAAGGCATACCGGGTTGCCGATAAAGCCACAAGCCCGGCACCGCGGCGTTTGGGCGCGCGGTGCCGGGCTTGGCAGTTGACGAAAGAACCTAGGAAGCTACGCCACCGGCGGCCGCGACTCCACACCGCCAAACAGGTACAGCATCAGGGCCCGCGAGTAGCGGAATACGAGCGGCGTAGAAAGCAGCGCCGCCACGCCCACTACCGTGATGTACACCCACAGGGGCGGATCGTTGGCGAGGTAATACAGCAACACCCCCGACAGCACGAAGATGGCCACCGTGAAACCGTAGCTGAAGTACATGGCACCCCAGTAAAAGCCCGGCTCGGGCTCGTAGGCCTGCCCACACACCGGGCAAGCCTCGGGCATATCGGCGAATTTGGAAAGGTTGAACGCCGAACGCGAAAACAGCGGCCCCTCGTGGCAGCGCGGGCAGCGTAGCCGTAGCAAAGCCCAGGTAGCCGACGATGCAGAATTAGCCATAGCAAAGCAGGTAGTAAGCGTGGCAAAGGTACCGAAGGCTTATACGGATACCGCGGGCCAGTTCGGGGTAGTGGCCCGGCAAATCTGCAAAAGCCCGGGCAACGGCACCCTGGCCTGCCCTAGGTATTGCCGCGCCTAGGGCGCTTGCCGCACGACAAGCAAAACGAGCTGCCCAGGCCGTACTCAGTTACGCCCGCGGCCCAACGGCGTTTTTTTGCTTGCGTATGGCTACGTTGGCAAGGCCAAACGGCCGGGGCCGGCTGGCGCGCATGCTGCGCCAGGCCCGCCGCCGATTTCCACCATGCGCAAACACGAACGCACGCTCCAATACTTTTTCTTCGGGCAAGACTTCGCCGACGGCCTGCGCGTTGCGCTCAGTATTCTGCTGCCCGGCCTCACGCTGGCCCAACTCGGGCACTTCGACCTAGGGCTTACCGTGTCGCTCGGGGCGGTGTGCGCCAGCCTGCCCGATTTGCCCGGCCCCATTGCCCATAAGCGTAACGGCCTGCTGGTGTGCAACCTGCTGGTATTTGCGGTGGCCCTGCTCACGGGCGTGGCCCGTATGCACGTGCTGGCCCTGGGGGCCGAAATCGTGGCGCTCAGCTTCCTCTTCACGCTGGTATCGGTGTACGGGGTGCGGGCGGGGGCCATCGGCTCGGCCGGGCTGCTCATCCTCATCCTGACCATGGACCGCGACCTAGGGCCCGCGCAGCTGCTGCCGTACGGCCTGCTGGTGCTGGCCGGCGGGCTGTGGTACACGCTGGTGGCGCTGCTGGCCTACCACGTGCAGCCCTACCGCCCGGCGCAACGGGCCCTGGGCGAGTGCATTCATGCCATTGCCGAGTATTTCCGGCTGAAGGCCGAGTTCTACGACCCCGAAACCAGCCTCGAGCAGGATTACCGCGCCTTGCTGAAGCAGCAGGTGGTGGTTACCGAAAAGCAGGACGCCGCCCGCGAAATGCTGTTCAAAACCCGCCAGATTGTGCAGGATACCACCGGCTCCGGCCGGCGTTTGGTGCTCACGTTCGTCGATGCGATGGACCTGTACGAGCAGGTTGTAGCCGCATATTACGATTACGCCTCGCTGCGCCAGCGCTTCAATCACACCGGCGTGCTGGCCGATGTGGCCCGCCTGATCCGGCGCATGGCCACCGAGCTCGACCACCTGGGGCTGGCCATCCAAAGCAACCGCCCCTACGCGCACCACTCCGACCGCACCGCCGAGCTGGAGCAGCTAAAGGCCCGCATCGACCGCATTGGCGAGCAGGAGCCCGGCAGCAACCTGGTGCTGCGCAAGTTGCTCGTGAACCTGCGCAACCTGCACCAGCGCCTCGCCGACATCACCCGCTACGCCGACCCCGAGTACCGCGCCCCGCTGGCACCTAGGGCCGGCGAGTCGGACTACTCACGGTTTGTATCGCGGCAGTCGCTGAGCCCGGCCTTGCTTCGCGACAACCTCACCATTAGCTCCGCTACGTTTCGGCACGCGCTGCGCGTAACGGTGGCCGCAATCGTCAGCTTTGGGGTGGCTAAGCTCCTGAACTACGGCCACCACGGCTACTGGATTATGCTCACGGCCGTGTACATGCTCAAGCCCGGTTTCAGCCTCACCAAAGAGCGCAACCTGCAGCGCGTGTCGGGCACCTTGCTGGGTGGAGTGCTCGGCGTGGCGGTTCTGTACCTGGTGCCGAGCGAGGTGCTGCAATTCGGCTTTTTGCTGGTGTTCATGATTGTGGCCTACAGCTTTCAGCGGCGCAGCTACATGGTAATGGTGCTGTTCCTGACGCCCTACGTGCTCATCCTGTTCCACTTCCTGGGCATTCAGTACGTTAGCGCCGCGGGCGAGCGGGTGCTCGATACCCTCATCGGCTGCGCCATTGCGCTTACCACCAGCTATCTGCTGCTGCCCCGCTGGGAATCGGAGCAGCTGGGCACCTACATGCGCGATGTTCTGCGTGCCAACCGCAACTACCTGCACCGCCTGGCCGATTACCTGGCCGGCGGCAACCTCAGCGCCATGGACTACAAGCTGGCCCGCAAAGAGGTGTACGTCAGCTCCTCCAACCTGGCCGCCGCCTTCCAGCGTATGCTTTCCGAGCCCAAGCACAAGCAGCGCCACGAGGCCGAGGTGCACCAGTTTGTGGTGCTGAATCTCATCTTGTCGTCGAACATTGCCACCTTGGCTTCGGCGGCCCGTGCCAATGCCTTGCCGGCTGTGCCGCCCGAGGGGGTAAAGCCCCTGCGGCAATCGTTGGCTTTGCTCTCCGAAAGCCTGCGCAAAGTAAGCCCCGATACCGCCCTGCCCGAGCTGCCGCCGCTGCCCGGCGCCCTAGGTGCCGAAGCCAAACCGGCGCCCACGGCCGAGGAAAAGCTGTTGCTGGAGCAGCTGGATTTCGTGCAGAAAGTAAGCGCCGATATCCGGAAAGTAACCGATGCGGTAGCGCCCTAGGTGCGCTAGCGGTAATACTCGTACTGGTAGCGGAACAGCCTGGGCGCCCCGGTAAGCCCGGTGGTGGTTTCGCCCTTAATCAGGCCCTCGGGCAGGTAGGCGTACACGGTGTAGCTCGTGCGCGGCGGTATGCGCACCGACGAAACCGTTTCCCGTCGCCCAATCAGCTGGCCCAGGCTGTTGTAGGTGTACAGGATTTCGGTGTGCAGAATCTGCGGTTCGGCGCCGTTGCCAATGCGGGTGTTGGTTTGCTCGTGCAGCAGGCGTTGCTGCGCGTCGTAGCGCCAGCGGTGCAGTACGTCCAGGTTTTGCCCGCGGCGCACGGCGCCCAGCAACGGCTCAAAAGCCACGGCCATGCTCTGGGCGGGGTTGGTGGCCAGGCGGCGGGCGGGTTTCAGGGCAGCGCGGGCAGCAATGCGGCCCTGCTCGGCGGGGCGCCCCTGGCGCAGCACCCGGTACCGCGCCGACGAAAAACTGAGCTTGCTGGAGGTGTCCACCGAGCTGTATTGCAGGTACAGCACCGTATCGGGGTTGGGCGTGTAGGTGAAGCGGTGGTAGAAACCGTTGCCGCCCCGGGCGCTGCGCATGGGCACCTGCTCGTAGGTAAGCAGGGTGTTTTCGGGCGGCGCCGCAGGGGCCGGGGCCGCCGACGAGGCGGTGGGGGCCGCCGTGGTAGGCTGGGCAATACTGCCACTCACGGCCGAAGTTCGCACAACCTGATACGCGCCCACGGGCACGCTATAAATTCCTGCCAAACCAGCCAGTGCGCGCGAGTTCAGCTCGCTGTCCGTCCAGGCCCGTAGCAAATGGCCCTGCTGATCGAACTCTTGGTAAGCCACGGTGTCGCCGAGTTGCCCCTCGTCGTCGATGCTCACCTTCGCAATTCGCTTCACCTGCTTGCTCGCCAGCAAGCGTTGGTAAGCCGAATCGGGTACGGGCAAGGCCGGCCGCACCGTTCTGATGTAGGCTGAGGTGGTTCGCAGACCCATTGCCGAAACTTCACTGCTGTACCAAGGGATTGGGCCGCGCCGATTCGAGATATACTGAGCCGCAGCCTTGTGGGCACCCAGGATAGTTGCCCCAGCAAGCACACAAATGATTAAAGCTGAACGCATACTTGATCGATTAAGGTAGTTGTGAATATAAAAAGCAACCGTTGCATCGGCCAGCTAAACAAGTCAGCAAAATCTAAGCCACGCTATATATGATAAACTTACCGTAAAGGGCAGATGCTCCAAAAAGACACAGCCGCAAACACCTAGGTGCTTGCGGCTGTGTGGCTTAACAAGAGCTCATCAAATAGCGCTATTTCGAGACCTGCCCGTTGGGCTTCAGATAGCGCCCCAGCCAATCGAAAAACACGCGGTTCCAGAGCACCGAGTTTTGCGGTTTCTGAATCCAGTGGCCTTCGTTGGGGAAGTACAGGAAGCGGCTCGGAATACCGCGCAACTGCGCCGCCCCGAACGCCTCCATGCCCTGGTTTTCGGGCACCCTAAAGTCCTTGCCGCCGTGAATAACCAGCATGGGCGTATCCCACTGACCCACAAACCGCGCGGGGTCGAACTCCTGGTAGCTGCGGGCCAGCTGCTTGTCCCACGGCGCGCCTTTCATTTCGTACTGCGCGAAGAAGGTTTCCTCGGTGGTGGAGTACCAGCTGGCCAAATCGTAGAGGCCGGCGTGCGAGATAAACGTTTTAAAGCGGCCCTGGTGATGCCCGGCCAGGTAGTACACCGAGTAGCCGCCGTAGGAGGCGCCCACGCAGCCGCGGCGGTCCTTATCCACGTAGGGCTCTTCGCTGATTTTGTCGATGGCGGAGAGATAGTCGCGGATGGGCTGGCCGCCCCAGTCGCCGCTGATGGCATCGTTCCACGCGCGGCCGAAGCCCGGCAAGCCGCGGCGGTTGGGTGCCACCACAATGTAGCCCTGCGCGGCCATCAGCGGGAAGTTCCAGCGGTACGAGAAGCTCTGCGTGATGGGGCTTTGCGGGCCGCCCTGGCAGTACAGCAGCGTAGGGTACTTTTTGCTCGGGTCGAAATCGGGCGGGTAAATGACGTACACCTGCATCTGCTTGCCATCGGTGGTGGCCACGCGGCGGTTTTCTACTTTGCCCAGCTTCACGGCACCCATAATGTCCTGGTTGAGCTGCGTCAGTGGGGTTTCCTTGCCGTTCTTCAGGCTTACGCGCACCACCTCGGCGGGACTTTGCATGGTGGTGCGGTTGCAAATGGCTACATCGGGCCCGGCCAGCTCAAAGGCGTTGTAGTTCTGGAGGCCCTTGGTGATTTGCCGAATTTTGCCGCCCTTGCTCGGCACCGAAAACAGCTGCTCGGTGCCCTCCACCACCGCCAAGAAGTAAATCGTTTTGCCATCGGCCGACCAGCGCACATTCCCGGCGCTCAGCTCCGAGCCTTTGGTGATGTCTTCGTGCCGGCCGGTTTTCAAATCGTGCACCACAATGGCGTTGCGGTCCGATTCGAAGCCCGGCGTAGCCATGCTCAGCCACGCCACGCGCGTGCCATCGGGCGAAAACACCGGCTCAATGTCGTACCCTGCCAAGCCTTCCGAAAGGTTTTTGGTAGAGTTGTCGCGTAGCGAGTACAGGTAAATATCCGAGTTGGTGCTTTGGGCTTCGGCCTTGCCCGTGAGCTTGCGCGAGGTGTACGCCAGCAGGTAGCCATCGGGCGAAAACGCCAGCTGCTCGGAGCCGGCCAAGGGGCGCACGGGCGCATCGTAGGGCTCCTTCTCCAGCACATCCTTGCCGTAGCCGGTGGGCCGGCCGTCGTCGCCTAGGGGCTGAAAGAACACGTGCGAGGCTTTGTCGTCTTCCCAAGAGGTCCAGTGCCGGTAAAACAGGTCGTCGTAGAGCCTGGCGTCGGCTTTGGGCAGGTCGGGGTAGAGGTCCTGCAGGCTGGGGCGCACCTTCACGTCCTGGGTGTACAGGATAAACTTGCCCGTGGGCGCGTACTTCAGGTTGCCCAGGCTTTCGTCGCCGAACTCGCTGAGCTGTTGCTTGCCCGAGCCGTCGGGGTTCATGGCGTACAGCTGGGTGCTGCCACCTTCATCCGACAGAAACGTGAGTTTGCCGTCGGGGCGCCAGTTCAGGGTGTTTTCGCTGGCGGGCGTGTTGGTAAGCTGCCGCACGACGCCGCCGGCTACCGGCACGGTGTAAATGTCGGCGTTGCCGCGGTTGGCCATCAGGTCGTAGCGCGTTACGGTAAAGGCCACCGTCTTGCCGTTCGGCGACACCTGCATTTCACCTAGGCGCCCCAGGCGCCAAAGCAGCTCGGGCGTAAGCGTTTGCTGCGCCGTGGCAGCCAAAGAAACGCCGACCAACAGGGTCAGCAGCAGTGGTTTTTTCATCGGTAGTGGGAGAGGCCAGGTTGACAACGGCAAGGTAGGCATGTAGCTAGCTCCTAGGTGCGCAGCGCGCCCCGGGCAACGGGCAGCGCTTTTTCAGGGGGCATAAAAAAGCCCCGCTGCGCAGCTTCCGAAAAAGCCAGGCAGCGGGGCTTGCCCGTGGTGGGGCGCAATGGGTTACAGCTTCAGGCCAACCGAGGCAAACCACGTGCGGCCATCGGCCGGCAGCAGGCCGGGGCCGGGGTAGCCACCGGCACGGCGGGTAAAGTATTCTTTGCCGAACACGTTATTCACGCCGCCGCGCACGGTAAAGCGCTTGGCAAAGCGGTACGTGGCCGATACATCCGTTACGGAGTAGCCCGGCACGCGGCCGGTGGTAGCGGCGGCGTTGGGCGCCACGGTGTTGTTGGCATCGGCGTACACGGCCGAAACGCGCGTGAGCTGGGCCGTGGCCGACAAACCGCGGTGGGCAAACGTGCCCCCGAAACGGTGCGTGTACTTGGGTGCGTACTCCACGCGGTTGTTTTTCAGGTCGCCTTCCTGAATGCCGCCGTTGGCCAGGGTAGCGGTGCGCAGCTGGGTGTAGCGTGCATCAACCAGCGCCGTCGAGGCAAACACATCGAAGTGCGGACGAGACAAGTCGCCGGTCAGGGCATGAATCAAATCCAGCTCCACGTAGGCCTCGATGCCTTTGTGCACGCTCGTGCCGATGTTGGTCCGGAACTGCTGGGTTTGGCCTGCCGTGCCGCCCGGCACCGCCCGGCGCAGCGTGCCGATGCGGTCGTCGTAGTGCAGCCAGAAGGCGTCCACGTCGAAGGTCAGCACGTTGGCCCACGAGCCGCGGTAGCCCACCTCGGCGTTGAAGCCGTTCGAGTCGCGCAGGTTGGGGTCGATAACGTCCGAGGTAGCCGGCGGGGTCAGGTCGCCAAAGGTTACGGGGCGGAAAGCGCGCGAGTAGTTGGCGTACAGGCTGCTTTGCTCGGTTACGCGGTACTCCGTGCCGGCGCCGTAGAGCAGCACCTGGCGGCGCGAGTTCTGGTTGAGGCGGTTTTCGGAGCCGTCGGCGTTCAGGCTGAGGTAGCCGCGGCCTTCGTTGTCGATAACCTCCAGGCGCAGGCCCGGCGTGAAGGTGAGGCGCGAACCCAGGCGGAAAATGTTCTCGGCAAAGGCGGCGTAGTTGCGGGTGCGGAAGTGCAGCTCGCGGCCGAAGCGCGGGGCCTGCAGGTCGAGGTTAAAATCGGAGTTGGTGTCGCCGCGGCCTTGCTGCTGGCGGCGCAGGTTGGCGGCTGCCGCGCGCACCCCAACAGCCAGCGTGTGCTGCTGGCCCAGCAGGCCGTAATCGGTGAGCAGGCGCAGCTCCGAGCCCAGGTTGCGGTACCGGTCGCGGTCGATCTGGCGGTTGGCGCGCAGACCGGTGGCGGGGTTCACAGCATCGGGCACGTTTACGGCGCCGGTAAAGCCAATTGAGTTACGCTCGCCCAGCAGGCCAAAGGTTTTCAGGCTCAGGCGGGTGCGGTCGGAGAACTGGTAATCGGCCGTGAAGGCCGGAATGGTCCAGGGCGTGCTAAACCAGTTGCGGCTGCGGCTGCTGCTGCGCAGGTCGCCGCGGTTAAACTGCTCGTCGGTAAGGCCGCCCGGCTGCTGAATCACGTAGCTCAGGTGGCTGATTTCGGCCCCGAGGCGCAGCTTGCTGGTGGCCTGAAACTGCACGTTGGCGTGGGCGTTGCGCACGTTGAACTCGGAGTTGTCGCGCCACGCGCCGCCCAGGCGCTGCTGGAAGTAGCCGTAGTAGTTTACCTTGCCCACGGTACCGCCCAGCGAGTTGAAGGAGCTGAACAGGCCGTTGTTGCCTACGGTGTTGCTGGTTTCAAACGCAATCTTCTTGTCGCGCGGGCCGCGCTTCAGCTCGTAGTTCAGCAGGCCGCCAAACTGCGGGCCATACTGCAGCGAGCCGCCGCCCCGAATGATCTGAATACGCTCTACGGCCTCCAGGGGCGGGTTGTAGTACGCCTCGGGGTAGCCAAACGGGTCGGAGCTGATGTCCATGCCGTTCTGGCGGGTGTTAAACTCCCAGGAGCGGTTCGGCGAGAGGCCGCGCGTAGCCACGTTGATCTGCTGGCCCGAACCGTCGCTTTCCCATACCGTTACGCCGGGCACCTTGGCAAACACCTGGCGCGAGCTGTTCATCACCAGGTTAGCATCCAGCTTGTCGAGCTGAATAACCTCGTTTTTCTTGCCGGCCGTTACCGTGGTGCCGTCTACCTCCGGAGCAAACGACGTAGCCTTGGCCGTAACCGTAACGCCGGCCAGCTCGCGCACGCTTTCCTCGATGGTGAGCTGCAGCGTATGCGCTTTGCCGTTTTCCAGCGTCAGGGTTTGCGTTACGGGTTTGATGCTCAGGCCGGTTACGGTAACCGTGACTTCGCCGGCGTTCAAACCATAGAGGCGGAAACCGCCGCGCGCATCCGTTACGGTGGAGCGTTCTTGCACGCTAACCAACACGCCTTCTACGGGTTGGCCGCTGCGGTCGAGCACGGTGCCGGTAAGGGAGGCGCCGCGCTCGGGTTCGTTCTTGGGGGATTCGGACAGGCTATTGATCGCGGCCGGAGCGGCCAGCGCCGGCGTGGTGGCTGCCAGCAGGCAAGAGAGCAGTAAGGGATTTTTAGGCATAAAAAGCGGAAGCGGCATACCCGCGTAAGTTCATTTTCGGCTGCAAAGCTAATTGGAACGATTCTAAATACCTTCATTGAATAGAATTAATCTAAATAGTAAGCCGCGTTTGGTTGGGCTACCAATTGAAATCGAGTGCATTGAAGCTTTGCCTGCCAGGCCCGACGATAGGCCTAGGTGGTTTTGCCGCCGTGCGCAGGTGGCAGCACAAGGCCCGCAGCCGTATACCTTGCGCCCATGTCCGATTTCCGCCTTCAGGTGTTTGAGGCCGTGGCCCGCCACCTCAGCTTTACCAAGGCCGCGCAGGAGCTCTTCATCACGCAGCCGGCTGTTACCAAGCACATCCGGGAGCTGGAGCGGAGCTACGACCAACGCCTGTTCGAGCGGCGCGGCAACCGCGTCAGCCTTACCGAGGCGGGCCAGCTGCTGCTGCGCTACGCCACGCAGGTAAGCGAGCTGCATCACCAATTGGCCGAGCAGCTGCATACCCTGCACGACACCACGGCCGGGCGCTTGCGCCTGGGGGCCAGCTCCACGCTGGCGCAATACGTTATTCCGCCGGTGCTGCCCGGGTTTCAGGCCCGCTACCCGCGCGTGGAGCTGACGATGCACATCGGCAACTCCGAGCAGATTGCCGATGCCCTGCTGCGCGGCCAAATCGACCTGGGGTTTGTGGAAGGCCAGGTGAAAAACCGCGACCTGCACTACGAGCTGCTCCTGCACGACGAGCTGGTGGCCGTGCGGCGCGCGTCCTCCAGCGAAGCGCCTGTTGCGCCGCTCACGCTGGCCGAGGTGCTGCAGCATCCGTTGGTGCTGCGCGAGCGGGGCTCGGGCACGCTCGAGGTACTGGAATTTGCGCTGCGGGCGCAGGGTATCCGGCTGGCGCAATGCCGCGCCTCTATTTACCTCGACAACACCGAGGGCATTAAATCCTACCTAGGGGCCGCGCCCGAGTGCATCGGGTTTGTGTCGGTGCGGGCCATCAGCAAAGAGGTAGCCGCGGGGCAGCTTGAGGTGGTGCCCGTAGCGGGGCTACACCTTTCGCGCCACTTCGAGGCGGTTTGGGTGCAGGGGCAACCGTTAATCAAAGCAGCTCAGCGGTTTCTGAGCTATGCCCACCATGAGCTCGGTACGCCTACTGATAACCTTAAGTAATTACTGATAATAATTATTGATAACCCCGCGGCGGTGGAGTGGCGTAATTTTGTAAGCACGCTCCCTTTCCTACCCACCCGTGAAACTCTCCCCATCCTCGGCACACCTGCCCGCGGCCCCGGCCGACGAAGACTGTAGTAGCCACCTCAGCTTTTGGCACCGCCCGCTGCGCCTGCGCCAGTGGTTTATCACGCCGCAGCAGTTGGTTTTCGGCCTGGCCCTGCTGCTTTGTTTAAGTCCGTGGGGCTCGGCCCCGCTGGCGTTGGCCCTAGGTCTGGCAGTGGCTCTGCTTGCGGGCAACCCCTTTCCGGCCTTCAGCAAGCGCTACACCAGCAAGCTGCTGCAATGGTCGGTGGTGGGCCTTGGTTTTGGCATGAACGCCCACGCAGCCTGGCAAGCAGGGCAGGAGGGGCTGCTGTTCACGGTGGCTTCTATTCTGAGCACGCTGGTGCTCGGCTACTTGGTGGGGCGCTGGCTGGGCATTGCCCGCAACACCTCGCACCTTATTGCCAGCGGCACGGCCATTTGCGGCGGCAGTGCCATAGCGGCGGTGGGCCCGGTGGTAAAAGCCTCCGACGAAGAAATGTCGGTAGCCCTGGGCACGGTGTTCGTGCTCAACGCCATTGCCTTGTTTGCTTTTCCCCTAATTGGCCAGGCCCTCAGCCTCACGCAACACCAGTTTGGCCTGTGGGCCGCTATTGCCATTCACGATACCAGCTCGGTGGTGGGGGCGGCCAGCCAGTACGGCGACGAGGCCCTGCAAGTAGCTACCACCGTAAAGCTGGCCCGCGCCCTCTGGATTATTCCGGTGGCCCTAGGTACCGCGGCGCTGTTCCGCACGCCGGGGGCCAAGGTTAAGCTGCCTTATTTCATTCTGGGGTTTGTGGGCGCCATGCTGCTGGCCACGTACGTGCCCGCCCTGCAGCCCTTTGCAGCGGTAGCGGTAAAGCTTGCGAAGGTGGGCCTCACGCTGACCCTGTTCCTGATCGGAGCCGGCCTGTCGAGGCAAGTGCTGAAAGCAGTAGGGCCGAAGCCGTTTATGCAAGGCGTGGTGCTGTGGCTGGCTATTTCGGCCGCCTCGCTGTGGGTGATTCTGCAAACTGTGCGCTAACGCCCTAGGTGCCCGGTAGCAATTTCACCGCGGCAGCTGCGGACTTTTTATTGCCTGCCAGCTGTTGGTAGCTAATGGCCGCCGGGCTTGGGTTCAGCCCCGAAGCCGTACCTTCGTCGGCCTTTCTTTATTCGTTGCGCGCCGCTTTGCCCGGCTCGGCCAACGAAGCCCGTCTGACTCAGCTATTCATGAAGCTGCCCGCATTCAAAGACCTCATCATCTACGAAGACGATAATTACATCGTCATTAATAAACCGCCGTTCCTCGCCACGCTCGATGAGCGCCTTGGTACGGCACCCAACATCCTGCGCCTCGCCCGCGAGCAGTACGACGATGTGCAGGCCTGCCACCGCCTCGATAAGGAAACCTCCGGTGCGCTGGCCCTGGCCAAGAACCCCGCTGCCTACCGCAACCTGGCCATGCAGTTCGAAAACCGCGAGGTGAAGAAGGTGTACCACGCCGTCAGCTGGGGCGTGCACAACTACGAAGGGCTGCGCGTGGAGCGCAACATCGAAACCACCACCAAAGGCAAAGCGCGCTTAGCCGTGAGCGGCAAGCCGGCCGAAACCCTGGTGCGCACCCTCGAGACGTACGCCAAGCACACGCTATTCGAGTGTTTGCCCGTAACCGGCCGTATGCACCAGATTCGCCTGCACCTCATGTACCTCGATGCGCCCATCGTGGGCGACAAAATGTACGGCGGCGACGATTTCTACCTCTCTTCGCTTAAGCGCAAATTCAACATGAAGCAGGGCGAAGAGGAGCAGCCCTTCATTAAGCGCTTTGCCCTGCACGCCCGCCAGCTCACCTTTGCCGGCCTGGAAGGCGAAACCATTAGCGTGGAAGCCGAATACCCCAAAGATTTCCGCGTGCTGGTGGATAACCTGCGGCAATACAGCTAGCGCTGAGCTGTAGTAACCGATATGGCGCGGCCTACGGCCTGTATTTCAAGGTTGGCAACGGCGGCTCTCCGGCTGCTCGCTCATTGCGGCCCAGCAGGCAGGGGAGGATGTGCGCGCCGGGGTATTATGCACTCGTTGCTGCATTCCTTTTAGCCACCGCATTGCATATCAAGCAAAAAGCACTAATTTTGTGTCCGTTTTTCCCGAGCCAGATGCTTTCAGCGGCTGATTCGGGACTGACTTGCAAATACTTACCCAACCCACAAGAAACTGATCCATGGATCATCTGAGCTTTAAAACGCGCTCGGTGAACAAAGCCTCGGCCGATAAGGCCTGGGTTATTGTTGACGCTAGCGCCGGCACGCTCGGGCGAGTAGCCAGCCAGATTGCTAACATTCTGCGCGGCAAACACAAGCCCTCGTTCACGCCGAACGCCGACTGCGGCGACAACGTCATCGTCATCAACGCCGACAAACTGCGCGTTACTGGCCGTAAGATGACCGACAAAATCTACCTCCGCCACACCGGCTACCCCGGTGGTCAGCGCAGCATCAACCTGCGCGACAAAATGGCGAAGAACTCGGCTTCGGTTATCGAGCACGCGGTAAAAGGCATGCTGCAAGGCAACCGCCTGGGCCGTGAGCAGTTCCGCAACCTGTTTGTGTACGCCGGTGCCGAGCACCCGCACGAGGCGCAGCAGCCCACCGAGTACAAGCTCACCAACCTGTAAGAAACGACGTTGCCCTTCCTCCATAAGGGCCGCGTTTTCATCGATTGATTGTTCAACTCATGGAAATCACCAACACTTCTGGTAGAAGAAAAACCTCGGTGGCTCGCGTGTATGTGCAAGCCGGGCAAGGGAATATCACTATCAACGACCGGGATGCGAAGTCTTACTTCAGCAACGAGCTGCTCGAGGCTATCGTTAACCAGCCCTTCACCACGCTTGATGCCGTGGGTAAGTACGACGTGCGCGTAAACGTGCGCGGCGGAGGTATCAGCGCCCAGGCCGAAGCAATTCGCCTGGCTATTTCGAAGGCTTTGGTTGCCGAAAACGCCGAAGTTCGTCCTGCCCTCAAGAAAGAAGGCTTCCTGACGCGCGACCCCCGCATGGTGGAGCGCAAGAAGTACGGCAAGCGCAAGGCGCGTCGTTCGTTCCAGTTCTCGAAACGTTAATCTACCAGAAGAGCTCAAGTTATGGCATTGCCTACCTATAAAGATCTGCTGGATGCTGGTGCCCACTTTGGTCACCTCACCCGCAAGTGGGACCCCAAAATGGCGCCGTACATCTTCATGGAGAAGAACGGCATCCACATCATCGACCTGAACAAGACGCTGGCTTCGCTGGACCAGGCCTCTTCGGCCATCCGCAACATCGCCAAGTCGGGCCGCAAAATCATGTTCGTAGCCACGAAGAAGCAGGCTCAGGAAATCGTTTCGGACGAAGCGAAGCGCCTGAAAATGCCTTACGTAACCGACCGTTGGTTGGGTGGCATGCTCACCAACTTCGCGACCGTTCGTAAGTCGCTGAAGAAGATGAGCACCATCGACAAGATGGTAAAAGAGAACACGGCTTACGCTGCTATTGCAAAGCGCGAGCGTCTGATGCTGTCGCGTGAGCGTGAGAAGCTGGAGCGCGTACTGGGCGGCATCGCCGACCTGAGCCGCCTGCCCGCTGCTCTATTCATCGTTGACGTGAAGCGCGAGCACATCGCCGTGAAAGAAGCTCAGAAACTGGGCATCCCGGTATTTGCTATCTGCGATACGAACTCGAACCCCGAGCTGGTAGACTTCCCGATCCCCGCTAACGACGACGCCTCGAAGTCGGTGCAGCTGATCATCAACACGATCGGCAAGGCTATCGAAGAAGGCCTGTCGGAGCGCAAGGTTGACAAGGAAGACGCCGACCGCAAGCAAGCCGAAGAAGAAGGCATCCAGGAAAAGCAGAACGCCGACGAATAGTCCCGCACTGCCCTGATTTGAGAGGAGGGAACATTCGAAGCACTAGGGCTCCGGTGTTCCCTTCTTCTTTAGTTGCCAGGTGTGAGTTGTCAGCAACCAAGGCCTAGGTGCCCCGCCGGTTGCGGCCAACCAACAGCTGCCAGCTGAATACTACCGAGAAACCTCATCAACCTCCCTAATTTCACAGCAATGGCAATTACCGCCCAAGACGTGAACAAGCTGCGCGCCATGACCGGCGCCGGCATGATGGACTGCAAAAAGGCTCTGACCGAAGCCAACGGTGACTTCGAGCAGGCAAAAGACATTCTGCGCAAGCAGGGCCAGAAAATTGCCGACAAGCGTTCGGAGAATGCAACGGCTGAAGGCCTGGTGCTGGCAACCGTTAGCGAAGATGGCACCAACGGCAAACTGGTAGCGCTGGCTTGCGAAACCGAGCCTGTTGCAAAAGTTGCTGACTTCAAAGCTCTGGCCCAGCTGGCCATCGAATCGGCTGTGAAGAGCAACGCTGCTTCGAAAGAAGACCTGCTGGCTGCTAAACAAGAGGACGGTCGTTCGCTGCAGGATCACATCACCGACCTGATGGGCAAAATCGGCGAGAAAATCGACGTAGTTGCTTACGAGTCGCTGACGGCTGAGAAAGTAGCTTCGTACATCCACAGCGACAACAAGAAGGGTGTACTGGTAGCCCTGAAGAACACCGGCGGCGTTGACGTAGCCGGCGTAGGCCGCGACGTGGCGATGCAAATCGTAGCCATGAAGCCCGTAGCCGTTGACAAAGACGGTGTTGACTCGGCTACCGTGGAGCGCGAAATCGAAATCGGTAAAGAGCAGGCTCGCGCCGAAGGCAAGCCGGAGGCTATGCTGGAGAAAATCGCTCAGGGCAAGCTGAACAAGTTCTACAAGGAGAACACCCTGCTGAACCAGGAGTTCGTGAAGGACAGCTCGGTAACCATCGCTCAGCTGCTCGACAAAACGTCGAAAGGCATGACGGTAACCGACTTCAAGCGTGTTGCTATCGGTGCTTAATTAGCCCCGACGTGCATGAAAAAGGCCCGCTGGCAAATTGCCAGCGGGCCTTTTTGTTTTATGGTTTGCTAGCCACCTAGGGCCGCAGCGCCTCCTGATGTGGCTGCTGGCGCTGCCAGGCTTGCACCCGCGCTACGGCGTTGCGCCGCACGCTCAGGTAGTACAGCCCATAATCGACGACGTGGAAGGAATGGCGCAGCTCGGCGCGGCCGGGCAGGTAAAAGCGCACGTAGCCTTGCGGCTTGGGCGGGTGCACCCACAAAATGCCGTTGTGCACCTTGGCATCGGCCACTTGCGCGTCCACCCGATCAAAGCCGTAGGGCACGCTGCCGCGGTTGAGGGTGGCGGGGGCGCGGGCGGTGTCGGTGGTCCAGGTTAGGGGGTTAACGGCCGTTGCACCAGCGTACGGCGGGTAGTCGATACCCGATTCGGCAGCGTTCCAGCTCACGTAACAGCCGGTTTGCAGCGAATCCTGGCACGGGCGAATAACCTGGTACGAACCAGGCACCACCTTCAGACCCACCAAATAAGCGGCCACAAGGCGTTTGCGAAGCTCCGGGTCTTGGTCGAAAAACTCGCGCAGCAGGCGCTGGGCGTGGTAGGTGCCCTGGCTGTGCCCGGCCAGAATAATGGGGCGGCCCTGGTTGTAATGCTTGAGGTAATACTCGAAAGCGGCCTTTACATCGGTGTAGGCCAGGGCTAGGGCCTGTTTGCCGTTGGCAGTGCTATCGAAGAAGGCGTACAGAGCGGCCTGGCGGTAGCGCGGGGCATATATCCGCCCGGCGGCATTGAACACCGAGGCCTGCTTGCGAATGCTGAACTGATCGGTGAAGCGGTTGAGTTGGGCGTCGCCTAGGTCGCCGTTCCAGGCTTTGGGCTGCACCAGCGTGGTCAGGTGCACGAAGAACACATCCGCCGGCGCCGTGGCTTGCCCATCGCGTAGTCCCGAGTTGCACGGCACGGCATCGGCCGAATCGAGGCGGGTGGGCAAAGCGGCCCAGTTGGCTGGCAGGCTATAGTCGGGTGGGGGAGCCGGGGCACGCCGGGTGTATTCGCCCGGCGGCTTGATGGCCTTGATGCAGCCACCTAGGCCGGCGGCCAGTACCAACAGCAGCATACCTAGGAAGTGCACAGTGCTACCCACGCGGTTACTCCTGGGGCGGAGTAGGTTCGATGGGGGCAGAAGCGGGTGCCGCATCGGTAAAAGTATTTTCGAGCAGGCGCTCCTGGCGGAAGTAGGTGAGCTTGCCGGTGCGGTCGATGCGGGCACGCACCTGCGCCAGCGTTTGCTGGTACTGGTTGCGCGATTTCCGCAGCGAGCGGCCACGCTCGTTGTAGGTTACCGTAACAGAGCCGTCGTCGGTTACCGGGCTGATTTGGAGCGACGACGGATCGAAGCTGATTTGGCTTTCGGTAAACTCCGGAAAGTGGCTGCGGTTAAGCTCGGCTTCAATAGCTCCGGGCGTGGTGTTCTGCAGGGTGTAGAAGCGCTCCACCTGCGGCGCAAAATGCTGGCTGGCATTGAAAGGGGCCGCTTCCATGTCGTTGTACAAAGCCGTAAGGGCCCGCTGCACGCGGCTGCGGATGGTGGCCTCGGAAACGGCCGGGTCGGCGGGAGCAGTGCCAGCCGGGGCCGCGCCGGTGCCCGTAGCAGCCGAGTCGGCCGTTTGCGCGGCTACCGGAATGTTGGGCTGCACCCGAATGGTCTCGGGAGCGGCGGCCGGCGGCAAGTCGAGCTGCTCGGCTTGCGGGCCTTCTTCTATTTGTACCGAGGTGGTATCGGCGGCCGTGATGGAGTTGCTGGTAAGGCGCTCCGACTCGCGGTTGCCCAGCAGCAGGTAGCCGATAATGCCGAGCAAAGCCACCACGCCAACGATGATTAACACGGTGGCAAGCGGTTGGCGGCGGGGTTCGTCGGAAGGCTCGTCCAGGGTGTCGTCGGTAGGTGGTACGGCAGCGCTGGGCGGAACGGCAACTGGCTCGCGGCGGAAGTAATCTTCCTTCAGCACCACGGGCTCCACGCGGGCGGCGGGTTCGTTGGTTATTACCGGCGGGAGCAACGGGTCATCAACCGGTGGCGGCGTAACGTGGCGCTCGACCGGGGGCGGTACGTTGGCCGTGGGCGGCGGCACCGGCGCGGAAGGTGTCGGATTGAAGGCTGGGCTTGGCGGCACTACCGGCGGAGCCACGGGCACGGCGGGCGTTAGTGCCGGGGTTGCCTCGGGCGTGCTAGGTGCCGCCGGCGGGTTTTCGCTGAAGAGCAGCTTGCGTTTGAGCGTCTCGAATTCCTGCGGGGTAATGGTGCCCGCATCGAGCCACTCTTTGAGCTGGCGAAGGGTATCGAGCGGAGAAGCGTCGTTGTTATCCATGGTAGGGCAGAGGAGTAGCCTGCGGATCAGTGCTACTTACTACGATCAAGAGCCGAAAGCCGGTCGCGGCGGCGCTGCAGTATTACTTTGCGGCGCTCGGTTTCGGTGGCGTTTTGCACCAGCTTTTGCTGGTTGGTTTTGATGCTGGCCGCGTGTTGCACGTTTTGCTCCTGCAGCTGCTTGATGCGGGCCAGGTTGCTCACGGTGTCGGCAGCCAGGGTTTTGATTTCCTTTTCGAGGCGCGACTTCTCCTTTTCGGCCTCCTGCAGCTGCTTTTCGGCTTGCTCAATGGCCATGCGGGCGTAGCGCGGGCGGTAGGCCTTGGCATAGCCTTGTACCATGGTGCGCAAGGCCGAGAACTCGGAGGCGGTTTTGTCGGGGTCGAGCCAGGTGGTGCCGTTGTCGAAAGCGGCAAACACCTGTACCTCGGCGGTGCTGTCGGTGGGCGCCACCACGTTGGTGTACAAATCGAGCAGCTTGCCCGAAATGCTCGACACCGGCGTTTGCTTGGCCAGCAGCACCTCCTTGTTGCCGCCGATGCCCAGCACGCCACCCGACTTAATGCGGATATTGTAGCTGTCTTTCAGGTATTGCTGCCAGAACTCGCGGGCTTCCTTGGCGCTGCCTTCTACCTGCACTTTCAGGGCGGGCCGCTCGCGCTTATCGATGTTGATGGTGCTGGTGCGCACATCGTAGAGCTGGGCATGGGCGGCACCTAGGGGCAGCACCACGGCTGCCAGGCACAGCAGCAACCAACGGGTAATCAGAGGTAGCATAACAAAAGCAGGTAGGTAAAAAACAAATGCGGCGGCTATACCAAATCCTGACGCTCGAGCGCGGCGGCAAAATCGGCGCGCATCTCGGCAAAGCGGCGCAGCACGGCCGCCAAAAACGGCTCGTCGAGCAGCCTGGGCAAGTCAGCATCGGAGCCCAGCAGGTCCATTTCGCTCACCTTGTACGTCTGCTCCAACGAGCCCTGCTCGCACTTCAGCAGGTACTTGCCATTCCACGCCAGCAGCGTGAGTTTCATGTCGGGGTGCGGAATGTCGGCAACGTGGCGCATAGCTAGCTATTATGCGGCGAAGATACCACCCCGCCGCTGAGTTGCCCTAGGTGCCGCAACAACTTGGCAGGCACCAACGGCGTAGAAAAGCAAAGCCGCATACCTGTTTCACTTCCAACATTTGTCAGTTATGCCACAAGGAGATAAATCGAAATACACCGATAAGCAGAAGCGCCAGGCCGAGCACATCGAGGAAAGCTACGAAAAGCGGGGTCTTTCGGAAGACGAAGCTGAGCGCCGGGCCTGGGCCACCGTAAACAAGCAAGACGGCGGCGGTAAAAAGCCGGGCGGCTCGGGCCGCAAAACCCACCCATAGCCCTAGGTGCCAAAAGCGCATACCGCAGCGGCCACCCACATTGTGGGTGGCCGCTTGCTTTTACGCCGGCTCGTGCTCGGCGGCCGTGCCTTTGGGGCGGGGCAGCTTAAACTCGAGCGTGGTGCCCTCGCCCACGGCGCTGCGCACTTTAATGGTTGATTTGTGCGCCTCCACAATGTGCTTGCTGATGGCCAAACCCAGGCCCGAGCCACCGGCATCGGCCGCGCCGCGCGCCCGGCTTTTATCGATGCGGTAAAAGCGTTCGAAGATGCGGCGCTGGTGCTCCTCGGGTATGCCCTCGCCGTCGTCGTGCACAGCAATGCGCACGGCCTTGGCCGAGGCCCGCAGGCGCACCGTGATGTTGCCCTGCTCGCGGCCGTACTTAATGGCGTTGTCGATGAGGTTGATGAGCACCTGCCGGATGCGGTTGCGGTCGGCCAGCACCTGCACGCCCTCCAGGGGCAAGTCGGTGGGCTGCAGGTGCAAGGTCATCTGGCGCTTGCCGGCTTTCAGCTCCAGCTGGTCGAAGATTTCGTGCACCAGCAGCACCAGATCGAAGCGCTGTTTGCGCATGCGCACCACGCCTTTCTCGAGCTGCGAAATCGTGACGAGGTCCTGCACCAGCGCATCCAGCGCATCGAGGGCCGAGGCGGCTTTCAGCAAAAACTTCTCGCGGATAAACTCCTCGTCTTCGCCCGCGTC
The DNA here is from genome assembly GCF_025979705.1 of Hymenobacter sp. YIM 151858-1. Classification (NCBI taxonomy): domain Bacteria; kingdom Pseudomonadati; phylum Bacteroidota; class Cytophagia; order Cytophagales; family Hymenobacteraceae; genus Hymenobacter; species Hymenobacter latericius. Next base: position 4,105,370 of record NZ_CP110136.1, read on the forward strand.
GAGCACGGTGTACACAAAGCCCTGGGCCGCGAAAATGGGCGTTTTCAGCTCGTGCGATACATCGGCCAGAAACTCCGAGCGTAGCTGCTGCAGGCGTTTCAGGTCGTCGAGCTCCTTTTGGCGCCGCACGGCCATGTCGAGGATTTCCTCGCGGATGCGTTTCAGCGGCTCGGGCCGAAACAGAAAACGGCTGGAAAGCTTCCGGAACTCCTTGCGCTTAACCAGCTCGAGCCCGGCGTAAATGTTGTTGATTTCGCGGAACAGCAGCGCCTCAAACGACAAATACAGCAGCAGAAAGCACGCCGCTACGGTTACGCCGCCTGCCAGCACCGCCTGCTGAAACGGCAGGGTAGGCGCCAGAAAAGCAAACGTAGTGAGCACCCCCGCCGCCAGCAAGGCAATGATGACGGCAATGGTGCGGGAGGAAAGGTTGAGGTTGAACACAAACGGAAGCGCTGATTCCCGGGCCGAAAACAACGCGCCCTTGCGCTGGGGTTCAGCGGAGCCGGCAACTGCAGCTGGCGCAGCTCGGTGGTTGTTTTTCACCGCTAAGATGGCAATTCCGATTGGTTGGCTAAGAGTATAGCAGCATGGGCACCTAGGGAGTGGCCGCTGCTACGGGCTTAATTATCGAGGTTGAACTTGTAGCCCACCCCCTTGATGGTCTGGATGTGGTGTTCGCCCACCTTTTCGCGCACTTTGCGCACGTGCACATCCACGGTGCGGGCCAGCACAAATACATCGTTGCCCCAGATGTTCTGCAGCAGCTCGTCGCGGCCAAATACTTTGTGGGGCGAGGCGGCCAGGAAAGCCAGCAGCTCGAACTCTTTTTTGGGCAGGCTGATTTTGCGGCCGTCCTGGTACACGGCAAAGCCCGTGCGGTCGATGCGCAAACCGTTGATGTCGATTACGTCGGAGGCAGGGGCGCCGGTAGGCTCCAGGTCGCGGCGCACCACGGCGGCCAGGCGGCTCATCAGGGCCCTGGGTTTAATGGGCTTGCTGAGGTAGTCGTCGGCGCCGGCATCGAAGGCGGCCACTTCCGAGAACTCCTCGGAGCGGGCTGTCAGAAACAAAATGTATGTGTCCTTAAACTTGGGCATGGCGCGCAGCTCGCGGCAGGCGGCAATGCCGTCGAGGTGGGGCATCATCACGTCGAGCAGCACGATATCGGGCGAAAACTGCTGCGCCACCTCCAGGGCCTTGCGGCCGTCGGGGGCGGTGGCTACGTCGTAGCCCTCCTTGCGCAGGTTGTACTCGAGCAACTCCACGATGTCGGGGTCGTCGTCCACTACCAGAATTTTGTAGGCCGTAGTGGCAGCAGAGGCGGCGGGCTGTTGCACAGGAGTTCAAATGCTAAGTGGATACCAAACGCAGTACGCTGCAAAAGTACCGTTTGCCGGCACAGGCGGCGTATTACCTTTTTGTGAAGCGCCAATGCCCTGGGTAACAGCCGCCCCAAAACAACAACGCCGCCCTAGGTGGGCGGCGCTGCGTTAGTTTTTGGCAACCATGGCCAGGCGGTGTTTCAGGCCGCTGTACTTGTACATATCAATCTTTACCGAGCCCACAAACATTTCGGCCTCGAAGAGCACCGGAATCTTGTTGCGGTCGTCGGAGAAGTACACCGAAATGGCATCGTCGCCGCGGAAGAGCTTGTTCTTGGGCATTTTGGGCGTTAACCGAATGGTCCGAATGGTACCGGCCTTCGTTTCCACGTTCTGGCGGCCTTTGTAGGTCACCGTCATGTCAAATACCTCATCGTCGAAGAAGCCCTGCACTTTTATCTGCTCGCCCACGCGGCGGTTGCTGAAGTCGATGGTGCGCAGAAAGTAAAAGCCGCTTACCAGGTCCTGCACGTTGTCGGGCACTTTGTAGTTGCCGCGCTTCACGTCGTTCTTGTTCTTCTTGTGCGACTCCACCGCGGCCAGGTCGCGGTAATGGTCGAAATCGATGGTTTCGCGCTTGCGGTAGCTGTTTTCCTCGATGTTGCGGTAAAAGCGCTGCGGCAATATGCTGGCCGTATCGATGTAGGAGCGCCAGGTGTCGCGCACCTTCAGGAACATATCAAACGAGCCGTTGGTGCGGCCCGTAACGGTGGCGCGGTAGCAGGGCCGGTCGTTTACGCGGTGGATATCGTCGGATACCTCGATGGTAGCCTCGGCTGCGTTGATGAGGCCGTAATGCACTTTGTACTGCACCACCTCGCCGCGCCCGAAGCTTTCGTTGCGCACGGTACGCGGCGCCTCGGTGGGCGCAAAAGCCGTAAGCCCCGCGCTCAGCAGAACGGGCAAGGAGAGCAAAAGCCAGCGGCGACGTTTCATGTAGGGTAAAGCTGAAATCAAATGAGGGAGTGCTAAAAGGCTTCTACGCAAAGTGGGTGCCAAGCAAATATACCAAGCACTTTAAGCTAAGAAAAGAGCCTAATACGCTTACCGCCCCAGAAAGTATGTAGCGTAACGGCAAGCACCAAGGTTATCGTTCGCGTGAGGGCGAAATCGCTGATTAAGTGCAACTTACTCTGCCTAGGTGCCAACCGCCTGCGCCACCTAGGGCCACAAAAAAAGCCCGCTGCCAGGGCAGCGGGCTTTTGCAAACTACAAGCGCAGTGCGCAGGCGGCTTAGAGCGTGTCTTCGCCGTCTTCGGGGCCGCTCATGTCAACCGGAATCACGGCTTCCAAAGCCTCGGGTTCGCCCTTGGCCATGGCCCGCACTTTGGCTTCGATTTCGTCGGCCAGTTCGGGGTTGTCGTGCAGAATGGTTTTCACGCCCTCGCGGCCCTGGCCCAGGCGGTTGCCGTTGTACGAGAACCACGAGCCCGATTTGGCGATGATGCCCATGTCGGTGGCGAGGTCGAGGATTTCGCCCACTTTCGAGATGCCCTCGCCGTAGATGATGTCGAACTCCACCACCTTGAAGGGCGGCGCTACTTTGTTCTTCACCACCTTCACCTTGGTGCGGTTGCCGGTTACGTTGTCTTTGTCTTCCTTGATCTGGCCAATGCGGCGGATATCGAGGCGTACCGAAGCGTAGAACTTCAGGGCGTTACCACCGGTGGTGGTTTCGGGCGAGCCGAACATCACGCCAATCTTTTCGCGCAGCTGGTTGATGAAGATGCACAAGCAGCCGGTTTTGTTGATGGTACCGGTGAGCTTACGCAACGCCTGCGACATGAGGCGGGCGTGCAGGCCCACTTTCGAGTCGCCCATGTCGCCTTCCAGTTCGCCTTTCGGCACCAGCGCGGCCACGGAGTCGATTACGCAGATGTCGATGGCACCCGACGAAATCAGTTGATCGGCGATTTCGAGGGCTTGCTCACCGTTGTCGGGCTGCGAGATGATGAGGTTTTCGGTGTCGATGCCCAGCTTCTGCGCGTAGATGGGGTCGAAGGCGTGCTCGGCGTCGATGAAGGCCGCAATGCCACCCTTTTTCTGGGCTTCGGCAATGGCGTGCATCGTGAGCGTGGTTTTACCCGACGATTCGGGGCCGTAAATCTCAACGATACGGCCTTTGGGCAAACCGCCAATACCCAGCGCAATGTCGAGACCAAGCGAACCGGTGCTGATGGCGGGAATGTCGCCCACCTTGTTGTCGCTCAGCTTCATAACGGTGCCCTTGCCGTAGGCCTTGTCGAGCTTGTCCATCGTGAGCTGAAGCGCCTTGAGTTTCTCGGCGTTCTGGTTCACCGTCTTGTCAGTGGTTGCAGCCATTTGTGCGTGCTTTGTGGAGATATGATGTAGGTTTGAAGTCGCTGTTGGGCGATGCCGCCGCTTTGGTTACCAAGATCGGGAAAACCCCGCCAGCGTCCGTTGCAGGCAGCTTTTTCTAACACAGCCGAACCCCGTTTTGTGCCGACTTGGCAATAAATATATGAGAAAATCTTTGCTAAAACTATTAGCCACTGGGGTTCTGTGTTTTATAAGCTCGTTAGCATGGGCGCAGCTCGATAACCGAGCGTTTACCAGCGAGCGACCTGGGCTCCCGCGCCTCATAATCATCGGCGATGCTGCCGTATCTACCCAAGCGCAAACTGATTCCATCAGAAAACGCAACGAATTTTTCCGGGACAGTTTACTGCGTGTGGCATCCGAAAATAGGGGAGACCTAAGGATTCACCTTGATGCCTTCACCTTCTTTAAGGATAATGAGTACTTCAACAACATCATCGAAGGCTACACGCTTTTCGGTTCCCAAGTGCACCCGAAGCTGGTGTATTACCCTACGGAGAAGCTGCGCCTGGAAGCCGGCGTATTTTTGTGGCAGGATTTCGGCAACGCCAAGCTGCGCCAAGCGCAGCCAACCTTTACTGCCCGTTACCGCAGCGGCCCACACGAAATAGTGCTGGGCAACATTCGCGGGCACCTGCACCACGGCTATATCGAGCCGCTGTTCAACTTTGAGCGCGTCATTCTGAAGCGCGTTGAGGAAGGGCTGCAATACCGCTACCTAGGCAACCGCTTTTTTGTTGATGCTTGGGTAGACTGGCTGCGGCAACAGTACCGCTCCAGTAACTACCAGGAGCAGATTGCCGGCGGCTTCAGCAGCGAGCTTCGGCTTACCGGCGCAAAAAGTCCGGTTGCAGTGTTTGTGCCATTGCAATTTACGGCGACCCACACCGGTGGTCAGATCGATACGCTTGATAAACCCCTGCAAACGCTATTTAACGGCGCGGCAGGATTGGGCTTCTTGAAACGCAATCCGCATAGTTCGGTGCAGCGTTTGCACCTGCAGGCCTACGTTCTTGGCTACCAAGATCGGTCCTTCACTTACCAATTGCCTTTCCGACGCGGCTCGGCGCTTTACTTAAACGCCGGCGCCGACACACGTTGGCTTGATGCGCTGGTGAGCTATTGGCACGGCCACAAGTTTGTGGCGCCTCTAGGTGGCGATTTGTACCAATCGGTTTCGCGCACGGTAAATACGCCCAGCTACACCGAGGATACCCGGCAACTGCTGTTCGTGCGCCTGATGCGCGACTTCTCCCTCGGTCATGCAGCAGCCATCACCGTACGCCTGGAGCCGGTGTACGACTTCCGGGCCAAGAGCACTGAGTTTTCGGCCGGGGTGTACCTTAACTTCCGGCAGGAGTGGTTGCTGGGCAACGTGGGCAACCGCGTACGCTGGGTTCGGTAGCAAGTTACAGCTGCCCAATAGCCGCGTGCCCTAGGTAGCGGGCGCGGCTAAGGGTGTAGTGCCAGATGCTGGCATCAACGTCGGCGGTGCGGCGGAAGCCGATGGCCTCGGCCGTGGCCTGGCTGCGCACGTTGGCCGGGCGGCAGCGTAGCGTGAGCTGGCGCGCCTCAAGTTGCTCAAAGGCGTAGTCGACTACGGCACGTAGGGCCTCGCGGGCGTAGCCGAAGCCCTCGGCGGCGGCGGCCAGGTAGTAGCCAATTTCGCCCGAACGGATGCGCGGCGAATCGGGCTGCAGGCTGATGTCGCCTAGGTAGCAAGTGGCCGTGCTGTTCCAGATACCCCACACCAGCAGGCGGCGTTGGCGCCAGTTGTCGGCGAAGGTGCGTAGGGTGTGCTCGGCATCGGCCAAAGTGCGAACTGCCGTAACCCGGCGCGGAAAAGCGGGCTGCAAGCGGTGACGCTCGGCATCGAGCAAAGCAAAAAACGTCGGGGCGTCGGAAAGCAAATAGGGGCGGAGCAAGAGCCGCTCCGTGCGCAACGATGCCGGCGTAAGCGTGGGCAACAGACTCATAGGCAGCAGAACCCTTTGCCACACGCAAGCCGCGCCAAAACGGTTGCGTTGCTTAGCGCGGGCCTGTGCACCTAGGGCAACCCCGTTGGTATTGGTCCGTTAGCCTGAAGCCCCGGCCGGGCAAGCTCGCCCGAGCACCTAGGGCCGGCGCTCTGCTACATCAACCACACCCAAAACACCCACATTATGAACCGACTGCAAGGCAAGGTTGCCATTGTTACGGGCGGCGGGGCCGGTATCGGCGAGGCCATTTGTAAGAAGTTTGCCAAGGAAGGCGCCGCCGTGGTGGTCTGCGGATTTCCGGAAGACCCGGTGCAGGAAGTGGCCCAGGAAATCGTAAAAGCCGGCGGCCGCGCCGTGGCCTTCGCCGGTGATGTTTCGAAGCAGGAGGAAGCCGAGGCCTGTGTAAAGCGGGCCGTGAAGGAGTTCGGCCAGCTCGACATTCTGATTAACAACGCCGGCGTGTTTCCGGCCACCGCTACCATCGATGAATACCCCGTGGAGGCGTTTCAGTACATGGTGAAGAACAACATCTACTCCTGCTTCATGATGACGCGGGCCGCCATTCCGCAGCTCCAGAAAACCCGCGGCAACATCGTGTCGGCGGGTTCGGAGGCGGGCTGGATGGGCATTGCCGAAAACACGCCCTACGGCGGCACCAAGGCCTTTATTCATGCTTTCATGAAGGGCGTGGCCACCGAGCAGGCCAAGGAAGGCGTGCGCGCCAACTGCGTGTGCCCCGGCCCCGTGGACACCGCCTGGACGCACAAGGAAACCGGGCCGATGTCGGCCAAAATGGAAAAGCAAACCGTGGAGGGCACGCCCCTGGGCCGCCGCGGCACCCCCGAGGAAGTGGCCAACGTGTACCTGTTCCTGGCATCCGACGAGGCCAGCTTTGTTACCGGCGCGCTGTACTTCGTCGACGGCGGCGTAACCAACTCCAAAGGCCCGCACGGCGCCGAGGTGCCCAGCAAGCTTAAGCAGGAGCCCGCCGGCGAGCTGGACCTGCGCCACGACATGGACGGCCACGCCGAAATCCGGAAACAGGATCAGTGGAAACACCTGGGGTAGGGAGCGTTCGGCCCGCTGTCATTGCGAGGACGAAGGACATTCCGCGCATGGAGCGGCGTCAATCGGTCCTGAGCAGGGCACCACTGTTCACCCAGCACTAAGCCAAAAATTAGCAGGCTAAAAACCGCACCGCCCGAATCCTGGCAGCAGGAGTCGGGCGGTGCGGTTGTTCTGTACGTATGGTTTCTCGGTTGCTGCCAGCTGAGGGGTTGTGCCGCGAGAGGAAGGGTTGCTTCGGCCTTCGTCCTCGCAATGACAGCTTATTTGATGCCTTACTACCGCTGCGCGGGCAGCGTCGAGATAAGTGCGGCCTCGGGCAGGTGCGGGTGCTTGTACTGGGCCGGGCTACCTAGGGATTGTTGCGTGCGCATCACGTTTACCTGGCGAGCGGCTTCGTTGAAGAACTCCAAGCGGCGGATCAGCATTTCTTTGGTGAGCACGCGGCCTTCGGGCGTGCGCATGTACGATTTCCAGTCGTCGAGGAAACGCTGCATGATGGCGTTGGCCTGATCGAAGTTGGCTTCGTACTGCTGCTTGAACTCGGCTACGCGCTGCAGCCCATCGGTGGTGAGCTTGAAGGAGGCGCCGCCTTGGTTAAGGATCTCGCTGAGCACGTACACCTCCAGCGGCAGCGAGGTTTCGAGCGCCGTGGTGCGTAGGTCGAGGCCGGCGCGCAGGGCGTCGTCTACCATGTGCAGGTTGCGGGGAAAGCTTTCGTAATAGCCTTGAACTTCCATGGGGGTAGGGCAAAATAGCGCGGCGTGCCGAGTGCCACCTAGGCCGCTCGCGTGCCGACTTCAAGTAGCAAAGGTACTACCTAGTTACACATGCCAGATGCTGCGGCCACACGCGGCACTGCGTTTTGAACTGAATTACCTGCTTACAGCAGTTCTTTTACAATCTGGTCTACGGTGATGCCTTCGGCTTCGGCTTTGAAGTTGCGCACCACGCGGTGGCGCAAAATGGCCGGCGCCACGGCGCGCACATCCTCGATATCGGGCGAGTACTTGCCGTTGAGCAGCGCGTTGCACTTGGCCCCCAGGATGAGGTGCTGCGAGGCCCTAGGTCCGGCGCCCCACTCCAGCAGCTGGGAGGCCCGCTGGGCCGCCCGCTCGGTATTCGGGCGCGTTTTGTGCACCAGGCTCACGGCGTACTCAATCACGTTGTCGGTTACGGGCACGCGGCGCACCAAGTGCTGGAAGGCCTCAATCTCATCGGCGTGCAAAATCTTCTGCACCGTGGGCTTAATATCGGCCGTGGTGTTCTTCACGATCTGCAGCTCGGCCTCGTAGCTGGGGTAGTCGAGCGTGATGTTGAACATGAAACGGTCGAGCTGCGCCTCGGGCAGGGGGTACGTGCCTTCCTGCTCGATGGGGTTTTGCGTGGCCAGCACGAAGAACGGGCGCTGCAGCGGGTAGCGCCGGCCCGCCACCGTAACGGCGTACTCCTGCATGGCCTCGAGCAGCGCGGCCTGCGTTTTGGGCGGCGTGCGGTTGATTTCGTCGGCCAGGATGATGTTGGCGAAGATCGGCCCCTTCACGAACTGAAACTCGCGCTGCTGGTTCAGCGTCTCCGAGCCTACAATGTCGGAGGGCATCAGGTCGGGCGTAAACTGGATGCGGTTGAACGACAGATCCAAGGCGTTGCTGATGGTTTGCACCAGCAGCGTTTTGGCCAGGCCCGGTACGCCCACCAGCAAGGCGTGGCCCTGCGCAAACACGGCCGTGAGCAGCAAACGCACTACCTCGTCCTGTCCTACAATAACTTTTCCGATTTCCTGCCGCAGCGTGCGGTACGATTGGGCCAGCGCGTCGGCTGCTTCCTTATCCGATGAGTATGTGCGCATGCTTGCTTGTATAGTAAGACAGAAGACGAAATAAGTGCGGGGAGGTTGTACGGCCCAGCCGCCTCAACCTCCCCGCACCCGTTAAACGTTGCTTGCGCGGTTACTCCGCATCCAGCACTTTGCAGCCGGCGTATTCCGGGTCAACCTCGATGAATACGGTACCGCGGTTACGCAAAAACCACTCATCCAGGGCTTTGTTCTTTTTCTGGTTGAGCGCGGCGGTGGCAATCTTCTGGTAGTCGTCTTTCAGGTTGGCCTGGTGCGGCGGCGTGTTCGATTTCAGCCAGATAATCCGCACGGCGTCCTTGCCATCGTCGGTACGGTAGGGCAGGGGCTTGCTGATGCTGCCCACCTTCATGGTATCGATGGTGAAGAAGATGGCCGGATCGAGCTGATCCAGCGGCAGATAGGAGCTGCCGTCGCGGCGGTTTTGCAGCAAGCCGCCGTTGCCCGCCGATTCTTTGTCTTCGGAGAAATCCTTGGCCGCCTTGGCAAACGTGATGCTGTCCTGCAGAATGCGGGCGCGCAGCTTGTTCAGGTCAGCCGTCGAGGCATCCACATCGGCCGAGCCAGAGGTAGGCTTCATCAGGATGTGGCGCGAGTTGTAGCTGTCGCCTTTGCGCTCGATGAGCTGAATAAGGTGGTAGCCAAACTGCGATTTTACGATGGGCGAAAGGCCGCCGGGCTGCAGGCGCAAGGCCGCGGCTTCGTACTCGGGCACCAGCTCCTTGCGCTTGAAGAAGCCTAGGTTACCGCCGTCCTTGGCCGAAATGGGGTCTTCGGAAAACTGCTTGGCCAGCGTGGCAAAGTCTTCGCCGGCCAGAATGCGTGCCCGCAAGTCGTTCATTTTGGCCAGGGTAGCCTGCTCGGCCTTCTGGTCGGGCTTGGCCAGCTTCACAATCTGGCCCACCTCCACTTCGGTGGAGTAGTAGGGCAGCGAGTCCTTAGGGATACGGGCAAAAAACTGGCGCACCTCGCGCGGCGTCACGGTCACCTTGCCCGAAATCTGATCCTGCATTTTCTGCTGAATGAGCTGCTCGCGCACCTGCACGCGCAGTTCTTCTTTCAGCTGCCGGATGGATTTGTTGTAGTACTCCTCGAGCTTCTTCTCCGAGCCAATCTGCTGGATGAAGTAGTTCATGCGGCGGTTTAGCTCGCCGTTCACCTGGTCGTCGGTTACGGTTACCGAGTCGGTTTCGGCTTTGGCCAACAGCAGCTTGTTGAGCGTGAGCGACTGCAGAATGCGGCACCGCAAATCGGGCGGCAACGGCTTGCCTTCGGCTTGCTGTTGCTGCTGCAGGTAAATGTTCTCCAAATCGGAGCGCAGCACAATCTGGTTGTCCACCTTCACCAGGATGCCATCGGCCACGGGCTTGCCCGTGTTGCGCGACAGGCCGGCCAGCGCCTGCGCCTGGGCACCTAGGGTAGTAAGAGCCAGCAGCACTACGGCCGCCAATCGAAATAAGTGAGTCATGTCGGATTAAAAAGCAGCTACGGAGCAGGCTTGCCGGGCCCTACGGCCTAGGTGCGCACCCACCGCTCCGCGAAGCAAACGCCAAACGCGGCCGGTAAATTTCAGCATAAATAGCCGAGTGGGCAAAAAGGCCCCGAATTAGCGGCCTGCCAACAGCAAGAGGCACCTAGGGCGCCGCTGGGTTGCATGCCGCGGGGCAAGCAAAAACCCTGACCTAGGCCGGCCTAGGTCAGGGTTTCGGGTAGTAGGGCAGGCAGCCGCTACTTGGTAACGAGTTTGTTTACCTCGGCTTCGTTCACCTTCACCGGGTACTTGGTGCGCAGCTCCTTAATCCACTCCTGCTCCAGGTAGTTCTGGTAATCGGAGGTGGCCTGGCCGCGGGCTTCGTTCAGGCTCTTGGGGCCGGCCGGCAGCACTTTGTCGATGATAACGGCGTAGTAGCGGCCATCTTGCTCCACGTTGTAAGTGCCGGGCTGCTGCGGTACGCCGTCAACCACTTTGTTGTCGCCCTTCGGGAAAGCGCGCTGCTGAATCTGCACCGCCAATGGGTTGCTGCGGTTCAGGCGCTGCTCGATAATGGCCGGGTTGCGGGTGTAGCCGCGCAGGAATACGCTCGTGGCGCCGGCAGCGGTGCTGGCTTCCTTGCCGCCCAGCTGCTGCCCTGCCAACACGCGCTTGGCCGGAACGCCTTTGCTGGTAAGATAGGTACGCACCTGCGTAGCGCGTTGGGCCGCCAGCGGAATGGCCGCGTTGGTTTTGGCGTAAGCCGTGGCCGAGACGCCCAGGGTAGTATCGGCCAGCATTTGGTTGGCCAGGCTTTCGAGAGCCGACTGGCCAGCCGCCGTGAGGGTAGCCGATTTGGCGTTGAAGGCCACCGTAGCCGGGATGCCCTGGTCGGTGGGCATCGATGCCTCGGCTATGTTTTTACCAGTAGACTTGGTGAAGAAGGCAGCGGCCTGGCTGCGCAGCTGCGGCGTAGCGGCGCTGATGAGGGTGGCCTGCACGCGCGGCTCCCACTGATACTTGGCCTGGTTGGCCGCGAAGTACTGCTTCAGGCCCACGGTATCCTCAATGGCTTTCGACCACACCTTCTCGTCCATCAGCTGGAACAGCAGAATGCCGTCGCGGTACTCTTTCACGAGCATGCGGTAGTCTTCGTACTTGCTTTCGAGGTTGGCGCGCTCGTAGTCCTGCAGGCTCTGATCGACGTACTGATCGTAGAGCAGCTGCATGGCATGCTGCGGCGTAGCGCCGGCGCGGGGCTGCTGGCGCTGCTCGGCAAACGTCAGAAACTCTTTAATGGTGTAGGGCTTGGCGCCGATGGTAAACAGCGGGGCCGTGGGCATCAGGGCATTGCCTTTTTTGCCTTTGGCGGGCTGCGCAGCGGCTGCTTTGCTCAGGAAGGCCTCGGCCTTAAAGGTGCCTTTTGTAAGCGAGGTATCGGCCTGGGCCAGCAGCGCGTCGCGCATGGCGGGCACCTCAGTAAAGCGGTTTTCCGTGCGAATGCGCTTCAGAAAAGCCGTGCGGTTCAGCTCGGAGCGCGAGTCGCGGGCAACCTTCTGCTTCAGGCTGGCTTCCATCTGCTCGAACGACGGAACCGTTTGCTTCTCGATCAGGCGGATAATGTGCCAGCCGTAGGGCGTTTGCACCGGAGCCGACAGGTCGCCGGGCTTCTGCAGCCGGAAAGCCGCTTCTTCAAACGACGGAATCATGCGGCCAGTGCCGAAGGGCGGAAGCTCGCCGCCGCCCGAAGCCGAGCCAACGTCTTCCGAGAACTGGGCTACCATTTTCTCCCAGTTTTCGCCCTTGCGCAGGCGGCTGTACAGCTCGTCTACCTTCTTCTTGGCCGTAACCGAGTCGGCCTTGGGCATGCCTGGCGTGGCCCGGATCATCAGGTGCGCCACTTTTATTTCGCCCTGCGCCGGGCGCACGTCGTTTACCTTAATGATGTGGTAGCCGAAGCGCGTACGCACCGGCTGCGACACCTGGCCCACCGGGGTTTTGTAAGCCGCGGCCTCAAAGGGGTACACCATCTGCAGGGCCGTGAAGTACCCTAGGCGGCCGCCGTTGTCGCGGGCCGAGGGGTCTTCGGAAGCCTCGCGGGCTACTTTCTCGAAGTTTTCGCCGCCGGTTACGCGCTGGCGCAGGGCCGTAATGCGCTGGTATGCGGCCAGGGTGTCCTTGGGGTCGGCTTCGGGCGTAATGCGCACCAGAATGTGCGAGGCGTTTACCTCCTTCTGCATGTGCTCGTAGGCCTCGCGCACCAGTTGGTCGGTTACGCTCTTCTCCGTGAGGTAGGGCTGGGCCAGTTGCTGCTTGTACCCCTCCAGCTCGCGCTTAAAGGCCTGCGTGGTATCGAGGCCGCGTTGCTCGGCCTCCAGCACCTTCAGCTTGAAGTTGGTGTACAGATCGAGGTACTCCTGCACGCTTTCGCGCGAGCCGGCATCGGGGGCGGAGCCGTTGTTTTTGCGGTACACGTACGCAAATTCCGAAGCGGGCACCTCCTGGTTGCCGAGCGACATGAGCACCGGCTGTTTGGCAGAAGTAGTGGGTTTGGTGCTTTGGCAAGCGGCCAAAAGCGTAGCCGCTAGCGCGGCGCCGGAAAGCAGAATGCGGTTGTTACGCATACAGAATAAGTGACACAAAAAAGCCGTCCGCCTCCTGGTCGCGCCAGAGTTGCGGACGGCTGCTTGTTGCAATGTTAAGCAATTTTCGGATGCCGCCGAGTAGCTGAAGATCAGGCTAGCCGCTTCCGCAACCGGCAGAAATTCCGGTTGTCGATGGTCGTGAATTCAACCTGGTCCATAATCCTGTTGACGAGGGCAATGCCCACGCCGCCCTTCTTGCCCATCCGGATGTGCTCGGCAATGTCGGGGTCCTGGTAGGCAGCGGGCGAAAACGACTGGCCATCGTCCTCGGCTTCAAACCGAAACTCGTTGTCGTCGACGGCCACCCGGATGTCGAGGTTCTTCGAGTCGTCCTCGTGGTTGGAGTGGATGATGAGGTTAGCCACAATCTCATCGACGGCCAGGATAATCTGGTTCTGCAGAATATCCGACAGTTGGTGCGCAGCAAGTACGCCAGCCACGAAGTCACGCACCGTCTTCAGGTTACGGCGGCTGCAACTGATGCGGATGGCGTGCGTCATGGGCTTGATGGCGCTAAGGAACTAAATGGCAGTGGCTTCCTGCTCCGAAGGCACAATCGTCATGAGCGAATCCAGACCTAGGATTTCGAACACGTTGTGCACCTTCTCCTGCATGTTAAAGAACACCAGCTTCACGCCCGCATCCTGAAAACGCTGCAGGTGCGAGATAAACACGCCCAACCCAGCCGACGAAATGTAGTTCAGCCGCTGGCAGTCGATCATCACCTTGCGGAAGTTCAGGATTTCGGGCTTCGTAAGCTCGTTGTCGAGCAACACGGAGGAGCTGGCGTCAAGCTCGCCGTCGAGGGCAAGCGTCAAGGTATCGTTGGCTGCGTTCTGTACAATTTTCATAAGATACGTCTACGCGGCACCTAGGCCATGGGTTGAGCGTTCTTGAACTTGATAACAAGGAGCGTTTGGTCGTCGAAGGGCGGCAGGCCCCGGCTGAACTGCTCCAGATCGGTGATTATGGCCTGCTTGAGCTCCTCGGCCTCCAGGTAATGCGAGCGGGCCAGCAGCTGGCGCAGGCGCACTTCGCCGTACTCTTCGTCCTCGGCGTTGCGGGCTTCCACAATCCCGTCGGTGTACATCACCATTACGTCGCCGGGGTTGTAGTCGTAGTACATATTCTTGATACGCTTCTCGTAAGAGGCGTCGCGAATAATACCCAAGCCCAAGCCCTCCGTCTGGAAGTAGAAAGTCTCCTCGGTGATGGCGTTGTAGTAGAGCGTATGGCAGTGGCCCGCCCGGGCAAAGGCAAAGCCCCGCTCTTTGTAATCGATAATGTAGAACGACGCGGTGATGAACGAGCTGCGCTCGAGGCAATGGCTGAGGGCTTGGTTGGCCATGGCCATAAACTTGCTGGGCTGCAGCGGCTGGCCTTTTTCGGGCCGGTCGAGCAGCATCAGCGAGTGGAAGATGCCCTTCATCTGGGCTACGTGGAACGCCGCCGTGGTGCCCTTGCCCGAAACGTCGCCGATGATGATGGCAATACGCGACGAGCTTAGCTGCAAAAAGTCATAAAAGTCGCCGCCCACCTCGCGGGCCGGCAGGCTGTGCCACCGAATCTCAAACCAGCTGTCGGCCGGTAAGGTTTTCGGAATCAGGCCTTCCTGCACCAGGCTGGCAATCTTGAGCTCTTCTTTAACGCGCTCGTTCTGCAGCGAATGTTCGAGCAGCCGCAGGTTTTCGATGCTGAGCACCGTTTGGCTGGTGAAGATCTGGAGCAAGCTCAGGTTTTCGCGGTCGAAGCCCTGGCGGAAGCGCTTAAGCAGGTAGAGTGTGCCGTAGTGGTGCTTGCTCGAACGCAAGGGCATCACGATAAGCGAACCGTAGGGCAGACCCAGGGCCCGGAAGCCGGCACTGTGGGGCAGGTCGTTGTTGAGGTACTCGATGTGGCCGATGTTGTAATCGGCCAGTAGCTGGCAAATGCCCTGGCGGGTGGCGGCATTGCCCTGGTGCTCCAGAAACGGATTGGGGCCTTCGCCTGCCAGGTCGAGCCAGGCAGCGTCGGCTTCCACGGTTTGCACTGCCGAGTCGAAAAGCAGGTTGTACACCTCGTTCTCGGTCTGGCCTTTCTGGATGAGCTGCGCGAGGCGCTGCATGCTCAGGATTTCTTCGCGCTTCTGCTCGAACACGCCCGCCGTGGGCAGATTGAACAGGGTGACGAGCAAGCCCATTACGGCGTAAAAGCCGGCGAAGAAACCCGTTAGGAGCAAGAACGCGTGCTGACCCAGCGGGCCGGCCAGCTCAGGAGCGCGCTGCAGGTGCAGGAAGTACACCAGGTACGTAGCCATAACGCCCAAAATGGCGGCCTGCAGAAAAACCACTTCCCATTTCTGGCGGCGGTTGAGGTAGGCCACCCATTGCTGATGGGCACTCAGGTACACGCCCAAGCCGGCCAGTATGGCTATAATCGGGAAAATCGTCCAGTGCAGGTTGGGGCCTTGCACCAGCCTGAACAGCAGGGTAGCACCTAGGAGTAGCTCAAACCATTCCCACTCGCGCCGGGTGGCAGGCTGCGCCCGAAAGAACACCAAGGAGCGCCACGTGTAGCAGGTGCGGGCCAGGAAATACACAAACAACCCTAGGTTGATTGTGTAGAGCGTGTTGAGCAGCAGCGGATTGGCCCCCGAGCTCTGAGGCAACAACAACCGCTCGAGCAGGTGCAGGGCGGCGGCAGCCACCGCCAGCAACCCCGGCCCCAGCAGCAGTTGCCGAAGCAGGGGCACGAACTCGGCCCCGCGCAGCCGATCGGGGCGGGAGCGTTCGTGCACGAACACACCGGCGGCAAATGCCGCTTGCGTAAGCAAGATAAGCCAATCGGGAGGGGTGCCCCACTGCGCCGCGGCTGGCGAATAGGCCCGCAGCAACATGCAAACCAGCAAAGCCAACCAGCTCAGAACCGCGAGGGGCAATGCGGCTGGAAGAAGCTTTTCGCGGAAAGCAACCATGCAAGTGAGGAGAGGAGAAAAAACAAACCGCCGGCTGGCCGAAGAAAGCCGGCCAAACGGACGCCCAAGATACGAACACCTCGCAAAACCCGGACAGTAGTACGGTGGCCGCGCGTTGCAAAACACAGCCGCCGCCCTAGGTGGGCGGCGGCTGGCCTTGTGTATTAACCGGGAAAGGGTTCGGGAGGTTATTAGCGCGAGCTGTAGTTGGGGGCTTCCCGCGTAATCTGCACGTCGTGGGGGTGCGACTCGCGCAGGCCGGCACCGGTAATGCGCACCAGTTGGGCTTGCTGCAACGTGGGCACATCGGCGGCGCCTACGTAGCCCATGCCGGCGCGCAGGCCACCCACCAGCTGGTACAGCACTTCGGCTACGCCGCCCTTAAAAGGCACGCGGCCCACAATGCCCTCGGGTACCAGTTTTTTCACGTCGTCTTCGGCATCCTGAAAGTAGCGGTCCTTCGAGCCTTCTTCCATGGCCTCTACCGAGCCCATGCCGCGGTACGTCTTGAACTTGCGGCCTTCGTAAATGATAACCTCGCCGGGGGCCTCTTCGGTGCCGGCCAGCATCGAGCCGATCATGATAGATGATGCGCCGCCCGCCAGGGCCTTCACCGCGTCGCCCGAAAATTTAATGCCGCCGTCGGCAATAACGGGTACGCCGGTGCCCTCCAGGCCGCGCACGGCTTCCATCACGGCCGAAAGCTGCGGTACGCCAATGCCGGCAATAATGCGGGTGGTGCAAATGGAGCCCGGGCCCACACCCACCTTCACGGCATCGGCCCCGGCATCGGCCAGGGCGCGGGCCCCGGCGGCGGTGGCCACGTTGCCGGCAATCAGCTCGAGGTTGGGGAACTGCTCCTTCACGCGGCGCACCATATCGAGCACGCCCTTGGAGTGGCCGTGGGCCGTATCGATGCTGATAACGTCGACGCCGGCATCCACCAGGGCTTTCACGCGCTCCAGCGTATCGGGCGTTACGCCCACGGCGGCTCCCACGCGCAGGCGGCCGAACTCGTCTTTGCAGGAGCGGGGGCGCGAGCGACGCTTCCGGATGTCGCGGTAGGTGATGAGGCCCTGCAGGCGGCCTTCGGCGTCAACCACGGGCAGCTTTTCCACGCGGTTGTTCTGCAAAATGGTTTCGGCCTGCGTCAGGTCGGTGCCCACGGGGGTGGTAATGAGCCGCTCGGCCGGCGTCATTACGGCGGTTACCGAACGCGTAAAGTCCTTCTCGAAGCGCATGTCGCGCGAGGTAAGGATGCCGCGCAGGCGCCGGTCGCCGTCCACAATCGGAATACCCCCGATTTTGTTGTCGCGCATCAGCTTTTGCGCATCGGCCAGGGTGGCCTGCTCACTGAGCGTGAGCGGATCGAGCACCATGCCGCTTTCGGAGCGCTTTACGCGGCGCACCAGCTCGGCTTGCGCCCGTATGCTCATGTTTTTGTGGACGATGCCGATGCCCCCTTCCTGAGCCATAGCAATGGCCAGCTCAGCCTCGGTTACGGTATCCATGGCGGCCGAGATAAACGGAATGTTCAGCTCGATGCGGCGGGTGAGGCGGGTACGGGTGTCGGCGTCGCGGGGCAATACCTCCGAGTAGGCAGGCAGCAGCAGTACGTCGTCGTAGGTCAGCGCCTCAAAGGCAATCTTGGCGGCAGGTTCGGCGGCCATAGGCAAAAGGCTTTAGCGTGGTTGACTCCTTTTGCCAAGCAAAGCTACGGCGAATTCCGGATTAATCAGCTGATGGCAGCCGGCTTACCCGAAAGCTACTCCGAAGCTCCCTCTACTACCGGGGCCGGGGTGGGTAGCGGGGCCGGGGCCGGCGCTTCGGCCCGTAGATCCAGGTTCAGGTTCAGGCTAAGCTGCAGCGTGTGGTTGTGCTCTAGTACGCGGCCGCTGCCGTGTTGCACCAGTTGGTTGAGGTAGCCGCCCTCCAGCGTCAGAAGCTTGCTGGCCTGGTAACCTACGCCCGCAAACAGGCGGTTCTGATCGAAGATATTGCGGCGCACGTTGCTGCCGAAGTTGATCATCACCTCGTTGGAGGCGGCTAGGTAGGGCATGCCCGGCTTGATGCGGGGCCCGAGCAGGGGCAGGGCCAGCCGCACTTGGTAGCGCATGCGGTTGGTAAACTGAAAGTCGGTTTCGGGCTCCCGCCGCACCCAGCGCTGCTCCAGGCGGTAGCGGTGCTGCACTTGCACGCGGCCGTCGAGGTCGCGCAGCACCACTTGCTGCTGCAGGCGGTTCTCGATGGAGCGCCCCGCAGCCGGAAAGTCGCCGTACGGAAAGGATTTCTGGAAGGCGTAGCCCGCGCTCAGGATCAGGTTTTTTGATACGTGGTAATCCAGGGCGCCCCGTACCAAGTTTTGCTGCGGCTCACGCCCAAAGCTCGTCCGGCGCACCTGGGCCTCGGTCGAAACACTCCAGCGCTCCGAAAAGCGCACGTTGCCGTTGTGTACCAGCCACAAGTGGCGGTTTACGTCGGCCACCCGCTCTTCGGGCAGCTGCGCGTAGGCCGGGCGCACGCTCAGGAAGCTACCCAGCAGGCCAATAAGCAAAAAAGCAGAAAACAGGCGCTTGCGCACGGCAGAAGAGCTGAGGTTGTAAATCCGGTTGTTAAGACAAGGTTATCAAATATCGTCTAATGTTACCGGAATGTTACGCCGAGGTTGATTAAGTTTTCAGTCAGCTTGCCCTGAGCCCTTCTGCGGTACCACTTGCCTTAATGCTGTGCGCATTACCGGCTGCCCAACAGCGGGGCGTAGCGTTTGTGCGTATGCTAGGAGCCACTTCACTTCTGCTAGCTTGCGCCTCCGTGGAAAACTCAGAAAACATAATCGTGGTTAGCTCGTGGGAAGAGCTGCAGCACACCCTGTTCCGCGACACCTGGGACGGCCGCATCGGCCGGTTTCGCTCGCCGTTTGTGTACCGCGGGGTGCGCTCCATGGATTACAACCTCAGTACCAGCCTGCAGCGCCTAGGTGGCAACTACCACGAGCTGGAGCACCACCTACTGCGCAACTTCCGCAAGTACGCCCACGATACCACCATCCCCGACAAGGCCTCGGTGTGGGACTGGCTGGCCGTAGCGCAGCACCACGGCCTGCCCACGCGCCTGCTCGACTGGACGTACTCGCCCTACGTGGCCCTGCACTTCGCCACCGACGACCTAGGCTCGTACCACGAAGACGGCGTGATATGGGGGCTGAACTACGTGAAAGCGGCCGAATACATGCCCGCTCGCCTACGCGAAGCGCTCTGGGCCGAGGGCTCGAACGTGTTTACGCCCGATTTGCTGGAGCCCGTGTGCCGCAACCTGCGCGAGCTGGCCGACATGCAGCCCGAGGAACCGTTCCTGCTGTTTCTGGAGCCACCTTCGCTCGATGCGCGCATTGTGCACCAGTACGCTTTGTTCGCCCTGATGTCGACGGCGCAGGCCTGCCTCGACGATTGGCTGCAGCACCACCCCGAGCTGTGCTTCAAGATTATTCTGCCGGCCCGGCTGAAGTGGGAAACCCGCGACAAACTCGACCAGGCCAACATCACCGAGCGGGTACTGTTTCCGGGCCTAGGTGGGCTGAGCCGTTGGCTGCACCGGCACTACAGCCCCGCCGTAAGCCACGACCCGCGCACCCAGAAGCTGCCCGGCGACTAACCTATGCAAGGTGCGCTACTGGCCGTTGCTTTGCTCGAAGCGCTTTTTGGTGAGCTTGGTGGGCACGGCCGTCAGCGGGTCGTCGGGCCAGGGGTGTTTGGGGTAGCGGCCGCGCAGGTCTTTGCGAACTTCAAAGTACCCCGACTGCCAGAAGCTGCGCAAATCGCGGGTAACCTGCACGGGGCGCTGCGCCGGCGAAAGCAGGTGCAGGGTAAGCGGCACGCGGCCGTTGGCCACGCGCGGCGTATCGAGCAAGCCAAACACCTCTTGCAGCTTCACGGCCAGCACGGGCGCCGCCGGCTCGCTGTAGTCGATGCGTACGTGCGAGCCGCTGGGCACCTCGAGGTGCGCGGGGGCCAAGCGGTCGAGCTCCTGGCGCTGGGCCCAGCCGTTGGGCAGGCGCATCAGCAGCAGCTCCCCAACCTCGAGGCGGGCTACTTCACCTAGGCTACGCAGGCCCGCAAGGTGCGGGGCCAGCCACTCGTCGGCATCGGCCAGCAAGGCTTCATCGGAAACAGCGGGCCAATCGGCGGGGAAATGATGGTGCAAAAAGGCCAGCTGCTCGCGCAGGTGCTGGGCGTTTTCTGTCCAGCTGAGGGTGCGTAGGTTGACTGCTTTCAGCGCTTCGAGCAGGGCGCCGGCAATAATTTCCGGGTCGGGGTTGGGCTGATTGG
Source organism: Hymenobacter sp. YIM 151858-1 (assembly GCF_025979705.1). NCBI lineage: Bacteria > Pseudomonadati > Bacteroidota > Cytophagia > Cytophagales > Hymenobacteraceae > Hymenobacter > Hymenobacter latericius. The sequence goes on from NZ_CP110136.1 coordinate 4,125,388, forward strand.
TTTCGCTGAGCACCAAGGCACCTAGGCGGCGCAGGCGGCGGGCCAATACGCGGCCGGTAGCCGCATCAAAGCGTACTTCGCTTTGCTCCTCAATTTGCTCGGCAAATAGCTCCTCCACTTCGGCGCGGCTGAGCGGCGCGGCCATGGCCGCACGTGGCGCAGCGGCAGTGCCATCGAGGTAAGCTGCAGCAAAAAACATATCGTCGGCGGCAAAAAACTCGCTGGGCAAGGCCACGCGCTGGCCCGTGACTAGTCGCAGCCGCTCGCCGCCTTCCCGCTGACCTAGGCGGTCGGGGTAGGCGAGGGCAGCTAGCAGGCCAGCGGTATCGGGTTCGAGGTCGGCGGCTTTTACACCAGCTCGGTTGCGCAAGGCTTGCGCAGCCTCTCGTACGCGGCGCACACCGCCGGCATCGGCCACCAGGCCGGGCAGCGGAGCGCGGCCGGTTTGCAGTGCTTCAAGGCGGAGGCGTAAGTCGGGCGGGGCGGGCTGGCCGTCGGTGGCGCGCAGCACGTCGCGCTCGGCCAACAGGGCGGCCAGGGCGCAGGCCGTGGGGCCGTGGCCCAGCTCGCGGCCGCGCACCACCAAGTGGCCCAGGCGCGGCGGCAAACCCAGGCGGGCTAGCTCGCGCCCATGAGCCGTGGGCTGCCCGGTGGGGGTAACAGCACCTAGGCGCACCAGCAGCTCGCGGGCTTGCGCCAAGGCGGGGGCGGGCGGCACATCAAGCCACTGCAACGCGGCGGCATCGGTGGCGCCCCACAGGGCCAGCTCCAGGGTAAGGCTGCTGAGGTCGGCCGTCAGGATTTCGGGAGCCAGGTGTGCGGGCAGCTGGTCGTGGTCGGTTTCCGTCCAGAGGCGGTAGCAGGTGCCAGGGCCCAGGCGGCCGGCGCGGCCCCGGCGCTGGTCGGCGGCGGCTTGGCTAACGGGTACGGTTTCGAGGGTGGTAAGGCCGGTGCGCGGAATAAAGCGGGGCACGCGGGCGTAGCCGGCATCAACCACCACCCGCACGCCCTCGATGGTAAGGCTGGTTTCGGCAATGCTGGTGGCCAGCACCACTTTGCGGCGGCCCGCGGGTGCCGGGCGCAGGGCGGCATCCTGCTTATCGAGCGGCAGCTCGCCGTGCAGCACGTGCAAATCCACCTCGGCGGGTAAGGCTGGCTCGAGCCGTTCGCTTACGCGGCGCTGGTCGGCGAGGCCCGGCAGGAATACCAGCACGTCGCCGTCGTGCTCGGTTAAGGCCTGGCGTACGGTGGCGGGCGTTAGCTCGGCCATGCGCTCGGCGGGGCGGTTGGGCAGGCCAGCGGCGCGGCGCGGGCTCAGGTAGTGCGTGGCCACGGGGTGCATGCGGCCTTCGCTGGTAACCACGGGCGCCTGCAACCAGGTGCCCAGCCGGGCCGCATCGAGCGTGGCCGACATCACGAGCAGGCGTAAATCGGGCCGCAGCACGCTTTGTGCATCGAGCGTAAGCGCCAGCCCTAGGTCGGCTTGCAGGCTGCGCTCATGAAATTCGTCGAAGAGCACGGCGGCAATGCCTTCCAGCGCCGGGTCGTCTTGCACCAGCCGCGTCAGGATGCCCTCGGTGACTACCTCAATGCGCGTGTGGGCCGATACTTTGTTTTCGAGGCGCACGCGGTAGCCCACGGTTTGGCCCACCGGCTCGCCCAGCAGCTGCGCCATGCGCGTTGCGGCTGCCCGGGCGGCCAGGCGCCGAGGCTCCAGCATCAGAATCTTGCCCTCCTGCCGCCACTCAGCCCCAAGCAGCGCCAGCGGTACCAAAGTGGTTTTGCCGGCGCCGGGCGGGGCTTGCAGCACCACGCGGTTGTGGGCTTGCAGCGCGGCCGTAAGCTCGGGCAAGGCAGACTGAATGGGAAGGGAGGTCAAGGGTAAATGAATAGATGAGTAGATGGGTGGACGGGTGGATGAGGGGATAAGTTCAGAGCAAAGCTTCAATTCATCTGCTCACCCGCTCATCTACCCATCCACTCATCTTAATACACCGGTACCGACGGATCGACCTTAACCGACCAGGCGTGGATGCCGCCGCGCAGGTTCAGCAAATTGGTGAGGCCGTGGCGGTGCTGCAGGTAGGCCAGCGCCTGCATCGAGCGCACGCCGTGGTGGCAGATGAGCACCACCGGCTCGTCGGCCTCAATCTCATCGGCACGGCGGGCCAGGTCGCCCAGCGGAATCAGCGTGCTGCCCTCGATGCGGCAGTAGGCGTACTCCTCGGGTTGGCGCACATCCACGAGGTGCAGGGTTTCGCCGGCGGCCAGTCGGTCGCGCAGCTGTTCGGGCGTTAGTTCGGGTAACGACATGGTAAAAATTGCAGCGGTTGGCACTGAAACCCTTGGCTGCTTGTACAAAAGTAGCCTACGCTACGTAGTTTTGGCCTCCGCCCGCGTATGGGCACCCGCCATTCCGTTTCATCTGCTCGGTTTATTGCTCCTAGGTTTTGTCGTGGTTTGAACTCTGGACGGCCGTAGCTGGCACCAACCCCATTGAGTGGGTGGCCTTTGCTACGGGCCTGGCCTGCGTGGCGCTGGCAGCAATTGGCACCATCTGGAACTTCCCGGTAGCTATTGTCAGCTGCGCGTTTTACGTAGTGGTGTTTCATCGGGCGCAGCTGTACTCCGACCGCAACCTGCAGTTCGTGTTCATTGCCATGAGCCTGTACGGCTGGTACGAGTGGCTGCGCGGCGGCAAAAACCACTCGGCCCTTGTGGTTACCCGCACGCCGCAGCGCGAGTGGCCGCTGCTGGCCCTGGCCGCGGCAGCCTACACCGGCGGCTTTGGCTACTACCTGCATCAGCACACCGACGCCTCGTTTCCGTACCTCGACAGCTTCACCACCGCCATCAGCCTGGTGGCGCAGTACCTGCTTACCCGCAAGCGCCTCGAAAACTGGCTGCTTTGGATTGGCGTCGATCTGCTTTACGTGCCGATGTACTGGGCCAAAAGCCTGCACGCCACCAGTGGCCTGTACGTGCTGTACCTAGGGCTGGCCGCTTACGGCTACTGGGAGTGGCGCCGCCTGATGCGCCAGGCCTCGCTTGCCGAATTACAACCCGCTAACTCTGCCGCCCGCTAATGCTTCGCGTCGCGCTAACCGGACCCGAATCGACGGGCAAAACTACCCTCAGCCAAAAGCTAGCCGAGCACTACCACACCGCGTGGGTGCCCGAGTACGCCCGCGAGTACCTCGAAACGCGGCAGCTGGGCCTGAGCTATACCCTGGCCGACCTCGAGGACATTGCCCGCGGCCAGCTGGCCACCGAAGATGCCGCCGTGGCCGCGGCCGAGCGCTGCCGCCGCCCCGTGGTGTTTTGCGATACGGAGCTGCTCGTGATAAAAGTGTGGGCCGAACACGCTTTCGGCCAGTGCCCGGAGTGGATACTGCAGGAAATTGAGCGCCGCCGCTACGACCTCATTCTGCTGCTGGGCATCGATTTGCCCTGGCAGCCGGACCCCTTGCGCGAGCACCCGCACCTGCGCCAGTATTTCTACGACCTGTACCGCAGCGAGCTGACGGAGCGCCTCTCCAACTTCGCCGAAATTGGCGGCACCTTTGAGCGCCGCCTCGATCAGTCGTGTTTTCTGATTGACGAGCTGCTGCGGAGCCACGGCTACGTGCCCGCCGCGCAAGCCGCCGCCGATACCCAACCCTAACCTGCCCGCTATGAACACTTACTCCCTCGAAAACAACCGCTGCCGCGTGCGCATCAACGAGCACGGCGCCGAGCTCAGCAGCTTGGTGCGCCACGACCTAGGCGGGCTGGAGTACGTGTGGCAGGCCGATGCCGCCGTATGGGCCCGCCACGCGCCGGTGCTGTTTCCGATTGTGGGCCGCCTGCCCCAGGACACGTATTACCACCTAGGGCAAGCCTACCAGCTGCCGCAGCACGGCTTTGCCCGCGACCGGGGCTTTGCGCTCGTGGAGCAGTCGAGCACGGCCCTGCGCCTGCGCCTCACCGACGACGATCAGAGCCGGCAGCAGTATCCCTTTGCGTTCGAGCTGACTATTGGCTACCGCCTCCACGAAACCACCCTGCACGTAAGCTGGGAGGTGCGCAACCCCGCCGCCAGCGAGGAGCTGCTGTTCAGCATGGGCGCGCACCCGGCGTTTCGGTGCCCGCTGCTGCCCGACGAGGCGTTTGATGACTACGTTTTCCGCTTCGACCACCCGGTGCAGCTCGAGAGGCATTTGCTTGAAGGCGGCCTGCTGAACGGCCAAACCGAAACCGTGCTCCGCCACGCCACCGAGCTGCCGCTCAGCTACGAGCTGTTCAGCCAGGATGCGCTGGTGCTTAAGCACTACGATTTCACGCGCATAGCCCTGGCGAGCCGCCGCTCCGAGCGGGCCGTGCAGATGCAGTTCAATGGCTTTCCGTACCTAGGGCTCTGGACGAAAGGCCCCGGCGCGCCGTTCGTGTGCATCGAGCCGTGGCACGGCATAGCCAGCTCGGTAGGCGCACCCACCGAGTTGCGCGATAAAGAAGGCATTCTGACGCTCGCGCCGGGCGCCGTGTTCCGGGCCGGTTACACCATCGAGGCGCAGTAGCATGCCGGCCGCCGTCGAAATCCGCCAAATCAGCGCGGCCGACACGTACCCGCTGCGGCACCAGGTGCTGTGGCCCGATAAGCCCCTGGCGTACGTGCACGTGCCCGATGATGCCGAGGGCCACCATTTCGGCGCATACGACGGCAATGAGCTGGTAAGCGTGGTATCGTTGTTTGTGCGGGGCCGCGAGGCACGCTTCCGCAAGTTTGCCACCCGCCCCGATCGGCAGGGGCAGGGCATAGGCTCGGCGTTGCTGCGGCACCTTATGGCCGAGGCCGCACGCCTAGGTGCCCGGGAGCTGTGGTGCGATGCCCGGCAGGAGGCCGCCGGTTTCTACCAGAAGTTTGGGTTTGCGGGCGAAGGCGCCACGTTTTACAAGGGCACAATCCCGTACGTGCGCATGCGCTGCGCCTTGCCGCAACCCGCCGCCTAGGTGCCCTACAGCAGTACCGGTTTGTGGGGCCGCACGGGGCGGTGCGGGCGCCGGTTATAATCGGGCTCCCAGTCGTTGATGGGGCGCGAAATGCCCGGCGGCAAGTCGAGGTCGGGCAGGCCGTCGTCGAGCGGTTCGCCACCGTCGTCGTCGTTGTCGGCCGAGGGCGGGCGCGTGGCGGTGCGGCGCGGCATCACCATAAAATAGGCCAGAAGCGTGAGGACCACGAGCGTGTATACGAGGCTGATCATGGCGGTATTCGGGCTGGTTGTGGGCTGGCCGATGCAGGCCTGCTGCAGAAGAAGGTAACGGTACAAGCCCCGGCGTGGTTTTGCTCGGGCGCGCCTTTTTTCGCTCGCGTAGCTCCTGTAGTAATATACTTAACAATAGGGGGTTAAGCGGTGTTTGGGTTTGTTGGGTAGTGCCCCGGCTTCGGCTATTGCCTGCCGGAAAAGTGTTGGCTGGCATCGGCTGAAAACCGGTTGCCCGGAGGCCGAAAACGGCGGTTGCGCACCCGGGGCGAAGCAATGCCGGGGCACTTGTTTGGCCGCGGCATTGCTTCGCTAACCGCAAGCGTTTTACATTTGCCTCGCGTTTAGGGGTGCTAGGCTTTGGGGCCTGGCTGAGATGATACCCATTGAACCTGATCCGGCTAATACCGGCGAAGGGAACAAACGGTCCGCGAACGGTAACACCATGGCTCCGACCCCTGGGGCTTGGTCTCGTTCCACTTTTTCCTACCACTTACCTTGTTTAAGTCTCGGATTTTGCCGGGGGCAGCGCTGCTAGCGTGGCTGCCCGTTGGCATGGCATGGGCGCAGGCGCCCGTGTCGGGTACCCTCACCGATGCCCGCAGCGGGCAACCGCTGCCCGGTGCCACCATCGCCCTCGATGGCACCGCCGTAGGCACCACCGATGCCAGCGGCAATTTTAGCCTGCCGGCCGTTGCGGCCGGCGTGCACGAGCTGCGCTTCACGTTTGTGGGCTATCAGCCGCTGGTGCGCCGCATTGCCGGCCAGCCTACCGCGCAGCAGCTCAGCGCCTCCCTGCAACCCGCCGATGTACTAACCGGCGAAGCCGTGGTAACGGCCACCCGCGCCAACGAGCGCACCGCTACGGCCTACACCAACGTAAGCCGCGAGGAGCTGCAGCAGCGCAACTTTGGGCAGGATATTCCTTACCTGCTCGATCAAACCCCCTCGGTAGTAGCCACCTCCGACGCCGGCGCTGGCGTGGGCTACACCGACATCCGCATCCGGGGCACGAGCAACACGGGCATCAACATGACCATTAACGGCGTGCCGCTGAACGACCCGGAGTCGCACGGCTCGTTCCTGGTAAATCTGCCCGATTTGGCCTCGTCTATCAGCTCGCTGCAGGTGCAGCGCGGGGTGGGCACCAGCCAAAATGGTAGCGCCGCGTTTGGGGCCAGCATCAACATCAGCACCCTCGACAACCGCCGCGAAGCCTACGCCGAAACGCAGAACTCGTACGGCTCCTTCAACACCTGGAAAAACAACGTGCAGTTCGGCACGGGGCTGATTGCGGGCAAGTTCACGTTCGACGGGCGCCTCTCGCGCATCGCCACCGACGGCTACATGAACCGCGCCTCCTCCGACCTGAAATCGTACTATTTCGCGGCGGGCTATCAGCAGAAAAATACCCTGCTGAAGTTCATTACCTTTTCGGGCCGCGAGAAAACCTACCAGGCCTGGAACGGCGTGCCCGAGCCCGCCCTTACCGGCGACCGGGCTTTGCTGCAGACGTACATCGACAACGGCGAGCTATCGACGGCCGATGCGGCGCGCGTGCTGCAGGAGGGCCGCCGCTACAGCTACTACACCTACGACAACCAAACCGACAACTACCAGCAGAACCACTACCAGCTGCACCTCTCGCAGGGCCTGGGCCCGAGCTGGAACCTAGGGGCCGCCCTGCACCTTACGCGCGGCTTTGGGTACTACGAAAGCTACCGCGCCAACCGGCGCCTCTCGGCCTACAACCTGCCCAACGTGGTGCTCGGCGATACCACCATCAAGCGCACCAACCTGATTGACCGGAAGTGGCTGGATAACTACTTCTACGGCGGCACCTTCGCGCTCAACTACCAGCCCGCCACCAACGACCGCCTGCAGGCCACGGTGGGCGGCGGCTGGAACCACTTCGATAACGACCACTACGGCGAGGTGATTTGGGCGCAGTTTGCCTCCACGGGCAACATGCGGCACCGGTACTACTTCAACACGGCCGATAAAACCGACTACAACACCTACGCCCGCGCTACCTGGCAGGTGCTGCCGCGCCTCGGGGTGTACGGCGATGTGCAGGTGCGGCACATCGATTACCGCATTAAGGGCGTGGAGGACGACCAGAACGACGTGACTACCCGCGCCAATTACACGTTCTTCAACCCCAAGGCCGGGGCCACTTTTGCCCTAGGCGAAGGCCAGCAGCTGTACGCCAGCTACGCCGTGGGCCAGCGTGAGCCCGTGCGCTCCGACTTTACCGACCGCCCCGCCGGCGACACCAGCGCCAAGCCCGAGCGCCTCAACGATTTCGAGGGCGGCTACCGCTTGTCGTTGCCGAATACCGATTGGCTGGGCCGCAACACGGCCGTGCGCTTCGAGGCCAACTACTTCTTCATGAACTACCGCAACCAGTTGGTAGCCACCGGCCAGCTGAACGATGTAGGAACCGCTCTGCGCACCAACGTGGCCAGCAGCTACCGCACCGGCGTGGAGCTGACGGGCTTCGCCTCGGCCAACAACAAAGTAAGCCTGAGCAGCACCCTTACCCTGAGCCGCAACCGCATCCGCAACTTCCAGGAAGTGAGCTACGATGCCGATTTTAACCGCGTGGTAGGGGAGCGGCGCACCTCCACCATTTCGTACTCGCCGGCGGCCGTATCGGCCCACACCCTCGAGGGGCAGCCGCTGCCGGGCCTGCGCGTGGCCGTGCTCTACAAAACCATAAGCCGCCAATACCTCGACAACTCCGAGAACCGCCGCCGCAGCCTCGATCCGTACCAGGTAATGGATTTGCGGGTGCGCTACAGCATTCGGCCCGCGTTCGTGAAGGAAATGGAGCTGGGCCTGCTGGTCAGCAACCTGCTCAACCACCGCTACGAAAGCAACGGCTACACCTACAGCTACGTGGGCGCCAGTGGCCGCCCCGAAACCTTCAACTGGTACTTCCCGCAGGCCACGCGTAACTTCCTAGCGTCGGTGGGGGTGAAGTTCTGATTCCGTCTTCCTGAGCTACGAAAGCCCACAACCCGGCGCGGCCTCTGGCTGCGCCGGGTTTTTTGCGCCCGCCCCGGAACGCGCCGCCTACCAAGCCCTGTTTGGCCCTGCTGAATGAAGGCGGCCTTTCCCAACGCATAGGGATTAACTATATTTGTAGCTCCCACTTTCTATCGTGCTGTTTTTCACCGCCATATTGCCTCGCCTTCGTTTTAGCCTGATAGCGGCCACCTTGCTGCTGGTTGTAGGGCTGAACAACCAGGCCGTGGCCACCTTTAGGGTGCCGGTGAAAGCCGCGACTACCCGCGTGGCTGGTGCGCCCAAAGGCACGGTGGTAAAGCAGAAGGTAACGCTGGAGGCCACGGCCCAGCTCGGCCCTTGGCTGCTGCCCGTAGCCGAAGCCTGGGAGCCTGTTTTTCCGGCTCAGCAAGCCCGGGTTGTAAGTCAGCAAGCGGCGGCGCCCGCCGTACGGCCCTGCGCCGTGCCCGATTGGTTTCGCACGCGCCTGCTGGTAGCGGCGTTGTCGCCGCACGCGCCCTAGGTGGGTTGCGTGCCGGCGGTGGCTGGCAGCTGCGGCTGCCGCTATTGGCCGAGCCCACCGGAGGCAAGCCCGCTGCAGGGCTTGCGCAACCCACACGGCGGCCCTAGGTCCGCGACTTTACCGCACTGGCCCGCACCTAGGGCAGTGCTACGGTAGCCCCTCAACAGCAATTCATTTTTTCCTTTTTCAATGCGTAATAAAGGTTTAGTCATTACGCTGACGCTAATCGTGTCGGCGTTGTGCGTCTACTTCCTCTACTTCACGTTCGTGTCGAGGCGCGTGCAGGACGATGCCGTTCGCTACGCCACGCGCAACGGTGTGGTCGATCAGGCCAAGCGGCAGCGCTACCTCGACTCGGTGTGGCGCGCCCCGGTTACCAACGTACTGGGTGCCGAATACACCTACCGCGACGTGCGCAACTCGGAGCTGGGCCTCGGCCTCGACCTGAAAGGCGGCATGCACGTAACCCTGGAAGTTTCGCCGGTGGAGATTGTGCGCGCCATGGCGGGCAACTCCAAGGATGCCAAGTTTAACGAGGCCCTGCGCCGCGCCCAGGAGCTTCAGAAGCAGAACCCGAGCACCTCGTTCACGGCCCTGTTCGCGCAGTCGTTCCGCGAAGTGGCGCCCGGCGACCGGCTGGCCCGCATTTTCGCCAACACTACCAACCGCAGCCGTGGCATCGATGCCAGCTCGACGGACGAAAAGGTGCTGCGCGAAATCGACACCGAAGTGGAAGAAGCCATTGAGCGCGCCTTCCGCATTCTGCGTACCCGCGTCGACAAGTTCGGCGTAAACCAGCCCAACATCCAGCGCGTGAAGGGCACCGGCCGCATCCAGATTGAGCTGCCCGGTGTGGATAACCCCGACCGCGTACGCAAACTGCTCCAGGGCCAGGCTAAGCTCGAGTTCTGGGAAGTATGGCGCCAGGACGAGTTCTTCCCGTACCTGCAGCAACTCGACGAAGTGCTGAAAGCCAAGGAAGCCCTAGGTGGCAAAGCTGCCACTACGGCTGCCGCCGCCGCCCCAGCCGCCAACGACACAGCTGCTACCCCCGCCGACACTACCTCGCTGGCTAGCCAGCTGGCCAAGAAAAAGCCCGCCGGCGCAACCGCCGATTCGGCCCAAACGGCTCAGCAAGCCGGCTCCGGTCTGGCTAAGCTCTTCACGATGCCCGGTGCCTTGGGCGCCAACATCCGCGACACCGCCCGGGTAAACGCTGTGCTCCGCTCGCCCGAAGTGCGCGCCGTAATGCCCCCTAACCTCACGTTCCTGTGGGATGTGAAGCCTACTACCATCGAAGGCCAGGAGTACCTGCAGCTGAACGCCATCCGCAAATCGGCTGAGGCTACCGCCCCCCTAGGTGGCGAGGTGGTATCGGATGCCCGACAGGACTACGACCAGGGCGGCCGCCCCGAGGTATCGATGCAGATGAACCCCAACGGTGCCCGCAAGTGGGAAAAGCTGACCGGTGCGAACATTGGCCGCCAGGTAGCCATCGTGCTCGACGACTACGTGTACTCGGCGCCTGTGGTGCAGTCGGAAATTGCCGGTGGTAACTCGAGCATCTCGGGCAACTTCACCATCGAAGAAGCCCAAGACTTGGCCAACGTACTGAAGGCCGGTAAGCTGCCCGCCCCCACGCGCATCGTGGAAGAAGCGGTAGTTGGTCCGTCGCTGGGCCAAGAGGCCATCAACCAAGGCTTGTACTCGTCGCTGGCCGGCCTCGTGGTTATCATGATCTTCATGGCCGTGTACTACGGCCGTGCCGGTTTGGTAGCCGATGCTGCCCTGCTCTTCAACATGTTCCTGATTCTGGGCGTACTGGCTCAGTTCAGCACCGCCCTCACGCTGCCGGGTATTGCCGGTATGGTGCTTGTAATCGGTACCTCGGTTGACGCCAACGTACTGATCTTCGAACGCATCCGCGAAGAATTGAACCACGGCCTGCAAGTGAAGGACGCCATCAACAAAGGCTACTCACGTGCTTTCTCGGCCATTTTCGACTCGAACGTTACCACGCTGATCATTGCCATCATCCTGGGCTTCTTCGGCACGGGTCCGGTACAGAACTTCGCCGTAACGCTGGGTATCGGTGTGTTCACCTCGTTCCTGTCGGCCGTGTTCGTGTCGCGCCTCATCATTGAGTGGCTCACGAAGGGTAAAGAAACCTCGGCCATTACGTTCTCCACGTTCCTCTCGCGCAAGCTGTTCCAGGGCGTGAACTTCGACATCGTGGGCAAGCGCAAAATCGCCTACGTTGCCTCCACGATCTTCATCATCATCGGCTTTGTCCTGATGGCCGTGCAAGGCGGCCCCAACCTAGGGGTTGACTTCCGAGGTGGCCGTGCTTACATCGTCGATTTCGACAAAGTAGAGCCTGCCGACAAGGTGCGCACCGCCCTGCTCGACGACTTTCAGGGTGCTGGCACCGAGGTGAAGACCTATGGCGCACCGAACCGCCTGCGCATCACCACCGGCTACCTGGCCGAGGACGAATCGGTTGAAGCCGACGCGAAGGTGCAGGCCACGCTGTTGCAGGGCCTGAAGCAATTCGGGGCCGATAACCCGCAAATCCGCAGCACCTCGAAAGTGGGCGCTACCATTGCCGACGACATCAAGAAAACCTCGGTGCTGAGCCTCGGCCTCACGCTGCTGGCCATCTTCGTGTACGTACTGTTCCGCTTCGAGAAGTGGCAGTACTCAATGGCCGCGGTAGTAGCGCTGTTCCACGACGCCTTGTTCGTAATTGCGACGTACCCCATTGCCCGCGCCCTGGGCCTGAACTACGAGATGGACCAGGTATTCGTGGCGGCCGTGCTGACGGTGCTGGGTTACTCCATGAACGATACCGTGGTTATTTACGACCGTATCCGCGAGTACCTGCGCGAGAACCCCAAGCTGACGTTTGCCCAGGTGGTGAACCCCGCTCTGAACAGCACCTTCTCGCGCACGATGATTACGGCCACCACCGTACTGCTGGTAGTAGTGGTGCTGTACATCTTCGGTGGCGAAACGCTGCGTTCGTTCTCGTTTGCCATGATCATCGGTATGATCATCGGTACGTACTCGTCGCTGTTCATCGCCGCACCGCTGATCCTCGACACGTACGGCCGTAAGGAGAAAGACCGCCTGAACGAAGGCTCGGAAGCCGGTGCTCCGAAGCTCTCGACGGCTGTGCAGTAATCCCAAAGCATAAGCTTCATGCAACAAGGCCCGACCTGCTTAGGTCGGGCCTTGTTTTTTGTGGGCGGGGGCTTCGTTGACTTACCAGCTTTGTTGACTAAGTCGTATGTCATGTCGAGCGTAAGCGAGACATCTCGCGTGCTGACACCGGATAGCTACTGGCTGAATAGAGATTCTGTAGTAACTGTCATCCTGACGAAGGAAGGACCTTATCACGCACGCTGACGATTGACCTCACCCCCAGCCCCTCTCCAAAAGAGAGGGGAGCGGTTGCTACCTGGCGTCAGCACGCGAGATGGCTCGACAAGCTCGACATGACGGCCTTTTCCTAGGTCGCCAGGCTCCCCCTCTCTTGTGGAGAGATGGCCGGGGGGTGAGGTTCACGCGTGATAAGGTCCTTCGGCTAGCGCCTCAGGATGACAGTTCGTAAAGAGCATCAGCAAGCCGCATTATGGTCACCAACCGAGCCGAAAACCAAAACGGCCCGGGCGCAAGCCCGGGCCGTTTGTGTTGTTCACAAAATCCGCGGAATCCGATGAATCCGCTCGAATCCGTGGTCCTTAGAATCCGCCGTTCACGCCTTCGGCTACTACTTCTTTCACCTCGGGTACCATGCGCTTCAGCAGGTTCTCGATGCCCGATTTCAGCGTAACGGTTGCCGAGGGGCAACCCGAGCACGAGCCCTGCAGGTTCACCGTCACGATGCCGTCGTTGTAGCTCTTGAAGGTGATGTTGCCGCCGTCCTGCTCAACGGCGGGGCGCACGTAGTTATCGAGCAGGTCGATGATTTTTTGCGACGTAGCCTGGTCTTCGGCCGAGCCTTCGGCGCCGGCCGCAACCTGGGCAGCGCGCTGCTCCTCGGCCGGGTCAACGGTGAAGATGGGGCCGCCGGCCTCCACGTACGACTTCAGGAAGGTGCGCAGCTCCGGGATCAGCTGCGTCCAGGTGTGCTCGGTGGTTTTGGTAACGGTTACGAAGTTGGCGGCGATGAACACGCGGCCCACGTAATCGAACTTAAACAGCTCCTGGGCCAGCGGCGAGTGGGCGGCGGCTTCGGCATCGGGGTAATCCACGCTCACACCCTCGCGCACAAGCTGCGAGTTGAGCACAAACTTCATCGACTCGGGGTTGGGCGAGGCTTCGGCGTAAATCGAAACCGAGCCGGCGGGGGCAGTACTATTCATGGTGATACAGTGCTTCTTAGTACGAGGGGAAGGCGCGCGGTTGCGCTTATGGTGTATAACCGCAACGGGCCGCCTACGGTTGCAAAAGTAGAGGTTTGCCGGCAGTTGCCGATGCCCGGTAACCTGCCCGAAACCTAGGCACTACACGCGGCTGGCGCGGGCGCGCAGCAGCATATCGGCCAGCACCAGGGCCGTCATGGCATCCACGATGGGCACGGCGCGGGGCAGCACGCAGGGGTCGTGGCGGCCGCGGCCGGCCAGCTCAACGGCCTCGCCTTGGTTGTTGATGGTTTGCTGGGACTGCAGAATGGTGGCCACCGGCTTAAACGCCACCCGGAAGTAAATATCCTGGCCGTTGCTGATGCCGCCCTGGATTCCGCCCGAGTGATTGGTGCGCGTGCGTACCTGGCCGGCCTCGTCGGTGTAAAACGCATCGTTGTGCTCCGAGCCGAACAACAGCGTGCCCGCGAAGCCCGAACCGTACTCGAAGGCCTTTACGGCGTTGATGCTCAGCATGGCTTTGCCCAGCTCGGCGTGCAGCTTATCGAACACCGGCTCGCCCAGGCCCGCCGGCACCCCGGTGGCCACGCCCGTAACGATACCGCCCACGGTGTCGTGCCGGTCGCGGGTTTGCCGGATGAGCCCGGCCATGCGCTCGGCGGTTTCGGGGTGGGGGCAGCGCACCATATTCGAGTCGATCAGCCCTAGGTCGAGCTGCTCGTAGCCAACCGGCACAGCCACGGCACCTACCTGCGATACGTAGCTGCACACCCGAATGCCGTGGTGCTGCAGCAGCTGCATGGCCACGGCGCCGGCCGCCACGCGGGCTGCCGTTTCGCGCGCCGACGAGCGGCCGCCGCCGCGGTAGTCGCGGTGCCCGTACTTCTGATCGTAGGTGTAATCGGCGTGCGAGGGCCGGTAGGCATTCTGGATGTGCGAGTAATCGTGGCTGCGCTGGTCGGCGTTGCGGATAAACAAGCCGATGGGCGTGCCCGTAGTTCGCCCCTCAAACAAGCCCGACAGCACTTCCACCTGATCGGCTTCGGAGCGCGGCGTGGTAAGCTCCGATTGGCCGGGCCGCCGCCGGTCCAGGGCAGCCTGAATGTCGGCTACGTTTACCGCCAACCCCGCCGGGCAGCCATCGATAACCACCCCGATGCCGGGGCCGTGCGATTCGCCGAAGGTGCTGATGCGGAACAGGGTGCCGAAAGAGTTGCTCATGCCGGCAAAGGTAGTGCAGGGCCCTTGCTCCGCGGTACCGGGGGCTCGGGTAGCACCTAGGGGCAGCGCCTCATATAATCAGGCGCACACCGCCCAGCTCCGAAATCTGGTAAGGAAAACGGTCGCCGGGCGAGCCGATGAACATGAAGTTCTTCGGTATGCCCCATTCCTTTGAGAGGTCGTCGATGAGCTGCGGGCCAAAGTGACCTGGCCGAACCACAAAGTCAACCACGATTTCGGTGTAGGCACGGTCGAGCACACGCACATCGTTCAGCAGCTGCTGAGGTACTTGCTCGTTGCCATTTACAAGCGTCACGATTTTGAGGCGGTTGGTGAATTCGTTTTCCACCACGTAAATCATGACTTTGTTGAGGTTCGAAACGTTGTCGCCTTTCGTGAAAAACACGAACTCCTGCTGGTTGAGCGCGTGCAGCATGCTGCGGATGCGCTGCTGCGTGAGGCCGAAAAAGGAGCCGTGCTTTTTGGAGTAGTTGCGCACGGCGTGCAGCACTAGTTTCAAAATCGCCACGCGCTCGAGCATCACTATCACCAGCAGCATGGTGGGCACGAAGTATTGCAGAAACACCACCAGGTACTCGGGGTGCAGCTTGATGTTGCCGTACAAGCCCAAAAGCACCCCCAGCAGGGCAAGCGTAACGGTAAGCACCGAGGCGTATACGGGGCGCGGCAAGCGCGCACGCTTGTTCTTCAGCAGGAAGTTGCCAATGGCGAAAAACGCCATTACGGCCAGGAAGGAAATGGTGTAAACCCCGGCCAGAGGGCCTAATTCGCCGCGCGTAATCAGCAAAATGCTCAAGCACAGCAGGAAAAAGGCAATCAGGATGATGTAGTTGCTGCCGCGGCGGTTTTCCTTCAGAAAGCTCGGCGGCCAGATGCGGTCAAGCGCCATGCGTTTCATCAGGCCACTCACGCCTACGAACGACGTAAGCACCGCGCCGCTGAGCACAGCTACCGCGTCGATGGAAATGAGTGCGGCCAGCCAGCGGCCCCCGGCCACCTCGCCCAGGTGCGCCAGTATGGTGGCCGAGTGCTCGCCCACTTGCACCAGCGGCAGCACGGCAATCAGCAAAAAAGCCAGCAGCGGGTTGAAGAAGGAAACCACCACCCACATGTTGCGCAAGGTTTTCTGGAACACGCCCCGGGCTTGCTCTTCCACGAAGTTGGCCGAGCTTTCGAAGCCCGAAATGCCCAGCATGGCCGCACTGAATCCGAAGAACAGCGCCGAGACGATGCTGCCTTTTACTGGCGCCTGAAAGTTAAGCGAAAGGGTTTCGGTGCCGTGGGTAGCCACGTACCACACGGCCGCCCCGCACAGCAGGGTAAGCGAGGCCAGGTGCACCAGGAAAATAATGACGGCCACTTTGGCCGACTCGGACATGCCCAGCAGCGTGAGCACCAAAAACAAGCCCAGCAGGCCCACGGTAGCCGGCAGCACGGGTAGGCTGTGCCAGAGCGTGTGCAGGTAGTGCATGGCCTCGGAGGCCGATATCACGGCCGTGGCCATGTACGATAAAATGGTAAGGGCTGCGGCCAGTGCCGCGTTGCTCTTGCTGGTGGTGTTGAGCAGCACGTTGTAAGCGCCGCCGTTCAGGGGCAAGGCGCCCACCACCTCGCCGTAAATTTTGCGGAACAGGAACAACACCGCCCCCACCATAAGCAGCGCCAGCCAGGCGTATTGGCCAGCATAAGTAATGGCCAAACCAGACACGTACAGGCACGACGAGGAGATGTCGTTGCCGCAGATGGCAGTGGCTTCCAGTTCGTTGAGTTTCTTGTGGGTGCTCATGGCGGGTGGGGTTGAAGCAGCCTAAGCATAGTGCTTACAAGCAGGCTGCGGTGCGGCTAACAGCCCTACGCAGAACCGCCCCGTTGGGATGAGCAAAACCCTAGGTGCCCGCTGCGGAACCGCATTGCCGGCAGCGTGTTGTACGTATGCAACGGGCCGGGTAAGGCGGGCCGTTGGGCACGCCCCGAAATTTTTATCTTTGAGCTTCCCACCCAACAAGTTTCCGCATATGTCCTCCCAAGCCGACGTACTCTCCCCGAAAGCGCAGGTGCAGCAAAACAAAGGCTCCCTGAACGCCGCCGGTTTCACCGATTACTACGACATCGACGGGCTGCTCACCGACGAGCACAAGCTCATTCGCCAAACCATCCGCGACTTCGTGAAGCGCGAGATTTCGCCTAACATCGAACGGTGGGCGCAGGAAGGGCACTTCCCCTCCGAAATCGTGCGCAAGTTTGGCGAGGTAGGCGCGTTCGGCCCCACCATCCCTACGGAGTACGGCGGCGGCGGCCTCGACTACATCAGCTACGGCCTGATTATGCAGGAAATTGAGCGCGGCGACTCCGGCATGCGCTCCACCGCCTCGGTGCAAGGCTCGCTGGTGATGTTCCCCATTTACCAGTACGGCTCCGAGGAGCAGCGCCGCAAGTACCTGCCCAAGCTGGCCTCGGGCGAGTGGCTGGGCTGCTTTGGCCTGACGGAGCCCGACCACGGCTCGAACCCCGGCGGCATGGTTACCAACATCAAGGACATGGGCGACTACTACCTGCTCAACGGCACCAAGCTGTGGATCAGCAACTCGCCCGAGTGCCAGGTAGCCGTGGTGTGGGCCAAAAACGAAGAGGGCCGCATCAAGGGCCTCATTGTGGAGCGCGGCATGGAAGGCTTCACTACGCCCGAAATCCACAACAAGTGGAGCCTGCGCGCTTCGTGCACCGGCGAGCTGGTGTTCGACAACGTGCGCGTGCCCAAAGAAAATCTGCTGCCCAACGTCGATGGCCTGCGCGGCCCGCTCTCGTGCCTCGACTCGGCCCGCTTTGGTATTGCCTGGGGCGCCATTGGTGCCGCCATCGACTGCTACGAGTCGGCCCTGAAGTACTCGCTGCAGCGCGAGCAGTTCGGCAAGCCGATTGCCGCCTACCAGCTGCAGCAGAAAAAGCTGGCCGAAATGATTACCGAAATCACCAAAGCCCAGCTGATGGCCTGGCGCCTAGGTGTGCTGAAGAACGAGGGCAAAGCCACCTCGGCCCAGATTTCGATGGCCAAGCGCAACTCCGTTGACATGGCCCTGCACATTGCCCGCGAGGCCCGCCAAATCCACGGCGGCATGGGCATTACCGGCGAGTACCCCATCATGCGCCACATGATGAACCTGGAGTCGGTCATTACCTACGAAGGCACCCACGATATTCACCTGCTGATTACGGGTGCTGATATTACGGGCATTCAGGCGTTCAAGTAGATTAATGAATAGCTAAGCAAAACGGCCGCCTCAAGCATGGGGTGGCCGTTTGTGTTTTTAATCTGATGAAACAGCTGCTCAGCCTACTTTGCTTTATGCTTGTGCCATTCGTCAAAATCCTGGCGCAGGGTGTACCTGGGAGGCTGGTACACGAGTTGACCGAAGGGGTGATGATGCATTTGTACTATTCCGCCATTCCCAAAGCGCCGTGGGAGTTGGGCTGGGAGGAGAGCCGCACGTTCGAGAAGGAGCACGCAAAGCCGGATTCAAGCGTAGTCCTTTTGTTGGTAAATTATGTGGCCAACAGAACAGACGCGGGATTATTGGCGGCTTATTCGGCAGAAGAGAAGGCGGAGGTGCAAGCGGTATTGCTGAAGTATTTTAGCCCGGCGGACTTGGCCTACATGCAGCAACAACTGGTAACCAAGCCGATTATCTTCTACACCCAACAACAATTTCAACAGCCGTGGATCAGGGTGCTGCCATCTGGTACCCTACACGCCATGTACAAGCGGCTTAACCCCTGGGAGCGAAATCAGTTGCAGAGCAGAGTAGCTGAACGATACCGTACACAATGGCAGTACGTCATTTCGCGCTTAGTCTTTGCAAGAAACCATCGTAGTGCGCTGGTCACCATCCAATCGAGCGGTGGCCCTGAGCAAACGTACGTTTTCAAGAAGGTTGGCAACCGTTGGTGCAAAAAGCAAGAGCTACAAGTAGTAATGCACGATTAAGGCAGGAAGCAGTAGATGCCGAGCCGCAGACCGCCTCACCGCAGCTCATCAAACGCATACTGCGCCGTGCTCCAGAACGCATCCAGCGCCACCAGCCTAGGCTTGAAAAATGAAATCAGCTCGGGCCAATGCTCGCGGTTGTACATGTTCACGCCGGTAAGCTCTTGATAAATGCGGCTGAGCGGCTGTCCGTACTCGTCGGTGGCCTCCAGCTCCCACACCCACGGTTCACCTAGGGTTTCCTCCAGCATCGGGCGCAGCTCTTTAAACTGCTCGAAGAACAGCTCGCGCAACCCAGCGTCGGCGTGGGTTATTTCGATGCCGATGCTGGCCCGGCGCGTGTCGGCGTGCATGCGGAAGTACACGTTTTTGAGGCCGGTTTTGTAGTTGATCCAGGTCACGGGCAAGCCTTCCGACGACAGGATTGGGCGCATGTATTGGCCCAGGGCGGTCCAGAACGCTTGGCGGAGTTGAGCGGCTTCGGTTTTGCTGTACATAGGCTGAGGGTGCGCCGGGCACCTAGGGAAACGAGTAAGCCCGGCAGCGGCGCAAAGAAACATACGTATGCCGAGGGCTACGCAGCGGTATGATGAACCGCCGCGCCGCGTTACTTTGCAACTCGCTAGCCTTCCGCCACATGCCCACCGATACTTCTTCTGCCGCGCCGCTGGTTATTCTGGAATGCCTGGTTGCCGGCACTTCGCACCGCGAAAACCTGGCCCAATACGAGCCGCAACTCCACGAAGGCCAGCCGCTGGTGCTCCGCCGCGAGGCCGACAGCCCCTACGACGATTGGGCCGTGCAGGTGCGTACCCGCCCCGAAGCCGGCGACGTGTGGCTGGGCTATCTGCCCGAGGGCCGCAACGAAACCGTAGCCCGCTTGCTCGACGCCGGCCGCTGCATCACGGCGCAGCTCACCTTCAAATCGTGGGAAGAAGATTGGCTGTACCTCAACATCGAGGTGCTGCTGCATGAATAAGCTATTAGCTGTCAGTTGTTAGCTGTTAGCTATCAGCAAGTAGGGATGCCGCTAACAGCTGATAGCCAACAGCCAGCAGCTAACAACTCTTCTGCGCCAGCAGCCCCGCCGCCGGACCTAGGGCCAGCACCAGGTACACGTCGTGCGGGCCTAGGTAGCCGGCAAGCCAGCTGGTGGCCTGAATGCTGACCACCGTAATGGCAAAGCCCAGGCAGTTGACGATGGTAAGCGCCGTACCGCGCGTGGCTTCCGGCGCGCTTTGCGCCACCAGCGTCGAGAACAGCGGCGAATCGGCCACCACCACCAGCCCCCAGCAAACCAAAAAGGCGAGCAGCAACGGAGGGTAACCCACGCGCAAGAGCAGCGGCGAGGCCACGCAGCACAAGCCCGACAAGGCCAGCGCACCTAGGGCCACCTTGCGGCCCGGTACCACCTGCGAAAGCAAGCCGCCGCCCGTGCAGGCCAGCGCACCCCCGCCAATAATCAGAAACGAAAGCAAGGGCACGGGCAACTCGGCCCCTAGGTGCAAGCGGTTGTAAGTGCTGAGCATAGCGGGCACAAACGCCCAAAACGTGTATAACTCCCACATGTGGCCGAAGTACCCAAACGCTGCCGCCCGGAAACGCGGCACCCGAAAACCCTCTAACATAGCCGTAAGGCGCAGCCGTTGGCCCACCCGGCGGTAAGGCCCATCGGGTACCAGTAGCACCATGGCCGCGCCGCCCAGCGTAGCCAGCGCCGAGGTTGCTACCAGTACGTAATGCCAGGGCAGCAGGGTAGTGGCACTCCGGAGCAAGTGCGGAAAAGCGGTGCCCAGCACCAGCGCCCCCACCAAAAAGCCCAACGATTTACCTAGGCCCGCCTGGTAGTAGTCGGAGGCGATTTTCATGCCCACGGGGTAGATGCCCGCCAGAAAAAAGCCCGTCAGAAAGCGCAGCATCAGCAGGTGTGCTGCCTCATTGGCCCCCAGCACGCCCAGGTTGCACAAGGCCGCCAACAGGGCACTCACCAAAAACACCCGCGAGGGCGAAAAGCGGTCGGCAATGGCCAACGCTGCAAATACCAGTGTGCCGCTGATAAAACCCAGCTGCACGGCACTGGTAAGGTTGGCCACGAAATGATCGGCCAGCCCAAACTGCCGCGCTATGTCGGGGGCTACGGCGTTGCCGGCAAACCAAAGCGAGGTACAGCAAAACTGAGCCAGTACAATTACCGGCAATACGCGGCGCATGTGGGAGGGGGGGAATGCGGGAGGATGGTATTGGGCGAGGGAA
Organism: Hymenobacter sp. YIM 151858-1; assembly: GCF_025979705.1. Lineage (NCBI taxonomy): Bacteria > Pseudomonadati > Bacteroidota > Cytophagia > Cytophagales > Hymenobacteraceae > Hymenobacter > Hymenobacter latericius. Next base: position 4,146,004 of record NZ_CP110136.1, read on the forward strand.
GCCTTCGGCCACGAAAGACAGGCGGAAATAACGCAAATCCTGGCTGCCTTGCGCACTACGCCGGCCAGCCACCTAGGGCTGCACCAAGGCCTGGCCCAACGCGGCAATAAGCTCCTGTAACGCCTTTATGCCACGGGCTGGTTATCTGCGCAATGCCCGCCCCGGCATGGTATAATAGTCAGCTCGTCAGTACCTTAGCGGGGCTGGCGGCCGTATAGCGTATCTCAACCAAGCACCCAACCGCTATGTCTCAGAACGCAGATGAGCGCCGCCAGCAGCGCCGCGAAGAGGATAAGGAAAACTACCGCAACGCGCCCGAAAGCCGCTACCAGCCCGACCGCAACAACCCGCCGCGCCATCACGACCGCAACCCCAACGACGACGGCGACGCCACGCAGGATTTCAACACCATTGCCGACGACGGCACCTCCGATGGCATTGCCAAAACCTCGGCCGGCTCGGGTGCCAACAACCTAGGCTCGGGAGGCCTGGTGCAAGACACCAACACCCGCAGCCGCGACGCCGACCAGGGCGGCACGCAAGGCGGCGGCTCGAAGCGCGACGACCAAAGCCACCTGCGCACGCCCAGCGCCCAGGGCACGCACCGCTCGCAGGGCAACTCGCACGATGGCGGCCAAAGCGCCCAAAAAGGCTCGCGTAGCGGCAACCAAGTGTAGCCTGGGCGCATATTCAACTGCCACCTCATTCGATAGCATTAGCCTACTGCTCTCCTGCAGGGCCAAGGCTTGTTGCAAGGCAGCCAGAAGCCCGGCTTTGGAAAACCAGAGCCGGGCTTTCGCTTTCCGGTAACCTAGCCATGAGTTGAAAGCTAACTTTGTTAGCAGACGATATGAGTTCGGCTATTTATTTGCTAAAAACGTTGTGCGTGCGGGACATTTTCGGGCCCCCCGCTGTTACCTTAGCTCTGAAACTTCGACCGCCGAACTACCTTCGTTTCGTATGCGCGAATCGTACCTGACAGGTGGCAACTCCCACATGGACGCCACCGATAAAGAAATAGACAAGGCCCTGCGCCCCCTCAGCTTCGACGATTTTACCGGTCAGGCCAAGGTGGTGGAAAACCTGAAAGTATTTGTGGCCGCTGCCAAGCAGCGCGGCGATGCCCTCGACCACGTACTGCTGCACGGGCCTCCCGGCCTCGGCAAAACCACGTTGTCGCACATCATCGCCAACGAGCTGGGCTCGGGCATCAAGATGACCTCGGGCCCGGTGCTCGACAAGCCCTCCGACCTGGCGGGTCTGCTCACCAACCTCGATCCGCACGACGTCCTCTTCATCGACGAGATTCACCGCCTCAACCCCGTGGTGGAGGAGTACCTGTACTCGGCCATGGAGGATTACCGCATCGACATCATGCTCGACTCGGGCCCCAACGCCCGCTCCGTGCAGATTTCGCTGTCGCCGTTCACGCTCATCGGGGCCACCACGCGCTCGGGCATGCTCACGGCGCCGCTGCGGGCCCGCTTCGGCATCTCGTCGCGCCTCGAGTACTACGATGCCAAACTGCTCACCGATATTGTGCAGCGCTCGGCCGAAATCCTGGGTACGCCCATCCACGAGGACGCCGCCTTCGAAATTGCCCGCCGCTCGCGCGGTACGCCCCGCATCTCCAACAACCTGCTGCGCCGCACCCGCGACTTCGCCCAGATTAAGGGCACCGGCACCATTACCCGCGATATTGCCCAGTTTGCCCTCGGCGCCCTCGACGTGGACTCGCAAGGCCTCGACGACATGGACAAGCGCATCCTCAGCACCATCATTGATAAGTTCAAGGGCGGCCCGGTGGGCATCACCACCATTGCCACGGCTTGCGGCGAAGAAGCCGAAACCATCGAGGAAGTGTACGAACCGTTCCTGATTCAGGAAGGCTACATCAAGCGCACCTCGCGCGGCCGCGAGGCCACCGAGCAGGCCTACACGCACCTAGGGCGCCCGCTGCCGCAGCACATGCGCGGCAACTTAGCCGGCGACTTGTTCACGCAGGAGTAACCCTTGATTCATCATGCAAAAACGCACCGCCATTTGGCGGTGCGTTTTTGCGTTAAATTGGCTGCGCATGCACGCTTTTGCCGCTACCCTTGAGCTGATAGGAGTGAACCCCTTTGTGCACGTGCCTGAGGATGTACTGGCTGATATATTCTCTAAAGCAGGACGCAGCAAAGGCCCTATACGCGTGCACGGCACAGTTAACGAAAAGCCTTATCAGCAGACGTTGGTGCGCTACGCCGGCGAATGGCGCTTGTACATCAATCTGACGATGTTGGCTAACTCGCCCCGCCGCATTGGAGAGGTGCTGTCCATAACCATCGAATACAATTCAGAAGCTCCGGAGGTGCCAAGCTGCCCTGCGTTTGAGCAAGCGTTGGCCAAGGTGCCCGAAGCTCAACAAGTCTACAACGGGCTTTCGCCCTCGAGGCAAAAGGAATTGATTCGTTACCTGTGCCGCCTCAAAAACGAAGAAAGCTTGGGGCGCAATGTCGAACGTGCCATCGGGTTCCTGCTGGGTAAAAACCGTTTTGTTGGCCGAGAGCAACCCTAACGCCGGCTTGCTTTTGCCTTAACTTTTTGGCCCCCTGCGCTTGGCTCGCTATAGGCAACAAACGCACTAACGCAACCGAAATAGATAGGTATGGATACCGGCGTACACCCGCAAGCCCAACAATTATCAGTTTCTCAGCAACAAGAATTGCTGATTATCCTGAAGACGCGGTTTGCCCAGCACATGCAGCGCCACGAGGAGTGCGTGTGGACCGACGTGCAAGCCCGCTTGGAGGCAAATTCAGCAAAGCTTTGGTCGCTCTCGGAAATGGAACGAACCGGCGGAGAACCCGACGCAATTGGATTCGATGCAGCAACTGGCGAATACCTGTTCTGCGACTGCTCGGCCGAAACGCCCCTAGGTCGGCGGAGTGTGTGTTACGACCGTGAGGGTTTGGAGGCGCGAAAGGAGCATAAGCCCGCACACAACGCCCTCGACATGGCCGCCGCTATGGGCATTGAGCTGCTGACGGAAGAACAATACCGAAGCTTGCAGCAACTCGGCCGGTTCGATGCCAAAACCTCAAGCTGGTTGCAAACCCCTGCCTCCGTGCGCAAGCTCGGCGGGGCGCTGTTTGCCGATTTCCGGTACGGCCGGGTTTTCGTGTACCACAACACGGCGCAGTCTTACTACTCCTCCAGAGGGTTTCGTGGCTTGCTTAGGGTTTAGGCTGTGTCTGAAAAGTTGCTTCAAGCCTCCTAGTCGTCATGCTGAGCCTGTCGAAGCATCTCTACCGCTTCGTCTGGGCTCGTTCACCGAAGCGGTAGAGATGCTTCGACAGGCTCAGCATGACCGTTCTGGAGTTTACAGACACAGCCTAGGCTCCCTAGGTGCCCAACGCCAAATAAAGGCATGGAGCAGGCACACTCGTTGGCCACCCAATTCTGCAGCACCCGCGCGGCAACCTAGCCGACGACGTCAGCACGGAGAAGTAACCAGGGTAGTAGCGCCAAACGGCATCCCAAGGGCAACAACCCACAAGCTGCTGCTTGGTGTCTGTCGTATCCGGCAAACCATGACGCGGTTCTAGGTGATAAAATATTTGGTGTTTTTATTGATTATCGATAAAAATTTATTGATATTTGCGGTGTAAAAAGCCCTTTGCCCAAAGCAAAGCAGGCCAGGCGTAGGTCATTTACAACACTGTACCCATCATGGAAACCAACCCCACACTTGTACTGAAAATCATGCACGGCGTGTTCTGGGTGCTGTTCATCGGCTTGTGCATTGAAACCGGCGCCGTATTGGTTTCATTCTTCGTGAGTGAGTTCATCAGCCCGGCCGCGGCGCGCGACTTGTACCAGGGCCTTGATCTGTCGGCATTGAGAAGCGTTAGCGAAGTGCACTACGGAGCGGTGGTGTCGCTCGAGGTTTACTTTCTGGCCACCAAGGCGTACCTGGCTTACCTGGTCATCCGTATCTTTCAAAAAATCGATTTTGCCGCGCCGTTCAGCCTGCCGGTGGCTGCCCTCATCACCAAAATCAGTCGCGTTGCGCTGAGTGCGGGCATAGTAGCCCTGGCGACCAGCAACTACACCAAATGGCTGGCCAAAAGAGTGGTTGCGGAGGTGCCCACGTGGTCGTACGGCGAGTTTCTGTTCCTGGCCGGCATCATCTTCGTTATTGCGCAGGTGTTTCAGAAAGGCACTGACCTGCAGGCCGAAAACGCCCTGACGGTTTAGGCGATGCCCATAGTTGTGAACCTCGACGTGATGATGGCCCGGCGGAAAATGACCCTGAGCGAGCTTTCGGAAAAAGTTGATCTAACGCTGGCCAATCTGTCGATTTTAAAGACCGGCAAAGCCAAAGCTGTTCGTTTCAGCACCCTCGAAGCCCTGTGCAAAGCGTTGGATTGCCAGCCGGGTGACATTCTGGAGTGCCGCTGACGGCGCCAGCCGAAACTGGCAGCCGGTGCGCGGTGTTGCCGGATCTGCAGCTGCCGTTGTGCTTTTGCCCGGCTATACGCTGCGTTACTTCTTCCGACCTTTGCCCTCATGCTTGCCTCCGACCTCATCCGCCTCGAACACACCGCCTTTATTAAACGGCGGGCGGCGGAGCTGGGCTTTATGGCGTGCGGCATCTCTAAGGCCGAGTTTCTGGAGGAGGAAGCGCCTAGGCTGGAGCAATGGCTGGCGCGCGGCATGCAGGGCCAGATGCGCTGGATGGAAAACCACTTCGATAAGCGCCTCGACCCCCGCTTGCTCGTGGATGGCGCCAAGTCGGTGATTTCGCTGCTGCTGAACTACTACCCCGCCGCCGAAGACCAGCAACCCGACGACACGCTCAAAGTCAGCAAATACGCCTACGGCCGCGACTACCACCACGTCATCAAAGACAAGCTGAAAACCCTGCTGCAGGACATGCAGGCGCACATCGGCGAGGTTGGCGGGCGGGCGTTCGTCGATTCGGCGCCGGTGCTCGACAAGGCTTGGGCCAAAAAGAGCGGCTTGGGCTGGGTGGGCAAGAACTCCAACCTGATTACGCCGGGCGCGGGCTCGTTCTATTTCATTGCCGAGCTGATCGTGGACGTGGAGCTCAGCTACGACGGCCCCATTCGCGACTACTGCGGCTCCTGCACGCGCTGCCTCGATGCCTGCCCCACCCAGGCCATAACCGAGCCCTACGTGGTAGATGGCAGCAAGTGCATCAGCTACTTCACCATCGAGCTAAAAGAGCAATTGCCCGCCGACGTACAGGGTCGGCTGGGCAATTGGATATTTGGGTGTGATATCTGCCAGGATGTGTGTCCCTGGAACCGCTTTTCGCGGGCTACCGAGGAGGAGCAGTTTCGGCCGCACCCGCACCTGAAGGAGATGCGCGAGGCAGACTGGCGGGAAATCACGCAGGAAGTATTTCAGGCATTGTTTCGGCACTCGGCCGTGAAGCGCACCGGCTTCCAGGGCCTCACGCGCAACATCCGGTTTGTTTCGGGCGAGCCTTTGCTGAGCGCGCCCGAAACCGAACCCGGCTTAAGCTAGGCGCACCTGCCGGAAAACCCGGTTCAGCACGCGACGGTAAAGTTTGGAGAACTGCTGGTAGCACCACGCCTTTAGTTGGCTTACTTCGTCGGGCACGAGCGTGCGCAGGGCTTTCCGAAGTTCCTTCTCAAACAGCATTCGGTCGAAGCTGACTTTTTGGAGGATGGTTTTTACATATTCCAGCATTGTAGTAGGTGATAGTGTTTTGGGTGGGGTAAAAACGCCATCTGTGTAGCGGCGGCTCTCTATACGTTCAACAACGAAAAAAGCTGAATGAACTTTGTAGCTGCCGTTTCGCTACGGAGAAAGGTACAATATTTAGAATTCAAAATGCAAGAGTATTGTTCAGTCGACAGCAAAAAATAATCCCCCGTTAAGCTCGGCTTAACGGGGGATTAACTTGCAGGCTGGCAGGGCCCTAGGCAGTGAACAGCGCCACCACCGCCTGTACGGCCGAGGCCGTAAGCGGCTCGTCGATGGCCTCGGTGGCTGCGGCGCGTTTTTCGGCATCGGTGAGGGCCGGCGTAATGGGCAACAGGGGCGTCAGGGTGCTCAGGTCGACCTCGCGGGTAACGGTTACGAGCTGGCGCGTACGGTCTTCGCCGGCGTACACGGGTGCGGTGGTTGGGGGCACGGGGCCGCCATTGTCGGTGCCGCTAACCCAGTGCTTTACGCTGGCGCCGCGCTGGCGGCGCAGCTGGCGCAGGTGCGCGGCGTGGCGGCCTTCGGTAGCCAGGCCGCGGGTGGCCAGCGTCAGGAGGGCATCATTGCTCTGAAGCAGCACCATTTGCCCTAGGTAGGCGCGCACGGCCAGGTCCTCGAGGGTTTGGGCCACGGCCAGCATGGTGTCGGTGTTCGAAAACACATCGGCAAAGGCAGCGGCTTGCGCACCGCCCCGGCTGCCCGTAAAGTCGTAGCGGGGGCGGGCCGGCAGCACGCCGCCCGAGCTGGCCACCAGAGCCTCGAACTGCACAATGTGCTGGCGCTGCTGGGCGCGAATCAGGGTAAGGTCGGGCTGAATGGCAGCCGGTACCAACGCGGCCGACACGGGCGGCGAAACAGGCGTGGTGCCCAGCACGCGGCTGTAAAACTCATCCTGGAGCCACTCCACCTGCAGCAGCAGCAGCAAGGCATCGAGCTGGGTGCCAGCGCGCTGGGCTACGGCCGGTTGCGCCACGGCACCTAGGGCCAGCGGCAAGGTGGCGGCAGCCGTGCGGGCCAGCTGCGAAAGCGCCCCGCGGCGGGCCGTGGGCTGCTCCGAAGCATCGGCAGCGGCCAGTTGATTAAGAAGCGAAAGCAGATTCATGGAAAAGCCGGCCTTAGGTGGTGGGTAAGCCGTTGCCGGTAACGGGCACGGCGGTGTACTTGCTGAGCTCGGTGAGCACGGCCGCCGGCGCCAGCGCCAGGTTGAAGCCGGCATCGGCCCCGGTGTTGGCTACCACCTCGGCCGCGGCAAACGAGCCGGGCTGCAGCAAATCGCGCACGGCCGCAGAGTGGCGGCTCTCAACGGCCGTTAGCCGCACGGCCAGCTGCACGTAAACCGCCGAGGAAAACAAGCGCACCGCCCCGCACAGCGCGGCCGTCCCTAGGTCCTCGATGGTGCGGGCCGCCGCGAGCACGCCCTGGCGGGTGGTAAGCGTAAAGGCGCCGTAGTTGAACTCCAGCGCCACCAGGCTGCTCACGCCAATGTCGCTCACAAGCGCGTTTTCTTTCATCACGCTGGCCAGCAAGTCGCGGTGCATCAGCTCGTGGCGGTACACATCGCGCAGCACGGCCAGGTCGGCGGCCGAGAGGTCGGGGGCGGGGCTGGCGAGTAGGCGCTGGTAGAAATCGGCCGAAAAGCGCTCCAGCAAAAACAGGTACGATACCAGGCCCGCGTCGCCGGTGGGCAGCTCAAACGTGGTGGCCGTGGGCTGGGGTTCGGGGTCGTCGTCGCCGCAGGCCGCCAGCAGCAGCGAAGCGGCGGTAAGGGCACCGGCCTGGCGCAAAAACGTGCGGCGGGGCGGTACTTCCGGTTGCGGACGGAGGGCAGACTGTGCGTCGGACATGCGGAGGGAAAATACGTAGCGGCCTGCAAAGGCCTGAACAGCAAAGGTAGTCCGTTCGGGGCGAAATGAAGCAGGCTTTTCGGTACCGAGCCACCCCGCCGCCCAAGCGTTGCATGGCACCTAGGGCCGGCAGCAAAAAGGCGGCCCCTCGCCGGAGGGGCCGCCTTTTTGCGTGGGCGTTGTGGGGCCGCAGGCCTGCGGTTAGGCAAACAGCACGGTGTTGCCCGGTGCCCGGAACAAGCGCGCAATGCTCTTCACGGTGTTGGCGTCGAGGGGCTCGTCGAACGACTCGGAGGCGCCCGCCACCGTAATGGCAATACCGGTGGTATTGGTCTGGATGTTCACGCCGGCCTGGGTGATGTTGCTTTCGGCCGGGAAGAAGATATCCGTGGCGCCGCCGGTGGCCGGGGTGCCGGGGCCGTAAATCGGGGCGGTGGTGGGCGGTGCCGAGCCGCCGTTGTCGGTACCCGAAATCCAGCTCTTGGGCTTCTGGTTGAGGTTGTTCAGGTCGGGCATGGCGCCGGGGCCGCCGCGCCGGATGCTGCGGATGTGCGACGAGTGCCGCGCCTCCACCGAGTGAATGTTCAGGGCAGCTTCCAGCAAATCCTTGTTGGGCATCAGCACGGGGGCGCCGCCTTTGTAGGCGCGCACGCCGGTATCCACGAAGCCCTGGGCCACCCCGAAGTACGTGGCCTGGTTGGTGAACACATCCGGGAAACGGCCGCCGCCGGTGTAGTCGAAGGCGGTAACGGGCGGGTCGGTTTGGCTGAAGGCCTGCGAGCCCAGGGCGCCGCGCAGCACCTTGATGTGGCCCGACTCGTCGTTGCGGATTTTCTCGATGCCGGGGCGCTCGGCGGCCGGAATCAGGTTGGCCGATTTCAGGCCCGTGTCATAGAAGTAGAACTCCAGGTACTCGAGCTGCAGGGCCAGGTTGAGCACGGCGGCAATTTCGGCGGGCAGGGTGCCGGTTTGGCCGTAGGCGCGCGTAAACAGGCCGCTGAACAGCGCCGGCAGGGTAGCGGCCGTTACGGCTTTGCCCATGGTGCCGAAGTGCTTGAACACGCGCCGGCGCGAGTCGAACCGGTCGTACACTTCGGGGTCTACTTTCTCTATTTCGGTAATCAGTTTAAACAGATCCATGATCGGAAGAGGCTGAGGTTGATGAGGTGATTCGGCGGCGGTTAGCGCAGGCTGTTGGCGCTTACCTTCGAGCCCGGCTTCAGAAACTGGTTGGCCGTGGTCAGTACTTCGGCCGGGCGCTTGGAGCGCTCCAGGCCGGTGCCGTTGCCTACGCCCGGGCCCGAGGTAGCCGAAGTGGGCGAGAACAGATCCACCACATCGTTGTCGACAAACGAGTTGTACGCCAGCAGGTCGCGGATAAGCGCCGCGTGGCGTGCCTCTACCGATACAATTTTGCCCGCCAGCACCAGGTAGGCCGGCGTTTGAATAAAGCGGCCGGCGCCGTTGTAGGCGGCCACCCCTAGGTCTTCGAACGCTTTGGCGGCGTTGAGCACGCTGCTGCGGTCGTTGAAATTAACGGACGAGAAATCGGGCTCCAGCTGCTTGATGGCGGCGCTGCCCAAGGCCGTTTTAAAGAAATCGGCGTGGGCTTTCTCATGAATGGCCAGGTCGTCGAGGATCATGCGCTCGGCGCTGCTCGCGGCCAGGCCTGTGTAGTAGGTGCCAGTTTTTATCTGGGCGTAGAACGCGGCCTCCAGCTGCTCCAGCGCGTAGGCGTAGTTCAGCACCCCGTTGTCGCCCGAGCCTACGTCGACGGCGTTTTGCACATCGTCGTCATCGTCGTCGCCGCAGCCGGCGAGCAGCAGGCCGGTGGCACAGGCCGAGAAACCAGCATAGCGCAAAAACGAGCGCCGCTGGATGGGTTGCAAGAGCGCTCCGCCCTGCGTTGCCTCCTCCTGCTCTGGAGAGTGTTTGGTCGTGGCCATAGAATGGATTTAGGGTTTGGTTGGTGAATGGCAAAAGCAATAGGCACCTGACCGGGGCCGTGGCACGGCTCCGGAGAAGAGAACACCGAAATGAACAAGGGGGAGGAATTGCAACCCTTTACGCTTTCCCTGGCGCGCAGGGTTGTAGTCGAGCTTTGTTTTTTATTATATAATATTGGATTAATATATTTATGGATGTGCTTGGCAACCGTCGTGCCAGCGTATTCGGGCTTGTTTTTACCCCCGTAAACGCACAAAGCCGACCTTCCGAAGAAGGCCGGCTTTGCGGCAAAAAAGAGCTTAACGCGTTGGCTTAAGCGCGCACGTAGGGCGTAGCCAGCGTGGTTACGGTGCCGCGGTCGAGCGGCTCGTCGAAGGCTTCGCTTACTTCGGCAGCGGTGTAGCCGAGCGAGGTAAGGTTTACGCCGGCCTGCATCAGGTTGTCCTCGGCCGGGTGGTCGGCTACGGGGTTGCCGCCACCGTAAATGGGCTCGGGCGCGCCGTTGGCTTCCTTGTTGGTAATCCAGCCGAACTGCTGAACACCGCCGCCCGCCGCGGCGCGGCGCATCATCCGGATGTGGGCCGCGTGGCGCGCCTCCACCGAGTGAATTTGCAGCGCCGTTTGCAGCACGTTGTTGGGGGCGCCCTTCAGGGCACCGGCCTGGCCTTTGTAAGCGCGCACGCCTAGGTCTTCGAAAGCCTGCGCAAACGTCAGGAACGAGTTGTAGGTGGCAAAGGCGTTGCCGAAATCGAAGCCGCGCGGAGCCGGAGCCGCGGCGCTGCCCAGGGCCGAGGCCAGCAGCTGCACGTGGGCGGTTTCGTTGTCTTTGATTTTCTGGATGGCGGCGCGCGCCGCGCTGCCCGAGCTCAGGTTTACGGCCAGCGTGGGGGCGGCCAGGGCCTGCACGTAAAACGCTTCTTCGAGGCGCTCCAGCAGCAGAGCGTAGTTCAGCACATCGGTTACGCTGCTGCCCGATTGGGCCAGGGCTTTGTTGAATACCGAGCCAATGGCGATGGGCGCCGAAGCCAAAGCAAACTTTTTGGCCATGTTGCCCAGCGACGCAAATGCATCGCGACGGGAGTTCAGTCGGCCCATTACCTCCGGGTCAACTTGTTCCAGGTCGGAAAGAATCTTGAACAGGTTCATTGCAAGAAAAACTAGCAGGGTTGAGGAATGGACTAGCGGCCGACCTGGCTACCGTCGATTTTGTCTTTGATGAAGGGCTGCGCGGCCGTGAGCACATCGGCTACCGACAAAGCCTGGTCGAGGCCCTGGGCGTTTACCACGTCGTTGGCAAAGCTGCCGTTGCTGATCAGGTCGCGAATCATGGCCGCGTGGCGCGCTTCAACCGACACAATTTTGCCGGCCAGCGTCAGGAAAGCCGTGCTCTGAAGCAGCGGGCCGGCCCCGTTGTAGGCGGCCACCCCTAGGTCCTCAAACGTGCGGGCCGTGTTCAGCACGCTGGTGCGGTCGTTGAAGTTCACCTTCGAGAAATCGGGCGTGAGGCCTTTGATGGCGTTGTTGGCCAGCGCGGCTTTAAAGAAGTCGCGGTGCACGGCCTCGTGCTTGGCAATGCCTTGCATAATGGTGCGCTCCTCGGCCGTGATGCCGCTGTAAGGCGTAGCCACCACCTGGGCGTAGAACGCGGCCTCCAGCTGCTCCAGCGCGTAGGCGTAGTTCAGCACCCCGATGTCGCCCGAGCCGAGCTTTACGGCGTCGGTGGCCATGTTTTCGTCGTCGTCATCGTCGCAGCCGGCGAGCAGCAGGCCCGTAGCGCAGGCGGTAAGGCCGGTGTAGCGCAAAAACAAGCGCCGGTCGATGGGCTGAACCAGCCGGTTGCCCACGCTTGTCTCCTCGGGGCCGGTGTGGTGTTGTTGGGTGGCCATGTGAAAGTGAAATGGTTGGTGAACGGATAAGTAAGCGCCACGCGCGCAGTGCCCGCCGGGCCGCTTTGCCCTAGGTGGCTGCGCCTGCCAGCAGCAGGTGGAGTTGCCGGGACCTACGCCGCTGCCCGCCCGGTCGGATTTAGCAGCCTTGTTATTTTTTTGCATTTCGGCCTAGGTATCCTCACATCAGGCCCCAGCAGGCAGCCGGCAAAAGGTGCCCTGGTGCCCGCCCACCACGTTTTTTGCGTAGTTTTGACTACATGCCTTGGCGACTGATTTTTTCTTTCTGGGGGTGGCTTTGGCTGATGGGCCTCGCCGCGCCGGCGGCATGGGCGCAGGCTCCGGCTCAGCCCCCGGCCGCTGCCAGCGCGCCGCCCACGGGCCAGCAGGCGGCCCTGGAGCTGGGGCGCACTACGTTTCCCATCAACGAGTACTTCACCATTGCCATTCGGCTCAGCGGCGCCCCGCTCGAGAAGTACTCCGCCTTTCCGGATATCGAAGGCTTCAAAAAGAGCGGCAAAACCTCTACCACCACCACGCGCACCACGCAAGGGCGCAGCACCGTGGAGCTGGTGCTCACGCAGCGCTATGCCGCCTTTGTCGAGGGCGACTTCACGCTTAAACCTTTCAGCCTGAACGTAAACGGGCAGGTGCTGCGCTCGGCCGGGGCGGTATTGCACGTGGTGCCGCAGCCCGCCGCTACACCGCCTGCGGCCGCTACCCCAGGCGCACAGGCACCTTCGGCAGGCGCTCCGCCCGCCGGCAAGCAGCCGCTGCAAGGCATTGGCTTGCTCGATCAGCTGCTGGGCAAGCCCAAGCCACAGGAGTACATCGAGCAGCCCGACCAAGCGTTTCTATCCGTCGAGCCCAACAAAAACACCGCGTGGGTGGGCGAGCCGGTGCACGTAGGCCTGTACCTGTACCTGGCGCCTACCGATCAGGGCCTGCTCGATTTTCACCGCTTTGCCGAGCAACTGCCCACCTTGCTGCGCCAGCTGCGCCAACCCGGCGCCTGGGAAGAAACCTTCGACGAAACCAACATCCGGCCCGATTCGGTGCGGGTGGGCGGTAAGCCGTTTTTGCGCTACCGGCTGCACGAAGCGGTGTATTACCCGCTAAGCACCCGGCCGCTCAGCTTTCCGGTGGTGGGGCTGCAAATGATAAAGTATCGGCTGGCCAAGCGCCCCTTGCCCGGCTCCGATAGCCGCGTAATCGGCTACAAAACGTACTACTCGCGGCCCCGCACGGTGCAGGTAAAAGCGTTGCCCGCGCCGCCTGCCGGCCTGGGTGCTGCGGCCGTAGGCCGATACACCCTGCGTGAAGGCATCGACCGGACCAGCTACCAAACCGGCCAAACCATAGGCTACACGCTGGTGGTGGAGGGCGAAGGCAACCTTACGGCCCTGACGCCGCCCGTGGCCCGCGCTCCGGTGGGCGTGGAGGTGTACGGCCCCGAAACCCGCCAGGAGGTAACCCGCGCCAACGGCCGCGTAACCGGGCGCAAAATCATGCGCTACCGCCTGGTACCCAGCCGGCCCGGCCTCCTGAACCTAGGCGACATACTGGCGGTACCCACCTTCGACTTCGCGACTGGCCGCTACCGCACCCTGCGCTCCGACCTTACGCTGCAGGTAAGCGGCCCGGCCGTAGCGCCCCCGCAGGAGGTAACTGCTTTCGTGCGCACCGATGCGTTTTATCAGCAGCAACTCGCCAAGGCCAGCAGTACCCTGCAAGACCTCGATACGCCCCGGCAGGTGCGTCGCTACGCCAACTTTGTGCTGGCGGTGTTGCTGACGGTTGCCGTGTTCGGCTGGTGGACGGCCCGCGACCGGCCCTAGGTAACAAGCCCGTTAAGTAACAGCAAGGGCCGCCCGGTAGTACCGGGCGGCCCTTGCTGTGTAATCGGCCAACGCCTGACCTAGGACACCTGCGAGGCGTTTACCTTGGAGCGCAGGTAGGCCACCAGCACCTCCAGGCCGCGGTCGAAGTGGCGGTTGTTGGGGATGATGATGTCTGCGTCGTGCTTAAAGGGCTTGATGTACTTCTCGTACGTCGGCGCTACGTGGTGGGTGTAGCGGTACAGCACGTCCTCCAGGTCGTAGCCGCGCTCGTCACGGTCGCGCACAATGCGGCGCAGCACTTTCACGTGTTCCCGCGCATCGATGTATACCTTCAGATCGAGCAGCTTGGCCACTTCCTCGAAGTAAAACACGAAGATGCCCTCCACCACCACAATGGGGGCAGGCTTAAACACCAACTCCGTGGCGGGGGCGTTGGGGTTGTTGAAGGTGTACTCCTTGCGGCGCACCTCCAGGCCCTGGCTGATGCGCAGCACGTCGGCCGCATACGCCGCCGAATCGATGGAAGAGGGGAGGTCGAAATTGGTAACCCCCTGCGAGTCGACTTGCTGTACCTCGCGGGGGTGGTAGTAGTTGTCCTGCGAAATCAGGCAGATTTCGTCGGCTGAAAACGAGGCGAGCAGGCGGCGCAGAAAGGTGGTTTTGCCGGAAGCGCTGCCGCCGGTGATACCAACGATGAAAGGTTGTTGCATGGGGTACTTACTGCGGCCCGACCAGCAGGGCCAACCTTGCAAAAATAGCGAGTTGCGGCCGTACGCGAAGCCAAAATGTTGGGGCCGGCCCGCAAAACCCGGCCCGGGCACCTAGGCCGAGGGCGCCTGCTGATGCAGAAACCCGACTAGTTTGGCAACCGCACGGGCCCGGTGGCTGAGTTTATTTTTTTCGCTCAGGGGCATTTCGGCAAAGGTGTAGGCGTAATCGGCGGGCTCAAACACGGGGTCGTAGCCGAAGCCGCCGGCGCCGCGCGGCACGGCCGTAATGCGGCCCTCCACGGTGCCCTCGAAGGTGTGCTGCGCGGCATCGGACAGCACCAGGGCCACCACCGTCCGGAAACGGGCCGAGCGGTCGGGCTTGCCTTCGAGCTCGTGCAGCAGCTTGCGCACGTTGTCGGCGGCGGAGCGCTGCGGCCCCGCGTACCGGGCCGAGTACACGCCTGGCTCGCCACCTAGGGCCGCTACCTCCAGGCCGGTGTCGTCGGCAAAGCAGGGCACGCCGTAGTGCTCCCACACGTACTGTGCTTTTTGCAGGGCGTTGCCTTCGAGTGTGGCCTGGGTTTCGGGCAGCTCCTCCTGGCAACCGATGTCGGCGAGGCTGAGCAGCTCGATGTGGGCAGGTAGCAGCGGCCGTATCTCATCGAGCTTGTGGGCGTTGTTGGAGGCAAAGCAGAGGCGCATGGGCAAGTGGGGTTGAGGTGCTGACCGGCTGAAGGCCGGGCGGGTACAAAAAAACCGGAACAGGTCCGGTTTTCGAAAGTTCAAGAGCCACAATCGGCCTACAAAAACATGCGCTTGATGCTGCCCCACGAGCGGCTGAGCATGCCGGGGCGGCTGTTTGGGGCCGAAACCCCGTCGTTGGCGCGCGCCGCCAGGCCGTAGGCGGCGTTGCGGCGGGTAGCGAAAGGCCGGGCCGAAAACTTGCCGCCGTAGGCAAGGGCCTTGCTGCCCGGCAACGACAGCAGGTTGCGCATCGGCGGAGCGGCTGCAAGCCGGGCCAGGTGCTGCGCGGCGCGGTAGCGTGCCACGATGGGCTGCAGCGCCGCGGCCGTAATCACCAACGCCAGCAACGACAGGCTAACAAGATATTTACGCGTCATAAATCGGCACAAAGGAAAGAAACGAACGGGGTGCTAACGAGGATAGGCTGGCCCAAAAGTAGGTAATACCGATATTTTAATCGGGTTATATTGCTGCGGCCCCCGAAAACCTTCTGGCTCTTTTCTTTTAAGTGTCAAGGTTGTACCTTTGCCGTCCCTTCCGCAAAATCGGCAGGGCTACAAGGAAGTAACCGCATTAAGCGCCATGAAAAAGGACATCCACCCCGAGTACCGCGAGGTTGTATTTCAGGACACCTCGAGCGACTTCAAATTCATCACCCGTTCGACGATGAACTCGAACGAGACCATCACGATGGAGGACGGCAAAACTTACCCCGTCATCAAGGTGGAAGTTAGCAGCAAGTCGCACCCCTTCTACACGGGTAAGAACGTACTGCTCGACACCGCTGGCCGCGTAGAGAAGTTCCGCAACCGCTACCAGAAGAAATAGTAAGGCTGCGTGGTCTTGTGGCCACCATGCGCTAGCTTTTTGCTTGAAACTCCTTTCGGTTCGTCCGGAAGGAGTTTTTTGTTTGCCAACTTTGCAGCCACAACCTCCGCGCCCTTGGGCGCCGCCCACTTGCTACCCGCCGTTTCCGGCCTTCGCCACATGACTGTTCTGCTCTTCGACGACCCCGCCATCCGGCCTAACCTGCTGCCGTTTACCTTCACCCGCCCCGTGGCCGCTCTGCGCTGCGGCATCCTTACCATTGCCGAGAAGTGGCAGCGCCGCCTGGGGCAGGAAACCGTAGGCTACCTCACCGAGGCCTACCTGCAAGCCAAGTACCCGGCCGGCGACACCGCGGGCCCGGCCCTGGTAATCAACGGCGCCGTGTGCCCCGATGCGCTGCTGGTGCAGCAAGTGCAGGCCCTGCAGCCCGGCGAGGCCCTTTACGACGACGAGCTGCTGGTAGCCGCGCACCTGGCCGAGGCCAGCCAAGTGGCCGAGCTCATTCAGGAAGGTTTTGGCAAAACGCACAACGTAGCCGAGCCCGTGGAGGTGATTAAGCACCCGTGGCACCTGTTTTTGCGCAACGGCGCCGAAATCCGGCAGGATTTTGCCCTGCTGACTGCCGGCCGACAGTCGCAGCCCGTGGGCGATGCGCACACCATCGTGTACGCACCCGAAAACATCTTTATCGAGGAAGGCGTGAAGATCCGGGCCGCTATCCTCAACGCCGAAGACGGCCCCATCTACCTAGGGAAAAACGCGCAGGTGCACGAGGGCGCCATCATCAAGGGGCCGCTGGCCCTGGGCGAGGGCGCGCACATCAACGCCGGGGCCAAAATGCGCGGCGACAACACCGTGGGCCCGCACTGCAAGGTGGGCGGCGAGGTAGGCAACTCCATCTTCATGGGCTTCAGCAACAAAGGCCACGACGGCTACGTGGGCAACTCCGTAATCGGGGAGTGGTGCAACCTAGGGGCCGATACCAACACCTCGAACCTGAAGAACAACTACGCCCCGGTGAAAATCTGGAGCCACGCGGCCAACCGCTTCGTGAACACGGGCCAGCAGTTTTGCGGGCTCATGATGGGCGACCACAGCAAGTGCGGCATCAACACCATGTTCAACACCGGCACGGTGGTGGGCGTGGCGGCCAACATCTTCGGGGCGGGTTTTCCGCGCACGTTCATTCCGTCGTTTAGCTGGGGCGGCGCTTCGGGCTTCGAAACTTTCCGCCTTAACAAGGTGGCCGAAGTGGCCGAGCGCGTAATGGCCCGCCGCAGCCTGCCCTACGACGAGGTAGAGCGCGGCATCATGACCAAAGTGTTCGAGCTGACGACCAAAGACCGCGTGTGGGAGCGCGCCACCAACCTGCCCACCGCCGACGACAACAACGCCACCATCGAGCTGTAAACCACCTAGGGCCCATTAGCCGCTGACCACGTGAAGCCGACCGACGACGAAGAACCCGCCTCGGGCCTGCAGGGCGCCGATTTTGCGGTAGCCATGTTTGCCACCATGTTTATGGGCACCGGCGCCGTGCTCGATACCGTTACCTCGGTGCGGCTGGGCGCGGCCTCGCTGCTGGTTACCGGCGTGGGGCTTTGGCTGCTGTTTCGGTGGCTGCGCTCGGGGCGGCCGCAGGTGCAGCGCTTTGTGGGTGCGGTGGTCATCGTGGCGGTGGTGCTGGGGGTGCGCGTGCTGCTGAAACAGCTGCTGCTGACGGGCTTATAACTATTGCCATGCGTTTTGCTGATATACCCGGGCTGGAGGAGGTAAAGCAGGTGCTGCGCCAATCGGTGGAGCGCCAGCACGTGGCGCACGCGCAGCTGTTTCGCGGGGCCGAGGGCACCGGTGCGCTGGCGCTGGCCTTGGCCTACGCGGCGTTTCTGAACTGCGAAAACCGCCGTGCCGCCGACTCCTGCGGCGAGTGCCCGAGCTGCCGCAAGGTGGATAAGCTCGTGCACCCCGATCTGAACTTCATCCTGCCCGTTACCACCACCAAGGCCGTCAGCAAAGACGCGCTGAGCCACCGATTTGCGGCCGAGTGGCGGGCCTTCGTGCTGGCCGATGGCGGCGCCTACCTAGGGCTGAACGACTGGATGCAGCACATCGGGGCCGACAACAAGCAGGGCAGCATCAGCAAAGACGAAGCCGTGCAACTGCTCAAGCTCGTGTCGCTGAAGGCCTTTGAGGCGCAGTTTAAGGTGGTCGTCATCTGGCTGCCCGAACTGATGCACCCGGCCGCGGCCAACGCCGTGCTGAAGCTGCTGGAGGAGCCGCCGCCCGCCACGGTGTTTCTGCTCGTGAGCCAGCAGCCCGATAAGCTATTGCCCACCATCGTGAGCCGCGTGCAGGTGGTGCCGGTGCGCCGTTTTCAGGAGCCCGAAATTACCGGCTACCTGGTGCAGCAGTACCACCTGCCCGAGGTGAAAGCGCGCCAGCTGGCCCTGGTGAGCGAAGGCAACCTAGGCGCCGCCCTGGCCATGCGCGACTCGCCCGACAACGACCACTTCGCTACGTTTCAGAAGTGGATGCAGGCCTGCTTTAAAGCCAGCCAGGGCAAGCTCGAAGACATGGTAGCCGCCGCCGACGGCTTCCAGAAAATGGGCCGCGAAAACCAGAAAGAATTCCTGCAGTACGCCCTGGGGCTGGTGCGCAAAGTGCTGCTCTATGGCCTCGACCCCGCGCTGGTGCCGCACCTGCCGGCTTCGGAGCAAACGTTTATCGGCAAATTCAGCCCGTTTGTGCACCGCCGCAACGCCGAGGGCCTGGCCCAGGTACTCAACGACGCACATTTTCACGTAGAGCGGAACGCCCACCCGCGAATTGTGTTCGTGGATACGTCGCTGCAGGTGGCCGACTTGCTGCGCGTACCGGCGTAGGGGCGCGTCGCACGCGTCAGGCCGTCGTGGCCGCCCGGCAGGCCGTATACACTGCGCCGCCTGCCGCATTTCCTTATCGACAACCGCTAACCGACGGGCGCGGGCAACGCGCCATTACTTCATGTCCCAACGTCCCATTCGCATTGGTACCCGCGGCAGCAAGCTTGCCCTGTGGCAGGCCAACCACGTGGCCGATACCCTGAATACCGCCGGCCTCGAAACCGAAATCGTCATCATCACGACCAAGGGCGACGTAGTGCTCGACCGCTCGCTCGATAAGATTGGCGCCAAAGGCGTGTTTACCGAAGAGCTGGAGGAAAGCCTGCGCACCGGCCACATTGATATTGCCGTGCACAGCGCCAAAGATGTGCAAAGCCACATTCCCGACGACTTGGAGCTGCTGGCTTTCATGACGCGTGAACGGGTAAACGACGTGGTGGTCAGCTTCGACCCGTCGTTTTCGCTCGACCGGCCCAACATCGTGCTCGGCACCAGCAGCACGCGGCGCCGCGCCCTGCTCAAGCGCCACTACCCCCACGCCATTACGGCCGAGGCCCGCGGCAACCTGCAAACCCGCCTGCGCAAGCTCGAAGAAGGCCAGTACGATGCCTTGGTACTGGCCTTTGCCGGCGTGCACCGCATGCAGTACGACAACCTGATTGTGCAGGTACTGCCCGAAACGCAGTTTATCCCGGCTGCCGGCCAGGGCTCGGTAGCCATTGAGTGCGCCAAAAGCCTCGACGCCGACCGCAAAGCAACCCTGCGCCAGCTCCTCGACCACCCCGATACGCACACATGCCTCGCTGCCGAGCGCGCTTATCTGCGCACCATGGAAGGCGGCTGCAGCATTCCGTCGTTCGCGCTGGCCACCTTCACCGACGAAGGCACCCTGCAGCTGCACGGCGGCCTCATCAGCCTCGACGGCCAGCAGTACGTGGAGGAAATCCAAAGCACCACCGACCCCGACGCGGCCGCTGCCCTAGGTGTGGCCGTAGCCGAGAACGTGCTGGGCCGTGGCGGCAAAGCCATTCTGCACGACATCCGCCAGCACCGCGAGTCGGAGTCGACGACGTTTTAAGTTCGTTTGGGACGATGGATATGAGTGCAGAACTCGACAACGTTTCGCTATCCGGTGAAAGTATCCTGCTAGCGCCGGGACAGGTCTACTGGATCATAGATGCGTTGTACTTAGCGGAAGCAGCAGAAGGAGGCGTAGAAGAACATTCGAATGAAGTAGCAATGCAGGTAAGGGACTTATTTCCCGATTGCTACGCTCCATTTGCCCGCATCACGGTTCCTGCAGGCTCCGAACCATACAAGTTCAGTTTAACGGATGTTGTGCACGGCGACGAGAAAGACGCTGCTTTTGAGACGGAGGCAGAATCGTATTTTTCCACGGATTCGGCAGTTGTAGTAGTGCTTGCAGAAACGAACGTCCCGGCTCTAATCAGGCAACGCTTCTCGTACGATGATTTGATTGAACCGCTTTCTGACGAAACAGATCAGGAATTTGGCCGGCGCTATTGGCAGCAGGTAATCAGCGACTTCGCTACTCATACTGCAGGTTTAATCTTCTCTCCGGGTATTGGCAGCGGCTTTGATTTTACGGGCAGCGGTATGTACCGGGTGCTGATACATAATAACTGACCTAGGCCATTCAGGCGGCGGGGCGTTAGTACTTAATGTATTAGCGCCCCGCCGCTGTTTTGACGAGCTGTTTGCCTTGCGAGGCCAACGTTACATTCGTGCTTGCCGTTATGCACGGTTGTTATGCCCGCATCTGGCCCATACCCGCCCGCGCAGCTGCGCACCGCGCGCCTGGTGCTGCGCCCGTTTACCATTGCCGATGCCCCGGCTTTAGCCGAACTGATAGCCACCGAGCGCCCTAGGTTGCGGCGCAACTTTCCGCGCACGGCAGGCGCTATTCAGGACGAAGCCACGGCCGGCGTGTACATCACCCTGCGCGAAACCGACTGGCACCTGCGCACGGCGTTCCAGTACGGCTTGTGGCTGCCGGGTGGCGCCGGGCGCAGCCCGCAATGCGTGGGCTACATTAGCCTGCGCGATATGCACTGGACACCCTTTGACGTGCCGAAGGCCGAGCTAGGCTATTGGCTGGCCGCCACCCACGAAGGCCAGGGCCTGATGCGCGAAGCTTTGCCCGCGGTGCTGCAGGCGGTGTTCGGGGCAGTGGGGCTTGAAAAGCTATTCGCCCGCGTGCTGCCCGAAAACGTGCGCAGCAGCCAGTTGCTGCTGCACCTGGGGTTTCGGCACAGCGGCGTGCTGCGGCGCGAGTTCCGCTGCGGCGACGACGGCACCCTGCACGACATCGACTACTACGACTTATTGCGCGCCGAGTGGCACGCCCGCTCGGCCGAAACCGCTTAGCTTCGCCTTCTGATTTCCGTTGCCTCACCTCATTGCTATGAAGAGCTTCCCCCGCTTAACCGTTGCTGTGGCCGCCTTGCTGTTTTTGGGTGCCGCCCCGGCTGCACACGCCCAAAAAACAGAAACCAAAACCAAGCAAAAAGCCGCCAAGCCCCGCAAAAAGGACGAGGTGGTAACGCTGCACGTAACCCAAAACGGCGCGGCCCTAGGTGATATCCGGCTGGTGTTGTTCGAGCAGACCCCGCTGCACAAAGCCAACTTCCTGAAGCGCGCCGAAGGCAAACTCTACGACGGCACCACGTTTCACCGCGTCATCCCCGGTTTCATGGTGCAGGGCGGCGACCCGAACTCCAAGGACAACGACCCCACCAACGACGGCATGGGCCAGCCCAACGACCCGCGCATTCCGGCCGAAATCCGGCCCGAGCTGCGCCACAAGCGCGGGGCCGTGGCCGCCGCCCGCGGCGGCGGGCCGGCCGGCACGCCCAGCAGCCACGCGCAGTTTTACATCGTGCAAAACCTCAACGGCACACCCCACCTCGACGGCGCCTATACCGTGTTCGGGCAGGTAATTCAGGGGCAGGAGGTAGTGGATAAAATTGCCCAGGTGCCCCGCAACGAAATAGACCGCCCCGACCAGGACGTGAAAATGACCGTGGAGGTGGACAAGCTCAAGAAGAAGAAGATTACCGAGCTGTACGGCTACACCTACGGTAATTAATAATTCATAATTAGTAATTAATAATTGAAGTCCATGCGTCTTCTCATTACCGGAGCCAACGGCTTGTTGGGCCAGAAACTAATCGGCTTGCTGCACCAGGAGCCCGGCGTGGAGCTGATTGCCACCTCGCGCGGCTCGAACCGCTTGGGCGAGGTATTCCCCAACGTGCCCTTTGCCGCCCTCGACGTAACCAATGCCGAGCAGGTAGCGCAGGTAATCGGCGAGCTGAAGCCCACGCACGTTATCCACACCGCCGCCATGACGAATGTGGACGAGTGCGAACTAAACCACGAAGCCTGCTGGCTGCAAAACGTAACGGCCACCGAAAACCTGGCCCGCACCTGCGCCGCGCTCGATGTGCACCTCACGCACCTGAGCACCGATTTTATCTTCGACGGCTCGCACGGCCCCCTGACGGAGGACGCTACGCCCAACCCCATCAGCTACTACGGCCAAAGCAAACTGGCTGCCGAGCAGGCCGTGCAAAACACGCCCAACCTGCGCTGGGCCATAGCCCGCACCGTGCTGGTGTACGGCGTGCTGCACGGCGGCGGCCGCACCAACATTGTGCTGTGGGTGCGCAACTCGCTGCGCGAAGGCAAGCAGATTAAGGTGGTAAACGACCAGTGGCGCACGCCCACGCTGGCCGAAGACCTGGCCCAGGGCTGCTGGCTGATTGCCAAGCAAAGTGCCCTAGGTATCTATAACATTTCGGGCCGCGAGCTGCTCACGCCCTACGACATTGCCCTGCGCGTAGCCGACCACTTCAGCCTCGATAAGTCGCTTATCATCGAAGCCGACGGCAGCACCTTTACGCAGCCCGCCAAGCGCCCGCCGCGCACCGGCTTCATCATCGAGAAAGCCGAAAAGGAGCTAGGCTACCGCCCGCACTCGTTCACCGAAGGCATCGACATCGTAGCCGCCCAGGCCTAAGTAGCGCCATCTAGCGCGCAGTTTGGCTAAGCCGACCTGTGGGTTGCAGTCCGCGTTTGCCAGCACGAAATCGTTGAGGCAAAACCGCGCAGCACCAGCCGTACACGCCAACGCGGGCTAAAGCCTGCGCTACACCCAAACAGGCCCCAAGCCATACGCTTGGGGCCTGTTTGTATTTCAGCTTTTCGCGCTACCCAGCCCTTGCCACGCCCCCGCGGCCGCGGTATGGTCGGGCTGTTTGCTTATCTTTCAGATGGGCAGAGGTGCTGCCAGGTCTGCCGGGTATTGCCGCGGCTTGGCATCGGCCACTCGGGGCGCGGCTACGGCAAGCGACCCATGCGCCCCGGTCCCGCGTAGTGGGGTTGTATTTACTTGACGCTTGGTTTCTTTTATGAGGCAACAATACGGGCGAGGCGCTTGGAACAAGTGGCGGTTGTGGGGCAGTCTGGTGGCCGTAGCAACGGGTTTGCTGGGCCCCGAGGCAACGGCGCAACCTACGCGCGCGGCCGTGCAAAGCCGCTTAGCGCCCACGCTGCAGGGCGAGCAAACCACGGCTGCTCGTAACAGCGCGTACCGCGTGCAAGTGCAGGATGCGGCGGCCTTTCGGGAGTGGGCCCAGAAACACCTGCGCGGTGCCCGGCTGCAGCCCTATCCGGCCGATGCGCGCGTGTTCACGGTGCATGCGCCAGGGCAACTCGCGAAGCTGGCCGCATGCCCGTGGGTAACGTTTGTGGACGTAGCCGACCGCCCGGTCACTCCCGAGAAAGAAATCGACGGAGTTGACCTAGGGGCCAACCGCATTTGGCCTGTGCACCAGCTCTACCCCAACCTCACGGGGCAGGGCCTCACGGTTTCGGTAAAAGAAGACGCCTTCGACCGCAACGACATCGACTTTAAGGGCCGCGTGGTCAGCAGCACCATGTTCGGCACCACGGCTTCCGACCACGCCACGGTAATGGCCACGCTGATTGGCGGGGCCGGCAACTCGGCGCCTACCGGGCGCGGTGCGGCCTCGGGGGTGCAGCTGGCGGCCTCCAGCTACGCCCAGCTCATGCCCGACGATGCCGCTCAGCTTACGGCCAACCGCGTATCGGTGCAAAACCACTCGTATGGCGTAGCCACCATCGAAAACTACTACGGCCTGGAGGCGCGGGCCTACGATCAGCAAACCCGCCAGCTGCCCGCGCTGCTGCACGTGTTTTCGTCGGGCAACGTGGGCAACCGCACGCCGGGCTCGGGCACGTACGCCACGCTGGCCGGCGTCGCCAACATCACCGGGCAGTTCAAAACCTCCAAAAACACGCTGTGCGTGGGCGCCACCGATGTGCTGGGCCGCGTGGCCGCGCTTAGCTCGCGCGGGCCCGCCCACGACGGCCGCCTGAAGCCCGAAATGGTGGCCTTGGGCGAAGGCGGCACCTCCGATGCCGCGGCCGTGGTATCGGGCATCAGCGCGTTGGTGCAGCAGGCCTACCGCGAGCAGCACAACGGCCAGCTGCCGCCAGCGGCCCTCAGCAAAGCCGTGCTGCTGAATAGCGCCGACGACCTAGGGCGCCCCGGCCCCGATTTTGAGGCTGGTTTCGGCCAAGCCGATGCCCTGGGTGCCGTGCAAACGATGCTCGCCAAACGGTTTGTGCAGGGGCGCGTGGCGGCCGGCGCCACCAGCAAGTTTGCCATTACGGTGCCCGCCGGTGTGCATCAGCTGAAGCTTACCCTCGTGTGGGCCGACCCCGAGGCCGCCGCCAACGCCAGCAAAGCCCTCGTGAACGACCTCGACGTGGAGCTGGTAAGTGCCGGCGGTGCGCGGCTGCGCCCGTGGGTACTGAGCCCGTTTCCGCACCTCGACTCGCTGAAGCTACCGGCCCGTCGCGGGGTGGATCGGCTGAACAACGTGGAGCAGATAACGCTGGCCGCCCCAGCCGCCGGCACCTACGAGGTGCAGGTACACGGCACCGCGGTAACCGTAGGGCCCGAGCAGGAGTTTGCCGTAGCCTACGAGTTCGAAACCGCTGGCCTTACCTGGAGCAACCCCGTAGCGGGCACCGCCCTGCGTGCCGGGCAGCAGCAGCGCCTGCGCTGGCAATGGCAAGGGCCCGCTGCCACCGGCACGCTCAGCTACCGCGCTGCCGGCAGCACTACCTGGACAACCATCGGCAACAACGTAAACCTAGGCGTGGGGCTGTACGCCTGGACGGCCCCCGCCGATGCCACCGTGGCCCAGGTGCGCCTGGAGGTAGGCAACGCCACGTACGCCTCGGCCAACTTTGCCGTGAGCCAGGCGCCGCTGGTGCAGGTAGGCTACGTGTGCGACAAAGAATCCTTGCTGACCTGGGAGCCCGTGCCCGGTGCCGGCAGCTACCAGGTGTTGCGGCTCGGGGCTACCACGCTCGAGCCCCTGGCCACCACCCCCGACACGGCCTTGCTGCTCAACGTGGGCGCCGAGTCGTCGGCAGTGCTGTACTACAGCGTAGTGCCCGTGTTGGCCGATGGCAGCCAGGGGGTGCGGGCCCGTAGCATCAACTTACTCGGCTCGAACACCCGCTGCTACGTGCGCTCCTTCTTGCCCCGCCAGCTGGTTACCGATCAGGTGGCTTTCGATCTGGTGCTGGGCAGCACCTTCCGCCTGCGGGCCGTGCACCTGGAGCGCGAAACGCCCACGGGCTTCCAAACGGTGGAAACCCTGGCGCCGGGTACGCAACCAAGCCTGGTGCTGCGCGATCAGCTGCCCGAGCCCGGCCTGTACCGCTACCGCGCCCGCCTCGAAACCGTTGGCGGCCTTACCGTGTACTCGCAGGTAGAAAACATCTACTACGCCCGCTCCGGCGACGTGCTGCTGTTCCCCAACCCCGTGGTGGCTGGCAAAGCGGCTACGCTCATCGAAGCCAACGGCCTTGCCATGCGCTGGCAGCTGTTCGACCACCTAGGGCGCCTCGTGCGCGAGGGCGAAGCGCCCGAAGCTTCTGTGGGCCAGTTTGATACGAACAGCCTGCGGGCGGGTACCTACATTGTGCGCATTACGCCTACCGGCGGCGCTACCATTGTGCGCCGCCTAGTGGTGGTGCGCTAGCCCCGAGCAGCCGAAACAAAAAGCCGCCCGGCCTGCATGCAGGCCGGGCGGCTTTTTGGCACCTAGGGCGCCAGTTTAGTACAGGTAGTTAAGGGCGGTTTTGTCGTTGTTGTTGAAGTTGCGGTTCTGGCCCGAGCCGATGCAGGCGAGCATGAACGAGCCGGGGTCGGCTGTGGTGGGCGTGCCCGGAATGTGGATAGCGCCCACGGTGCTGGCGCCTTCGTTAGCCGTGGAGCCGCCGCAGCTGTAGGAGCGGTCCATATAGTCGGTGTGGCGGAGACCGATGCAGTGGCCGATTTCGTGCGCCAGAATCGTGGCCAGGTACCCAACAGCCGGGTTGGTGCCAATGGCGCGCGAGTTCACCTTCACCTGGTTGTGCGGGTCGCCGGCCGAGGTAGGGAAGCCCGCCGAGGCCAGGTACGAGCCCGTGCCACGCACAATGGCAATGTCGGCACCGCCCGATACGCGGGCGAAGGTTAGCTGCAGGTTTTCGGCGTTGTAGCGGCGAATGGCTTCGTCGAGGCCCGCTACGTACGTGCTGGGCAGCTGGCCCGAAATGCTCACCGTAATCGTGCGCGGCAGGCCTTTCACGAGGTTGGTGGTGCGGTACTGCTCGGCGTTGCCCACGCGCAGCAGCTGCGGCGCGGTGGGGTTCTGCAGGTCGGCGTCGGTCAGGAAAATGTCGCCCTCCACCAGGTAGCCGCCGTCTACTTTCTGGGCACCGGTAGCCGTGAGGCCCATGGCCCGAATCTGACCTAGGGTTTCTTCCGATACCTGGTCTTTCACCTTCACTTCGTCCTTCGAGCAGCCGGCCAACGTGCTTAGGGCTATGGCCGCTACGGCCACGGGGGTAAACCATTTCGTCATTTTCATAGGGTTTTGGTTTGGTTGGTTAGGGTTTGAACATGCCGATAAGCTGAGCAGAAAGAACTTAATAATCAATAGATTCTATATGAAACCCGCGCCCCGCTGAGCGCGTATGAGCGCGGCCCGCAGCCCCGTTGCCCAACGGCTACCTGGCCACCTAGGCAACAAAAAAGCCCGGCTCCAGAAGGAGCCGGGCTTGTGCACTAACTGTGTGCTGACTGTGCGCTTAGTACAGGTAGTTAAGCGCCGTGATGTCGTTGTTGTTGAAGTAACGATTCTGGCCCGAGCCGATGCAGGCGAGCATGAACGAGCCGGGGTCGGCCGTGGTGGGCGTGCCGGGGATAAGGATAGCGCCCACGGTGCTGGCGCCCTCGTTGGTGTACGAGCCACCGCAGCTGTAGGAGCGGTCCATGTAGTCGGTGTGGCGGAAACCAATGCAGTGGCCGATTTCGTGCGCCAGAATGGTAGCCAGGTAGTTGGTATTCGGCGTTTTGCCGATGGCCGTCGAGTTCACCTTCACCTGGTTGTGCGGGTCGCCGGCCGCGGTGGGGAAGCCCGCCGAGGCCAGGTACGAGCCGTTGCCGCGCACCAGAGCAATGTCAGCATTGGCCGATACGCGCTGGAACGAAATCAGCAGGTTTTGTGCGTTGTAGCGGGCAATGGCTTCGTCGAGGCCGGCCACGTACGAGGCGGGCAGCTGGCTCGAAATGCTTACCGTAATTACCCGGCCCGACCCAACGTTTACCAGGTTGGTGGTGCGGTACTGCTCGGCGTTGCCGGTGCGCAGCAACTGCGGGGTGCGCGGGTTTTGCAACTCAGCCTCGGTCAGCAAAATGTCGCCTTCCACCAAGTAACCACCTTCTACTTTCTGGGCGCCGGCGGCCGTAAAGCCCATGGCCTTAATCTGAGCCAGGGTTTCTTCCGATACCTGGTCTTTCACTTTTACGTCGTCCTTAGAGCAGCTCGAGAAAGAGGCAAGCGCAACAGCAGCTACTACGAGCGGGGTAAACAGCTTTTTCATTTTAAAAAGGTTGGTTGGGTTAGGTGGAGGAAACTTGGGTTTACAATCTGAACAGAAAATAACGTATTAGCAAGCCAAAATCGCAGAAACTTTTAAAAAATTCTCTCGTACGCGCCTGTTTTATGCCAGAAAGTAAAATATGTAATTTCTAATATTCTGGTTCGGCTTATTGCATTATCTAAAGCCCAAAAAAACAAGCCCGGCTCCTTTCGGAACCGGGCTTGCAACCCGAAGGCTAAACGACTAGCCGACGACTAGTACAGGTAGTTGAGGGCCGTGCGGTCGTAAGCGTCGAACGGACGGTTAACACCCGAGCCAACGCAAGCGAGCATCCACGAATTCGGCTCGGCCGTGGTGGGCGTGCCGGGGATGTGCACAGCGCCCACGGTGCTGGCGCCTTCGTTGGTGTAGGCACCGCCGCAGCTGTAGGAGCGGTCCATGTAGTCGGTGTGGCGGAAACCGATGCAGTGGCCGATTTCGTGCGCCAGAATGGTAGCCAGGTAGTTGGTACCGGGGTTAGAGCCCAGGTAAGCGGAGTTCACCTTGATGCTGTTGAAGGGGTTGCCACCCGAAGGGAAGCCGGCTGAAGCCAGGTAGCTCGAACCGCTCGGAGCCGGGGTTAGCAGGATGTTGTAGCTCGACGACACGCGACGGAAGCGGATCAGCAGGTTTTCGGCGTTGTAACGACGGATGGCCTCGTCGAGAGCGGTAACGTACGACGAAGGCAGCGAGCTGGAAATAGCCACGTTGATGGTACGGCCCGAGCCTACGCTCACCAGGTTGTTGGTGCGGTACTGCTCCACATCGGCCACACGCAGGATTTGGTGGTCGGGCGTGCTGTTCAGGTCAGCCTCGGTCAGCAAAATGTCGCCTTCAACCAAGTAGCCGCCGTCCACTTTCTGGGCACCGGTAGCCGTAAAGCCCAGGGCGCGGATTTGGCCCATGGCTTCTTCGGAAACCTTGTCCTTAACTTGAACATTTTCCTCCTTGGAGCAGCTGGACAAGGCCAGGGCCGAGAAGGCGCATACGGCTACGGTCGAAAGTACTTTAGTAAACTTCATAAGTGGTTTGGTTGGGTTTGGTTGAACGATGCTCAAAAGGTGAGGCTAATTTTTGACAAAATCAAAAAAATATTGCTGTAACTTTTTGTACATAGCAACAGTACGCGGGAGTGTGCACACGCTCGTTCCTTAATAATTACCCCATTTCGGAGGCAGAAAGTAAGTTTGGTTGCCGGTGTTAGTTGCGTGGTTTTTATAACGATACAAATATTTATTGATGTAGATACATATAATGTCGGGCTTGTTAAACGCTTGCGTTATCCGGTAGTTGAGCCTTCGATGCTTACAATTTTTTGTTCCTTGCTGCCGGGCTTCCGGAGTGCGCGCGCAGCCAAGCAGTAGCGCGGGCGGAACGCAGCCTAGGCAGCCCTCGTTTGGGCTGCACCCGGAGGCACCCTCCGAAATCCTTATCTTTGTTTGAAACCCTCAATTTTTCTGCAGGCCCTATTGCTGGGTTCTGCTTGATCATAGATACTTCCCTGTGGCTTGCACTTCATGTTCCAGCGGAGGCGGCGGATGCGCTACGGCTGGTTGTGGCTCGAAAGGGGGCTGCAAAACCGGCGGGTGCACGCGCCTCAACGTGTTCGACTGGTTGCAGGACCTAGACCTGCCCGTCGACTTCAAAGAGTTTGATATAGTTGAAATCCGCTTTAAAGGCGGACGCAAAGAGTTTTTCCGCAACGCAAGCCGCCTGCCCCTGGTAACCGGCGACGCTGTGGTGGTGGAGGCCGGCGGCAATGGCTGGCACCTAGGCTACGTGTCGCTGAAAGGGGAGCTGGTGCGCCTGCAAATGCGCAAGAAGAAAGTAGAGCCCGATAACAAGGACCTGCGAAACATCCTGCGCGTGGCCACCGAGCAAGATGTGGAGCGCTACGAAGCGGCCTGCAATCTGGAGCTGGGCACCATGTTTAAGGCCCGCTCGGTGGTTGATGAGCTGCAGCTGAAGATGAAGCTCTCCGACGTGGAGTACCAAGCCGACCGTACCCGCGCCACCTTTTACTACTCGGCCGAAGACCGCGTCGATTTCCGCGACCTGATTAAGCGCCTGGCCGAAGAGTTTCGGGTGCGCGTGGAAATGCGCCAGATTTCGTTGCGCCACGAGGCGGGCCGCCTGGGCGGCATCGGCTCGTGCGGGCGCGAGCTGTGCTGCTCTACCTGGCTTACCGAGTTCAAGAGCGTGAGCACCACGGCCGCGCGCTACCAGAATCTTAGCCTGAATCCGGCTAAGCTCTCGGGGCAGTGCGGCCGCCTGAAGTGCTGCCTGAACTACGAGCTGGATACTTACCTCGACGCGCTACGCGACATTCCGCAGGTATCGAAGCCCCTGCAAACGCAGCAGGGCGACGCCTTTCTGCAGAAGACCGACATCTTCAAGAAGCGCATGTGGTTTGCCTTTCGGGGCGACAACAACTGGGTAATGCTCTCAACCGACCGCGTAAAGGAAATTCAGCTCCTGAACAAGGCCGGCGAAAAGCCCGATACCCTACAGCCGCCGATAGTGGAGCCCGCGCCCGTGCTGAGCGTGCAGGAGCACGTAGAAGGCTCGCTCGACCGCCTCGACGACAAGATGAAGTCGGGCAAGCGAAACAAGCGCAAAAAGAAAAAGGAGAAAACGGGCCCGGCACCGGCCTCGGTGGTGCAGCCCAAGCCTACGGCCACCGTGCCCAAGGATGCCTTGCGCCCCCGCAACGAGCCGAAGCCCGGCCCTGGCTCGGGTGAGCCGGGCGGCACCATTTCGGCGCCCGTTGAAGGCGAGGGCGGCCCCGGCCGCCACAACCGCTCGGGCCGCCGCGGCCGCAACATGAGCACCGATGCCCCGCGGGCCGACCGGCCCACGCCGCGCTTCGATCCGCGTTTCCGGCAGGCGCCGGCTCCCGGCGACGGGCCTGCCGCTGGCAGCGCCAGTAGCCCCGACTCGGCGGGCGGTGGCGAAGGCCGCTCGGGCCGCAACGGCCGTTCGCGCCGCGGCGGACGCCGGCACGGCGGGGGCGGATCGGGCGATAGTGCCGCTTCCAATAACCCACCTGCTGCCTCTTAACTATGCGCTGCATGCTCCACCGCTCTCTGCTGCGTGTTGCCCTAGGTGCGTTGCTGTTGCCGGCACTGGCTGCCTGCGACGGCAACCGCGTGTACGAAACCAACGTGGACCTGCCCGACTACGCGTGGTCGGTGCAGAATAAGCCCGCGTTTCAGTTCGATATTCAGGACACTACGCAGCGCTACAACGTGTACTTCAACATCCGCAACGCCTCCATGTACGGCTACTACAACCTGTACGTGAAGCACACGCTTACCGGGCCGGGGGGCCCGGTGGGCAAGCCGCTGTTGCACCAGATGATTTTGATGGACCCCAAAACCGGTGAGCCCCGTGGCAACGGCACCGGCGACATCTTCGACCACCAGTTTCTGGCCTTGCCCCAGCAGCGCTTTGCGCGCCCCGGCTCTTACCGGTTGGTGCTGGAGCAGTATATGCGGCAAGACGTGCTGCCGGGCATTATGGCCGTGGGCGTGCGCGTTGAAAAAGCTACCGCCAGCAGCCCCGATTAGTAGCCCTAGGTGCCTGGTAATGAACAAAAAAGCCGCCCCAAACCGGGGTGGCTTTTTTAGTGCGCAACCGGCAGAAAGCGGTGCAAAGCCAGCCTGCGCCGCCCCCACAAAAGTGGGCGCTGGCACAACTACGCGCCAAAAGCGGGCGTATAGACTTACCACTTTGCTTACCAGTTCTCACCCAACCAATTACACCGCATTATGGCAGATAACACCAAAAACCAGAACGACGGCAAGAACCAGAATTCCGGCTCTTTGCAGGGTGCTCAGGGCAGCACTTCTGGCACCGGAACTACCGGCATGGGCTCCACCGCTTCGGGTGGCATGCAAGGCAGCACCGGCAACCAAATGGGTTCCTCCACTTCGGGCCTGACCAGCGGCAGCAACGACAACAGCGGCCGTTCGTCAGGCTCAACTACTTCCAGCCAGGATCTGGCCTCGGCCTCTACCAGCATGGGCCAGGGCGGCCTAGGTGGCAGCACCGGCGGCAGCAGCTCGGGCAAGTCGGGCGGCTCTTCGTCGGCGGGCAAATCGGGCAGCAAATCGGCTACTGGCGATGGCTCTTCATCTTCGGCATCGGCCAAAAAATCGGGCAGCACTACCAAGGCTTCTTCGAGCAAGGGCGGTTCGTCGTCGGGCAAAAGCAAAAACCAGGATCAGAACAACCAGTCGTCGGGCCAGCAGGGTAGCAACACCAGCATGGGCGGCAGCAACTACGGCGGCAACTTTGGCAACTCGATGGAGGGCAGCCACAACGACCGCGACCGAGACGAGAACATGTACAGCGGAGCCAGCCGCGGCGAGTACGGCTCGCACGGCATGGGCAATACGCAAGGCGGCTACGGCAACCAAAACCGTGACTTTGACACCCGCTCGCGCGGTGGCGAATACGGCCAGGATGGCTACAACCGCGGCGGCCAGGGCAACTCGTACGGCCAGTACGGCGGCCGAGACGAGTTTCAGGGCGGCGGTGGTTATGGTGGTAGCAACTACGGCGGCCAGGGCGGCTACAGCGGCAACTACGGCCAGCAGAGCAACTACGGCGGTGGCATGAGCAACCGCGGCGGCTCGGGTATGCAGGGTGGCTACGGCCAACAAGGCGGCAGCAACTTTGGACAGCAGCGCTCCGGCCACATGGACAGCCAATATGGCCAGCGCGACTCGTACGGCTACCAGGAGCGCGGCTACGGCCAGCAGGGCGGCAGCAACATGGGCGGCGGCATGCAGGGCAACTACGGCTCGCAGGGCGGCGACTACAGCGGCCGTAACTACGGTGGCCAAGGAAGCTACGGCCAGCAGGATGATTACCGCAGCCCCAACGACAACGGCTCGCGCTACGGCCGTGGCCAGGGCTACAGCAACGACTACGGCCGCTCGTCGATGGGCGGCGGCTACGGCCAGCAAGGTGGCATGAGCGGCCGCGGCCAGGATGACTACGGCCAGTACGGCAGCCGCAACCAGCGCGAAGACCAGGACCGTCAGTCCTCGCGGGGCGGCTACGACAACCAGGGCTACGGTGGCGGTGGCTACGGCGGTGGCCAGGGCGACTACGGCCGCAGCAACATGGGCGGCGGCAGCATGGGCGCCGGCTACGGCGGCGGCTACAACGACGACCGTTACGGCTCGGGCCGCTCGGGCTCGTCGTACGGCTCGCGCAGCGGCTACAACGAAGGCCGTGGCGGTTACATGGGCAACTCGGGCCAGGGCTACGGCTCGCGCGGTGGCTCCTACAACGACCAGTACCCCTCGGGCAGCAGCTCGCAGATGGGCTCGTCGTCGCGCGGAGGCGGCGAGTATGACTCGAACGACCGTAACCGCAACTACGGCCAGCAAAACCGCGGCAACTTCCGCAACCAGGACAACGACGATTCGGATTACGGCTCGACGCCCGGTCGCAACCGCGGCCGCGACAACGACGACCGTTACTAACCCCAGCAACCGAACCACAAAAAAAGACCTAGGGCCGTGGCCCTAGGTCTTTTTTTGTGCTCAATGAACAATGAACAATGAACAATGAACAATGAACAATGAACAATGAACAATGAACAATGAACAATGAACAATGAACAATGAACAATGAACAATGAACAATGAACAGCTTACTGATTGTCGGCTCACTTCATCGTCCGTCCATCCTCATTGTTCCTTCTTCATTCAGCCACAAACGCGTGTCGGTGCTCCTGCGCAAACTCCTGAAAGGTGCGCGGCGGGCGACCCGTGAGCTGCTCCACGGCGGAGGTAGTGCCAGCCAGGTGGCCCGCCTTACCTAGGGCGTTCAGCTCCATCATGCTGTCAACCATCCATTGCGGGGCGCCTTGCATGGCTTGGCGGGCGGCGTGTTCGGGCACATCAACGTACTGCACCGGGCGGCCCGTGGCTTGCCCGATGATGCTCGCTATTTCGGCATGACCTAGGGCTTGGGGCCCGGTAAGGGTGTAGGCCTGGCCGTGGTGCCGGGCCACGTCGGGGTCGGTGAGGATGGTGGCAGCCACTTCGGCAATGTCGAAGGCATCGATGTAGCTCATGCGGCCCTCGCCCAAGGGCAGGTAGATGGCGCCTTGCTCCCGAATGCTCTGGCCCTGGTAGTTCACGAAGTTTTGCATGAAGCTGGTGGGCCGCAGCACCGTGTACGAAAGGCCGCTTTGCGCGAGGTACTGCTCCATCTGGCGGTGCCAGCGCCCCAGCTGAATGCCCGGTTCCGCGTCGGCCCCGGCGGCCGAGAGGCGCACCACCTGCTTCACGCCGGCGGCCTTGGCGGCCTCCACCAGCTGCTCGTTGATGGCCAGCTGATCATCGGAAAACGGCGTGAGCAGAAACACCCGGTCTACGCCGGTAAAGGCCACGGGCAGGGTAGCCGGCCGGTGGTAATCCACCTCCACCAGTTGTATTTCGGGGTTGAAGTGGCGCAGCCGGTCGCCTTTGATGATGGAGTGCACCGCCGCCCGGGTATGGGCGCCGCGGGTGATCAGGGCCCGAACAAGCTCGGAGCCAACGGTGCCGGTGGCGCCCGTTACAAGAATGGTTTCAGCCATAACAATTAGCGTGAGGAAGAGGAGCGAAGCAGGCCCGCTCCGCGGGAAACTACTGCCTGGGGTTGGGCTTTGTTTGGGCCAGGGCCAAGGGGCCGCGCCACCTAGGGCCGCCGCGTTACCTTAAACAGCTTGCCCTTTTCGTTGCTGATGACGAAGTCGGTGTTGTTGATGAACGCCAGCGCCTCGGCCTGCCCGCTCGATGGCATCGGCAAACAGGTTTTTTCGCCGTCGAAGAGCTTGCCGCCGGGCTGCGTGTTAATCAGGTAC
Organism: Hymenobacter sp. YIM 151858-1; assembly: GCF_025979705.1. Lineage (NCBI taxonomy): Bacteria > Pseudomonadati > Bacteroidota > Cytophagia > Cytophagales > Hymenobacteraceae > Hymenobacter > Hymenobacter latericius. The sequence goes on from NZ_CP110136.1 coordinate 4,180,329, forward strand.
ACGTGGCCGTAGCCCAGCAGGGCCACCGTGCGGCCATCGGGGCTGATGTCGGCCGAGGTAATCCAGGTGTTTACCTGAATGCTGTCGGCAAGGCGGGCCACATGGGTGCCCGGCTTGGCCGGCAGGTGGTACTCCTTCACCCAGTTGCCCTTGCCGCGGTTTTTGGTGAAGAGGTAGAGGCTGTCGTTGTGGTAAAAGAACGCCTCGCAATCGAAGTTGCGCAGGGGCTTTTTGGGCGGAAAGGCCCGCTGATCGGGGTAGCGGAACTGAATGGTATCGAGCTGCGAAAATTGCGGCCCGCCAAGCTGGTAAATGCGCAAATCGCGGCGCTTGTTGGTGTTGTTGCCGAAGTCGCCGATGTAGAGCTGGCCGCGCTGGCGGTCCTGGGCCAGGTCCTCCCAGTCCACGTTGTAGGCGCCGCGCACGGGGTGGGTGCGGATCAGGTCGCCCTGCGGCGTTACGAGGTAGAGCCAGGTGGTATTGCCCCCGTCGCCGTGCGTCCACAGGTCGCCCTCGGGCGAGGCCACGGCCAGCCCCGAGCTTTCCACTACTTCGTCGGAGCGCAGCCGGCCCACCTGCTGCACGGTGTAGTCTTTTCTGATGCTGTCGAAGCCGCCGCGCGCATCCTGTTTGTTGCAGCCGCACAGCACCGAGTGAAAAAAGATCAGAAAAGGCACCAGCTTGTCGCGTAGTACAAAAAGCATAATGGGGTTGTAAGAAGCGAGGATCAACGGCCGGCCTCTACGGGCCGCCTTCCGCAGCCTTACGAAAAGCACCCGCAAAGGATCATTTTCTGGCGGCGCTTCATGCATTGTTCAGCTGAGAGTAAGTAGCTTACGAGAATAACTTCAACCCGTCTTGCGTGCTTCTGCTCTCGTTTGCCCTGCTTGTGGCCACCCCCGATAGTGCCCGCCTGCCCGATTCTGCCCACGTAAGGCCCGCCGAAACGGTTATGGCACCTGCGGCTGCTGCACCCGCGCGTTCTAGGTTTATTTCAAAACTGGTTGTGCCGGCCGCTCTGCTGGGCTACGGGGCCCTTACCGTAAACAAGCACGCCAACGCCAGCGCCCCGAACTACCACCTGCGCGACGAGCTTAACGAGCAGTTTCCGCGCTTTCGCACCCGCCTCGATGATTACTCGCGCCATGCGCCGCTGGTGGCAGCCTATGCGCTGCCGCTGGCAGGCCTGAAAGGCCGTTACAACGCCGTCGATTTTACCCTGCTGTACGCCGGAGCCTATTTGCTTAACACCACGCTCACCAGCCAAGCCAAGCGCCTGGTAGGCGAATGCCGCCCCGGCAATGCTGCCGACCACAGCTCTTTCCCGTCGGCGCACACCAGCCAGGCTTTCCTGACGGCTACGCTGCTGCACGAGCAATACCGCGGCCAAAGCCCCTGGATCGGCATCGGCGGCTATGCCGTAGCTACGGCCACCGGGGCCATGCGCATGCTCAACGACAAGCACTGGCTCTCGGATGTAGCGGCCGGTGCGGGGCTGGGGGTGCTGTCGGCGGAGGTGGCGTGGCGCGTGTACCCGTGGCTGCGGCAGCGCATTTCGGCCCCGTTTGCCCGCAGGCTCATGCTGATGCCCGTGGCCGGACCGCGCATGGGCGGCGTGGCCATTGCGCTGCGCCCCTAGGTGCCGGGCTACAGGCGCACGTAGGGCAGCAGCTTTTGGTAGGTGGCCTCGTCGAGGATGCGGATTTTGCGCAGGTCGTCGGGCGAGCGGAAGGGGCCGTGCTGGTTGCGGTAGGCCACAATTATGCGAGCCAGCCGCTTGCCCAGATACGGGTGCTGGCTGATTTCCTCGAACGAGCCGTTGTTGATGTCGATGGGTGCGGGCTGGTAGCTGGGCGCCACGTAAGTGTATTTGCGCAGGCTGTCGACCAAATCGGGCGCATCGCGCAGGCTGTAGATTTCGGCTGCTTGCCCAGGGCTGATGAAGCCACCCAGCCGCTCACGGTATTCCACCACACGCGCCGAAAGCTTGCGCCCGATGCCCCGGATTTGCATCAGCTGCGTGGTATCGGCCGTGTTCAGGTCGAAGGGCTGCAGGTTGCGCGGCTTGCGCGGAAACCCAGCGACTTTGGGGTCGGTAAACGGGCGCTCGGGGTAGCGGCTGGCAAAAGCCCGCTGCTCGCGGGGCGGCAGTTGCTCGGGCAGCAGCAGGTAGGGCGCCAGGCGTTGGTAGGTGCTGTCGTGCAGGCCGTAGGCGCGGCGAAGTTGCTCCTTGGCCTTGAAGCCGCCAATGGCGTTGCGGTACTTCACCAGGCGTTCGGCCAAAAAGCGCGGCAGCCCGCGGGCCTGCCAGCCGGTTTCGTCGATGGTGTTGGGGTCGAAGGGCGCCAGCGCAATGCGGGGCACGCGGGCGTAGCCGGGCCGCGCGGGGTAGCGGCGCCTAGGTGCATTGGCCGGCCGGGCGGCGGCCAGCTCCGCGGCTAGTTGGTCGAGCTGCCGGCGGTCGGCGGCGGGGTTGTAGCGGGGGAGGGCCGGCCGGAGTAGCGCCGGGGCGGCCAGCAAGGCGAGCATCAGCAGGAGCAGCAGCGCAAAACCGTTGGTTTCGGCCCGCGAAAACCCAAAATGGCGGCGCACAAAGCGGCGGAGCGAATGGAGCACGGGCATCAACAGCTAACTCAAACACTAACTCAACGGCCATACGCAGAACCGCCGAGCAAGTGTTGGCTGCAGAAGCAAAAAAGCGTGCTACAAGCGGTACACGCCCACGCCGGCGGGCGAGAGCGTGTAGAGAAATTGCTCCCCCACGAGCACCTGCGTGGCCTCGGGTACGGGCAGGGGCAGCAGGCGTTCTTTGGCGGTATACAAATCCACGAAATGCACCTGGCCGCCTTGCACGTAGTACAGCTCGTTGCCGCGGAAGCCCACCCAGCTCAGGCCGGGGTAGGGCAGGCGCTTGCGGTAGTTCCCTAGGTTGTCGAACACCCAAATGCCGGAGGTGCCATCGACGAGGTAGAGGTTGTTCTGGTACTCGCGCAGAAAGCGGAAATCGGGCTTGGTGCGGCCCAGCAACAAATCGAGCGGCGTGCTGATGGTGAAGCGCTGCTGTTGCCCGCGGCCGAGCTGGTTAAGCGTGAGGTTGCTCTCGTTCAGTAGCCAAATGTTGTCGTCGGGCGCCAGGGTTACGGCGCGCACCATGCCGTTGTCGGTCAGCTCGCTGAGGCGGGCGGTGGCAATGGGCGCCATAAACCGATCGAGCAGCTGCAGCTCCTGCCGGTCGTCGTAGAAAACGAGGATTTTGGTGGTGTTCCAGGCCTCAACCGACGCCGTGTGGCCGGGCAGCGGCGGCGAATACACGGCCAGCGGCTGGCCATCGGGCGCAAACTGGCGCAGGTTGTTTTGCGCGTCGGCTACGTACAGGTTGCCTTTGCGGTCGAGCGAGGCCGGGCCGGGCTTGGGCAGCGCAATGGTGCGCACCAGCGCCAGGCCCGCTGCGGGAGCGGTGGGCAGTTTGGCGGCGGGCTGCGCGGGTGGGCGCACGGCCGCCGGCGCCGAGGGCGGCGTGGTGGCCGTTTGGGCCTGGCTGCCGTAGCCCAGCAGCAGCAGCGCACCCAGGGCCCAGCGGCGGGCATCAGCCTTTAAAATGCTCAAGCGAAAGGTTGTGGCCATCGTAAACGCCGTAGGTGCAATAATTGACCCATTCGCCTAGGTTCACGTAGCGGCTGTGGGGCCCAACGGCTACATCGAGCGGCAGGTGGCGGTGCCCGAACACGTAGTAGTCGTGGTGGAATTGCTTTTCCAGCTCGCGGCAGTACACCAGCAGCCACTCGTCGTCGCCGAGGTACACGTCGTCTTTGGCCGAGTTGCTGATGCGGCTGCGCTGGCTCCAGGCGTTGGCAATGCCGATGCCTACGTTCGGGTGAATGCGGGCAAACAGCCACTGCGCCACCGGCGAGGCGAAAATGCGCTTCAGCACCTTGTAGGTGTAGTCTTTCGGCCCGAGCCCGTCGCCGTGGCCCATGTGAAAGCGGTGCTGCCCGATGGTGAGGCTAACGGGGTGGCGCAGCACCGGAATGCCCAGCTCCTGCGTGAAGTAGCCGAACATCCACATATCGTGGTTGCCGGTGAAGAAGGTAACCGGAATGCCCCCATCAACCAGCTCGGCGAGCTTGCCCTGCAACCGGATAAAGCCGCGCGGAATGGCGTGGCGGTACTCAAACCAGAAATCGAAAATGTCGCCGACGAGGTAAATGGCGGCGGCATCCTGCGCGGCGCAATCAAGCCAGCGCACAATGCGCCGCTCCCGCTCCTGCGAGCTTTCGCGGCTGGGGGCCCCTAGGTGAAAATCGGAAGCGAAGTATACCCGGCGGCCGGGCTCCAACAGCACGGGGGCCAGCTCAGGCAGAGGCGAGGTCATCCAGCAAAAACAAGGTAATGCTGCGCGGGCCGTGCGCACCCAGCACCAACGTCTTCTCGATGTCGGCGGTGCGGCTCGGGCCCGTAGCGAGCGAAATCATGGAAGGCAGCTTATCGGCGCCGTATTTGGTTTGCAGCAGCTGCAGGGCATCGCCGATATCGGCCACTACCTGCGAGGCGCGGGCAAACACCAGCTGCTGATCGGGGTAAATGCTCAGGCGCCGGCCGCTAGCCGTGGCGGCGCCCAGCACCACCGAGCCGGTGCGGGCCACCAGGGCCTCGCACGAAGTCAGGCCCGCGTCGGCGTGGGCCAGAAACTCCGTTTCGTCGGCGGTGTGCACAATGCCGGCCGTGTGCAGCAGCTTTTTCAGCTCGGGCTCCCACACAAACAGGTGCTCAATGTTGCGCTCCTTTTTGTGGGTGTACAGCAAATCGAAGAAATGGTCTTCGGTGGCGCAGTAGTAAAACGTGCCGCCTACGCGCACAAAGCTTTCGGCAAAGGCCACCACCAGATCATCGGGCGCGGCGGCAAACAGCCGGGCCGAGAAGTCGGGCGCGGCGGGCTGGTGCGGGCTGGGCTGCTGCAAGGCTTCGCGCACCCGCCGCAAAATGATGTCGCGGGAGGATTCGGGCATACCACAAAGCTAAGGATTAGCTTCTGCGAATCACTGACAAGGGCCAAGACGCCGGTTGCGCGGGCAAGGCACAGCGGCTCATCGATGGCATGCAACGGGCTGGTTGGAAACGGGTAGGGGCACCGGAGCAGCAACCCATCGGGCGCAACACCAAGGGCTGGCTTGGCAGAATCCTGCTATGCCGGAAATATTAAAAATATGCTTGGCAAATGTTTGAAGCGGCTGGGCCGCGCAGCATATTTATCGTCCGCATTTTCTTTTTCTCTCAACACTTACTGCATGCACATTTTTACTCGTTTCTCTTTCCGGTTTAGCCAGCTGCTACGCTTTGGCGCGCTTGCGTTGCTGATGGTGGTAAGTGCCAACGCACACGCCGGTGGCGTACCCGATGCTCAGGCAACGGGCAACGCCGCAACTTCGCTGGGGCACGCGCTTAACCCCGATGGCTCGCTGCGCGCGGGCGCATCGGGCGCCTTTAACCCGGCTGGCTACGGCTTGCAGCTTGCTGCTGACGGCCGGCCTGTATTCAAACTGCTGGACGTAACCGGCACCGGCGACGAGCGTTGGGCCGATGGTTTCGGGCGCGCCAATGCCAGTGGTTTCATTCACGCGGTGGCCGTAAGCGGCACCGATGTGTACGTGGGTGGCCAGTTCGGCAACATTGGCGGTGTCGATGCCAACAACTTGGCCCGCTGGGACGGCAAAACCTGGAACCCGGTAGGGCAGGGCCTGAATGGCGCCGTGAACGCGCTGGCCCTGAGCGGCACTACCCTGTACGTAGGCGGCGCCTTTACGCAGGCCGGCAGCACGCCCGCCAACCGCATTGCCCGCTGGAATGGCACCGCCTGGGCCGCCCTGGGTGCCGGGATGAATAACCCGGTAAATGCCCTCGTGGTGAGTGGTTCGGATGTGTACGCGGGCGGGCAGTTCAGCGAAGCCGGCGGCAACCCGGCCAGCTACGTAGCCCGCTGGAACGGCTCGGCCTGGAGCAGCCTGGGTACCGGCCTCAACGCCGATGTGAACGCGCTGGCCATCAGTGGCTCCGACGTGTACGTGGCCGGCCGCTTTACTCAGGCCGGCGGATCGGCTGCCAATTACGTGGCCCGCTGGAATGGCACCTTATGGAGCAGTTTGGGCAGCGGCCTGAACAACACCGCCTATGCCCTAGGTGTGTCGGGCTCCGAGGTGTACGTGGCAGGTGCATTTACGCAGGCCGGAGGCAGCGCCGCCAACCGCGTAGCCAAGTGGGATGGCGCCGCCTGGAACGCCCTAGGTGCCGGCCTCAACCAAAACGCCTATGCCCTGGTGGTGAGCGGCACCGAGGTATACGTAGCCGGTATGTTTACGCAAGCCGGTGGCGCTGCTGCGCCTGGCCTCGCTAAATGGAGCAACAACGCCTGGAGCACCGTAGGCACCGGCCTCGAGCCCGGGGAGTTGCGCGCGTTGGCACTGGTAGGCACTGAGGTGTATGCTGCCGGGCAATTCCCGATGGCCAACAGCGTAGCCAAGTACAGCGGCGGCAAGTGGGGCCGCCTCGGCTCAGGGCTGAATGGCAGTATCAATGCCGTGGTGGTAAGTGGTACCGATGTATACGTAGGCGGCACCTTCAACGCGGCCGGGGGCGTAGCTGCCAACCGCATTGCCCGCTGGAACGGCACGGGCTGGAGCGCCCTGGGCACTGGCCTAAACGGCGATGTGCAAGCCATTGCGGTTATCGGTACTGATGTGTACGTAGCTGGTAGCTTCACGCAAGCAGGCTCTGTGCCAGCAGAAAACATAGCCCGCTGGGACGGTACCACTTGGAGCGCATTAGGCAGCGGAGTTGGTGGTACCGTAAACGCGTTGCTCGCCAGCGGCTCCGATTTGTACGTGGGCGGCAGCTTTGCGCAAGCGGGTGGTGTTGCCGCACCCAACCTCGCCAAGTGGAACGGCAGCGCTTGGAGCAGCGTGGTCGGTGGTCTGAACAACACCGTGCGGGCCCTCGCGCTAAACCGCGGCGAGGTGTACGCGGTAGGCTCCTTTACCCAAGCCGGTACTACGCCCGCCAACCGCATAGCCAAGTGGAACGGCACTGCTTGGAGCGCCCTAGGTGCCGGCCTCGACGGCAACGTAAATGCTTTGGCTTTTGTCGGCAACACGCTCTACGCGGGCGGCTTCTTCAATACGGCAGGTTCGGTGGCGGCCAGCAACATTGCCCGTTGGGATGGCAACACGTGGAGTGCCCTCGGCAGCGGCGTGAACGGCACGGTAACTACCATTGCAACCAACGGTGCCGATGTGTACGCAGGCGGCATTTTTTCGCAAGCGGGTGGCGCCGCAGCCTCGCGCATTGCCCGCTGGAACGGCACTGCCTGGAGCAACCTGGGCACTGGCCTCAACGGCATTGTGCGTGCTCTGGCTATGCGCCCCGCCAACCAGCTGGTAGCTGGCGGCGACTTCACCGAACTCGGCGACGGCAGCAAGCTATCGGCATACATGGCTGTGTACGCTGCCGATGCTGCGGTTATCACCGGCACTCGTAAAGTGGCCGCCAACCTAGGGTTGTACCCCAACCCAGCAAAAACTGCTGCTACGCTATCGGTAGCGCCGGCCGCTGTCAGCCGCCAAGTGCTGCTAACCGATGCCCTAGGTCGGGAAGTGCGGCGGTTTGCGCTGCCACCCCGCGCCTCCGAGCTACCGCTTAATCTACACGGACTACCTGCTGGCCTCTACCAAGTGCGCTGCGGCGACGCTGCCGGCCAGTTGCTGGTTGAGTAACAAGAGGTGATTCAAGCAAAAAGCCCCGCCATTGCTGGCGGGGCTTTTTGCTTGTCCTTGATGCGAGGCTTACTTACCCAACACTTTAAACTCGGTGCGGCGGTTGAGCGCTTGGCCTTGCTTGGTGGTATTCGGCGCCACGGGCTGCGTATCGCCGTAGCCGGCCGAGGTGAGGCGCGAAGCCGGCACGCCTTTGCTGGTGAGGTAATCAACCACGGCTTTGGCGCGGCGCTGCGACAAATCCTGGTTGTAAACCGCCTTGCCCACGTTGTCGGTGTGGCCCGAAATTTCGATGCGCAACGAGGGGTATTCCGTGGTCATCAGCTGCACGATGCGTTCCAGCTCGGCAGTGCTTTCCTTGCGCAGGGTGGCTTTGTCAAAGTCGAAGAAGATGTTGTTGAGCACCACCTTGGCGCCCACATCCAGCTTCTTCAGCGGAATGTCTTTCACTACCTCCGAGAAAGCCGCGCCCGCGGGCAAGTCGAAGTTTTCGGAGTGGAACAGGTAGCCTTCCTTCCGCACCACAATGCCGTAGTTCACGCCCGAAGGCAGCGACACCAGGTAGCGGCCCGTGCTGGCATTCGAGCCAAAAGTGGCAATGTTCTGGTTCAGCGTGTTGTCGACCAGCTCGATGGTGGCATCGATGGGCTTCTTCGTGTCGGCGTCCGTCACGGTGCCCTTCAGAATGGTTACCTGGGCCGTAGCAATGGGCACGGCCGGGGCCAGCAGCGTTTGGCGTACCGGGGCCGCGCGCGAGGCCAGCAGCGGTTCTTCGGCCGATAGCACCGGAGGCTTTTCGGGGCCCAGGAAGGTAATCATGTAGATGTCGCGCGAGCCCTGCGAGTCGTCGCGCGAGGAGGCGTAGTAGCCGTGGCGGCCCGAGGCCGACAACACGAAGAACACGTCGTCGTCGGGGGTGTTGATGGGCCAGCCCAGGTTCTCGGGCTTGCTCCACTGCCCGTTTTGCCATACCGACTTAAAAATGTCGAAGCCGCCCATGGAGTTGTGGCCCTGCGACGAGAAGTAAATCGTTTTGCCGTCGGGGTGCACAAAAATGCCGTCCTCGTCGTAGGGCGTGTTGATAACCGACCCTAGGTTCTCGGCCTTGCCTTTGCCCTCAATGTCGATGCGCCAGATGTCGTGGCCGCCGCGGTTGCCCTCGCCACCGCCGTTGCTCACGAAGTACAGCATGCGGCCGTTGGGTGCGTACGCGGCCGACGGCTCGTGCGACTGGCCGCCATTCACGCGCCGACCTAGGGTTTGCGGCTTGCGCCAGGTAGTGCCCTGCAGCTCGGCTTGGTGAATATCACCGCCGCTGTCCTCTACATAAGTAATCAGGCGCTGGCCGTCGGGCGCCAGGGCCACCACGGCATCGTGCCCTTTGGTATTCACGGTTTCGCCTAGGTTGCGGGCGGGCTGCCACTTGCCATCGGCGCCTTTCACCGATTGCCAAATATCCTCGAAATAGCCGCCCGAATCGGGGTCTTTTTCGTCGCCCACGCCGCCTTCGCGCCGCGAGGTAAACAGCAGCACCGATTCGTCGGCCGTGATTACCGGGCCGTAATCGGCAAACGGCGAGTTAACGGCATCTCCAACGTTATCGATAAAGGCGCGGGTGGCATTTTTCTGCAGCATCAAGCCCGATTCGCATTCCCGAATCTTCTTCTGGATGTCGTTCTGCAGGGCCGTGCTGTTTTTGGTGCCGGCGGCGGGCATAGCAGCCTTGTATTCGGCAATGGCTTCCTGCCAACGGGCATTCAGATGCAGGCCGCGGCCAATCATGTACCGAATCCGGGCATCAACCACCGCGTCGAGCTTGTAGGCTTTCTGCAGGTAGGGCAGCGCTTTCGATTTGTACGGCGAGTTGAGGTAGCAGTGCCCGATCTTGAAGTTGAGCAGCGCGTTGTTGGGGTTGAGCTCCTGCGCCGCCAGGTAATGGGGCAAGGCCTGCTCGAAGCGCGGCGGATCCGACTGGTACCACTCGTCGCCTTGCTTCAGTGCTTTCAGCGCAGTTTTCAGGCCGTCTTTGTTGTCCGAAAACTGATCCTTGGTAAACTCTACGCTTTGTGCCGATGCCGAAAACGCCAGCATCAGGCCGGCCGCCAGGCCGAGGGTATAACGAAGCTTATGCATTGCTAGGTAGGGTAGAGGGCGTCGTTATTCGCAGCCCGAGGCAGCGGCGTAGCTGGTTCCGGATTCAAGGCCGAGTTCGGCGGCGCGGCGCCAATCCTGGCAGGCGCCGCCGGCGTCGCGCAGCATTTCGCGCGCGTGGCCGCGGTTCAGGTAGGCCTCGGCGTACTGCGGGTTAATCTTCAGGGCTGCCGAAGCATCGTCGGCGGCAGCTTTGTAATTCTCCTGCTTCAGGTAAGCAGCCGCGCGGTTGTTTAGTGCCAGAGCGTAATCGGGCTTCAGCTTAAGGGCCTGCGAGAGGTCCTCGATGGCGCCTTTGTAGTCCTTGGCCTCATAGCGGGCGGTGCCACGGCCCAGGTAGCCCACGGGGTCGTCGGAGCGCCGGCGCAGGTAATCGTTGTAGTCGGCCAGGGCGCCTTGCAAATCCTTGTTGCGGCGCTTGGCGGCGGCGCGGTTTAGCAGGGCCACGTGCAAATCGGGGTTGTGGCGCAGGGCTTCGGTGTAGTCGCTGATGGCCGCAGCCATGTTGCCCAACTGGCGCTGGGTGCTGGCGCGGTCGTGCCAGGCGTAGGCATACTTCGGGTCGACTTTGGTGGCCTGCGTAAAGTCACCTAGGGCGGCCTGATAGTCGCCTTTCTCGAAGCGCAAGGCGCCGCGGTCGTACCAGGCTACGGCGTAATCGGGCTTCAACTCGGTTACTTTGCCGTAGTCCTTTTCGGCCTCGGCGGCCTGGCCCTGAGCCTGCTCGGCCTGGGCGCGGCCGTACCACGCCGTAAAGCTGCTGGGGTCGAGGCGGATGGCTTCGTTGTAGTCCTGCACGGCCGGGGCGTATTGCTTCAGCTCGTAGCGGGTGGCGGCGCGGTTGTAGTACGCCGGCGCGAAATCCTTCTTCACCGACAGGGCCTTGTCGAAGTCCTGCAGAGCGGCCTGGTAGCTCTTGTTATTGAATTTCGCGACGCCACTATTGTAATATTTCTCGGCGAGCTGAGCGGGCGGTAACGTGGAGGCCCGTACGGTATCGGTTTGAGCTTGGGCTGTAAACCCAGCGGCAAGCCCTCCAATTAAGAATAAAAATTGTTTCATCGGCGAGTAAGCTCCTTGGTGAATGGGCTAGGGCTCGTCGAAAGTTATTGCATTTTCCCGTAGCAGCCGCAGAATCAGGCCATTTCTTTGCCCGGGGCCGCCTGCGCCAGGGCTTGCCATTCTTCGGCTTCGTCGCGTTGGGCAATGCCGTGGGCGCCGTTCCGGTAGCCCTTGTGTTTCTGCTGCAAAGCCCGCAGCATAGTGGGGCAACGGGTGGCTGCGCGGCACCTAGGGGCCTTCAAACTCCTGCATAGCGATGGGCTAAGAACACCGAGTTAACAGCTCGTGAAAACTTCTGGGTAGGCAGCAGTGGTTATACACGCGGCCGTGCCAGCTGCAGTTTGCGTAATTTTGCGCGGTGCAGCGGCTAAGTTGCCGGCGCATATCCTTTTCGTACCCCCAAGCCCTTGTCAACCATGGCAATGTACCCCGAATACATGGTTGCTCCCATTCGCCAAGACCTCGTAGAGGCTGGCTTTGAGCAACTCATGACGCCCGAAGAAGTAGACTCCGCCCTCAGCACCCAAACCGGCACCGTACTGGTAGCCGTGAACTCGGTGTGCGGTTGCGCCGCGGCCAAAGCTCGCCCGGCTCTCAAAATGGCGCTTTCGAGCTCCGACAAAAAGCCCGCGAAGCTGGTAACGGTATTCGCCGGCATGGAAACCGAAGCCGTAGCCAAAGTGCGCGAGCACATGCTGCCGTACCCGCCCAGCAGCCCCAGCATTGCCCTGTTCAAAGACGGCGAGCTGGTGCACATGATCGAGCGCTACCACATCGAGGGCAACGACCTGATGCGCATTGTGGATAACCTTCAGGGCGCTTTCGCCGAATACTGCTAACAAGTAAAAGTTTTCATGCATCAAAAAAGCCCCGCGGCACCTGCCGCGGGGCTTTTTGCTTACCCAGGGGCCTGCGCCTGCAAGCGGTAGTCCAGCATCAGCACGCCGTTGTCGTAGCGCGTTACGTTCTCCAGCAACAGGGTTTGCGGCGGTGGCTGATGCAATAACTTGACGCCTTTACCTAGGAAAACCGGAATCACAGCCAGCAGCAGGCGGTCGATCAGCCCGGCGGCATTAAAAGAGTCGATGAGCGCGCCGCCGCCTACCAGCCACGTGCGGCCTTCGTTGGGTAATTGCTGCGCCAGCTGCGACACCGAATCGGGCCAGAGCCAGATGCGCGGGTCGGCGGAGGTAGGCAGCGTGCGTTTGGTGCACACGTACGTATCGAGGTTTTGGTAGGGCCACTCGGGTAGGTTGAAGCCCAGCACCTGCTCGTAGGTGCGCGAGCCCATCACCACCGCCTTCAGCGACTTCACAAACTCGGCGTAGCCGTAATCCTGCCCGGCCTGTTCGTAGGGCTTCAGGAAATCCACGCTGCCGTCTTCGGCGGCGATGTAGCCGTCGAGGCTGGCGGCGATGTACAGTACAACTTCAGGCATAGCTGAAGATAGCAACTACGCCCTAGGTGGAAAAGCACGAACGCCCACAGCCGGAGCTGCGGGCGTTCGTGTTCAAATCAGCCGAGTAGCCTAAACGAGAAAGGAGCGTTTAGTTGGCCACTTCGCTCAGGAACTTGATGCGCATCAGGCGCAGGTCCTCCTCGGTGTAATCGTCGGTGCCGAGCTCCTTCAGGGCCACCGCAATGTTGTCGGTGGTGGCGCTCATAAAGTAGTCGTAAATCTCGTCCTGGCGGTCCTGGTCGAGCACCGAGTCGATGTAGTAGTTCAGGTTGAGCTTGGTGCCCGAGTAGCAGATGTGCTCAATCTCCTCCATCAGCTCGCGCATGTCGATGCCCTTGGCGGAAGCAATTTCCTCCAGGTCCATCTTCTTATCGATCTGCTGAATGATGTAGATCTTGATTTTCGACTTGTTAACGGCCGATTTCACTACCACGTCGGCAGCCGTTACAATGTCGTTTTCCTCTACGTACTTCTTGATCAGCTCCAGGAACGGGGCGCCAAACTTCTGCGCTTTGCCCTGGCCCACGCCCGACACGTGCGCCAAATCTTCCATCTTCACCGGGAAGGTGGTAGCCATTTCCTTCAGCGAAGGGTCCTGGAACAGCACGTAGGGCGGCAGACCTTTTTGGGCAGCCAGCTTCTTGCGCAGGGCCTTCAGCATGTCGAACAGCGCGGCGTCGTGGCCGGCCGATTGCTGCACCTCTTCCTTCTGCTCTTCCTGCTGTACTTCTTTCTCGTAGTCGTGGTCCTTCGAGAACTTGATGGAGTACGGCTCCAGCAAAAAAGCCTCGCCTTTCTCGGCCATTTTCACCACGCCAAAGTTCTCGATGTCCTTTTCCAGGAAGCTGGCAATCATGCACTGCCGGATAACCGAGTGCCAGAAGGGCATGTCGTGCTCGGCGCCTTTGCCGTACACGGGCAGGCGGTCGTGGCCGTAGCTTTCCACGTGCGGGTTCTTCAGGCCCGTGAGCACCGTAGTCAGGTGTTCGATCCCAAACCGCTCCTCGGTTTGCTGCACGGCCTGCAGCGCCAGCTTCACAAATTCTTTAGCTTCAAACTTCTCGCGGGGGTGCTTGCAGTTGTCGCAGAAGCCGCAATCCTTTTCGTACACCTCGCCGAAGTAGTGCAGCAGCTGCTTGCGGCGGCATACGGCCGAATCGGCGTAGTTGGCCATTTCCTGCAGCAGCAGCTTGCTGTTGTCGCGCTCGGTTACGGGCTTGTCCTTGTTGAATTTCTCCAGCTTCACGATGTCGTCGTAGCTGTAGAACATCAGGCAGTGGCCGTCGAGCCCGTCGCGGCCGGCGCGGCCGGTTTCCTGGTAGTAGCCCTCGATGCTCTTCGGCGTGTCGTAGTGAATCACGAAACGCACATCGGGCTTGTCGATGCCCATGCCAAAGGCGATGGTAGCCACAATCACGTCGCACTCCTCGTTCAGGAACGCATCCTGGTTGTGCATGCGGGTTTGCGGGTCGAGGCCGGCGTGGTAGGGCAGGGCGCGCACGTCGTTTACGCGCAGCAGCTCGGCAATTTCCTCCACCTTTTTGCGGCTCAGGCAGTACACAATGCCGGCCTGGCCCTTCATGCCCTTCACAAACTGAATCAGCGCCTTTTTGGTCTGGTGCTTGGGGCGTACCTCGTAGTACAGGTTGGTGCGGTTGAACGACGACTTAAACACCGAAGCGTCGTCCATCTGCAGGTTCTTCTGGATATCGAGCTGCACTTTGGGCGTGGCCGTTGCCGTAAGGGCGATAATCGGCACGTTCATGCCAATGTTATCGATGATGCCCCGGATGCGGCGGTACTCCGGCCGGAAATCGTGGCCCCACTCCGAAATGCAGTGTGCCTCGTCGATGGCCACAAACGAGATGGTGGCCTTCTGGAGGAAATCGAGCGTTTCGTCCTTGGTTAGCGACTCAGGCGCCACGTACAGCAGCTTCACGTCGCCGTTAATCACGTCGCGCTTTACTTTGTTGGCCTCGGTTTTGGTGAGCGTCGAGTTCATCACCTGCGCATTCACCCCGAAAGCGTTGAGCTGATCGACCTGGTTTTTCATCAGGGCGATAAGCGGCGAAATCACGATGGCCGTGCCCGGCAGCACCAGCGCCGGCAGTTGGTAGCACAGCGACTTACCCGCCCCCGTGGGCATAATCACGAAGGTGTTGTGGCCTTCGATGACGTTTTGGATGATGGCTTCCTGCGTACCTCGGAACTGACCGTAGCCAAAAACTTCCTTTAACTTGGCCTTCAAATCAGCCCCTAGGGGTTTGGCAGCCTTTTTAACGGGAGCCGTAAGTTCTGCTGTGTTTGCTGCTTCTGACATCGTTCTTCCTCGCTGAGCAAAGGGGTAAACCGGGCGAAAACTACGTTCGGGCTTTACTGCTCAATCTAGACAAATTTAGATTGAAACCGTTGACTGACGTCAATACCATAGGAAAAAATGTGCTTCTGCAAGAAGCAGAGGCCATTCGGGGTGTAGCCGAGGCTATTAGCCAAACCGGAGATTTCCAAGAATGTGTTGCTAGTATTCTCGGTATCAAAGGCCGGGTTGTGGTTACCGGCATTGGCAAAAGCGCCCACATTGCCGGCAAGATGGTAGCCACGCTCAACTCCACCGGCACGCCTGCCTTGTTCATGCACGCCGCCGATGCCATCCACGGCGACCTGGGCATGATTCAGGCCGGCGACTTCGTCATCTGCATCAGCAAATCGGGCGATACGCCCGAGATAAAAGTGCTGGTGCCGCTGCTGCGCCGCAAGCAGGTGCCCATGGCCGCCCTGGTGAGCAACCGCGACTCGTACCTGGCCAAGCAGGCCGATTTCATCTTGCACGCCCCGGTTGAGCGCGAGGCCTGCCCCCACAACCTGGCGCCTACTACCAGCACCACCGCCGCCCTGGCCCTGGGCGATGCGCTGGCCGTGGCGCTGCTGGAGGCCCGCGGGTTTACCTCGCGCGATTTTGCCCACCTGCATCCTGGCGGCACCCTAGGTAAAAAACTGTACCTGAAGGTGGGCGACGTAAGCCGCCAGAACCAGGCGCCGCAGGTATTCGATAACGCCGGCCTGCGCGAAATAATTCTGGAGATTTCGGGCAAACGTTTGGGCGCAACGGCCGTACTAGACGCCGCCGGCTCCTTGCAAGGCATCATCACCGATGGCGACCTGCGCCGCATGCTTACCAACTTCGAGCCCGAGCGCCTAGGTGAGGTGCAGGCCCGCGCCATCATGACCCCCAACCCTGTAACCATCGATATCGAGGAGTTTGCTGCCGAGGCCCTGGCCCGCATGCAAGCCCGCAACATTACCCAACTGGTCGTTACCGAAGCGGGGCAGTTCCAGGGGTTCATTCACCTGCACGATTTGCTGCGCGAAGGGCTGGTATAGCCCGGGTGTTCTTCGGCTGAAGAAAAATCGGATATTAGGCGCCTAGGTGCCGCTCGGTTTTTCTTCTTTCTCTCCACAACCAAACCGCACAATGGCTTCTCCCGGTGCTCCTTATTT
Organism: Hymenobacter sp. YIM 151858-1; assembly: GCF_025979705.1. NCBI lineage: Bacteria > Pseudomonadati > Bacteroidota > Cytophagia > Cytophagales > Hymenobacteraceae > Hymenobacter > Hymenobacter latericius. The sequence goes on from NZ_CP110136.1 coordinate 4,196,262, forward strand.
GGTGGTTATGGCCGGCGGCATTGGCAGCCGTTTCTGGCCATTCAGCCGTACTCACCATCCCAAGCAATTCCACGATGTACTCGGCGTCGGTAAATCGATGCTGCGCATTACGGTTGATCGGTTTCAGGGCATTTGCCCGCCCGAAAACGTGTACGTGGTTACCAACCGCGACTACGTAGACCTGGTGCAGCAGCACCTGCCCGAAATTGCGCCCGACCAGATTCTGGCCGAGCCCATTGGCCGCAATACTGCCCCTTGCATTGCCTACGCCAGCTACCGCATTGCCCAGCGCGACCCGCAGGGCGTGATAGTGGTAACGCCCGCCGACCACGCCGTGCTGAAGGAAGACGAGTTTCAGGGGGTAATCCGGACCGCAATTGATGCCGCCCGCACGCAGGATGTGCTGATTACCCTAGGGATTCAGCCCTCGCGCCCCGACACGGGCTACGGGTACATTCAGTTCCACGACGACGAGGCGCAGCAGCTGGGTGGCGGCCTGAAGAAGGTGAAAACCTTTACCGAGAAGCCCAACTCCGAGTTGGCCCGCATGTTTGTGGAAAGCGGTGATTTTCTGTGGAATTCGGGCCTGTTCATTTGGCGGGCCGATTCCATACTCCGGGCCTTCCACCACTACCTCTCCGACATTGCCGAGGTGTTCGACGAGGGCCGCATGCTCCTGGGTACCCCGGCCGAACGGGGCTTTATCCAGCAAGCCTACTCGCGCTGCCGCAACATCAGCATCGATTACGGGGTGATGGAAAAGGCCGACAATGTGTATGTGCTGCCCGCCGATTTTGGCTGGAGCGACCTAGGCACCTGGGATTCGCTGCACCGTATGGGCCACCACGATGCCGATGGCAACGTGGTCGACGGCGACGCCCTGCTGTACGACACGCGCGAATGCGTAATCAAAACACCTTCCGAGCGCTTGGTCGTAGTGCAAGGCCTAGAGGGCTACATCGTGGCCGAGTACGACAACGTGCTGCTCATTTGCAAACGTACCGAGGAGCAACGCGTGAAGGACTTTGTGGCCGACGTAAAGAGCAAGAAAGGACAAGGGTATAATTGAATTAAAAATGAAGAATTGAGAATTAAAAAATTGGCCGTTCAATGATTCCTAATGGGACTTTGAACGGCCAGTTTTAATTCTCAATTCTTCATTTTTAATTGATCAGCCGCTGGCGCAGTACTTCGTAGAGCAAAATGCCGCTGGCTACCGACACATTCAGCGAGCCAATCTGGCCGATCATCGGGATGCGCAGGCGGGCGTCGGCCAGCTCGAGCAGGTCGGGGCTGATGCCGTCTTCCTCGCTGCCCATCACTACCAGCAGCGGGCCGGTCATGTCGATGGTGGCTTTTTCGAGGGTTTCGTTGCCTTTTTCGGTACAGGCCACTACTTGCAGGCCCGAGTCTTTGAGGCGGCGGATGGTGGAGTGCAGGTTGGGCTCGCGGCATACCGGCACGCGCGTAAGGGCACCGGCCGAGGTCTTGAGCGCGTCGCCGTTGAGCTGGGCGGCACCACGGCTAGGTACCACAATGGCATCTACGCCCAGGCACTCGGCCGAGCGGGCAATGGCGCCAAAGTTGCGCACATCGGTAATGCGGTCGAGCACGAGCACCAGCGGGTTCTTGCCCTGTTCATACAAGCCGGCCAGCAGGTTGTCGAGCGGAGCGTAGTCGATGGGCGACAAAAAGGCCACCGCGCCCTGGTGGTTTTTGCGGGTAAGGGCGTTGAGCTTCTCGATGGGCACCAGCGAAACCGGCGTATCGGCGGCGCGGGCCAACTCGCTGATTTCGGCCACCAGGCTGTGCTTCTGGCCCTTCAGCAGGAAAACCTTCTCGAAGGTTTTGCCCGCATGCAACGCTTCCAGGATGGGGCGCAGGCCGAAAATCATATCGGCCGAGCGCTCGGCCGACTGCTGGCGGGGCGGATATTTTTTAAAGGAGGGGCGGCCTTCGTTCATCGGGCGGCCCCCTGCGGGACGGTCAAACCTTTTCTCCATTGCTCCACGGCACGAAACCAGAGCCATTCGTGCTCGGGCCGGCGCACCAATTCGTAGTATTCAGCTGCAAAGGTACTGGGTTTGGGGCGGAACACGTAAGGGCCGCCCTGCACGGGGTCGTTGTACTCCCAGCGTTCTTCGGTGCTGGTGCGCAGTACGCGTTCGGGCGGGCCAAGTACCACGTACAGCAGGCCCCGATCGGTCATCCAACCGGGCTTGTGGGCCGAAAACAGGCGGTTGGCATCTTCGACCCGCCCGTAAAATGTGCGAATTAGCTGCCGCGCTATGGGTTGCTGATCGGCGGCCGCGCGCAGCCAAAACTGATCGACGGCGCGCTTCGGCGACTCGGCCCGCAATAGCCGTTCGCGTTCGGCCGAGGTACTGAGGTAGCGCAGCGGCTCTATCAGCTCCGGGGCTGTTCGTACCAGCGGGTACCCAGGCGGCTGCGCCAGCAAACCCAGGGGCGTAGCATCGGCTACTTGCAGCGTGTAAAGCCCCGGTTCGGTAATGCGTAGCCACTGGCCGGGGCGCAATTTGGTTACGGCTTGCGCCGTGAGGGTACGGCTGCTGGCCCCCTGAATGGCGGGGTTGGTGTGGGGCGGCAGGGCAGGGGCGAAGTCGGCGGGGTAGCGGCGCAGCGTGGCAGGTCGGTCGGGACCGTAGCAATCAATCTGCACCACTTCATTGGCCAGCAGGTAGCGGCGCAGCAGCGGCTGGTTGCTGGAGTCGGTAAGCACAAATGGCCGGCTCAGTACCTCGGGCGTAAGCGCCAGCCACGCCGCGGTACCGGGGTGGTCGGGCATGGCGTTGCCGGGCCACACCGCCAGCATTTTGGCCGATTGCAGCGCCGCCACCGGTACGCAGAAGTCAAGCACAGGAGGCTGTTCCGCATCGGCGGCAACAAAGGAACGCAGCCGCACGGTGTCCTGCCACAGGGGCTGCCGGGCATCGTAGCCGGCCCAGGCCACTACCCGCAAGCCCTGCCTGGGTTGCAGCACCCCGCCCGACCTAGGAAACCGCACATACAGGCGCAAACTGTCGCCCTCGCGCCGGGCCTCGGCTACGGCGTGTTGCTGCGTTTGGTAAAGGCCGGCCAGGTTCAGGCGAGCAGGCGCAGGCAAGCGTTGCCCGTTTGCGGCGGCGCCCCCAAACAGCAAAAGCAAAACGAGTAGCACACGCATGGTTTGGTAAGTAACACAAACCGGCTGAAAAGCTGCAAGTGGCCTCCCCCGTTATCTACCCAAAAGCAACGCGGCCCCGCCGGGGGGCGGGGCCGCGTGGTACCTAGGGCCGAGGTGGAAACTAGCCCTGCGGGTAGTACTGCTGCAGCAGCTGCAGGGCGCGGGTGGCGCGCGTACGGTCGCCGATTTGCTCGGCGGCGCGGTACACGCTCTGCAGCGTGAGCAGGCTCAGCTGCATTTCCATGTCGAACAGGCCCGCTTCGGGTGAGGCGCTGTAATAGGCCAGGCTCTGCTGGGCGCGGCTCGTCATGGTGTCCATGATTTCGTTGGCCTTCTGCGTTTCGCCTACTTTCACCAGCGGCACCACAAACTGCGGCACGTAGTAGTCGTACGGAATGCTCTTGTCGGGCATCACCTTGAAGCAGTAGTCCATTACCTCCTTGGCTTTGGGCAGGTTGCCGGCATCCACGTAGCTCTGCGCCAGGCGGTAGAACTTGTCGCGGTAGTTGGCCGGGAAGCGCAGGTTGTTTTCGTCGTAGAAGATGTCGGCGCGGT